>NZ_JBSFCW010000050.1:0-31420 GCF_053593595.1 Streptomyces sp. NPDC002206
CCGTCCGTAGCCTGCTCCGCCGGGCCTGGACCACCCACCGCTGGGACGACCGCCCGAAGCGCCGCCCATGAGCCCCGCCTATCCGTGCGGCCTCTAAGCCGGTTTGGCCTCGCGACGGGCCAGCCCGGCCCGTAGAACGTTGATGGCTCCCACCGTGTCAGCGTGCGCCAGGTGGCCGCAGCCTACGCAGTGGAACTTCTCCTGGGTGGGCCGGTTCTCCTTCGCGGTGAGCCCGCATGCGGGGCACCGCCTTGAGGTGTTGCGGGGGTCCACAGCGATCACCTCCCGGCCGGCACTCTCAGCCTTGCTCGTCAGGATCATCAGGAACACCCCCCAACCGACGTCAGCTATCGAGCGGTTCTGCCCGGCCTTGGCTGCGGCCCCGTTGGACAGGAACACGCCTGCCTGGTCGGGATCCGGCTTCGGCGCGGGAGTCTTGCTCATGTTGCGGATCTTGAGGTCCCGGTGCCGCTGGCGTCGGCGCTGCTCGGCGGTGTGCTGCTCGAGTTCGGGACGGGGCTCTTTTCCCAGATGGGCGGCAGTTTCGCGATCGCGTTTCCGGTTTTCGTGCTGTATCTCCTCGCGCGTCGGCTGCTCCCCCGCTACGCGGTCCTCATCGCGCTCGGCGGCGGAGTCGTCGCCTCCGTCCTCACCGGGGGCTGGCATCTGGAACGGGTCCGACTGTCGCTCGCTCAGCCGGTGTTCACGGCTCCCGAGTTCGACTGGAAGGTGCTGATCAGCGTCGGCGTGCCGCTGTTCGTCATCACCATGGCCTCGCAGAATCTGCCCGGGGTCGCCGTGCTGCGCGGGTCCGGCTACGAGGTGCCCGTCTCGCCCGTCCTGACATGGACGGGTGCCGTGCAGGCGGTGCTCGCGCCGTTCGGGGCGTTCGGCATCAACCTGGCGGCGATGACCGCCGCGATCTGCACCGGCGACGGGGCCCACCCCGACCGGCAGCGGCGCTACCTCGCGGCCGTGTGGGCGGGCATCTTCTACCTGTGCGTCGGCCTGCTCGGCGCGACCGTAGCCTCACTGCTCACCGCGATGCCTCACGCGCTCGTCCTGGCCGTCGCCGGGGTCGGCCTGCTCGCCACGATCGAGGCCTCCCTGGCCAGTGCCCTGTCGGACCCCGCGTCAAGGGAGGCGGCCGTCGTCACCTTCCTCGCCACGGCCTCCGGTGTGACGCTGCTCGGCATCGGGTCCGCGTTCTGGGGGCTGCTCGCGGGCGTGCTCACCAGCGTCATCGCGTCGGTGGGACGGCGGCGCAGAGCCGCCGCATCCGCGCCCGCCCCGCGGCCGGTCACGGCAGCCTCGCGCACACCTGAGCGAACCTCCGCGTGAACACCGACCACGCCGAGACCGCCGCGCCCTCGTCGGCCACGGCCTCGGTGTGCAGCCGGTCCCTGTCGAAGCCCTGCCGGGCCAGCCACTCCCGGTCCCAACCGGCGATCCCGTCGGCCTCCGCCTCCGGGTGAAACTGCACACCCCAGGCCCGCGCCCCGACCCGGAACGCCTGGTGGGGGCAGGCCGCGCTGGACGCCAACCAGGAGGCACCCGGCGGGAGTTCGGTGATCGCGTCGACGTGCCGCTCGATCGCGGGAACCGTCGCGCCGAGCCCGTACAGCAGCGGATCGTCGGCGGCTTCGGGGCGCAGCCGGATCTGTGTGCTGCCGAACTCGGGCTGCCCGTGACGCGCACGTACACTGCCGCCCGCGACCTGTGCGAGCAACTGGCCACCGAGGCAGATGCCGAGGACGGGCGTGCCGTCGTCCAGCGCCTGCGCCACAAGGCGGCGGGTGGCCGGGAGCCAGGGCGCGCGCTCGTCGTCGTCCGGCAGGAAGCCGCCGCCGAGCACGAGGAGCGGTCTGCCGCCGAGCGCTTGGGGCAGGGCCTCACCCTCGTAGGGACGCAGCACTTCGAGGCCGATTCCCGCCTCGCGCAGCCAGGCCCCGACCCGGCCGGGACCGCCGCTCCTGGTGTTCTGTACGACCACGGCGGTCGGCGGGCCCGGTGCGTGCGAGGGCGTCATCGCCTCAGCTCCCCTGCTCGGCATCTGCGTTCGCTGCGTTGATCAAGGCAGCAGATCAGGGTGCGACGCGCGACGTCAACCGTCGGTCGGCCGCCCCACTCTGAGCGTCATGTCCCACCTCGCAGCCACCGGGACCCGCTTCACCGGCCGACCCGGTCACGCCGAGCGCCGCCTGTCCTCGCACCTCGGTACGGTCACCCTCGACGACGGCCGCATCGTGATGGTGAAGGCAGCCCACGACCCAGCGGCGGTGCGCGCGGAGGCGGCCGGGCTTCGGTGGCTCGCGGTACCGGTTCCCACGGTGCACGGGTACGACGAGCGGTCCCTCGTCACGGATCGTGTGGCCGAGGGGTGCCCGAATCGACCGAGACACCGCAGCCCAGCCCGCCCGGGGTCAGGGCGCATGAGCACACGAAGCTCGCGTGTCGGGGTGTCGTCAATCCGTGTCAGGACGACGGGGCGAGGACGCAGAACTCGTGGCCCTCCGGGTCGACCAGGCACCTCCACGGGACGTCACCCTGGCCGAGGTCGAGGTCGGTGGCGCCGAGGGCCCGCAGCCGGGCCACCTCCGCCTCCAGATCGTCACCGGGGTACGGCAGCAGGTCAATATGAACGCGGTCCGGCACGGACTTCCCGCCGGGCGTGCGAAGGAACTCGAGATACGGGCCGACACCCTTGGCAGAGCGCAACACCGCATGATCGTCAGTCACCTCGTGCAGGGTCCAGTCCATCGCCTCGCCCCAGAACCGGGCCATGGCCCGCGGATCCGCACAGTCGACCACCACCGCGGCAATCGGCCCCGTGTCCCGGTAGATCTCCCGAGGCTCCAACACGCAGAACTCGTTGCCCTCCGGGTCGGCGAGGACCGTCCACGGCACGTCGCCCTGGCCCACGTGGGCGGGCGTCGCACCGAGAGCCTGGAGGCGCGCGACCAACTCCGCCTGATGGACCGCAGAGGTGGTGGCAAGATCGAGGTGCACACGGTTCTTTGTTGTGGTCTTGGGTTCCGGGACGGTAACGACGTCGACGCAGACGGCGACCGGGTCCGGCCAGACGAAACCGCCGCCGGGTTCAACGTTGGTCACGCCGGGACCCTCGCTGGAAACACCCCAGCCGAGCGCCTCCGCCCAGAACCGGCCGACCGCCGAGTCATCAAGAGCCTTTATGTTCACCTGAACAGGTCGCAGTGCCATGCCGGCGATCCTATGCACTCTGCAACGACATCCGCAGGTACCGTCGCCAAACAGAGATCAACCCGCTCACCAGCCGCATTCCTCAGCTCACCAACCAGAGCGCTCGGCCCCGCCAGGTCAACTGCTCACTCGGCAGATGAAGTGGTAAGTCACAAGCCCTGAGGGTGATGAGGGATACAGCGCGGCGTCAGTACTCAAGCTCGACGTAGTCGATGTCGGTGAACTCCACCAGTAGGTCGTCGGCCCGGCGTCCCCCGTCCTTGAAGTAGATCTCCTGGAGACCTTCGGCAACGATGGTGCGCAGCTGCTGTTCGGAGGCGCCGGTCTGCCGGGCGTCGAACAGCCGTGCCGCATACGCAGCTGGGAGATGTTGGGTGATCCGGCGGATACGGCCGTCATCCGTGCTGCCCGGGGCAGCAGTGAAGCCGAACCGGGCGCGGGTCTCGACGACGATGCCGCCCGTGGCGGCCGCCTGCTTCTGGGCCCGTTCGCGCACACGGGGCTGCCAGGCCCGGCGGACTTCGGCGGCGAGCCGGGCGGCGAGGTCTCTGCGCGGGTGCTTGAACTGACCCGTCAGATACCGTTCGACCGTGCGCTGGGAGACACCCAGGCGGTCGGCTGCCGCCCGGGTCGAGCCTCTCTCACTCTTGACCAGGAAGCGCATCTGTGCCGGAGCGGTCTTCGGGAGCGGGCGGGTGAACGAGGCCGCCTCGGCCCTCTCCAGGCTGTCGCCGATCTTCCCCATCCGGGTGTCCTACTCTCCGTCTGCCGCGGCGTCGGTGCCCTTGATGTGGCGGGCAGGGTTGTGGCCCTGGTCGAGCATCTTGACGGCCCACATCAGGTCCTGGGTGCCTTCGTGTTTGACCATGCCGGGGCTCACCCCGAGGCGGAATCCACCGGGCAGCGGCCTGCCGTCGGGGGTGCGCGGCAGGAAGTCCAGCGGCGAGGGTCCGTCGGACAGATACACAGCGCAGTCCGACAGGACCGCGATCGGGAACAGATCGGCCGCCGTGGCCAGCTTGACCATCTTGCGGTGCATGTTCACCCGGGCCGTCGAGATGACCGCGGCGCGGATGTCGGGCCGCCAGGTCGGGCGTGCCAGGGCGGACCACGGCTCGCCCGAGCGGTACTTCGCCCCCTGCGGGCGCTCCCTCAGCTTCCCGATCCCTCCCTTGACCGTCGCCTTGATCGCCGACAGCACCGCCACCAGTCCCGGGTCGGACTGCTTGTGGTGCTCCATCGCGGTCAGGAATTCGTCCTCCGCCATCCCGAAACCGACACCGAGGTCGGCCATGGTCTCCTTGTACGCCTCGGCCAGGACTTTGTACCAGGGATCCAGGTACGGGCCGGCCTCCGGGCGGATGTATGCCTCGGTCGGCTGGATCCGTGCGTCGAGACCCTGCGTACTGATGAGTTCGGCGGCGTACGCGACGGTGGGTGTCGCGTACCAGGCGGGGCCCGTGGGTGGGACGCCGTGCGGGGTGAACGGTGACGGCAGGCGCGGATCCAGGGCGATCTCGGAGAGATCGACCAGCCAGCAGCCCGGCACCTTCTTGTCGAAGACCGGTGTGGTGACGTGGACCGGTTCTCCGAGACCGACGATCAGGCGGTTCGCGGCGGCGAGGAAGGCGGTGTTCACGTCGATGCCGACCGCGAAACTCTTGACGCACTCCCCGTCAGTGAGCAGTTGCGGATCACGGAACCAGTCGAACGCTTCCTCGTCCAGGACCTCGTCGTGAGTACGCACATGGCCATGGGGGTACAGCGTGACAACCACGGGATGCTCATCCGGTGCCTCCGGCGGCGCCGGGTCGACCGGGTGGGTGAGCGAACCCGGCACGGGCCCCGAAGTCCACCCGCCTGACGCCTCGTCCAGCACCGCACGAGTCGGCGGACGCAGCGCGGTCATCAGCTCCAGCCCAGCCACCGCCGCCGAGCCACACGGAGTGATCACGCGGGCCGCGTACGTGCCCAGCACCTGGGCCAGCGCGGCCGGCTGGAGTTGATCGGCACCGCCCCAGGCTCGGGAATCCAGTGCGTCCCACGGCAGGATCGCCAGCTGCACACACTGACGTCGACCACCCTGAACCGGACGGTAGACGCGCACCCACGGTCCGAACCCACGCCGCGTCAACCGCCACCCCGCCTTTGAAATCCGCTTGACCACCTTGTGGTCCTCAGGCAGACGCAGCGTGCGGCGGTCCGCCAGCTCGGCAGGCAGACCGAAACGGGCGGCGGCGGAGGCGGTGAGCACGATCAAGGGGTCGGCGTCCCTGCCGTTCCGATGCAGACGGGCAGCGCCGAGTTTCGCCTCAGCGAGCGTCCAGTCGACGAGGGAGGGGATGTCCCTGGCCGGGCAGTCCAGGACGAGACCGCCAAGAGCGTAGGCCGATCCGTCGCCGTCCAGGACGGCCAGCGGTCCGTTCATGAACCGGGGATCGGGGGAGGCCGACAGGGCGGATGAGGCGGGGGTCGGTCGCCCCTCGGGGGATGTGGTCCTCCTGGGGGCGGTGGTCCTGCTGGAGACAGTGGGGCTCTCGGGGGCGGTGGACCTGTTGGAGACAGTGGGGCTCTCGGGGGCGGTGGACCTCTCGGGGGCGGGCCGATACGGCACGGCGCTGCCCGTCGTGGCCCCCGCGGACCTGTCCGTAGTGTTCCTGCTCCCGGAAGCCTGCTGCCCCGTGGGCGTGCCCGTCACGGCACTGTCCGTCGCCGCGCTCGGCGCGCTGGTCGGCACGTGGGTGGCGGCCGGTGTTTCGGCTGCGGCGGCCAGTTGGGCCGCGATGCCGTCCAGCAGCTTCGCGTACGCGGCCCGGGTTGCGCCCTGGGGCTCACTGCGGCCGGCTTCCCACCCGGCCACCGTCGTCCGGGTGACGTCGAGGGCTTCGGCGATCTCCGCTTGAGTGAGCCCGTAGCCGGTACGAAGGCGCGCCCGCTCGGCGGGCTCGGGCAGTTGAGTGCGGCGCGGCCCGGACTTGAGCAGGGCGTCGACGGGGTCGGGCTTGCTGGCCATACGGCGCTTGCTCCTTCGGTGTCAGTCCCGGTCGCTGCCGGAAGGGCGGTAGGGGGCCGCGTCCAGGAACTCGCGCAGGTGCTGGCCTGTGAGAATACGGGCGGGATTGCGCCCTGGGGGCAACGGGAGCCGCTGCCCCAGAGCCCACTGGAAGCGGGCGGCCGGAGTCAGGTCGAAGGTGTACTTGCCGCCCTCGCCGGCATCGGGCGCAGAATCGAGGATCCGATACGCACCGACACAGACCCCGCCGTCGACGAAGGCCAGCAGGAAGTCGCCGTGCCGGGCGACGGTCTGGGCCGAGAAACGCCACCAGCGGGCGGCACCGTCCTCAACGGTCCGGCCGGCACGGAGCGAGGCCCTCACATCCACAGCCAGCATCAAGCCCCTCCCCACTCGCCCGCGCATCCGGCTGACTCAGTCGGTCGATCAGCCGATGAAACCAACCCTAGTACAGAACAACACTGTTTATAGCCTCATAAAAAATGTGCCCTGCGACCGACACGACGGCGACATCGGTTCCGGCTGGTCGGGCCGGTCTGTTCAGCCCGTGACTGTGCGGGAGGCTTTCGTGAGGTTGGTGCTGGGGTCCGACCGGCTCCTCGCACGAAAGGCCTGCCGCGACAGGACTCGGTGGAGAGTCTGTCGCGGCAGGCCTCGGAGACGGGGCACGGAGTCGACGGGGACCATGGCGTACGACTCCGCCGACGTGTCGCCGCCGTACTGCCGGAGCCGTCAGGCCGTGTGCAGCGTCAGCCCGTACCGGTTGAGGATCTCGTTGATCGGCTGGTGCCAGGTCTCACCGCCACTGCTGCAGTTGCCCCAGCCGCCCGAAGTGACGCCCTGTGCCTGGTCGCCGCTGATGAACGAGCCGCCCGAGTCGCCCGGCTCGGCGCACACGCTCGTCTTGGTCATCTGATAGACGGCGCCCTGACTGTAGTTGACGGTCTCGTTCGTCGCCAGCACATTCCCGCAGTGCCAGTGGGATGTGGAGCCGGAGCGGCAGATGGAGGCGCCGATGGGAGCGACCGCGGAGCCGCGGACCAACTGGTCGGAGACGGTGCCCCAGCCGAGGACCACCGGCACGGTCCACCAGCCGTTGCCCACACTGACCCAGGCATAGTCGTCGCCCGGGAAGGAGGACCCTTGGAAGTTGCCGATGTACGAGCCGTCCCATCCGCTGACCCCGGCGCCCGGCTGACCGCAGTGACCGGCCGTGACGAAACCGCCGTACACGGAGAAGCCGATGGAACACCGCACGTTGCCCGTGTAGTACGGGTCGCCGCCGACCGTCCCGGCGGAGAAGGTCTTCGGTGCCTCGGACGTCCGCTGCACGAGCACCGGTCCGGCCTTGCGGGCCTGCTCGACGAACGCGCGGACATCGTTGTCATCCTCCGACGACGCAACGACGTTCACCACGACCCGGTTGGCCTTCGGGTCGACGTGCCAGCTGGCGACACCGTCGGGCGCGAAGCGCGCGTCGAGCTCCGCCTTGGCCGCATCGAGCTGACGCGCACTGTGGGCCACCAGCCGGACTGCCGCGCCGGTCGCGCGTACGGCACCAGCCTTCTTGTCACTGGTGACGGCGACCGTGAGCTTGCCCGTTGCCGGATCGAACCAGGAACCGCCGTACGACGGCCCTGCCGCCCGTCGAGCCTTTCCCTGTACGGCCGTTGCCGCCTTCTCCGCGGTCAGACGTGCCTTGGCCTGGCTCGCCGTCAGACCCAGGTCCTCCTGCATCGCGGAGAGCAGGCCGGCCGAGGCCGGCGCCTTGGCGATGGAGGTCGTGGATGCGGCGGAAGGGGCGTCTGCGGCAGAGGCGGGGGCGATGCCCGCCGCTGCCCAGGCTCCGAGCAGAAGTATGGCGGACAGACCGGTGCGTAACACTGTTGTACGTCTCAAGGGAATGGACCCTTCTGTTGTTCCGACATTGGTGGGGGAGGAACAGCAGGCGTCCGAGACCTCTCACCTGAGAGCGCTCTCAGAGTGTGCCGCGACAGACTGTAATGCAGTGCCATCGTCAGGTCCATGCCAATGACTGCGCAGGTGTGCGCCCGATGGTTCAGGCTCTCGTCGCCGGGCAGTTGCGCCGGCGACGAGAGCCTGCTGGTTCCTGGTCCTGCGTGGGCGTGACTTCTGCCGAGCGGCAGCGACGGTCAGGAGCCGGCCTTGCGTTTGTTGTAGACGTCGAACCCGACCGCGGCAAGCAGGACAAAGCCCTTGATGACCTGCTGGTAGTCGGTGCCGATGCCCACCAGCGACATACCGTTGTTGAGTACACCGAGCACCAGGCCGCCGATGATGGCGCCGAACACCGTGCCGACGCCTCCGCTCATCGAGGCGCCACCGATGAACGCGGCGGCAATGGCCTCCAGTTCGAAGTTGGTGCCGGCCTGAGGGACGCCTGCATTGAGGCGGGCCGCGTAGACGATGCCGGCGAGGGCGGCGAGCACCCCCATGTTCACGAATACCAAGAAGGTGACGCGCTGGTCCTTCACTCCCGACAACTTCGCTGCTGCCCGGTTGCCGCCGAGCGCGTACACATGGCGTCCGACGATCGCGTTGCGCATGACGTAGCCGAAGCCCATGAGCAGTACGGCGAGCAGGAGCAGGACGACCGGGACGCCGCGGTAGCTGGCCAGGGTCATCGTGAAGGCGAGTACTGCCGCGCCCATGGCCACGCACTTGGCGAGGAAGAGGTTCCTGGGCAGGACATCGAGTCCGTACCGCTGTTGCCGCCGCCGGTCGCGGACCTCCTGGATCAGGGCGAAGGCCAGAAGTCCGAGGCCCATGAGAAGGGTGAGATTGTGATAGTTGGTGTGCGGACCGACCTCCGGGAGATAGCCGGTGGAAATCTTCTGGAAGCCTTCGGGGAACGGACCGAGCGAGCGGCTGCCGAGAAGGATCTGGGTGCCGCCGCGGAAGAGCAGCATTCCGGCCAGCGTGACGATGAACGACGGGATGCCGACGTACGCGATCCAGAAGCCCTGCCATGCTCCGGCGACCGCTCCGACGACGAGGGCGAGGACCAGGGCCAGGACCCATGGCACATCCTGCTCGACCATCATCACGGCGCAGGCGGCGGAGACGAAGGCGGCCAGCGAGCCGACCGACAGATCGATGTGGCCGGCGATGATGACGATCATCATGCCGATGGCCAGGACGAGGATGTAGCTGTTCTGGAGCACCAGATTGGTGACGTTGTTCGGCTTGAGAAGGACGCCGTCGGTCCATATCTCGAAGAGCACGACGATCAGTCCGAGGGCGATGAGCATCCCGTACTGGCGCATGTTGCGGCGGGCCGCGTCCAGGAGGAGGGTGCCGGTGGCCGCGGGCACTGCCGCTGTGGCCGGCGTCGGGCGCTGCGGGGTCTCGGTGGGGGCCTGGGACATTTCCTGCTACCTCTTGTCGCTGGTCATATGGCGCATCAGGACCTCCTGGGTGGCCTCCGCACGCGGGACTTCGCCGGTGATCCGGCCGGCCGACATGGTGTAGATGCGGTCGCACATGCCGAGGAGTTCGGGCAGTTCGGAGGAGATCAGCACGACTGCTCTGCCTTCGGCGGCGAGCCGGTCGATGACGGTGTAGATCTCGTACTTGGCGCCTACATCGATGCCGCGGGTGGGTTCGTCGAGGATCAGCACATCAGGTCCGGCGAAGATCCACTTACTGAGGACGACCTTCTGCTGGTTGCCGCCGGAGAGCCTGCCGACCTGCTCGAAGACGGTCGGGGCCTTGATGTTCATGGATTTCCGGTACGACTCCGCGACCCGGGTCTCCTCGTGCTCGTCGACGACTCCGCGCCGCGCCACCTTGTCCAGGGCGCTGAGGGTGATGTTGCGGCCGATGGTGTCGATGGTGTTGAGGCCGTACTGCTTGCGGTCCTCGGTGACGTAGGCGATGCCGTGCCGGACAGCCTCCGGGACGGTGCGGGTACGGATCTCCTTACCGTCCTTGAAGACCTTGCCGCTGATGTTGTGGCCGTAGCTGCGTCCGAAGACGCTCATCGCCAGTTCGGTGCGCCCCGCGCCCATCAGGCCGGCGATGCCCACGATCTCGCCCCGCCGGGCCTCGACGTGGGCCCGGTCGACGACCTTGCGGTGCTGGTCGATGGGGTGGTGCACGGTCCAGTCGCGGATCTCCAGGGCAGGGTGGGTGCCCGGATCGCCCTCGTACCTGGTCCGTTCGGGGAAGCGGTGGTCGAGGTCGCGTCCGACCATGCCGCGGATGATGCGGTCCTCGGTGGTCGCCTCGGCGTGCACATCGAGAGTCTCGACGGTGCGGCCGTCGCGGATGACGGTGACCGAGTCGGCGACCGCCGCGATCTCGCCCAGCTTGTGCGAGATGATGATCGAGGAGATCCCTTGCCCTTTCAGCTCCTTGATGAGGCTGATGAGCTGAGCGCTGTCCTCGTCGTTGAGTGCGGCGGTCGGTTCGTCGAGGATCAGCAGTTCGACCTTCTTGGCGAGGGCCTTGGCGATCTCGACGAGCTGCTGTTTGCCGACCCCGATGTCCGCGACCCTGGTCTGCGGGTGCTCACGCAGCCCGACCCGTTCCAGGAGGGCGGCGGCGTGCCGCAGTGTCTCGTTCCAGCTGATGAAGCCGTGGTTGGCGTGTTCGTTGCCGAGGAAGATGTTCTCCGCGATGGAGAGGTACGGCACCAGGGCGAGTTCCTGGTGGATGATCACGATCCCGCGTGCCTCACTGGCACGGATGTCCTTGAACGCACAGCGCTCGCCGCGGAATCGGATCTCGCCCTCGTAGCTCCCGTGCGGATGCACTCCGCTGAGAACCTTCATCAGGGTCGACTTACCGGCACCGTTCTCCCCGCAGAGGGCGTGCACTTCGCCCTCCGCGACGGTCAGGGAGACGTCCGAGAGCGCCTTGACGCCGGGGAAGGTCTTTACAATGGACCGCATTTCGAGGACCGGCACGGTCATCGGAGGTCGCTCTCCTTGATGTAACCCGAATCGACCAGCTCCGCCTGGTAGTTGGTCTTGTCGACGCTGACCGGGTCCAGGAGGAAGGACGGCACGACACGCTTCTCGTTGTTGTACGTCGTGGTGTCGTTGACCTCGGGCTTCTTGTCGTGGAGTACGGCGTCGGCCATCTGGACCGCCTGCTTGGCCAGAGCCCGGGTGTCCTTGTACACGGTCTGGGTCTGCTGTCCCGCAATGATCGACTTCACGGACGCGACCTCGGCGTCCTGGCCGGTGACGACCGGGTAGGGCTTCGACTTGGTGCCGTAGCCGTCCGACTTGAGCGCCGAGATGATGCCGATGGAGATGCCGTCGTACGGGGAGAGTACGGCGTCCACTTCGGCCGACGAGTAGGCGCTGGTCAGCAGGTCGTCCATGCGCTTCTGTGCCGTGCCGCCGTCCCAGCGCAGGGTGGTGATCTGGTCCAGCTTCGTCTGCTTGCTGCGGACCACGAGCTGCTTCTTGTCGATGTACGGCTTGAGGGTCTTCCAGGCGCCCTGGAAGAAGTACCGCGTGTTGTTGTCGTCCGGCGATCCTGCGAACAGCTCGATGTTGAAGGGCCCCTTCTCGGAGCCGGACTTCAGGCCGAGCTTGTCGACGAGGTAACCAGCCTGGAGTTCGCCGACCTTTTCGTTGTCGAAGGAGGCGTAGTAGTCGACGTCCGGGCTGCCGAGGATGAGCCGGTCGTAGGAGATGACCTTGATGTTCTGCTCCCCCGCCTGCCGCAGGACGTCGCTCAGCGCCCGGCCGTCGATCGCCGCGATCACCAGGACGTCCACACCCTTGGTAATCATGTTCTCGATCTGGGAGACCTGCTGGTCGACGTCGTCCTCGCCGTACTGCAGATCGGTCTTGTAGCCGAGCTTCTTGAACTCGGCGACCATGTTGCGGCCGTCGGCTATCCAGCGCTCCGACGACTTGGTCGGCATGGCGATACCGATGGTGGAGCCCTTACCACCCGCCTTCTCCTCCTTGCTGCCGCCGGCGCCGCTCTGCCCGCAGGCGGCAAGTGAGAGGGACAGCGCAACGGCTGTCAGGGCGGCTGCTGCAGTACGCGTACGGGTCGTGCGCATGATCGGTCCTCCGGAGTACGAGGGAAACGGCGGAAGTTGGCCCGACAGGGAGTGGACCCCATCGAGCGTTCGGTATATCGGACAAGGTTCGAATCGCTGAGCGTGCCCATTCGTGACTGCCGGACGATCAGCCGATCCCCTTGAACGGCAAGGCGGTTGCTCCTGAGGCTCGCGTAACTCCTATAGCTCCTAGGGCGTTCGATATTTCGTCACCCGTTCGAAATTCTGGCGTGACCGTAGTGAGGGGTCGGGGAGAGTGTCAATGGTTCGCGCACGCGCGACTACGACAAGCAGGTCGCCGGAGCCAGTTTCGGCCGTTCCGAGGCCGGCTCCCATCGCTCCGGCACGGGTGCTGGCGCCGGCCCGGGGAACTGCCCGTACAGCCTGGGAACCTATGCTGTCGTGAGGCGCTCACAGCCGCTCGAAACGTCAACTGCCGCCTCGGACAAGGCGGACCATGCCGCACCTCTGCTCGGGAGCCATCACCATGACGCCCTCCGCCGACGACACCTCCTCCTGGACGAGGCTGTGGGCCGGCTCCCCGCACATCCCGCATGCGCCCCTCGACGACGCGACACGGCGGCACGCGGATCTCCCCGCAACGCTGCTGCCCGCCTCCGCCGGCATGCATCACCCGGCGATCTTCGAACCTGCGTTGAAACAGTTCGCCAACGCCTACCGGGCCGGGGAGCCGCACTTCGAGGATGCCGCGACGGGCCGGGCCTGGTACCGGGCGCGGCGGACCGTGCTCGATACGGTGCTCGCGGCTGTCGCGGAGGGCCCCTGGGCCCGCCATCTGGTGCTGCGCGGCAGCGTGTTGATGGCAACCTGGTTCGGGGATGCGGCCCGTGATCCGGGCGACCTGGACTTCCTCGTCGTACCTCAGGACTGGGCCATGGACGGACCGCGGACCTCGGGTCTGTTCGACACGATCGCCCGGGATGCCGCGGCAGCCGCGCGCGGCGCCGTCCGGATCGACGCGGCCGCCATGGTGACCGAGAAGATCTGGACGTACGACCGGGTTCCGGGCCGCCGCATGCTCCTGCCGTGGACTGCGTCGGGGATTCCCGGTGGCACCGTACAGCTGGATGTGGTGTTCAACGAGGCCCTGCCGACCCCGGCCGAACTCACCGGGCTCCGGCCGCTGGGTGACGGTCCCGGCTGCCGGGTACCGGCCGTCTCCCCCGCCCTGTCGCTGGCCTGGAAGCTGCTGTGGCTGGTCACCGACGCCTATCCGCAGGGCAAGGACCTGTACGACGCGGTCCTGCTGGCGGAACACACCCCGCCGTCCTACGAACTGGTGCGGGACGCCTTCGTGCTCAGCGGCGCGGATGGGGTGAGGCCTGCCGGTACCTGGTGGCTCGATGACCTGGATGTGGAGACTGGCTGGCCTCACTTCACAGCCGAACACCCCTGGGTCACGGAGGATGCGTCAAGCTATCGGGGGCGCCTCGCCCGCGCGCTCGGACCGCTCCTGGAGACGGCGGAGCGACCGGGAGAGGACGGCTACAGCCGGTGGGCCCGGTGGCTGCAGCCGCTGGTGGAGTCCACCCGCGCAACGGCCGCCGACCACCCCGAGTCCGCCCTCGGGCATCTCTGCGAGGGCGGCAGCGACGGACTGACGGCTGCGACCGTGATCGTTCGCGAGATCGTGGGACGTGAGCGCCTCTCCCCGGAGGACGCACTCGCCGCAGTCCTGACGGACGGGAGCAGCTGGCTCTACTGGCGGGAGAACCCGGACGCCTGCCGTCGGGCCCTCGACGAGTTGCGATGACGGCGGTCCGATGCACTGCGCGTCGGCGACTCCGTCTCGAGTCACCCGACCGAAGAGCCGACAGCTGAAGCGCCGGCCGTCAAGGAGCCGACGGGCAGGGGCGTCCGGGGAACGGTCGCCCACACGATCTTGCCGACCGAGTCCCGGTGCCGGGCCCCGAAGTCGGAGGCGGCCGCGCGAACCAGGAACTGCTCGCCAGGGGCAGAGCCGATGTCCGAGATCGAGTTCCCGCCATCCCGAAAAGCCCATCAGCTGCCCCCTCCGACCAGCGCCAGCAGGACGACGCCCGCCACGACCCACACCGGCCACCCCATGCCGGCGGGGAGGACCATGGGCCTGTCCGGCGGATCTTGCCGGACAGGCCCATGGTCCCGAGGAGGGATCAGCGCTTAAGCGTGAAGGTGAAGTTGCCGGAGAGCTTGCCGCTCAGCCGGACTGCCGAAACCAGTTTCCCCTCCGTGATCAGTCTCTCGACCTCGGCCCGCGAAAGACCGCAACCTTCAGCGATCAGTCGCACCGGCCGGACAGGGATCCGTGCCGCAAAGCGGACCGAGACGTCGATCACCTCGCAGTCCAGGTGATCCGATGCGCCGGTGTCGAGGCGCCAGGCGTTGTCCCAGTCGAGGGCGATGCGATTACGGCGCCGCACGACCGGATCCTGGAGCAGCTCAGCTGCCAGGCCAGGGTCGTTGCCATGCAGCCGGTCCAACAGCTCAGGTCGTATGGAGCGCACATTCCACCGCTCCAGGACCGTGAGCTTTACAGTTTCCCCGCAAGCGGTGCAGAGCGCGAGGAGCCAGGCGTCGATGAGCTTGTGGTTTGCATTGACGCGAAATTTACCGCTTGCCCGGAAGCGCTCGGACGCGCACGCGTGGCAACGGCGGAGAACGAGCGGCAGGCAGGTGGGCACGACCACCCAGTTTTCGAGCACAGAAGTACACCGGTTTCAGTGAGAAGTCCGCAGCAAAAAGGAGCGCGGCGCACATGTGCGACGCGCGACGATTCAGCGCTCGGGAGGTCTCACAGGGTGTACAACGGCGTGTCCTTGACTAGACGACTCGGATCGACAGCACGGTAATGGCGCACAGCGGCGCTGTTCCACCGGTTTTCGAGCGCCTCACCGCCAGGTTCTGTCCGGCGACTCATGGACGAAGCCAGAGCCAGATCGCGGCGACGGCGACGGTGCCGTGGAAGACGCAGGTCCGCTTGTCGGACCTCGTGCGTCACCTGGCCCCTCCCCGCGTCGGCGGGGAGGATGCTGCTCGCGCGTCAGGTCGGCACTCCCTGTCGGCGTACACCGGAACGTGCACCGGCCGGTCGGTACAGCCGAACGTGCACAACGTTCCTGCCCCTTTGGGCTGGTGCAGGCGCCAGGGCCACCCACTTCGCCAGAATGCGAGACAGGCGTCGCTGTCAGTGTCTGTGAACAACCCCCGGCCTTCGCGCCGCCCCGTGCCGCCAGTGACCACACAGGGCGACATCTATTGCTCACGGCGGTGTCGAGCAGTGGGGGCAGGCTGCTCCCGGACCACCCCGCTGTGCGCTCATTGATTTCAGAGCAAAATGAGCAGACGCGTCTCCGGCTTGAGCTTCCTATTCACCGAACGACTCTGCACGTACACCTCCAACTTGGGGTTGTTCCCCGCCTTCACGGAAACGGTCCCCTGGACATCCGTACCGAACAAAAGGCTGCGTGCCGCGTCGCCCGTATAGGCGCGGTCGGTGTCCTTCTCGACCACGATGACTTCCTTGTTCTGCTGAACCTGAGCCCGGGCGCCCAGCTGGTAGTAACACGAACCACGTTCGTACGTCACGCCCGGATGCGAGTTGACGAAGGGGCGAATCTCGACCTCCTGGTCGACTTTCAGGAGCCGGTACTTGTCAGCCGGAATCGGTTCGAGATTCACCCGCACATCGTCAACCGATATGTCCTGGCCGACGGCGAACAGGTTCTTCGTGCCGCGTACCCCCTGCTCTCGCCCACGGAGGAAGCTGGTGGCGGCAGCGCGCACGGTGCCGATCGCCTCCTCGACACCCTTCTGGGAATCCGCATCCCAGATGGCGATGTTCCCGGCCGGGAAACCGTAGTTCTGGGCAGTGCGCTTGGCCAGGGAGTTCGGAACGAGGATCGCGGAAGTCCAGTGGCCCGGAAGCCCGCTCATCTTCGCCGCGATCTTGTCGAGCCAGGGGCCAAGGATGGCCATGTCGCCGTCGTGCCGCCTGTCGCCGCCGGAGGCGTTCTCCTCACCGTCCGTCACGACGATCTGGAGGAAGCTGTGCTCGCCGTATTCCTCCCAAATATGGCCCAAGTCGTCCAGGGATTTCAGAGAAGCCTCGATGAGGGCCGTAGCGCCATTGTTGACCTGGTACAGCCCCCGCATGGACGGCAGATGTTTCACGTCCATGTCCCAGACCAGATTCTCCACCTTGTGGTCGAAGGAGTAGAGGCTGATCCGTGTCTCGTGGCCGAGGCTGTCCGACTCGGCCTTCAACCCCGCCACGAACTCGTCCACGACCCGAATGAGTTGACTCTGGTGCGGACGCATTGAACCCGAACAGTCCACTACCAGCGCGACGTGATTCACCTTGTGCTGGATCTTGTTTGCGGACACGTTTGTGCTCCCCCTCCGAGGCTCCCCGAGTGATGTCTTCACTTTATGGGGAGGCACTGACAACGGCGTTTGACGCTCAATCACCCGCTTGCATCCAGTGCTGTGTCCGGCCCCAGGAGACGGCCGGCGATCGTCCATGTCGGCTCACCGGAAGCGGACCGTCGTGCGGCTTCCCTACCGTCCGGCCAGAGCGCACGGAAGGCTGCCGGCGCCTCCCGAACGACTGAAGCCGCGCGCCTGCGATAGAAGAGATCAGGAAGGCGTGGCGTCGGAGCACCCCCGCGTCGGCGGGGAGGACCAGGTCGTCTTACGGACTAGACTCCCGCAGTTCGGAACACCCCCGCATCGGCGAGCAGACCTCAGCCCGTTCTCACACCCGTACTCGACTCGCCGGCGGGCCACGCCTACCCGGCCTGATATAGGCGCTGCACCATGAAGTGCACGTGACGGAACAGGGCCTGACCGTGGTGAAGGTCGCGGCCTGCGACGACCAGACAGCCCTCGACGTTCAAGAACTGCTCACCGCACGAGGTTGCACAGCGCCTCGATGCAGCCGCCGAGCACCTGCCGGAGATCACCGTCGCCGTCCTGCGCTACGCCCACGCCGCCGAGGTCCATCTCCAGTGCATTCAGGATGGGTTGGGTCTCCTTGGCAGTTCAGGCGGACCAGCCACGATGCGGCGGGAGAACGGCGCGAAGCGCCCGTACCTCCGGTGGTGCCGGGGGTACGGGCGCTTGCGTAGGGGGCTCACTCCTGGAGCTTCATGCCCTCGGGTGAGGTGAGGCCCTTGTCGGGGTGGGCACGGAACGTCGCCGTCCAAGTGGTGGGCAGGCAGGACGTGCCGTTGGGGTGCTGCTCCGTCAGCCTGGCCCGGGTGCTGTCCTCGACGACCGTGTCACCGCTCTTCGCGGACGTCACGGTGAGCCGCACCGGCACGGTGGACGCACCGATATCGTCGGGGAGTTGGACCGACAGCAAGGTGAACGGGTCGTCGGGACTGCCCGATGTCCGCTCTTCACAGGTGCTGTCCACGCACAGCCGGATCCTCGCCGCGTCCCGGCCGCCGAAGTCGGTGGGCCGCCACACGGCGGAGACCTGCGAGTCCGCGTCGGCCGCGGTGCACGGCCTGTCCTGGCCTAGGAGCGAGCATCCGGTCAAGGCTGCCGCCAGCAACGGTGTGAGAAAGGCGCGGCGCATGTCAGTACCTCGCTATCGTGCCGGGGAAGGCGCTGTTGGCCAGCCCGATGTCGGTGAAGTACAGCCAGCACGGGTCGAAGAACCCGCCGCTGTTGTCGCTGCTGCACACCGGACCGCCGGAGTCACCGTTGATCTTGCAGGATCAGGACGTCTTCTTCGCGACGACCATGTCCTTGGCCGTCGTACCGCGGAGTAGTGGATGGTCGCCTGGGTGTCGGTCACCTACTCACCTACCAACCGCACTTCTCGCCGGTCATCATGCCACCCGTGCAGACTTTGTCTCCACTCTGCGCCCAGCGCCGCCAGTAGTCCTGGACGAACCGGCACGAACTGGACATCTACGAGGGCAACTGGAAGACGGTGAGCCAACCGTGTTCGGCCGCGTACTTCTTCATGCCGGCTGTGCGATGGGTGTTGAGGTTGTCCCAGATCACCACGATCGCTTGGTCAACGCGGGCGGCAAGCAACTGGCCAAACTGCGGATCAGTGACGACGCCGCCGGGTTCGCCCAGCTCACCAGGTTGCTGGCCGGGCACGGCGACACCGAGCAAGCCCCGATCCCTGTGGCGATCGAGACCTCTCGCGGGCTTCTCGTCGCCCGCCTGCGGGCCACCGGCCGGCAGGTCTTCGCGATCAACCCGCTAGCGGTCGCCCGATACCCCGACCGGCATTCCGTAGCCCGGAAGAAGTGCGACGCCGTCGATGCCGCCGCTCTGGCGAACATTCTGCGCGTCGACATGGCCGCGCATCGCCCGCTGCCTGCGGATTCCGAGCTGGCCCAGGCCGTCGCCGTGCTCGCCCGGGCTCAACAGGACGCCGTCTGGGACCGCGGCCAAGCCCACAACAAGCTCCGCTCGCAGCTGAGGGAGTTCTATCCGAGTGTCCTCACCGCGTTCGCCGACAAGCGCGATGGACTGTGCTCCCGTGAGGCCCGCACCATTCTTGCTGCGGCTCCCACCCCTACCGCGGCAGCGAAACTCACGCGCCGACGGCTCCAGTCTCTCCTCCGGCAAGCCGGCCGGCTCCGCGGTATCGAAGCGGAAGCCGACCGACTCCATGAAGTTTTCCGGCGCGAGTACCTCCACCAGCTTCCGCAGGTCGAAGCGGCCCTCGGCCACCAGACATCGGCCCTGCTGCGGCAGCTCGACACCGCCTGCCGCAATGCCGACCAACTGGAGGACGCCGCGGCCGAGGCATTCGAGCAGCATCCGGACGCGCCGATCATTCGCAGCTTTCCCGGCCCCGGCTCCTTGACCGGGGCCCGGGTCCTCGCGGAGATCGGCGACGACCGGACCCGGTTCGCGAACGCCGGCTCACTCAAGGCCTACGCCGGAAGTGCACCCGTAACGCGGCCAGCGGCAAGAGCTGCGTGGTCATGAGCCGCAGGGTCAAGAACCAGCGGCTGGCCGCAGTCGGCTACGTATGGGCCTTCGTCTCCCTCACGAGGTCACTGGGCGCCAGAGCCCACTACGACCGCCGCAAAGAAGCCGGCGACCGCCACGTCGCCGCCCAGCGGAACCTGTTCAACCGCTTCATGGGAATGCTCTTCCACTGCCTCCAGGTCGGAGCCACCTACGACGAGACCAAGGCCTTCCCCAACCAGCCACCGGCAGAGTTCTCCACCGAAGCAGCTTGACTCGTTGTCCGCGTGGGATGTCTCCTTCTTCCCCAGCTCGATGACGTGCTCGTCGCGCTCCAGAGCCCTGCGGGCGGGTGCCTGCCAGCAACAGCCGTGCCGCTTGAGCAGCCGTCACACCGTCGCCACCGAGAGACTCAGCCGGAAACGGCGGCGGATCACGGTCTGGACCCGGGGCCAGGGTCCACCGCTCATCCTCGAAACCGTGCGCGGCCGGGCCCTTGCCGAGTTCCTCCTCGAACACGGTGAACTGGGCCCGGTGACAGCCGGGGAGTTCGCCGGACCTGCAGAGCGCAGGGCCTCACCGCAAACCTCTCACCCGCCGCGAACCGCCCGCCGGCCTGGAGTCGGATTCCCGCCGCTCAGCGGTCAGGCCCCCACCCTCCGGATACCTCACACCAACGGCATACCGCAGGGATCACGAACCATCACTGCCCGACGACAACCCAAAATCCTCGGTAATCACAGAACCTGAGCCAGAACCGCCGCTGGCGAACGCGTGAGAAACGAGTCTCACTGTTCGGAGGGAGGGTTCGGTATTCTTCGCTGGGACACAGTGCGCGACGCCGAGCAATGAATGCCCGGTGGGTTTCGATGGCGTCAGCCGGCCGGATTGATCCCTTTGTAGCTCATTGTGGTGTTGATATTGGAATGTCCCGCGAGGACCTGAGCGATGTGGAGCGGAAGACCACTCCCGATCGCATACCAGGACGAGACCGGATGTCCTGGTCAGGGCTTACAGCGCTCCGCACGGGACGAGGCCACTGTGGACTGCTCGCTGCCAAGGACAGTTGCCCACAAGGGTGAAATACTTATCTTGCGAGACGGGGGGGACGCCACGCTTGCCGCCCCACCGGAATTGGCACCTTCGACTTTGGCTCCGTAGGCACGGCGTGCATGCGCGTCCCTGGGGCCGAGCGGAGGAGGGAATCAGTTATGGGCGAGAAGATCGCAGGCATCGAGATCCCCGATACGCGGCTGGCGGCCGGGGCCACGGCGCTGGTCCGCGAAGCTGAGCCGCCGCTGCTATTCGACCACTCTCGCAGGGTCTACCTGTTCGGGATGCTGCAAGGGCTACAGCGCGGCCTGAAGCCCGACCCGGAACTGCTCTACGTCGGAGCGATGTTCCACGACCTGGGTCTGACTCAGACATACCGAACCACTCACCAGCGCTTCGAGATCGATGGTGCGAACGAGGCAGGTCGGTTCCTTACCGAGCATGGGGTCGGCGCTGACGATGTCCGCCGGGTTTGGACGGCGATCGCCCTCCACACAACGCCTGGTGTTCCGGAGTTCATGGAGCCCGAGATCGCGTTGGTCACCGCGGGTGTGGAGACTGATGTGCTCGGGATCGGCCGTGACGACCTGGATCCCGCGTCGCTCGAAGCCGTCACCGATGCCCACCCGCGACCCGACTTCAAGCGCAGGATTCTGGAGGCCTTCACTGACGGCTTCAAGGACCGGCCCGACACAACCTTCGGCACCGTGAACGCCGATGTGCTAGCCCACTTCGTGCCCGGCTTCCAGCGCATCGACTTCGTCGAGGTCATCCGAAACAGTTCCTGGCCCGAGTAGCCTAGCTGGCTGGCGGAGACTACTCAGTCGACGCATGTTGTCCTGCCGCGAGCGACGAGCACTAGCCGCAGCCGGGCGGCCACGTCCTACTGCAGGATGCCTACATGATCAAGAAGCTCGCCCACTTCGTCCGACAGCGCGTTCCCGATCACGTGGACCACGTCAAGGGCGGCGGCGCCTTCGGTTATTTCGAGGTGACTTCCGATGTCACCGCGTGGACCGAGACCGCCTTCCTCAGTGACGTTGGTAAGTGCACGCCGGTACTGGGACGCTGCTCGTCGGTGGCTGGCGAAGAGCCAGCAGATGTCCGCGCCGGTGACGGACCAGATCGGCGAACGTGCGGGCGAGGTCGCAGGCCCGCGGGACGACAGATGCTCGCCGAAACGGCATCTGACAGCGAGGGCGACCCGGCGATGGAGTATCTCGACAACCTCACACAATGGCATGTCAAAGAATATTCATGCAGCTTCCACAAAGCCCAGAAGATTCTACGACTTCGAATTAATGAACTTTCGGACTCGGAATCTTGGGAGGCCTTCGAGAGGCTCAGTGTATGCTTTCACATTTCCGACCACTCTGCGTGCACCTGCAACTGCGGCCACGCATAGCTCCCTCCGCAGCCCTCGAACTACTCCACACCCGCCGCGCTTCATCTATGCAGCGTCCATCCACTCAACAATCCAGCACGGCGTTTCACGCCACGCAGAGCTTCACGCTGCGATTGTCGTGTCATTTCCCAGGAAAGCAGAGCCTCTTGCGAGCCATATGCCCTTCTGGATAGTTGATCAACGCGTTCTTCTATGAACCGCAGGTGCCGACCCACCCTCTGCACGGCCCGATTGTTGTGGCGCATCCAGAAACTTGCAAGGGCGGCAAGCATAACCGCCATATAGGGTGAGGCCGACGTGAGTGACACGGCTCCCGAAACTGAGAGAACCGCTGCTATAACGCCTAGAAATCCAACCATTTGCATTCGATTGGCAATCCGTTGAACTGACTCTGCGCGCAGAGCTCTGTACTCTTCAAGTAAGAGTGCTATGGCCTCGGGTTCCTTTCCGCTCACGCACAGCCTCGGCGTCTCTTCCGGCGTTGACAGCATGCGCCCTCCCGCTTCGTTGGCGTCTCGGCGGCGATGTCTCTTGCACCGTACCCATCGCGGGGTCGCGCGATGCTGCGGCCGGCGTAGCGGCTTTGGGCTGGAGCTGACATAGGGCGAGAGATCGGGGGCCCGTAAAGCTCGCTGCGACTCGGGCAGCTCCTGGCCTGCTCGCAATAGCCTGAAGTGAGCCCCCGATCTTGGAGGCTCGCCCCATGGTGGCTGCGTAAAGCCGTGGGGCCGACCGCCCCAGCCACCCGCCGGCCTCTTCTCCTCAGCACACCGGGATCGCTCATGCCGTACGACCGGCGGAGCCGGGAGCGGACCGGGGCGAAGACATGAGCGGCGCCCCCGGCGGCGAGTCGGGGAGCTCGCGGCGAGCGAAGCGAGCCGTCTTGAACCCGTAGAGAAAGTTTCTACTCACGCAGCCCACCGCTACGCGATGCGCCTGCCTGAGGAACTGCCGTCAACTACTACCGTCAACGCCCCCGCAGCGACTCTTGAGTTCTAGCGATCACCGCAACACCCGACCTTCGGGGATGCGATGGCCTTCGAGATCCGAAAGATCCGAACACCGCAGGGGAAGAAGAAGTTGGCCCGTGAGCGGGAGGAATACTTCCGGCTCATGGAGCACGGAGTAAGCAGCCGGGAAGCGTGCCGGATCGTCGGCATCAACCGGCGTACCGGCAAGCGGTGGCGCAACGGCACCAACGCAACGAAGAACAGACCCGCTCAACCCGCGCACAGAGTGCGGGCTGAGCGGGTCGTTTCGTCATCTCGGCACCTGACGCAGGAGGAACGGCTCCACATTGCCGATCGGGTGCAATCAAGCCTCCACAGACCCCCGGAGCGGTTCAGTGTTCCTCTCTTTGGAAGCTTCCGAGAGCGAGCGGAGTGGGAGGGGAGCCGGTCATGACCCTGTGTGAGACAGGTTCGCGGGTGCCACAGCCGCCCCGCGATGCTTGATGTTGACGACCGAAGCCTTGGCCAGTGCCACGGGGTTCAAGAAACGCAGCGGACCGATCAAGCGGGATGCAAACAGATGCATGTGCCGCGCCACCGACTCATCACGCGCCGCCGCCGAATACATCAGCCGCTCCAAGGGATTGAACGGACGGGCCTTGGCGAAGTCGACGGCCAGGTACTGGTGACCGCGCAGCCGGCGCCGGTGTCTGCGTGCGTACACCACGAGCGATCTATTGAGGTCGCCCCGACCGGTTGCGGCTGAGGCGACCGCCTCTGCCAACCATTGCGCGGACTGCAGAGCCCACCCGCACCCCACTCCCCACAGGGGATCGCCGGTCAGGGCGGCGTCGCCGATGAACGCGACGCCCGGTGCGGTCGGCTTGCGGCTGTGAAGCGGGTAGTTGACAGTGCCGGTGATCTTCGTGATGCGCTCGGCGGAGTCGATGGGTGGTGCCTCGGGTAGGGCGCGGACGAATTCGAAGAAGCTGCCCTCCAGGTCTTCGCGGAAGGCCCGCAGCCGCTTCTTGTCCGGGAGCACCGCGATGACCGTCACCCCGTCGTCGTTCGGAAACGCGTACGCCATGTCGGGCTCGAGGAACCAGGCGTGACCGATCCCGCCGTGCAGCGGAAGATTGCGGAAGTGCGCGAGATAGCCGAACCGCGCGTTCTCGTACAGCCGAGCAGGCACCCCGGCGAACTTCGCTACGGCCGAGTCCTTGCCATCGGCGCCGACCACCAGGCGGGCCCGGATCTCGCGCTCGCCCTGTGGTGTCGACGCGCGCACCCCCAAGGTCCGCCCGGCTTTCCGGACCAGCCCGGTCACATGGTGACCGAGGAGCAGATCGACGCCAGGAGTCTCCGCCGCATGGGACCTGATCAACGGGTCGAGGATGCTGCGCCGAATGTTGTACGCGTACGGAAGCTCGCGGCCCGCCGACGCGGCCCTCGGCTCGATCCATCCCCAGCGGGTGTACCAGCGGGCCTCGTTACGGACGGCTCCCGCCTTCTCCAGGGCGGGGATGAGGCCGAGTTCGTCCAGCACCGGGTAGGCGCTGGCCTGGAGGGAGTGGGTGCAAAGCACCTTGTACGCTTCGGGGTCCGAGCGGCGTTCCAGCAGTGCAACGCGAACACCGCGTCGAGCAAGCAAGATCGCCGCGGCGCTGCCGGCGAGGCTGGCTCCGCTGATGACGACGTCGTAGTCGTATCCCACGCTCTCAGGCTTGGTCATGCGCTGATCGCCCCCTTCGTGGTGTGGTGCCGTTCGTGGGAGTGGTGCAGTGCCACTGCTGTCAGGAGCATGAGCAGTTGTCAAGAGGTGTGGACCGGGTGGTGGATGGGCGCGGCCGCCCGTTGTGGCGCGGGCGGCCGGGCGGGGTGGTCAGGAGGTGGCGGGCTTCGGCTTGTCGGCGGTGCGCTTGCGGCCGGGTGTGGCGGGTCCTGGACATCTTCTGCCCCCCTGCGGCAGGCCAGATCTGCTGAGACGAGCAGGTCAGGGGATCGAACGCTCGCCCGAAAGCCTGCGGCAAATCTCTCTGGCGGACCCGATCACGTGAGACGAGATCTGACGTCTCATCAGTTTTCGTGTCCTTGGGCAGGACCAGACCCTCGGACCAGATCAATTGGGACGGGACAGCCACTTCCGGGGTAACGGAATGCTGGGTCCGCGATCAGCGTGCGGACGAAGAGCGCGGTCCAGCTCCTCGGACCACCACCTCATGCCGGGCCTTTCATCCAATCGGCCAGCCGGCTCCACCAGTCACCCCTCGGCCGGCCTGACGAACTCCCTGGGCGCCGGGGAACGCGTGTGGCTCGTGAGGGCTCGCCCGACCCGACCGACACCGGTTCCGATCGAGCCGTCGCCTCTGGTGACCAACTGCGCGCGCGCCTACCCGTCGCCGACTCACACGTGCAGCGCTGAGGCGTTGGCACGCCGGTGAGCACTTGCTCGACATGCCTCCCGCACCCCTCATAGGTCGCCTTCAGGCACGTCGGACAGACAGCACGTCGGCACATGATTTCCCTCCATTAGCGTCTTCATTTAGATCTGCAACATTCACGACCTCGCCACGAACAACTCCAATATTCGCATCCTCTCCACAAACGACTGCCTCGTACCGGCAGAGGCCACGACCATGAGCTCGAATTACGATCGAAGTGATCTCGCTGTCGGCTGCGAATATCCGGACATGAGAGATAGGCGAGCACGTCCATCGCGCGGCATATATCTCACTAAGTGATGTCAAGTGGTCTGGTTGAAAAACTCGATTGGGTTGCTCGGGACACCGAAACAATGGTTGCATCACCCCTGCACGCGGTGACGGGCAGTCACAGTACGGTGCTGTGCCTGCATTCCTCGACGCTTTGAGATCGTCGACCGGGCGCGGCAAGGACAAGAACCGAGAACGGCAACCGCCCTCCCCGAACGGGCGGTGTGCGCCGGTCAGGAGGGAGCAACATGGCTTGCTCGCACGCCGCAGGATGTCCCCTTTTCCCCCTACTCAGGGCGAGCCTGCAGGGCTGGCGCGACTACTACTGCGACAGCGAGGGTCGATGGCGCGACTGTGCGCGCTACCAGCTGTCACTCACCGGCGAGCGCGTGCCCATCACTCTGCTGCCCAACGGACACCACGCGCTCCACCTCAGAGCCGAGGCCGACGCGGGCCGGTCCGGCGCGGCCAACTCAAGGCAGGCACCCCGGCAGGTCCCGCCGTCGCAGACCGATTCCTGGTCACCGGAGACCGCATCTGGGTCCCAACCGGCCCCGGCCCGACCGCCAGAGCCGTATGGACCTGGAACCGCGGCGCCCGAGAGCACAGCCCACTGGGAAACGGCACCGTTTGAAACAGCACCCCCGCCGCCACCGACGTGGCATCACCAGCCGTCACCACCCGTACAGTTCGCCCAGCCAGCAGATCACCCCGTTCGACACGGACAGCAAACGCCCAGCTCGAAGGGCGGCTGGTGGGCGCGGCTCGTCGATTGGATGAGAGGCCCCGCATGAGTACCTACTGGCCCTGGTGGGCGGGCGCTATCGGGCTCGCTCTCATCACCATCGCCTACACCCTCGCCACCGATCGATCTTTCGGGGTGTCGTCGGCGTGGGATCGCGTGTTGCACTGGCGCAGCGAACGCCACCTCGAGCGGCTGGAGGAGGAGTTCACCGACGAACAGGCTCTCGTCGACGCGCTCGCCGCAGCCACGGCCGAGCACTTCGGAACCGGCCCGGGCGCGCCCACCCCGCAGCAGGGGCCCTACGGGGAGACACAGCCGCGCCCGGACGTCGAGGCGACGGGGGGTGAGAGCCCCTCGGTCACGAGCCTGCGTCAGGTCCCGGTCGTCACCCAGGCTGCCCTGCTGGTGTCGACTTTCCTCGGCGGATGCATCGCCGCGGTCACTTCCGGGCGGTTCCAGCTCCGCTTCGACATGGGACCGGGTTTTCGGAACCTAGTCACCGCCAATCCGACCGGCATGATCGCTCTGTTGTTCGTGGGAGGCGTGCTGGTCGGCTTTGGCACCCGGCTGGCCGGCGGGTGCAGCTCCGGTCACGGACTTAACGGCTGCGGCCGTCTACGCCCGGTCAGCATCGTCGCGACCGCCGTGTTCTTCGGCACCGCCGTCGGGGTGTCGTTCCTCTTGTGGAAGGTGATCTGATGCGCACCCGGGGCGCGATTCTGCTGGCCAACACCATCACCGGACTGGCCCTCGGTTATACCGTCACCAACATCGGCTTCGGCGATTACGCCGAGCTGAACCGCATGTTCACCTTCCAGGACCTGCGGATGTTCCTCTCCTTCGCCGGCGCCGTCGCAATCATCGTGTGTGTGTTCGCTCTGCTGCGGGTCCGCCGCACCCCGGGGCGTATCCACGCCGGCGTGATCCCCGGCGCGGTGTTGTTCGGTACGGGCTGGGCGATCTCAGGTGGGTGCCCAGCAATCCCGATCATCCAGGTCGCTAGCGGATACCTGCCCGCCCTGGTCACGATCGCGGGCGTCGTCGTCGGTATCCGGCTGTGCCGCTGGGCCAACGCCCGTTACTTCCACCTCGATCGCGGCTCCTGCGGGCTGTAGCCAAGCGTGTCCACCGACACGACTCGCCAAGCAAGGCTCCTGCTGAGCTTCCTCATGCCGCTGGTCTTACTCCGGGCGCCCAGGTGCACTACGCGGGAGCGAGGTAGCTTGTCGTCCCGATCACTTGGCCCGTGGTCGTGAGGGAGGCGGAGCCTTCGTCTGCCGCAGCTGGTCGGTGGCGCGCCAGACCTCGCCCATGCCACCGCGGCCGAGCGGCACCTCCAGTTGGTATCGGTCCGCTATGAGCATGCCCGCGCTCAACACGGTCCTCCGTCACAGCTCCCCGTCGCTGTACTCAAGAGGACGCGGGTAGAGGCTGAGGCGCCTCTGCCCGCGTCCGCCGCGGATGCACAGCACGGGGGGAACCGGGCACCCACGGAGTCCGTGAGGTACTGCGTGGCGGACAGTCCGCCTGTTACACCATGTGCGGAGAGCCCGGCGCTGGCTGTACTGTGCGCCACCTGCTCGGGTGCCGATCCTCACCGCCGTCTGCGCCCGCAGCCCAGGCGCGGGTCCCCGCCACCCCACCCACATGAAGGCCTGGGCGCCAAGCCTCGGTGGGGCAACCCGGACCGCTTCATGCACGCGCAGGAGCAGGCCAGCACGGGGGTGACCAGCCTGCCCCTGCACGCTGGGACCCGCGTGCCTCCCCCTAGAGGGCGGGCCCCTAGACCCTCATGATCGGGCCCACTTCCTACAGCGCGCCGAGGGGCGGAAGTGTCACCTGAGACCGGGAGTCGACGCCAGATCAACACCCCTGTGGAGAGGGGGTCTTGATGGCGTCGCAACTCGGTCACCGCGGCTACACACCACTTGCAGCGCGCGGGGGAAACCCACACCGACCGCGCAGCAAATACAGCTCACGCCGGTTCAGGGGGCCCGCCGCAGGCTCGGCGTCAGACAGTTCATGGGCCGGGTTGGGTCGTTCATCGACAACGCGGTCAGTGAGGCGTTCAACCGAATCCTGGAGGTCGAGTAGTCCACCGGCACACCTTCGCCACCCGCACCATCGGCATGCCGAAGATCCGGGCTGCGCGGGCGGCTTTGCGCGCGGTTCGTGCAGCCGCCCCGGCTCAGAGGCGGCGCACCCAAGCCGCGATGCCATGTCCCACGCCCAGGTAAACCAGCGCGGGTAGGCCGTAGTTGAGGAGGACGCGAAGGCCCTCGGTGTCCATGGTGAAGATGTCCTGCGACCAGCCAGCCAGCCATTCGGCCACGCCGCGGACAAACTCTACGAAGCCGTTGGACTGGTTGGCGTCCAGCAGGTAGAGCAAGATCCACAGGACAAGGAAGCCGGCGGCGATGTCGCCGATCGTCTGGATGACGAGCGCCATGCGGTCCCGGCTCTCGCCTTCCCGGCGCTGACGGCGCGGGGTCGGGTTCGAGTAGTCGTAGTCCCCCTGTCCGCCCGGATGGCTACCTTGATAGCCAGGGTAGTTTCTGTGGCTGAGGTTACTTCCGTAGGGATCACGTGCTGGCTGAGTGCCTATGGGGTCATGGGGATGATTGTTCACGCCACCTACGTACCTGATATTCGGCGTAAATACAAGCCACGCGAATTCGGCCTCCATTGCAGCGGATTCGCCCGTCACCAGGCCGTTAACCCTTCTGGATCGCGTATTGGATCCGGGAAATTCACACTGATTCCGAGACATCGATTCAGATTCATCACCCGCCCTTCACGAATCCGCTGCCGTGCCTGCTACTCGCAAGGGACCGCGAAAACGGTTGTCATGCCGCCCGTTCATTTCTTCCTCCGATGGTGTCCCGCCGAGTGGTGTAGCAGGGACCTTGGCGTAGTCCCTGCGCTGATACCAGGTGCCTGCCCAGCACCCCCGGCCCTGTCGAAGGAGAAGCGGACGGCGCGACGCGTGGTTGCGGTCGACGGCAACGTGGTGCGCGGCTCGCGTACCGGTACGGCTGCGGCGATCCAGTTGCTGGCCGCCATGGAGCACCACGGCGTGGTCCTGGCCGGGGTGGTGTCGGGGACGTGGTGGTGGGCCTCGATGTGCCAGTGCTCTCGTACGGCCCGGGCGAGTTGCGCGTCAGTCGCGGTGTGCGCGGTATGGGAAGTGACCGCGTAGATCCGCTCGATCTCGATTTTCCCGGTGCCGTTGTTGCGCCGACGGGGGGTGACCTTGAGGGCTTGGACGGCGTGCGGGAACCGCAGCCGGCGGGGCACCGCGGTCGCTTTCAGGCGGCGGATCTCGTCACGGCCATGAGCCCGCTCGCGGCAGTAGTGGCCAAGCGGGATCTCTGCCCACGGCAGACGCTTGAGGAAGGCGTGAAGCTTCGGGTGGTTGTCCTTGACGATCGCGATGTAGTGCGCGTTCTTGACCTCGACGAGGAAGCGGTCGTGGGCGTGCTGGGTGTGCAGCGCGTCGAAGGTGACCGTCCACCCGGCCAGGTCCAGCGGGGCCAGCAGCGGCACGAACGCGCTGATCTCGCCTTTCTTGCCACGGACTTGGCGCTGGTTCAGCGCGGCGCGTTCGCCGTGGGTGACGGCGGCGACGAGGTGTACGGCCCGCCTGGTGACGGTGCGCGAGCCGCGCAGGGTCTTGCCGTCGACTGCGACGGCGCACAGATCGTCACTCTCGCCGGGGAGGGCGCAGTGCAGGGCGAGCCAGGCGCCGATCGCGGCGTCGACGGTGTCGCCGTCGAGGCGGGCCAGGACCCGGCCGAGGGTGGTCGTCCGCGGCGCGCAGGCCGAGCCGGTCCCGGATCTCCTCGGGCAAGTGGGCGGCGTGCCGCGCGACCGCGACCAGTGTGGTGGCGCCAGCGAGCACGGCGATCGTGCACAGGGCGAGCAGGGCGCCGAGGCGGTAGCGGCGGCCCTGACGGCTGCGGGGATCCGGCAGAACGTCCAGGACGTCGGCCAGGTCCTCGACCTGGCCGGCATCGAGAGTGGTACCCGCATCATGGTTGCGGTGGCGGGTCAGGAGAATGATCAGTGATGACGGCATGGGGAAGCGGTCCGTGTTGATGAGGCGTTAGACCCCTCGATCATCACGGACCGCTTCCTCGCCTTGATCACCGCCCCTGACCTCGACCAAGCGCGATTCCAGACGTTCCGCGCGTCACTGGGTGGGCGGTTCGCAGGACACGCAGGGCCCTGACCACGCCGCCATGACGCCCGTCGGACGCGGGTTTACGAGCAACAGCCTGAGCCGCCCGCGACCGTGCTGTGCTGTCCGCTGTGGAGGTCGTCGTTGTGGCCGGCGGTGATCCGTGCCCATTGCGCGGTCGGCCGACCGTCCTTGCGGAACTGCTGGCCGTCGGTCTTGTAAGGCTGAGGCCAGCCGGACGGGGAGTCCTCCCAGGTCTCCTGCCGTCCGTAGACGGTCATGTCGAGGATGCCGTAGGACGGCGCCATGGGTTCGACGCCGCGGCCGGTGGTCCAGTAGGTCTCGTAGACGCGGTCCCCATCGCGGAGGTAGCACGCCTTCATCCCGAAGTGGCGGCCGGCGAGGAGCCGTTCGTGCGACTCGGCGGGTACGGAGTACCAGGGCATGTCCCAGCCCATGAAGCGGCGATAGTGGTCGGACTCCTCGAAGGGCCCCTGGCAGAGGACGGCGAAGGTGACGTCACGCTGGTGCAGATAGGACAGCTCACGGACCTGGCCGGTGAAGAAGGTGCAGCCCTCGCACTGGTCGGCGGCGGTGTGGCCGTCGTGCCACATGTGATACGACACGAACAGCTGGATGCGGCCCTCGAAGATGTCGATCAGGGGGACGGCTCCGTTGCCTCCCACGAGCGGAGTCGATGGGTCCACCTCGGTCATGGGCAGCCGCCGCCGTGCGGCAGCGATCGCGTCGCCCTCGCGGGTGTGCGCCTTCTCCCGGGCGCGCAGGGTGTCGATTGAGGCCAGCCACTCCCGGCGGGAGACGACCGGCGGCTTGTTCTCAGCAGTCATGTCCGTACTGACCCGACAGCCCGCAGGAACTCATCGGTGGAGCCCGAGCCGTGCGCAGACTGACCATGACCTCGGCCTCACGAACACCGTCACGCGTTACGCGTAGAACTTCTGGAATCTCGCTTAGCGCCCACCGAGGACAGTTCAGGGCGTCTCACCACCCGAGAACGCACGAGCCCTGGGCGGGGAGCAACATGGGATTATCCCTTCAGTTGGAGATCGACTGGTCCGCTGTAGTTCGGTGAGGGTGAGGCGGTGGTCGTGCATCGGTGCTCGTGAGTGCCTTGTTGCGGTTGCGT
>NZ_JBSFCW010000051.1:0-30550 GCF_053593595.1 Streptomyces sp. NPDC002206
AGGCGTAGAGAACCTCGATCATCTCAAACCAGCAGGGACACCTGTCGCCGTATCAGCCGCCAGCCCCCACAGCTACCTGCGGATTCGGGTCTGACGGCGGTTACCGCTACCGGTATGTTCGCGGCGCTGCTCAGTGTTGTCACAACCGCTGCCGTGCTGGTTGCGCTCGCGCCTCACGTTGGCCGCTGCGGGAGAGTCCCGACCCACTGATGCCCTGCGCCGCCCCGTTGGTCGGAGCCTTCCGCTGCCGCTCTGCCGGAGCTCTTGCCGCTCTGGACGGGGACCGCCCTCCGCCCTTGCCCTTCGCCGCCGCCCTTGCCCTCGCTCTTGCCGTGCTGCTCTCGGGGGTATCCGTTTACCGCTTCAGGCGAGGCAGCTCCGTGATCCGGTTCGCTCCCACACCTGGCCGGTGACTGCACCGGGCGGTGGTCTCCCCGAACTCACCCGTCGCCGCCGCCCATCGCCACCACCACCCATCGCCGCCGTCACTCGCGCCCCCTGGACACGTGCCTGTCCTTGCTTCCGGACCCGGCGCATTTCGTCCTCCACCGCTGCTCGACCGACGCCCGGATCAGGTCCGCGAATCGGTGTTCAGGACCGTGTTCTCTCCAATACCGCGAGGATCAACTCAGGCAACAACAGTCCGCATGGTCTGGGGGGAAGAGCCATACCCGGGACGAGTGGCAGCCTGGGTCGACCAGCCCCACGCCACGCCGACCCGCCTGCGCATCTTCTGACCCGTATCGCCCGGAGCGGGCAACACGCCGGGAGAAAAAGCCTCCTGCCCGCCCCTCTGCAGCAGGGCAGGCAGGACGCCCCGGCACGCCGACCGGAGGCCGAAGAGGTCGAAGCTTCCGACACCGTCAGCCCGGCAGCAGCTGCTGCGCGGGACGCGAGGCCACGGCGTGAACCATTGCGCTGCCCGGTCATCCACAGTGGACGGGCACACATGCGGAGGTGACTGCCCACGATGCTCGCGACGGACACCCTGCTGCGGCTTCCGGGGGAGTGCTCCCCTCACCCACCATGTCCAGGCGTTCTACCGCAACTTGACCGACTTGCCGTCCCCGCTCAGTCGCCCTGCGGGCCAATTACTGCCACGACCGCCTACGACGCTTCAGCAGCCGCCATGTCCCCTCCACCGTGCAACTGGCATGGAACGTCCACCCGATCGAAGCACGCCACGCGGGCGCCCGGGTGCGCCGCGTGGCGAGCGATGGGTCAGCCGAGCCGGATGGTGTCGGCGAGCGTGTTCATCTCCACTTCCAGCAGCGTCTGCGACTGGTGACCCATGCCGCTGTAGAGACCTTCGACTTCCAGACTCACCACGCCGTGGATGCGGGTCCACGCGATGACGGCCCCGGCCAGAGCCCGGCAGCCGCGCAGCCGCGACAGCAACGTTTTGCGTTCCCCCATAGCTACAGTTACAGTCTCTAACAGAAGCGAGAGACAGTAACGATCTCGGCTTCCACCCGCACCGTGCGGGTGCCCCTCCCGGTCTCCACTCGAAGGAACACGTCATGCGCGCTGTCAACGCCGTCCCGCTCGCAGCCCTGTCCGCAGTTCTGGTCGTCGCCGCCTCTGGTGTGGCCTTTGGTCACTCGCACGACCACTCGCACGACCACTCGCACGATCACTCCGGCAAGGCCTCGTACAGCCAGTCGCTCGCCTGTGCCGGCGTACACCCCGACGAGACCGCACCGGTGATCACCCGCAAGAACATCGTGATCAACGCACCGCTGGCCACGATCTGGAGGGTGCAGACGGACGTCGAGAACTGGCCCACCTGGCAGCCCAATGTCACCTCGCTGACCAAGGACACGCCCGGCGCGCTGCGGTCTGGCTCGGTATTCCGCTGGGCGACCGAAGGCCTGGACATCACCTCCACCGTCAAGCAGGTCGAGCACAAGAAGTGCTTGGCCTGGGGCGGCCCCGCCCAGGGCATCAACGCCATCCACGTGTGGACCTTCACCCCCATCAAGAACGGCGTGCTCGTGCACACCGAGGAGTCCTGGACCGGCGCACCGGTCGTGGCCAACACCGCCACCCTGCAGACAGCCCTCGACACGTCGCTCCAGAACTGGATGAACAACCTCAAGCATGAAAGCGAAAGCCGCTCCTGACGACGATCGCCCACCGACATCAGCCAAGAGCGAAGCCGGCGCCATGGAGCCCTGCGCACCGCGCCCACCGCCGCACGGAACCGCTCACCCGACCCGGACCACACGCCCTACCCCCGCGCCGCTGGGCTGCCCTGGCCGTGCTCGCGGCCGCCCTCCTTCGTCAGCGTCACCGCCGCCGCCAAGGTCGCCCCGGGCGATGCCGGCCTAGCAGGCGGCCTGATCAACACCACCCAGTAGGTCGGCGGAGCCCTCGGGCTCGCCCAGAGCGCCGTCGCCACCCACCGCACCGGAACCCCCTCGACCCTTGCCTCGATCAACAGCGGCTACCAGGCAGCCTTCCTCTCCGCCACGGCGATCGCCGCCGCCCTCCTTGCGGTCCTCATCGCCCCCTGCGGCGGCCGGCCCACGACGGGGACCCCCACCGGCAAGAACCTCTGAAGCCTCAGTGCCGGCTCCCCAATACCAGCTCCCCATTCGCAAGCCCGGAAGGACAGCACCATGAACGCCAACACCACGGACACCCCGCAGCTCCAGCCGATCGCGATCACCATCGACGAGAACGCCCCCGTGATCGTGCGGGTTTCCACCACCGTGAACGCCCCCCTGGCCCTCGTCTGGAACCTGCACACGGACATCGCGGGATGGGCCCGGTGGAACACGAACGTCGAGCGGGCCGAGTTCGCCGGCCCGCTCGCCCCCGGAGCGAGCTTCCACTGGCTCACCCACGGCCTCGACATCACCTCCACCCTGCTTGAGGTCGTGCACGGCGAGCGCATCGCCTGGAGCGGACCCGCCAACGGCATCGACGGCATCCACATCTGGGCCTTCGAGGAACACGACGGCGTGGTGACCGTCCACACCGAGGAGTCCTGGAGCGGCGCCGTGGTCCAGGCCCAGCCCGCCGAGCTGCGGCAGGCTCTGGAACAGTCCCTCACCGACTGGCTGCGCCAGCTCAAGACCCAAGCCGAGAAGGCGTACGTGGCTGACCGCTGACGGGCCGGTCGAGGCTGACAAGCATTCGCGCAGCACGGTTCGTCCTGGCGGACACAGGGTTTGCGGCTGCCGGTGCCTTTGTCCAGGCCTCTGTGAGCTCTGCGCCGGGCTCACAAACGTGCTGGCAAGCCTGTCTGAAATGCCCGGCTGTGCCAGACCCGCGCAGCCAGCCGCCAAGCAGTTGATCCGCGACGCGGGGCGCCTGGCAGGCATCCCCGACATCCTGAGCCACGGCCGCCTCGACATGAGCGGACCGCTGGACAAGGCCTGGGAGCTCGCGCACGCCTGGCCCGGCGCGGAAATGGTGGTCATCGACGACGCGGGACAACAGGGCAGCGCTGCCATGAGCCGAGCACTGTACGGAGCGTTCGATCGGTTCGCGCAACAGTGAACTCACAGGAGCCCACAAAACCCCAGATGATCAAGCGGCCGGCTCACGCGGGGACTCCCTGCGGGCGAGCCATTCGCGGGCTGACACCGACCCCGCTTGTGCGGCGGCGCGGTTCAATCGCTCAGCGTCGTGGAGATGGCTCTTAGCGAATCTGAGGTGGGCGAGGCCGTGCAGGGCGTGACTGTTGTCGGCGGCTGCCGCGGCGTGTGCCAGGTCCTCGGCGCGCTGGTGGTCGCCTTGTCCCTCGCTATGCCATGACATCCATTCCAGAGCCTTCGGATGCTCCACGGCGGCGGAGGCACGTCCAAGAAGGACAAGGAACACCTTCGGCGCCCCGACCCGCTGCTCGTGCTCACCGAGGCCGCGCTGGAGCGCTACGGCCTCCCGATCGCCCTCAGCGACGAGGAGCGGCTTGCCCGGCGGATTCCGGAGGGCCACGCTCCAGAAGGTCATCAAGCAGTCGACCCGCGCCCAGTGGCAGCTGACGAAGCGTGGATTCGGGCCGTGGGCGCGGATCTACCGCCCCGCCACCGGCTCGGAGCGGGCCTGTGTCCAGCTGTGCATCCCGTCCTGGTAGGCGCTGGATACCCGGCACTGGGGTGCAGCCGGGCATCTTCCGCCGGCCGGGGCTGAGTTGGACTTCTGTCTCAGAGTCGGACCGGGCCGCCCGCACGATCCGATGGTCGCTCTTCGCCGTCGTCTCCATGCGGCAGGAGTTCGGCGATGATCTCGGTGCCGAGTGCGTACGCCGGCACGCCCGCGGTGATGAGCGCGGTCTCGGCGACGCCGATGAGGTCGGCGATGCCAGCTCCGGCGTGGAGTGCGCCCTGGGCGTGGATCCGGGCGGGGTGTGCCCGGCCAAGGGACAGCAGCTGCCCGAAGTGGACGAGCTGCTGCACCCGCGCTCCCAGCGGATTGTCGGTCAGCACGATGTGGCGCAGTGCCGCGATCGCCTCTTCGGTCGGCAGTCGGCCGAACTCCTGGGCCAGGCGCAGCCTCTCCTGCACCCCGCCGGGAACGGTTCCGAGGGTGGAGCGGTAACGGTCGCGTATGGCCTCCGTACGGGAGGCGAGGGTGTCGTCCGTCATGACCTGGCCCGCGCGATCGCGGCGCGCACGGCCTCCTGGGCGCCCGGGGGGAAGTCCACGGCCCCGCCGATCGCCGCGGCGGCGATCTCGGCTTCGGCGCTCTCCTCGATCGCCACCACGAGGTGGGCGGTGGCCGCCGAATCCGGGCCGAACACCAAGAGGCCGTGGTTGGCCAGCAGGACCGCGGCCGTCGTCGGGCACCGTTCCAGCACGTCGGCGATACCGCGCACCGACACGTCCGATCCGCGAGGTCCCCAGGGAACCACGGGGACGTCCTCGGCCTGTCCGAAGCGCAGCATCGGCTCGGTGCGGCAGGGCAGCGGCCGGTGGGCCACGGCGAAGGCGGTCGCGGACGGCGAGTGGGTGTGGATGATCGCGCCCACGTGGGGGCGGGCCTTGTACACGGCGCTGTGCATGGCGATGATCTCGGCGCTGACGGACTGCAGCTCGCCTTCCAGGACTTGCCCGTCGAAACCGACGGTCGCCAGTTGTTCGGGCCGCAGGCCGCGGACGAACCCCGGCGTCAGCAGAAGGCGCTCACCGTCAAGCCTGGTGCTCAGGTTGGCGTGCCCGGAGTGGGACATCACCCCGGCCGCGAAGAGCTTCTCCGCGGCCTCCACCAGCTGGTCGGCCCGCTCTTTCCGTACGTACGTGTCGCTCATAGCGGTATCTCCAAGTTTGCTGCCAGCGGCCGCTCGTTCGTCGCTGTCCACGTGCCGACCACTCTTCAACTTGAACTAAGGTTTAAGTCAAATGCCGGGATCGACGAGGAGCAGGAGGAGCGGAACGTGCGCATGCCGATCGGCCGACTCGCCAAGATCACCGGAGTGCCCGCTTCGGCCATCCGGTACTGGGAGCGACACGGCCTGCTGCCCGCGCCCGAGCGTGAGAGCGGCCAGCGGCGCTATCCGCCGGAGGCCGCCGAGCGGATCACGGTACTGCGCAAGTGCCAGCAGGCCGGGCTGACCCTGGTCGAGATCAGCGAGTTCCAGCTGGAGCAGCCACGCCGAAAGGCGATGATCCGCGCCAAGATCACCGAGATTGAGCAGCGCTTGGTCGATCTCGACCACGCCCATCAGCTCCTGACCCATGCCCTCAAATGCAGCGAAGAGGACATCGTCAGATGCCCGAAGTTCCGAGAGCAGATGGCGGCGTGGCAGACGCCGGATCCGGCGCCGCCGCTGTCCTGAGCCTGTTCGAGGTTGGTGCCGCCTGTCTCACTGCTCACGAGCCGATCTTGCGTCCGTACGCCGATGCTGCCGTTGCGGCGCCGGCCGCGGGTCCCCCGTCCAGGCGGCAGCGAGAGGACGGAACGGGATCTACCATCCTGGTCATGGGGAACAGGGAGTGGAGAACGCTGATAGGCGTGATGGGCGCCACGGCCTGGTCGGCGAGCATCCCGCACATCCGCACCGACAGATCCTCGGGCGCTCCAGTCCGACCAGCCACTGTCCTGGGTCCGTAGCAGGGTCGGTGCTCCACTGCCCGCACTCGTCCAGCGGCACACCGCGCGGCACGACGTGGAGCAGCCGGACATGGTGCACCCGCAGCAGCACCAGGGGTCCTCCTGATCCAGCAGTGCCTCGATGTGCCCTTCGAGCTCCTCTAGACGAGTCATTCCGAATGCTGACGGTGTGTCCGGGAACGCAGACAGGGCGTCCAAGATCGTTGTGTGACGAACAACCTAGACGCCGTGCTGACCGCACTGTACGTGAAGATCGACGACGAGATCGGGGGTACCCGATGGCTTGGCCGACCGCCGCAGCTGACGGATTCCGAGCTGGTCACCCTTGCCGTGGCGCAGGCTCTGCTGGGCTTCACCTCGCAGTCGCGCCGGCTGCGGTTCGTGGACTCCCGGCTAGGAGCGATGCTCCCGTACGTGCCCAAGCAGCCAGGCTGGAACAAGCGGCTGCGGGCAGCGTTACCGCTGGTCAAGAAGGCAATACGGCTACTGGCCGTCGATACGGACTTCTGGTTCGACAACCACTGGATCATCGACTCCACGCCGGTGGAGTGTGGCCGCTCGCGTCCGACGGTGAAGCGGTCGGACATGGCCGGCTGGGCCGGATACGGGTACTGCGCCTCGCACTCCCGGTTCTTTTGGGGCCTGCGTCTGTTCCTGGTGTGCACCCCGACCGGAATGCCCATCCTGTGGGCACTGGCGAACCCGAAACTGGACGAGCGGGAGGTGCTGTCGGCGATGCTGGACCGCGAACCGCACCTGGCCACGGACCGGCCGAGCCTGCTGGTGATCGCGGACAAGGGCTTCGCCTCCAAGGAGTTCGAGGCCGGTCTGGCCTTCCGGGGCGCGGAGTTGCTGCGTCCCTCCTTCAAGCGCGAGAAGAAGCGCAGGGGTGAGAGCCTTCTGAAGTCGGTGCGGCAGCTGATCGAGTCGGTCAACGACACCCTCAAAGGCCAGCTCGACCTGGAACAGCACGGTGGCCGGACCTTCGAAGGTGTCGCCGTCCGCGTCGCCCAACGCATCCTCGCGATGACCGCCGCGATCTGGCACAACCACAAGACCGGCCAGCCCGTCATACGATCCTTGACCGCTTATGACCACTGATCACATCGGAATGACTCGTCTAGACCGTTGCTGTGAGGTCCTGGGCGTAGTGCTCGCTGCAGGATTGGCCCGCGCTTGTGGGCATCTCTTGAAGATCAGATCGTGGGATCCGAGGAGGAGGTGTCTTCCAGGTGGGTGCTGCCCGTACTCGGCCGCCCCAGGACTGCCTGAGTCCTTCGTCGGGGCGGCGGTTCCGGGGCGTCGTCCGCCGACCACGCCGGTGCCGCTCGCAGACTCGCGCAAACGCCTCCACTCGGCGGTGGGTTCCCGTCCTTCGCGTGAAGGCCACGCTGGGTACAAGGAGTTGCGAATCCCCGCGTGACATGGACGGTCGGGCGCCTGTCCGGAATACGCGAGGCCCCTCAACAGACCCTGACAGTCTGGGGTGATCCTTCCGAAATGTCGTCCTTCGGTCCAGGCCGAATCAGGTCGAGATCGTAGCGTTCGCAGGTGAGGGTGATCGCACAGTCAGCAGGAGTCGACGGCGCACGGGTACCTGAGCGGCCACGAGTTGGCCATGCAGTCACATGACCGATGCAACCCTGGGCCCGGGTGCGTGATCGACGCATGCACCCCCAGGTGGTGGCAAAGGGCGCCGGGCAACGTATGTGCTCTTGCGTTTCACCTCACCCGAGGGGTCTCCTTGCGCAGCGTTCCCATTTCCCGGCCAGGGCCGATCGCGTTTGCCGTGGTCGCCGCTCTGACGATAGGGGTCATACCGGCCACCGCCGCGGTACCGGCGGACACTGGTCCCATGCCGTTTGTCGGCGCCGTTCACCAGTCGGCAGGAAGCGGCGGCACGCATAGCGTCACCCTGATCACCGGTGACAAGGTCACGATCGGCACCGCCGCCGACGGCACCACCGTCCGGTCCTTCGAAAGCCCGAATGGAACCACCACCGGTTTCCACCGCTCAGTCATCGACGGCTCGACGTATGTCTACCCCGACGCCGCCCTGCCCTACGTCAGCGCGGGCAAGCTCGACAAGCAGCTGTTCACCATCCTCGCGAAGGACCGTTCGGGCAAGCCGCTCTCCGGCAGGGTCACCATCGTCTCGGAGCACAGTATGCCGACGGTGACGCTCGACGCGTCCGGCACCGGCACCGCGCACCGGTTGCCCACCGGTACCTACAGCGGATGGCTCCTTGCCAACGTGCAGGGGGCCAACGGGCCGCACTCGCTGGGGTTGGCGCTGCTCCCCTTCACCGGCGTCCGGTTGGACCAGGACCGGACCATCACCCTGGACGCCCGCAAGGCCCGTCAGATCCGGGCACACGTGCCGAAGGAGGCCACCGCGGTCCTGTCGCGGATGGACGTCAGCCAGTCGTTCGGCGGCAATTCGCAGACCGACTCGTTCATGCCCGGTTCTGTCTCGGAGCAACAAGATGTCGACGCCTACGACAGCATTTGGGCGCTCCCGACCGGCGAGAAAGCCACCGACGGGTTCAAGTTCGGCGCCCGCTTCCGTCTTGAGCAGCCGGCGCTGACCGTGAGCAGGGGGTCGGAAAGCTACGACGATCTGCTGGTCAAGCGCGCGGCCACTCAGCTGCCGGCCGGCACCCGAAAGCTGACGGCGGTCTTCGCCGGTGAGGGTACGACCAAGGACCTGGCCCGGAGGAATGTCCGCGGCAAGGCCGTGGTGGTGCGGCGCAGCGACGCCATCGGAATCGAGGAGCAAGCGAAGACCGCCGTGGCGGCGGGCGCACGGGTGCTCCTGGTCGCCAACGACGGCATGGGACGACTGCAGCCTTGGAACGAGCCGACCGACAGCACGGAGAGCCCGGCCCCGCTGACGGTGGCGACGCTCAACGCCGACCAGGGCGGTGACCTGATCGACGCGCTCGGCCGAGGCAGCGTTGAGCTGAAGGTCACCTCGCACCCCACCACCGACTACCTCTACGACGTGGTGCACCACTGGTCCGGCGCCGTTCCGGCGGACCCGACCTGGCGGGTGAAGCCGAGCGACCTGGCCCGGGTCGACGTCTCCTTCCGCAACTACCGGCCGGGGAAGGCGTACGAGTACCGCAACGACATCTCGGACGGCTGGGGCGGTACCTGGAGGGCCTTCCCGGCTCCCGCCCAGGGAGAGCGGACCGACTGGGCCACCGCGGACACGGACTGGCTGGACGACGCCGGCATCTACGGCGAGACCACACAGCAGTCGCTCAACCCCCTCCACTACCCGGCGGGGAAGACCGACAAGGTCAGTTGGTTCGGCCCGATCCAGCGGCCCCGGATGAGTTCGTACATCAATCAGCCGACACGCTACGGCGACAACCTCATCATCCGTGTGCCCGGTTGGGGGGACTCCGGGGCCGGCCATGTCGGCGACGCCTACGGCAACTTCGACGTCCAGGACTTGGTGGGGCTCTACCAGGGTGATCAGCTGCTCATGTGGGGCAACGCCGAGAAGGCGGTGGCGTTCGGGCTCGCCCCGGAGCGGATGCCCTACCGGGTAGTGGTCGACAACGACCGTGGCGCCTGGGCCAACCCCTACTCGACGCACACGCTGACCGAGTGGAACTTCACCTCCGCAGCCGCTGAAGCCGAGCCCGTACCGCTGATCCAGCTCGACTACGCCGTGGACACCGACAAGGTCGGCCGGGCGGACCGACAGGCCCAGCTGACGGTGACCGCCTCCTACTTGTCCGGCACGACAGCCGTCATCGGCAAGCCCTCGCTCGAGGTCTCATACGACGGCGGGGCGACCTGGCAGGGAGCCGAGCTGAGCCACAAGGGTGACGGATGGCGGACGGCCCTGCGCGCGCCGAAGTCCGCGCGCTTCGTCACGCTCCGGGTCACTGCCAAGGACAGTGCCGACAACAGCGTCTCGCAGACAATCACCCGGGCCTTCGGCCTGCGCTGACGTCACCTGACGTAACAGCCCTGCCGGGCGGGGCCGCAGCCGGCGGCCCCGCCCGGAACGACTTCTGTGGACCGGCTGCACGCCAGGAGCCCCGCACACCGGGACAGCCCGTCGAGCTGCTGACCAGCCACCTGCCGACCCCTTGGAAGCGTTACTTGAGATCCGTGACCGCACCGGCGACATCACCGGTAAGCCGCCGCCCCCGTTTCGTCGGGCGCGACGTGGAACTGAGGCGTGTGACAGACGCGTTGCGGCGACTGCCCGCCCTTGTGCTGGTGGAGGGTGAGGCGGGCATCGGCAAGAGCCGCTTGGTGCAGGAGGCCTTGGCGGCGGTCGCCACCGGAGGTCCGCGCACGCTGGTGGCGGTGTGCCCGCCGTTTCGCGAGGCGCTGACCCTCGGCCCGATCGTTGACGCCGCCCGGCAGGCCGCACCGAGTGGCGCCGATGTGGCGGACCTCGGACTGTCGGCGTTGGCGGGTACGCTGCGGCCGCTGTTCCCTGAATGGGCGGACGACCTGCCCCCCGCGCCGGAGCCACTGGCCGATGCCGGCGCCTCCCGGCACCGACTGATCCGGGCCTTCACCGAACTCCTGGACCGTCTCGGAATCGACGTCCTGGTCGTCGAGGACGTGCACTGGGCGGACGAGGCGACGCTGGAGTTCCTGCTGTTCCTGGCCTCCCGGCAGCCGTTCCCGCTCACTTTGGTGATGACCTGCCGTCCCGAGGAGGTGGCCGCCGACTCCCTGCTGCTGCGGCTGTCCTCCCGGGTACCGACGGGTGCGGGGATCAGTCACGCACGTGTCGGCCTGGCCGGACTCGCGGTGTCGGACACCGCGGAGCTCGTGTCGTCGATGCTGGACGACGAACACGTCTCCACCGAGTTCGCCACATTCCTGCACGACCGTACCGAGGGCGTGCCGCTCGCGCTGGAGGAGTGCGTCCGGCTGCTGCGGGACCGGGCCGACCTGGTCCGGCGGGACGGCGAATGGATGCGGCGCACCCTCGACGAGATCGCCGTGCCGCCGACGATCCGGGACGCGGTCACCGAGCGGGTGGCCCGGCTCGGGGCCGACGCCCGGCGGGTGCTGCTGGCGGCTGCCGTCCTGAGCGATCCGGCGGACGAGACAACGCTGGGGACGGTCAGTGGGCTGACCGGGGTGGGGAGCGGCCAGGACGCGGGCATCGAGGGCCGGACGGGCCGTCCGGCAGATTCCGCCATCGCACCGGCCCGGGGGTCCGCCGCCACCGTGGTCGAATCAGCTGTCTCCGCGGCGGTACGCAGTGGCCTGCTGGTCGAGGACGGATCCGGTTCGGGCCGTATCGCGTTCCGGCATACGCTCGCCGCCCGGACGGTGTATGACCAGGCGCCGGCGTCCGAACGGCGCGCCGCCCACAGCCGCGCCGCCGCGCTGCTGGAGACCGCCCGGCCCCGGCCCGTCGGCCGGCTCGCCCATCACTTCCGTCAGGCCGGCGAAATCATGCGGTGGTGCGAGTACGCCGAGCAGGCAGCGGACATTGCCCTCGCATCCGGTGACCACGTCACCGCCCTCACCTTTCTGCACGAATTGATCGACGAACCGGGGCTGACCGCGGAAGCGGTCGCCCCACTGGTGCGGAAGATGCCGTTCCAGGCGTTCACCGGCTACACCCGGCGTGCGGATGTCCTGGCCACGTTGCGCGCCGTCCTCGAAACAAACCGGCTCAGCGCGCGCGACCGCGCCGAAGTGCGCGGCCAGCTCGCTCAGATCCTCATCCAACTCGGTGAGTACGCGGCTGCGGCAGCCGAGTTGGAGCCGGCGATACCCGACCTCGTCGACGGGACGTACGCCGGCGCCTGGGCGATGACCGCGCTCGGATATCCGGTGCTGAGCGGAACATGGCCGGCCAAGACTCATCTGGGCTGGCTGGAGTGGGCTCGGCAGTTCACTGCCGATGCGGCGCTCTCCCCGCATGAGCGGCTGTCCTTGCTGGTCAACCGCACGACCGCACTGCTCGAACTCGGCGAGGAATCAGGCTGGGTGCTCGCCGACGAACTGGGCGACGACGAGTCGACACCGCAGCTGGCGCTCCAGCGCGGCCGCGCCGAACTGAACATCGGCGATGCGGCGATCCGGTGGGGACGGTACGCGGAGGCCCGGCGGCGACTGACGAGCGCCGTCGACGTCGCGGGGCGGCACGCGTACCAGTTGCTCGCGGACCTGGCAGGGGTGACGCTCCTCCACCTCGACTACCTGACCGGCACGTGGCAGGGCCTGGCCGAGCGGGCCGGGCAGTGGTCGGACGTGGCCGAAGAGCCCTTGTGCCGGCTGCAGGCCCTGCTGGTGGTGGCTCAGGTGAAACTGGCGACGGCGGGCGCGGATGAGGAGGTCGAAGATCTCCTGCGGACGGTGCGGGAGGAGGGCGAACGCCGCGGCGCCATCGGCCTGTGGCTGGAGCCCGCCGCGGCGCAGGCACGGCTCAGGCTTGCCGCGGGTGACACCGAGGAGGCACTCGCCCTGACTGAGGACCCCATCCGTCTGGTCATGCGCAAGGGCATCTGGTTCTGGGCGACAGATGTCGCACCCGTGCGAGTGGCCGCACTGTCGGCGGCCGGGCGGCATGCGGAGGCGCAGCACCTCGTGACCGCGTTCGAAGAGGGGCTGAGCGGGCGACACGCGCCCGCTGCGCATGCGGGACTGCAGGAGTGCCGGGCGGTGCTCGTCGAGGGCCAAGGAGAGTTCGACGCGGCGGTGCGGGCGTGGGGCAACGCGGCCCAGGCATGGTCGCAGCTGCCGAGGCCGTACGCAGCGGCACGGGCGCAGGAGGGCGTCGAGCGCTGCACGTCTGCCGCGCGGGGCGGCAGACGCGGCGGACGGCGCGGATACGGGAACCAGCTGTCGCCACGGGAGTTGGAAGTGGTACGGCTGTTGCTGCAGGGCCTGACGAACCGGCAGATAGCCGCCGAGCTGTCGAGGTCGCCCAGCACCGTCACGGCGCAGTTGAAGTCGGCCATGCGCAAATACGGGGTGACGTCCAGAACGGCGCTGGCCGTGAACGTGACACAGGCGGGGAGCTTGTGATCGGCGCGGACCCGTCCGTGCACGTCCACACGCATTCTTTAGCCCATTTGGCCAATCGATCACGCCCGCTTGCCGAACTCATACTCGCAGGCGGGCTTGCGTTTGTCCGGGACACAGCAACTGAGGGTTGTTCATGAGTGATGGCAAAGACATGAGTTCGTGTGAGAGCGAACTTCCCGACGATCGCGACGAGCCGGAGAGCGCGGACGCAGAGGGTGCCGACCGCGATGAGCCCTCCGGCTATGAACCGCTCTGACTCCGCCCCACCCCGACTGAAGGGTTGTCTGTTCATGACAAGACGTGGGCGCTTGTGCGCTCCTGTTTCGTTCCTCATAGCCGCCTGCCTAGGCCTGTTCGCCGCGGCGCAGGTTCCCGCCATCGCGGTCGATCCGGCGGCTGGGGCCAAGAAGCCCACCGCCGCCGTCCCGGCAGAGGTGGCACGGCAGGCAGAAAAGGACGCTGCTGCGCTGCGGCAGGACAATAAGCCCTCGCCGGCGAAAATCGCCGGCCTGGTTCACCACTACGCGCCCGCAGACTGCAACACCCCGACGCCGAAAAAGCACACCGCGAGCTGCCAGGCGCTGGTGCGGACGACATCCGACCAGCGCGTCATGGTCAGAGCGGCCGGGCCGCCGTCCACCGCCTTGACCCCCACGGACATCCAGTCCGCCTACCACCTGCCGGCCACCGGCCAGGGCCAGACCGTCGCGATCGTGGACGCCTATGGCTACGCCGACGCGGAGGCCGATCTCAGCAAGTACCGCGAACAGTTCGGGCTGCCCGCCTGCACCACGGAGAACGGGTGCTTCCGCAAGGCCGACCAGCGGGGCGGCGTCAACTACCCGCCGGACAACGTTGGTTGGTCGCTGGAGACCGCTCTCGACGTTGACGCGGTCTCCTCGGCCTGCCCCGCCTGCCACATTCTGCTGGTCCAGGCGGACAGTGCGAGCGTGGCCGACCTGGGTGCCGCTGTCAAAACCGCGGTGAAGCTCGGCGCCAAGTTCGTGTCCAACTCCTACGGTCTGGCGGACGCCAATGCGTCCGAGCTGAGCGGGGCAGACTACGACCATCCCGGTGTGGTGGTCACCGCATCTTCCGGCGACACCGGCAACGAGGTCATCTGGCCGTCCTCCGATCCGAATGTCGTCGCCACCGGCGGTACGCTGCTGACCCGTGCCCCCGGCACCACGCGTGGCTGGACGGAAAACGCCTGGTCCGGCGCCGGCAGCGGCTGCTCCACGTTCGAGCCGCAGCCGGACTACCAGAGCGGATCGGCGACGAACTGTCCGCGCAGAGCGACCGCAGACATCTCTGCGGTCGCCGACCCGCAAAGCGGTCTGGCGGTGTTCAACTCGCTCAACGACGGCTGGCTCCAGGTGGGCGGCACGAGCCTGTCCTCGCCGCTGATCGCCGCGATGTACGCACTGGCGGGAACCCCGGCCGCGGACACGTACCCGGTGACCTACCCCTACGCTCACCAGAGCAAGGGTCTCTTCGACATCACCGAGGGCGTCAACGGCGCCTGCGGCGACGTGCTGTGCGAGGCCGGATCCGGCTGGGACGGGCCCACCGGACTCGGCACACCGGACGGCGTCTCCGCCCTCGTCCCGGCTCCGTCCGGAGTCGTGAACGGCCGCGTCAGGGATCAGACGACCGGTACGCCGCTCGCAGGGGCGACCGTCACGCTGACGGACAAGGCCGACCAGTTCCTGTCTCACGCCAAGACGGACAGCACAGGCGCCTACCGCGTCACCGTCCCAGCCGGCACCTACGACGTGTCGGCGTCGCTCTTCGGCTACGGGACCGGCACCCGTAGCGACATCGCCGTGACCGCAGACCACACCGCCACCGCAGACATGGCGCTGACGAAGACACCGAACCACAAGGTGACAGGCAAGGTGACCGACGGGTCCGGGCACGGCTGGCCGCTCTACGCCAAGATCACCATCGACGGCTACCCGAACGGGGCGGTGTACACCGACCCGAAGACCGGCGCCTACTCGGTGGACCTGCCCGAACAGGCCGACTACACGATGCACCTCACGCCGGTCTATCCCGGATACAGGTCGTCCGACTCCACGATCAAGATCGGTACGGGCGACGTACAGCACAACATCTCCGCAGCCGCGGACCTCGAGCAGTGCACCGCGCCCGGATTCGCGTACCCCGCACAAGCCGACTTCGAGGGCTGGACCACGGATCCGAAGTACGGTTGGACCGTCACCAACAAGGACCCCTCCGCACTCGGCTGGCAGTTCGACGGGTCGTGGAACCTCATCGGCGACGCGGGCTTCGCCGTCGCCAACCCCTACGGCACCGGCGGCAAGGCGCAGGACACGGCTCTGATCTCGCCGCCGTTCGACCTGACCGGGCAGAAGAATGCCGACCTGCGGTTCAACGCGCTGTCCTTGCTGCCGGCGGGCTCCGAGGCGGACGTGTCCGTCACCACCGACGGCGGCGCAACCTGGACGCGGGTATACCAGGGCGAGGCCGAATTCTTCGGACACGTCGAGGTCCCGCTCACCAAGGCCCTGGGCCACCGCAATGTCCAGGTCCGCTTCCACTTCAGCGGCGACGGCCAGTCGATTTTCGAGGTGTCCAGTGTGTCGGTCGGCCAGTGCCGGACACTCGGCGGCGGGCTGATCCAGGGCAGCATCAGCGACGCCAACACCCATCAGCCGATCAACGGCGCCACCGTCAAGAACACTTCCGCCGACGCCGTGGACATGTACGCCACCGCAGTCAGCACCGCCACCCCGAACGACCCCACCCTGCCTGACGGCTTCTACTGGCTGTACGGCTCGAAGGCTGGGCAGAACACGCTCACCACGACCGCTCCGCGGTACGTGACGGCCAAGGCGACCGTCACCGCCTCCGACACGGTGCACACCTACAGCCCCGCGCTGCAGGCGGGACGGTTGAAGGTCGCGCCCGGCAAGGTGTCGCTGAACACCGCACTGGGCGGCAAGGCGAGCCAGGACATCACGCTCACCAACACCGGACACGCGCCGCTCAGGGTCACGGTGGCCGAGCAGAACGCCCCTGCGCCCGACGCCGCCACGAAGCCGGCCCCGGCCGACGGATCGTGGCAGACGCTGCCCGACTACCCCGAGCCGGTCAGGAGCAGTGTCGTCGGTTCGTACCGGGGCAAGACGTACTCGGTGGGTGGAATGGACAAGATGTGGGGAGGGCACGTACTCAGCCACGGTTACGTGTACGAACAGGCCGCCAAGTCCTGGTCGCGGATCGCCGACCTGCCGCAGCCGCGGAACTCCGCCACCGGCGCGTTCGTGAACGGCACGTTGTATGTGGCCGGCGGCTTTGGCTACGACGCGAGCGGGACCGTCGGATGGACGTCCACCACCTACGCGTACCACCCGAACAGCGACAGTTGGTCACGGGTCGCGGATCTCCCGCAGGCACTGGCTGATGCCGCCGTCGCGGTACTTGACGGCAAGCTGTACGTGATAGGAGGAGTCCCGGCCGACGGGTCATCGAGTTCGACCGTTTACCGCTACGACCCGGCTCGTAACACCTGGAGCCGGATCGCCGACTATCCGGTCGCCATGAGCGCCGGCGGATGCGGCGGGATCGACGGCGGCATCGTGTGCGCGGGCGGCCTGAACGATTCGGACGGGCACGTCACTGCCTTGGCGAACACGTACATCTACCACCCGAAGACCGACACCTGGACGCGGGCCACCGACATGCCGCACACCCAGCTCCGCGGGTCGTACAGCTCCGCCAACGGTCAACTCCAGGTCGTCGGGGGCGTGGACGAATCCCCGTTCGACTTGACGGCGACGACCCACCGCGCCATGCAGTACGACCCGGTGGCCAATGTCTGGACCGACCTGCCCAGCGCGCCCGAAGCGGTCGCCGATGCCGGGCATGGCACCGGCTGCGGGCTTTCCCAGATCGGTGGGACGGCTGATGCGTTCGGGATATCCACCACCACCGGTGCAGCGATGCTGACCGGGTTCGACCAGTGCGGCGGCGACGACGTCAGCTGGCTGTCGCAGAACAGGACGACCGTGACACTGAAGCCCGGTCACTCCACTCGGGTCCGGGTCTTCGCTGACGCCAAGGCCCTCCCGGCACCGGGCGACTACGCGGCCAACCTGTCCATGATCACCGACACGCCGTACGTGTACCAGCCCGTCCCGGTCACCCTGAAGGCGAACGCTCCTGCCTCCTGGGGGGAGATCTCCGGCAAGGTCACCGACGCGGCAACCGGCAAGATCCTCCCAGGAGCGACGGTTGCCCTGTCACATGAGGGCAAGCACCTCATCACGGTCACGACCAACAGCCGCGGCGTGTACGACGTGTGGCTGAAGGCGACCGTGCCGACCATCACCGTCACCGATGACGGATCCGGCAAGCGCAGCAAGAAGGTGAGTGTGAAGCGCGGCAGCCTCACGAAGGCCGACCTCGCCCTGCCGAGCAGCTGACCGACGCCCCGGCGTTCCGATGCGCCGACCACTGCGTACCGAAACACCGACGCACACACGGGATGCCCCCGCCGGAGACCTCCGGCGGGGGCATCCCGTGTGTGCCTCGAACCTTGGCGAGCGCGCCTCCGGCTTCCGGGAGGTGCCGGGGCATTTCAGTGCCGGCCGGCGGCCCGGCGCCCTGCCAGAGCCGGCTCATACGAGTGACCATCGACCCGAGCCACCGAGAGGCCCTGCCTTCAGGCGCTTACAGCTGGAAGATCACCCGACCAGAACCCCCGTTGGGCTCCGTCGTTCCAAGATCGGTTGAGATACGGGTTCTCAATACAACTCGTCGCGCGGCAGGCCCCGCCTGCCGTGTTCACCGTGGACGTCAGGCATCGTCTCGGCGCTCCGTTGACACCCCTGTCGATTGCTCTGCCCAGACGGTCTTTCCCTGGGTTTGGAAGCGGGTACCCCACTGGTCCGCGAGGCTTGCGATGATGAACAGTCCTCGGCCGGTCTCGTCGATCGTGCGGGCATGTTTCACCTGCGGAGCACTGGTCGCGTTGTCGCTGACCTCGCAGGTCAGCATCCGCTCGAAGATCAGGCGTAGTTGCAGGGGCGGAACACCGTAGCGGACCGCGTTGCCGACGAGCTCGCTGACGATGAGCTCGGTGGTGAACGCCGTCTCCTCGTCCACCCCCCAAGCCTCCAGTTGGCGGCGGGCCGCTGCGCGGGCGACCGGTGCGGCCTCGGGGCCCGCGGGCAGCGAGAGGGTCAGTACCCGATCTTTGGGCAGCGCCTTCGTGCGGGCGAGCAGCATCAGTGTCTCGCCGGCCCGGTTGCCGCCTGCGAGTGCGTGCGCGATGTCGTCGCGCAGGTCCGGCAAAGGCGCTGTACCGGCTCCGTCCAGGAGCGGGCGAAGTGGACCGGACGGCGCCAGGACCTCGTCCGCGAGCGCGCCCGTGCCCATCACCAGAGTGCTTCCTGCGCGGAGGCTGACGGTGGTCGCGGGGAATGGGGCGTTGCCTGTTCCGGCGAGTAGGGGCCCTGGAGGGACGGGCAGACCGGCCGAGGTGCCGTCGGGAAGGGCCACGACCGGCTCCGGGAGGCCGGCGCGGGCGATGGTGCAGGTGAGTTCGACCGGGTCGTAGACCGCGATGACGCAGCCGGCGATGAGCGGCTCACGGCTCAGGGGATCCATGGGCGGCAGCGTTGCGCGCGCGGCCACGAGACGGGCTGCGGTGTCGCTGAGGCGGGCCAGCAACTCGTCGGGCTGCAGGTCCAGGGCGGCGAGTGTGTGGATGGCCGTCCGCAGGAGTCCCATCGTGATGGCCGCGGCGATACCTTGCCCTGCCACGTCGCCGACGACCAGCGCGGTCCGTGCGCCGGGCAGCGCGATCGCGTCGAACCATGCGCCGCCGCCCTGCGGAGCGGGAAGGTGCAGTTGGGAAACGTCGATGGTGGTATGTGTGGCCGGTGGTTGGGGGAGAAGCCTGCGCTGGACGGTTTGCGCGATGATCCACTCGCGCATGAACTGGCGGGCGTTGTCGATGCAGAGCGCAGCATGGGCACACACTGCGGACGCCACCGCGACGTCCTCCTCTTCAAAGGGGTCTTGTTGCTGGTGGCGGTAGAAGCTGACCACGCCCAGAGCATGGCCGCGCAACGCCAGCGGCGCCACGATCAGGGAGTGCGCACCGGATTGCCTGATGACTTCGGCTCGGGCCGGGTCGGCGGCCAGCCACGAGCTGTCCTCCTCGATCGACACGAGGCGCGGCCGAAGGTCGGACAGGACCTCCGAGAAGGGGGTGCCGGTCGGCAGGGGGGTAAAGACTCCGACCGGCAGGGAGCGGACGACTCCGGCTGGATGACCCGCCGCGATTTGGCCTTGGAAGGCTGTTCGGCGTAGCGGGACGTCCCGGTGGACGGGCACCGGCGGGGGTTCGTTTCCGCGGATGACGTCTTCGATCACTTCGACGTCGGCGATGCCGGCGAAGGCGGGCACCACCGCCTCGACCAGTTCCTGGCAGACGGTGCCCACGTTCAGCCGGTGCCCCACTCGTGTGCGGACTGCGTCCAGGAGGGCCAGTCGGTTCTGTGCGTTCTCCCGCTCGGTGACGTCGACCGCGGATGTCACCAGTCCGAGCACACGGTCGTGGGAGTCCTCCAGGCGGAAGCAGGAGACGGAGTGGATACGGTGCGTGGGCCTACCCGGTGCCTTGACGTGCCGGACGAGCCGGTTCACCACCGGTTCGCCGCTCTCCAGGACCCCCTGCGCCACGGCGGCTTCTGCCTCGGGGTCTGCGAGTTCCCACGCCTCGGTGAAATGCTTGCCCAGCACCGGGGTGTTGCTCAGCCCGTCGGCGGCGGTGCTCATGCGGACCACGCGCAGCTGATTGTCGAGGACGTGCAGTGCGAGCGGGGAATGGGCGAACATGGCCTTCAAGATCGCCACGTCCTGCCCCGGCACGGTGTCCGCCGCCGAGAGCACCTGCCACATCACGGAAGTACCTCGCAGCACCGGCTTGACCAGCACCGAGGCCGTCTCCGAGAACCTTTCCCGCTGCCGTTCGCCGCCGGCGGCGGCCTCACTCATGAGCGTGGCCACGGACCTGCCGACGGCCTCCTCGGCGGACCACCCGAACAGCTCCTCAGCCGGACGCCCCCACTCGACCACCCGGCCACTGTCATCGATGAGTACGAGCACGTCACCGCTGGGCATTCGAAAACACCTCCGCCGCCATCCCTGCCCACCCCGTGCAGACGACAGGCTCACTCATCCGGCAGCTACACCGATTGGCTCAGCCCCCCTTTCCGTAACACATGGGCGCACCGTCCCTCACCGCAGAAGTAGGCATGCCCCAGCGCGCGAGCCAGGATGACCATCTGTTGGTGACTCTCACCTTGCTGCCCGCAGCGGTTCTCACTCTGCTGTCGTGGCGGGTGTCGTACATAGCTCCTGGCGCGATGGGCTCAAAGTTGTTGCGTCGGAATATTCCAACAGCTGCGTTCGGCCCGGATGGGATGGTGAAGCGTCGCGTCTCAGCTGATCGGGAACGTCAGCAGGGGCAGACCGCTGCGGCTGTGGCCACGACGACGGCTTTGCCGCTGCGCCCCTCGCAGTCGCCCCATGCCTGGGGCGGGGGAGGGGCCCGCTTGACGTTGCGCTGTATCCGCCCGTCGGCGGCGTGCTGGGTACGGCGCTGGTAGGCGGCGCGACGTACCGCGAAGTGGAGGGAAGATTCTTCCTGCAGTCCTGCGCGGCCAAGACGGCATACGACCATCATCCGTGAGACCGCCGCCGTGCCAGAAGCGTGTTCTTCTCGTGGTTCTACCGGTACGGCCGTGCAGCTTGCACGGTGGGGGACGGAGACCGGCGTAACAGTCATGGAGGGAAAGGAAGTTGATCTGGGAGGCGACAGTGCCGACCCGAGCAACGGTTCGGTACACGCCGTCAAGTGAGCGCTGGAGCACGCCAAGTGCTGTCCCCGGCTGGCCGACGTCCGCAGTGAGTCAGGGCCGCGGTCTGGGTCGGGCGATGAGTACGGAAACGTCGTCGTGGTCGTCCGGATCACACAGTGTTTCCAGGAGCCGGTCGCAGGTTTCTTCCAGGGAGAGGTCGTGGCCGTCGAGTACGCGGAGGAGGAGGTCGAGGCGTTCGTCGATGGTGTCGCGGCGTGTTTCGACCAAGCCGTCGGTGTAGAGGACCAGTTGATCGCCGGGGCGCAAGGGCACGGTGGTCGTTTCGAAGGGGACGCCGCCGACCCCGAGGGGTGCACCAGATGGCAGGTCGAGCAGTTCGGGGAGCCCGCCTGCAGGTGTCAGTGCGGGGGGCAGGTGTCCGGCCACGGCGATGCGGCACCGGTCGCTGTGCGGGTCGTATTCGGCGTAGATGCAGGTGGCGATGTAGGGGTCCAGACCGGCGGTGATCTTGTCGAGGCGTTGCAGCACCTGGGCGGGCGGGAGGTCGAGGTCAGCCAGGGTCGCGGTGGCGGTGCGCAGGCGGCCCATCGTGGCGGCCGCATCGATGCCGCTGCCCATCACGTCGCCCACCACGAGCGCGGTCTTGTCCTCCGCGAGGGGGATGACGTCGAACCAGTCGCCACCGACCTCGGTAGAGGTTCCGGCGGGTTGGTAGCGGGTGGCGACCTCCAGACTCTCGGGTGGCGTCGGCTGGGGCAGCAGGCTGCGCTGGAGCGTCACCGCAGTGTTGCGGACGCTTTGGTACAGGCGCGCGTTGTCGAGGGACACTGCAGTTCGGCTGGCGAGCTCACTGGCCAGGGTGACGTCGTCCGCGTTGAAGGGCAGTTGATTGCGGCCGCGCATCAGCCCCAGGACGCCGAGTGCCCGGCTCTGGGCGGCCAGCGGTATCGCGAGATAGGAGTGGATGCCGACACTGGCCAGGACAGCGGCGGCTCCGGCGTCCCGGGCGATGCGCGCCAGATCCCACTCGTCCACGCGAGTCACCATGATCGGCTGACAGGTCCGTACGCATTGGGTGGGCAGTCGGTCGGCTTCATAGCTGACCGGTTGGTCGGCCGTGCCGACGGCGCCGGTCGCCTCGGCGAGGTAGGCGGCCTTCACAGCGAGGGTGCGAAAGAGCGCCGGGCCGCTGTCGGGTGTCGCGGGGCGGCGGTCATCCAGGGCGGAGTCGAGTACGTCTACGACCGCGACGTCGGCGAGCTCGGGCACTGCGACGTCAGCCAGCTCGCGGGCGGTCTGTTTCATGTCCAAGGTGGTACCGATACGGGCGGAGCCCTCGGCGACCTGGGCCAGGCGCTGCCGGGCCTGGGCCGCCGCTGTGATCGCGCCGTGCCGATCGGTGACGTCCACCACCGACGTGGCGACACCAAGAACCTGGCCGTTGGAATCCTCCAACCGGTAGACGGAGACAGACCAGGCATGATCGTTGTCAGGGTCGGCCGGGGTGCGGCCAATGGTGTACTTGTCAACCTGAGGGCGTCCGGTCTCGAGCACTTCTCTGACTGCCGCCTCGGACGCGTCGACACTGGCGGAGGGCAGGACCTCGCGGAAGCCCCGGCCGAGGTGGTCCTCGGCAGACAGCCCGTGCATCCGTTCCATCGCCGGATTGACGGCCACATAACGCAGATCGGTGTCCAGAACCTCCAGCGCGACCGGCGACTGGGCGATCAGCTGCGTGGACAACGCCACGTCCCGCTCCACCTCGCGCAGCGTCGACGCATCTGTGGCAACGCCCAGGGCGTAGACGTCCCCCTGCTTGTCCGGCAGCCGGGTGCTGTGGAATTCCACCAGCCGCGTACTCCCGTCCTTGTTGCGGACGGGAAAGACCCCGGCCCAGCTCTGGCCGGTCTCCATCATCTGCTCGCACTTACCGGCCACCAGGCCCATGTACGGGTCATGGACCAGTAGCTGCGCCGCGTGCCGGCCCAGCACTTCCTGCGCGGAGTAGCCGAACAGTTCCTCGGCCTGCGGGCCCCACAACACGAACCGCCCGGCCGTATCCAGCGCCACCACCGCCACACCGAGCGCATCCAGCACCCCACTCGGCAGCTCCAGCCGGAGGTCGGACGAGTCGCTGGCGGCACTGAAAGATCCCGCTTCACTCATCCCAGGTGCTCCTTCCACCTGCCAGGGCGACGCGCGCCCAGCGCAGGCCCTGGAGCTGCAGTGCTGGGATGTTTTTCGGCCTTTCTGGTGCTTCCATAGTCTCCTGAGACGACCGACGACGCACAGCGCCGAGCGAGGACGTGTGGTCACGTAAGAAGCTCTATACAGGTACGACTGGTTCACCCCAGGAAGGCACCTCTCAGCCGGCTCATGGTAGCCACGGACTTGTCGCAGCGGCCCTCGGAGTTGCCCCAGGAACAGCGGGCCCGGCCGCACCCTTCTGCGACGGCGGCCTGCGACATACGCGTCCTGCGGCACACGCCGCCCGGCACCTTGCACTATCGGGCGGGCGGGAGCTGGTCGTCGGGCACGTCGACGGGAACGGCCTGCGCCTGGACAGCAAAGTCGACAACGTCGGAAATTGATCCCTCGTGCGCGGTCGCACCGAAGTCGCTGCGCCGTAGCCGCCCCGTAGCGGAGGCTCCCACGCGGGTTATCCCGAAGATGTCAGTGGCCGGTTCGGCGGTGGCGGCCCACCAGGTCCACCTGGCGGGAGGCGCCGTGCAGGGTCAGCCCCACCGTGAGCAGGTACCTGTCCGGCACGTCGGGCCGGACCTCGACCGCCCGCACCTTCCTTGAGGGTAGGTCGCTGCATCGAGGAAGTCGGGCCGAGGCGGCGCTGCGCCACGACCGGCGACCTGACGTGCGCTCATAGGCGCCGCGCGGCCAATGCCGTGTCCCTGGCGGGCAGTCGGCACCGCCTTGGGGCATCGCCGTCACTCTCAGTGCCGCCTCCTGGACTCATCGGCGTTTGGGTAACTCTTGCGATGGCGTGATCCGCTCGCGGTCCGGCACATCCCCACTGAGAGCAGTGCCATCCACTGTCCTCCCGCCGAGCCAGGCGAGGAAAGCAAGGTTGACGGCGCAGACCAGTTCCGGGGCCTTGGCCGCCAAGGGGTGGAAATGGCAGTTGCGCAGCCACAGCAGGGTGGGGGCGGTGCGCTCCGGCTCGTACCCGAACTTCTCAAGCATTTCGGATGCCAGGCTCAGCCCTTGCATACCTGGGGTGAGCACCACGACCTGCGCGACAGGGCTGATCATCGCGGTCGTGGTGATGACCGCCAGCGCCCACGACAATCAGGTCGGCACCGCGCTGCTGTCGAAGGATCTGGGGCGTGCCCCGGGCACATCCTCGCCTGACTGGGTGATGGCCCGCGCGGGGCGAGTGTTGGCGTTGGCGTAATCGGAAACTTGGACCAGTCTCGTCGAGGAAGGGAGGCCCCGAAACATGGCCGTGCACGTTTTCGAATCCCCGCGTGGCGCCCGCGCTGGACTGCGGTTCCTGGTACTCGCCGCGCTGACCGCTGCCCCTGCGTGCTCCAGCGGTTCGGCCCTGGCCCCAACCGGGAGTCCGAGTCCCATCGACAAGCACAAGGAACTCGGCATGGACACCCACCTCCGGGTCGGCGGGAACGGCACGGCGTCCCCAGCGCCCGGCAGTGCCGCAGCAAACGCGACCGGGCAGTAGCGATGGCTGCCGGACCTGGCGACCGCCCGCGCCGCAACACGATCACCCGTGTGCTGCTCCAAGTGGTGACCGCAGCCGCCCTGGCGGTGAACGCCTACGTGCACGCCGACCTCGCCCACGCCTTCGATCCGATCGGGCAGCAGATCAGCCAGGGAACGCTGTTCCGCCTCGAAGCCGCCGTGGCGTCCCTGGCCGCGCTGCTGGTCCTGCTCCTCGGTCGCCGGCGGCCGGTGTGGGCGTTCGCCTTCCTGGTGTCCGTCTCCGCCCTGGGCGCCGTGCTGCTCTATCGGTACGTGAACGTGGGCGCTCTGGGTCCGCTGCCGAACATGTACGAGCCGGCCTGGTGGCCGAAGAGGACCGCCAGCGCGATCGCCGAGGCCGTCGGCGCCGTGACCTCGCTCGCCGGCTTCCTGATCACCGGCCCGCCGCGCTCTACATCCACTCGGGCCGGCGCTCCTCGGGGCGACAAGGCCGACGGCGTGGGCGGCTGATCACATGCCACGCCTCGCCCCGCGCACCGAATCCCGGCAGCTCCTTGGGCTGTTGTGGCTGTTGCTGCCCCTGGCGGTGACCGCCGCCCTGCTCTGGTAGGGCCGAGTACACACCCCGGAGTACCGGCGCAGCCTCTTCGGGGTGCACGGCCACGCCGTCGTCCTGCTCAAGGCCCAGCTGGGCAGCGCTCTGTTGGGCCTGGCGCTGATCCAGCTGCTCCTCGCGCTGTGGATGTACGGCCGACTGCCCGGCCTGCGCGCCGCGCCGCACCCGGTGCCCACCGTGCACCGCCTGATCGGTATGGTCGCTTTCCTGTTCTTCGTCCCGATCGCCCAGCAGCGCATCATCGCCCACGGCGTCAGCCTGACCGGGACCCGCGAGGCGCTGCACTCGCTCGCCGGCTGTTTTCTCTACGGGGCCGTCGTCGCCAAGGTCGTCGTAGTGCGCCACCGCCGCTGGCCGGGCTGGGCGCTCCCGCTCGCCGGTGGCGCGCTCGTTACGGTGATCGCCCTGGTCTGGTACTCGGCGGCGTTCTGGTACCTGGGCGGCTACCAGGCGCCCGGCCTGTAGGCGGACGGCGCCGGTTCGGTGCCGTTGTCGGCCACTATCGGCAGTGGTCGCAGCTCGCCAACCCGCCGCCTTCCCGAGGTGCGAGGTGACCGGTTCGCGCGAAAGCCGTTCCGTTCCTTCGGGGCGTTGGTGCCGCCGGTCTTGAGGTGCCCGGCGCCGCCGAACCTCGCGGCCGGGGGCGGCACCGCCCCTCAGCGCCGGGGCGACGTCGACCGACTGCGGGCCCGGCCCGCAGGTACGCGCCTTATATCCGTGCGTGCGGCTGACGCCCTTAAGGTGACATATGGGGCATGTATGAAAAAAAATGGCACTTAAAATACATGGTGCTGAAGACAGGCGAGAGGAGTGCGCCATGATCGCCAAGCTGCTCGGCAAGCTGTCCTTCACCCGCAACTACGGTGCGTACGGCGGCCACGACTGGGGCACGCACACCGGCGACGACAGGGTGTGACCGCACTGCCGGCGGGAGCTCCCGGGCGCCCGCCGGCTCCCGGCCATGGTGCCGACGACATCGGCCTGACAGGTACGAGAAGTCAGGGGCGATCTCATGGGCCGACTGAATGAGCCGCCGCGGTTGCCCGAAGGCAGCTTCGCGGCCTGGAGCCGCGACCGGCTACCAATGGCGCGCCGTGGCGCTGACGAGTGTGGGGACGTCTGGCAGCGGCCGGATCCTCCCTCGTTGCGCGCGGAGTGGCGCTGGCTTTAAGGGTCTGCAGCTCCCACTCCCTGTGGAGGTCGGGGTGAAAGTTGTCGTTGATCTTTCCCGATGTAAGGGGTATGCGCAGTGCGCGTTCCTGGCTCCGGAGGCGTTCCGGATGCACGGTGAGGAAGCGCTCATGTACGCCCCGAACCCCGACGACGCCCAGCGCGACCAGGTGCTACGCGCCGCGGCGGCCTGCCCGGTCCAGGCGATCCTGGTCGACCAGATGGAGGCGCGGCACGCACCGGCGGAGGCGTCGCCGTCATGACCAGTGCCGACAACCTGCGTGCGTTCAAGCGCGATGGCCGCATCGTGGTCGTCGGGGCTTCGCTGGCGGGGCTGCGGGCCGCGGAGGCTCTGCGAGACGAGGGTTTCACCGGATCGTTGACCATGATCGGTGACGAGTTGGGCGAGCCTTACGACCGGCCTCCCTTGTCCAAGCAAGTACTGACTGGGTGGGTGCCGGCCGGGGGCACCGCTTTGCCCCGCCGTCGTGGCATCGATGCGGAGTGGCTGCTGGGCGTGCCCGCCAGCGGGCTGGACCTCGCGACGAACCACGTGCGTCTCGCCGACGGGCGTGAGGTTCCCTTCGACCGGGTGCTGATCTCTACCGGGGTCCGGGCCCGGCCGTGGTTTGTCGAGTCCGAGGCGGCCCTGGACGGAGTGTTCGTCGTACGTACGCGCGAGCATGCCGAGAGCCTGCAGCGGGCCCTCGCCGCCGGGCCCTCCCGTGTGCTGGTCATCGGTGCGGGATTCACCGGCTCCGAGATCGCCTCCATCTGCCGAGAGCGGGACATCCCGGTGACCGTCGCCGAACTCGCGCCGGCCCCTCTGGTCGGGGCGCTCGGCGCCATGATCGGCGAGGTTGCGGCCGACATGCAGCGCGCTCACGGCGTCGACCTGCGTTGCGGTGTCAAGGTTGCCCGGCTTGAGGGCGACGCGCAGGGACGGTTTCGCCGTGCTCACTTCGACGACGGCAGTACGGTCGACGCCGATGTGGCGGTGGTGGCACTCGGGAGCATCCGCAACACCGAGTGGCTGCGGGAGTCGGGACTGGCGGCGGGCGTGTGGGGAATCACCTGCGACACGGGCTGCCGCGCCCTCGACATCAATGGCCGCGTCACCGACGACGTCTTCGCCGCGGGAGACGTGGCACGTTGCCCGAACCCGATCTACGAGTACCGGCTCATCTCACTGGAGCACTGGGCCAACGCCGTGGAGCAGGCAGAGGTCGCGGCACACAACATGGTCAGTGCCCAGGCGGACCGCTGGCCCCACCTGTCCATCCCGCTGTTCTGGTCGATCCAGTTCGGCGTCAACATTAAGTCCGTCGGCGTGCCGACCTTTGCCGACGAGGTGGTCGTCACCCAGGGATCGCTGGACGACCACCGTTTCGTCACCGCATATGGCTATCGGGGCCGCGTCACGGCTGCCGTGAGCTTCAACAACGCCAAGTGGCTGGACCACTACCGACGGCTGATCGAGACGGCAGCACCTTTCCCGCCCCCCTGCCCCACGCCGGACCAGCCGGCCGACATGAAACCGGTGCCCGTCGGCTTCCCCGGCCCCGCCCTGCTCACGCAGGGCGCCACGGTGGTCGTCACAGGCCATGACCCGGGTGAGTGCCGCGTCACGGCCGTGCACCAGCATCGGCAGGAGGAAGGCCAGACGACCACGACCGGGACGCCTGGCACGCTGCAACGGATCTTCGACTACTCCGCCCGGGCCGACCCCTACCCGCTGTATGCCGAGTTGCGCAAGACGCCGGTGGCTCGGCAGGAGGACGGCAGCTACGTCATCAGCACCTATCGCGAGATCACGGACATACTGAATGACCCGCATCTGAGCTCCGACCTGCGCAATCTGTCGCGTCCGTTGCCCTCAGCCGAGGAAGGGGCCACGTCGTCGTTCATCCACATGGACCCGCCCAAGCACGATCGCCTGCGGCGTATGGTGATGCGTCACTTCGGCCCCCCGCACACCCCTGGGCTGGTGACCGGACTTGAAGGCTTCCTGACCGCCACCGTCGGCAGCCTGATCGACAATTTGGCGGGCAAGGAGCAGATCGACGTCGTCGACGATTTCGCCTCCCCGCTCCCCGTAACCGTGATCTGTCACTTGCTCGGCGTGCCACGCGAGGACGAGCCGAGGTTCCACCTCTGGGTGAACGACATCATGAACTCGATCGACTACAACCCCAAGACCGACCCGAAGGAGAAACTGGACAAGGGCGTACAGGCCCGCAAGGACTTGCGCCAGTGCCTCGGCGAGCTGGTGGAACAGCGCCACGGCCGGCCGGGAGACGGCCTGCTGTCACGGCTGGCCAACGACGACGGGCCCGACGGTCGGATGGCCGACGCCGAAATCGTCGCCACTGCCAGACTGCTCCTCATCGCCGGCCATGAGACCATCGTCAACCTCATCACAAACGGCATGTTGACGCTGCTGCGCCACCCGCAGGTGCCGCAGCGACTGCGCGACGAACCGGACCTCGTCGTGCCGCTGGTCGAGGAACTGCTGCGCTACGAGCCCTCCGTGCAAATCATTCCCTGGCGGGCGGCGTACAGCGACGTCACTGTCGCCGACACCGTCATTCCCCAGGGCTCGCGGATCATGCTCATGCTGGCCTCAGGCAGCCGTGATCCGAAGCGCTTCCACGATCCGGACCGCTTCGACCCGGATCGGCGTGACAACCAGCACCTGGGGTTCGGCAGCGGCATCCACCTGTGTTTCGGCGGCCCGCTGGCCCGGCGGGAAACCCAGATCGCGCTGACCGAGTTGGTACGCCGGCTCGACCACCCCAGGCTGGTTACCGATCCGCCGCCGTACCGGCCCAGCCCCGTTCTTCGGGGTCCGATCCATCTGGACATCGAGCAGGGTGACGGTTGACGCGGCAGCCGAGGGCAGTTGCAAGGTCGCGCCGCGGACGGCCCGGTCGACTCTGCATTCGACAGCAACCCGCTACCCTCCTCGGTCTCGCAGCCGTCGGCCTGCACCTGCGTGCCACCGTGCGCGGCTGAGGACAGCCCCGCTTTCGGCGACAGACCGCCTGCACCCGCCAACAGCGAACGTCGATCAAGTCCGAGTATCGTTCCGCACACGCCCGGACGACCTGCTCACGGCTCGCTCATCGTGTGTCGCTGGTCGAACTCGTCGGCGAGCATGCCCATCATGACGAGGTCGTGATGCCTGCCAGCGAAGAAAACGTGTTCCCGTAAGCGCCCCTCCTCGGTGAAGCCGAGCCGACGAAAAAGTGCCAACGACGCCTCGTTGGGGGCCAAGACCGCCGCCAGGCACTTGTGATAGCGCCGTTCGGCGAACATGAAGCGCAGCAACAGCATCACGGCTTCCGCCGCGTAGCCCTTGCGTCGGTGGCTGGCGCCGATCACGACATCGAACTCGAACCAGCCCGAACAGCGACCGGTGCGATGTGAGCCGACCGCGCCGACCAGCTCCCCCGTGGCCGTCGTTTCGACCGCCAACCGGAAACGGTCGTCATCGCACTCGGCAACGGCCTGCTCCTTCGCCCAGGCACGATAGCTCTCGGCGGACCGCGGCAGATCCAACCGGCCCACTCGCCGTCCGTCATCGTCCGCGAAGCGCGCGAACACCGTCCAGTCATCGGGCTCAATAGCGCGTAGGCGCACCCGCCTACCGGTCCAGGACGATGCCATGCCCTATTCGATCACGCTGCACTGCGCGCGAGGCCAACAGGCACGCCGAGGCGGCGCTGTCGGCCCCGTGCCAGATGCGTGCCAGTTGGGGCGGTCAACACCGGACAACAGTGGTCGGTCACGGACAGCGTCCGAGGCCGAAAAGCCAGGCGGCCCCTGACCATAGTTGCTGGTCAGGGGCCACCCCACGCGGAGAGCGTGGGATTCGAACCCACGGCATGGGGCACCATGCGACAGTTTTCGCAGCTGCTTCGTCATTTCCATCAGGCGGTCTTCCGGCACTCTGCCGAGTGCCGTCCGGTCCTCGCCGATGACGCGCTGCCATGCGTCGCCCTGAGCTGCCCCGAGTTTCGTAGAGTCCGATCTTGATGGTTCAGGCGGGTGTTGTCAGGTTGAGCGGGGCCCTTCTCCGGTGGCATGATCATCTGTACGGTCGGATCGTCTGGAGGGGCTGCTCGTGGACGCGCCGTCGTAC
>NZ_JBSFCW010000052.1:0-29304 GCF_053593595.1 Streptomyces sp. NPDC002206
GGAAGCGGCAGCGCCACGGCTGCGGGCTCTGCTGTCGCACGACGAGCTGTGGCTGCGGGTGGATGCAGCGATCGCGTTGTGGGAGGTGTCCGGCCGGGCCGAGGAGTCCGTGCCGGTCATGCTGGCTGCCTGGGAGAAGAATCGTCATGTCAGGGTCCGGGTGGCCGAATGCCTGGCGCGGATGGGTGCTGCTGGTGCAGGGTCGGATGCGGCACACGTGCTGCGTGCCGAACTCGCTTCCGTGCGCCGTCACAACGCGATGGACGGCGGGTACGGCAGCCACGACACATACGAGGACGAAAAGCTGCTGGTGCTCTGCCGGCAAGCACTTCCGGGGAACACGGGGAAAGGGCCCACAACGTGATCATCTTTGGTACGCGAGGCTATCTCTATCAACTGGCCGTTCTGACGCTCGTCTGCGGCTGGTGCGGCAACCCGGCCGCGCACACGCTGCGCAAGCGGGTCACGAAATTCACGCTGTTCTTCGTGCCGCTGTTCCCGTTCTCGACCAAGTACGCGACGCAGTGCACGTTCTGCGGCGGAGAGCAGAAGATCCCGAAGGAGCAGGCCGAGCAGTTGCTGGCGCAGCACGTGGCGGCGCAGGACGGCAACCCGTTCGGGCAGGCACAGCAGCAGCAGCAGCCGGGGTATGCGCAGGACGGGCAGAACCCCTACCAGCACTGAACGACTGCCCCTTCACCGGCAGCAGAGAGACATAAAGGACTTCCTTCCGAATAAGGTCGATGGATCACGGGTCTGCGGACTCATGGACCGGACGACCGGGAAGGGAGGGAGCGATGCGCCCGCACCGCCGGGCGACGCGCCGCGCGACGGCGGCCCTCGTGGCCGCCGTCGGCGCCGCGCTGCTGGCCGGCTGCGGCACCGACGGCGGACGGCTGCAGAGCGCCGGCCCGGCCCCGACCGCCATCGGGCCCGCCCGGCTCTGGCCCCAGCTGCCGCCCGCCTCCGCCGCTCCGTACGACTACGGCGAGGGCGCGACCGCGCCCATCCCCGGAATCACGGTCCCGCACGACGATGTGCGCGCACTGGACCCGATCGCCGTGGTGCAGGCCGATCTGAAGGCCACCACCAGCCGGTCCAGCGGTTCGGACGAACTCCCCGCCGACACGGTCCGGAGGATCACCGTGTGCCGCACCGCGCCCGCCGCCTGCCCGGTTCTGCAGCCGTACTACCGCGATCTGACGGGCGCGGGCAGGGACGACATGGTGCTCGGCGTACGGCGGAGCGACGGGCGGCTGTCCGTCCGGGTCTACATGGCGCACGCGGGCGCGCTGACCCGGATCATGGCCGTCTCGGACGCCGTGATCAGCGTTGAGCTGGCCGGCCGGGATGTGATCATGCGGGTGCCCTCGGCGATCACCGGGTACGAGTACCGGACGGTCTGGTCCTGGGACGACCGGCAGCACGCGATGCTGCCGACGCAGGACGAGATCCTGCGGAAGCCCCCGGAGGCGGAACCCAGCGGCCGACCGAGCGCTGAGCCCAGTCCTTCGCCGACCGTGACGTCGCCGTCGCCCGCCGTCTCCGAGGGGCGGCGATGAGGCGGTGGAGACTGCGCGCGCCCGCCTGGACCGCGACGCTCACCTGGAAGGCCGCGGTGTTCATCACCGTGATGTGCTGCGCCCTCGCCGCACTGCTCGGCGTACTGGTGCACACCGCGGTGACCCGGGAGACCGTCAGCGAGGCCCGCGACAAGGCGCTCGCCCGGCTGGCCGCTGCGACCAGGGCGTACGAGGCGGGCGAGGCACTCCCGCCGGATTCCGGTATCGACCCGGCCGGCCTGCCCGCGTCCCTGCGCGACCTGGCCGTGAGCGGGCGTCGGGGCACCGTCGTCGCCGACGCCCACGGCCGGGCGGCCATGTGGGCCGCCGGCCCGGCCGACGGCCGCGCGCTCGCCACCGAGATCGACTACAGCATGAGTGCCCACACCATCGACGGCCTCGACCGGGCGATCGTCGGCTCCTCGCTGCTGGCGATCGCCGTGACGCTGCTGATCGGCGCATTCGCCGTCACCAGGGTCACCCGGCGGCTGCACCAGACCGCCCGGGTGGCCCGCCGGATCAGTGCGGGCGATCTCGACGCCCGCGTCGACGACCCCTGTACGGCGGACCCTGCGCGCCCGCAGGACGAGGTGGCGATCGTCGCCAATGCACTGGACACGATGGCGTCCACGCTCCAGCGCAAACTGCTGGCCGAACAGCGCTTCACCGCCGATGTGGCGCACGAGCTGCGCACCCCGCTGACCGGTCTCTCGGCCGCCGCCGAGCTGCTGCCGTCCGGCCGGCCGGCCGAGCTGGTGCAGGACCGGGTCCGCACCATGCGGGCGCTGACGGAGGATCTGCTGGAGATCTCCCGGCTGGACGCCCGTACCGAGGAGGTCGATCTCGCCGTGCACGAACTGGCGCCGCTCGCCGAACGGGTGGTGCGCGCGTCGGGGACGGAGACCGAGATCCGCGTCGTGGGAGCGGAAGCCGGCAGCGGGGTGCGGAACGTGCAGGTCGAGACGGACAAGCGGCGGCTCGAACGGGTCCTCGGCAATCTGATCTCCAACGCGCACAAGCACGGCCGCCCGCCGGTGGTCCTGACGGTCGACGGGCCGGTGGTGACCGTACGCGATCACGGCCCGGGCTTCCCGGACTATCTGCTGACCGGTGGTCCGCAGCGGTTCCGAACCGAGGGCGGCGGCAAGGGCCACGGACTCGGACTGACCATCGCCGCCGGACAGTCGGCCGTCATCGGCGCAGAACTCGTCCTCGCCAATGCGGAGGACGGCGGAGCGGAGGCGCGGCTGACGCTCCCGGAGTACGTGCAGTTCGACGAAGACGAACCGGCCGGCCAGGACGGCGACGACGGCAGCCGGTCCGGCGCCGACGGGCCCACCAGCGACGGCCAGGCCGAAGCGACATAAGGGAAATAAGGTCCACCTCTTGCTACGTTGCGGGACATGACCGCAACGAGGCCGGACGCACCCCCGCCCGAGCTACGCCTGCCCAAGCGGCGCGGGGTCGAGCTCTCGCTCCTCATCGGGGCTGTCCTCATCTCCGTCTACGGCTACGCCGCCGTCGGTCTCGCGCGCAACGACGCGGTCCCGCCCGATGTCGCCGGTTACGGCGCCGGCCTGGGACTGCTCGCCCTCCTCGCCCATCTCGCCGTCCGCTTCCGTGCCCCGTTCGCCGATCCGCTGCTGCTGCCCATCGCCGTCCTGCTCAACGGTCTCGGCCTGGTGCTGATCTACCGGCTCGATCTGGAGACACCCAAGGACCAGGCCGCACCCACCCAGCTGATCTGGTCGACGCTCGGTGTCGCGCTCTTCACCGTGGTCGTCGTCTTCCTCCGCGACCACCGGGTGCTCCAGCGGTACGCGTACCTCTCCGTCGCCGCCGCCCTCGTCCTGATGATCGTGCCGATCTTCTTCCCCGCCGTGAACGGCGCCAAGATCTGGATCCGGGTCGGCGGATTCTCCTTCCAGCCCGGCGAGTTCGCCAAGATTCTGCTCGCCGTCTTCTTCGCGGCGTATCTCGCCGCGAACCGCAATGCCCTCGCCTACACCGGCCGCAAGATCTGGCGGCTGCAGCTCCCCACCGGCCGTGTGCTCGGCCCGATCGTGGCGATCTGGCTGCTCAGCGTCTGCGTGCTGGTCCTCGAACGCGATCTGGGTACCTCGCTCCTCTTCTTCGGCCTCTTCGTGATCATGCTGTACGTGGCGACCGGCCGGACCGGCTGGATCGCGGTGGGACTGCTGCTCGCCTCCGTCGGCGCCTTCGTCGTCGGCTCCTTCGAACCACATGTGCACAGCCGGGTGGAGGACTGGCTCGATCCGTTCGCCACCATCGCCGCCGGCCGCGGCCCCAGCCAGCTCGCCCAGTCGCTGTTCGCGTTCGCCGCGGGCGGGATGCTCGGCGCCGGGCTCGGTCTCGGCCACTCCATCCTCATCGGCTTCGCCGCCAAGTCCGACTTCATCCTGGCCACAGCGGGCGAGGAGCTCGGGCTGTCCGGGCTGACCGCGGTCTTCCTGCTGTACGCGCTGCTGGTCGCCCGCGGCTACCGGGCCGGCCTCGCCCTGCGCGACCCCTTCGGACGGCTGCTGTCGATCGGGCTCGCCTCGATCCTGGCCCTTCAGGTGTTCGTGATCGCGGGAGGCGTGATGGGGCTCATCCCGCTGACGGGCATGGCGATGCCGTTCCTCGCCCAGGGCGGTTCGTCCGTCGTCACCAACTGGATCATCGTGGCGCTGCTCATCCGCGTCAGCGACGTCGCCCGCAGACCCCACCCCGACCAGGTGGAGACCGGGGTCATCGCACCGATCGCGGAGGACCAGTCGTGATCCGCTACATCCGGCGGGCCGCCGCGTTCTGTCTGCTGCTGCTCATGGCTCTCCTGCTGAACACCGCCCGCATCCAGGTCTTCCAGGCCGCCGAACTCAACGACAACCCCGCCAACCGCCGCCGGACGATCGTCCGTTACGACCAGCCGCGCGGCGACATCATGGTCGGCAAGAAGTCCGTCACCGGTTCCCGGAACACCGGCGAGCAGCTCAGCTACGAGCGCACGTACACCAACGGCCCGTTGTACGCGCCGGTGACCGGCTACGCCTCTCAGACGTACGGCACGACGCTGCTGGAGAACGCCGAGGACGGCATCCTCTCCGGCACCGACCCGATGCTCGCCCCGGTCCCCCTGTGGAACGAGATCACTCGCAGCCAGCAGCCCGCCGGCAACGTCGTCACCACCATCAAGGACTCGATGCAGCGCGCCGCGTACGACGGGCTGGGCAGCCGACGGGGCGCGGTCGCCGCCCTCGAGCCGTCGACCGGCAAGATCCTGGCGCTGGTCTCGACCCCCTCGTACGATCCGGGGCGGCTCTCCGGCACGGGTTCGTCGGTCACCGACGCCTGGCGGCAGCTCAACGCGGCGAAGAGCCAGCCGATGCTGAACCGGGCGATCCGGCAGACCTATCCGCCGGGTTCCACCTTCAAGATCGTGACGGCTGCGGCCGCGCTCGACGCGGACGTGGTCACGGACCCCGACGCCTCCACCGACACCCCGTCCCCCTATGTGCTGCCCGGGACCAGCACCACGCTCCCCAACGAGGCACGCGGCTGTGAGGAGGCGTCGCTCGCCGAGGCGATCCGGGTGTCGTGCAACACCGTGATGGCCCATCTGGGGGTGCAGGTGGGGCTGGACGGGATGGTGGAGGCGGTACGGAAGTTCGGCTTCAACGACACTGGGCTGAAGATCCCGTCCGGGGTGGCGAAGAGCAACTTCGACACCGATATGAGCGACGACCAGCTGGCCCTGTCCTCGATCGGGCAGTACGACACGACGGCGACCCCCCTGCAGATGGCGATGGTGGCGTCGGCCGTGGCGAACGGCGGCGAGCTCAAGTACCCGTATCTGGTCGACCGTACGACCACCAAGGGCGGCACCACCGTCCATCAGAACAACACGCGCTCGTACCACCAGGCGATGAGCCCGCGTACGGCGACGCAGCTGCAGCGGATGATGGTCGACGTCGTGGAGCAGGGCACCGGGTCCAACGGTGCGATCTACGGGGTGACGGTGGGCGGCAAGACCGGCACCGCGCAGCACGGCATCGACAACACGGGCATGCCGTATGCCTGGTTCATCTCCTGGGCCGAGTCCCCGGACTCGGGGCAGCCGGTGGTCGCGGTCGCGGTCGTCGTCGAGGACGCCGCCGCGAAGCGGGCGGACATCAGCGGGGGCGGCAGCGCGGCTCCGATCGCCAGGTCCGTCATGGAGGCGGCACTGCGGGGCTGACGGCAGGGGTCGCACAGTTGCGGACCCGGGGTCGTCCCGCGGCGCGGAACGGTCCGTGCGGCGTGGAGCACGCTGATTACTGTGCGGCCATGACATCCTTCACGCCGCAGCCCGGCCACGAACTCGCCCAGGTGAACATCGCCCGGCTCAGATTCCCTTTGGACTCCCCCGAGTTGAAGGACTTCGTCGACGCTCTCGATCCGGTCAACGCGGTCGCCGACCGAGCCGCCGGCTTCATCTGGCGGCTCCGGAGCGAGACCGGGAACGCCACCGACGTACCGGTCTTCGGCGATTCCTGGCTGATCGTGAACATGTCGGTGTGGCGGGACACGGACGCGCTGACGGCCTTCATGTACCAGGGGCAGCACCGCGAGCTCCTTGCCCGGCGCCGCGAGTGGTTCGAACGGGTGGCGGAGGCGATGACCGCGCTGTGGTGGGTGCCGGCGGGTGAGCGCCCGACGGTGCAGGACGCGGAGGAACGTCTGCGGCATCTGCGTGAGCACGGTCCGACGGAGCGGGCGTTCACCCTGCGGACCGGTTTCCCGGCCCCGGCCGCCGCCGCGGGCTGATCAGCCGATCGGCCTGCGCGACTCGGCCCTGACCTCGGCCGTGTCCGCCGCCGCCTGCTCCAGGTCCACACTCTTCGGGTCCTGGACCGCGGTCTTGGGAGTGACCAGGCCGACGAAGGCCGCCGTGTTGCCGTCGCCCCAGGCGCACATGGGGATGGTGCTGGTCACTCCGGCGTCCTTCGACGTCACGACCTGACAGGCCACCGTGATGTCGTATCCGTCGGGCGTGAACTCCCTGGCGGGTACGACCACTGTCATGCCCTTCTCTCCCGCGGCCCCCTCCAGGATCTTGTCCCGGGTGAACTCGGGCATCCTGATCCGGCCCCACATACCGGAGATGACCAGAACGCCGCCCTCGGCGGAGGTGTACTGGGTGACGACGGCCTTCACATCACGGACGCTGGGGTCAGGGGCGTCCTCGACCTCCTTGCCGTCGGTCGACGACGTGTCCTCGGCGAGCGTGTACTCCTCGTCCAGCAGCTTCTTCGGCACGGTGAGCCGGTACTTGGCCTCAGGGAAGCCACCCACGACCGACTTGCCGGCTCCGACCAGCTGGAAGGCGGTGTAGCCGAGGGCGCCGACCGCCACCAGCGCGGCGGCCGCGATCCCGATGACCATGCCGGTCCGCTTCTTCTTCGGCGGCTGAGCGCCGGGCAGGCCGGGCATCCCCGGCTGCCCCCACGGCCCCTGCGGCGGCAGTTGTTGCTGCGGATAGCCGTACGGGGGCTGCTGGGCATACGGGTTGTGCTGCGGGCGCGGGGGCTGGGGCGGCCCGTACGGGCCCTGCGGCGGCTGCGGCGGCATGGTCATGGCACCCAAGTTACGTCACGCATGCGAACGCCAATTCGACACAGGGTGGCCGTCTCAACTCAACGGCTCACGACTGCGCAGCCACTGGGCCGGCACGCCGTCGACCCCGGTGGCCGCGGCGACGACCCCGCCGGTGATGGCGCAGGTCGTGTCGACGTCGCCGAAGCCCTCGGCGGTGGCCCAGAGGGCCGCTTCCAGATCGCCCGGATGCCGGGCCGCGGTCCACAGGGCGAACGGGACCGTGTCGTCGGCCCGGATGCGCTGCCCGTTGCCGAGCAGATCGGCCGCCCTCCACGGCTCGGTGGTGAACGGCACGGCTGCGGCGCGCCGGATCCCGTCCCGTACCGGTCCTTCGGGCGTACGGTCCGCGACCGCCGTCAACGTGAACCCGCCCCGCACCTGCAGTGCCGCGGCGACGGCCACGGCCACCGCCCCCGCGATGCCCTGCGGGTGGGCGTGGGTGACCTCGGCCGACAACTGCGCCTGCCGGGCGGCATGGTCGAGGTCCGCGTGGAACCGGGCGCCGAGCGGTGCGACCCGCATGGCGGCGCCGTTGCCGAGGCTGCCGCCCTCGAACAGATCGGGCGCGAGGGTGCGCCAGTCGGCCGGTGCGGTGAGCAGCTCGGGCAGCAGGATGTGCATGCCGTGGCCGTAGCCGCGGGCCGGATCGATGTCGTACGTGAGGGCGAAGCAGGCGGCGAGCCGGTCCTGGTCCACCTCGCCGTGCTCGTCGAGGACACGCTGCAGGGCGCGGGCCATGGCCGTGTCGTCGGTCCAGTGCCAGACCGGTTCGGCGGGTGTGCGGCGGGCGAGGATCTCGTTGCGGGCCTGCCGGGGCGCGCGGAAGAGGGGGAACCATCGCTCCCCGAACGCATCACCGAGTGAGAGTCCTTCAAGGCTTCGGCGGGCGGCCGCCAGGTCTGCGCGCGGGGGCGTCATGAGGGTCATCCTGGCGCCCGGGGCAGCGGCTGTACATCCCTTATCGACGCGTGCGGACGGCGCCCGGCCCGGGATCTCGGGGAACTGTGCCACGGCTTCCGTGCGTCACCACCGAGGGCGTCGCGGCGATGCACTCCGCACTGCCGGAGGAGTCGGTACGGGTGGCGGAGCCGGTGGGCGGTTTCGCGGCCGGCCTCCGGGCGCCGGCCGCTGACGAACCTCGTAGCGGACCGCCTACGCCGCACCGTCCGCTATCGCGTCCTCGACCTCCGCCACCCGGGCCTGTTCCTCCGACGCGAACCGGTCGCGGTCCAACTGCTCGGCGATCTCCTCGTCCTGGGCCATCAGCAGGTCCAGGTTGGAGTCGCCGAGCTCGAAGACGCCCATGTCGACGTAGGCCTTCTGGAGCCGTTCGCCCCACAGTCCTATGTCCTTGACGCACGGCACTATCCGGCTGAACAGCAGCTTACGGAAGAGCTGCAGATACTCCGAGTGCTCGGAGAGCTCCTTGGCCTCCTGCTTGCCTATGCCGAAGTTCTGCAGCACCTCGACGCCGCTGAGCCGGTCCCGCATCAGGTAGCAGCCCTCGATGACGAACTCCTCGCGTTCGCGCAGTTCGGCGTCGCTCAGCTGCTTGTAGTAGTCGCGCAGCGCCATCCGTCCGAAGGCGACGTGGCGGGCCTCGTCCTGCATGACGTACGCGAGGATCTGCTTGGGCAAGGGCTTGGTCGTGGTGTCGCGGATCATGCCGAAGGCTGCAAGGGCGAGCCCCTCGATGAGGACCTGCATGCCGAGGTACGGCATGTCCCAGCGCGAGTCGCGCAGGGTGTCACCCAGCAGACCCTGCAGGTTGTCGTTGACCGGGTAGAGCATCCCGACCTTCTCGTGCAGGAACCGGCCGTATATCTCCGCGTGCCGGGCCTCGTCCATGGTCTGGGTCGCGGAGTAGAACTTCGCGTCCAGATCGGGGACCGACTCCACGATCCTGGCCGCGCAGACCATGGCGCCCTGCTCACCATGGAGGAACTGGCTGAACTGCCAGGAGGTGTAGTGCTTGCGCAGCTCGCCCCGGTCCTTCTCGGTCATCCTCGCCCAGTGCGGCGTGCCGTACAGCGTGAGCGCCTCGTCCGGGGTGCCGAGCGGGTCGGCGGGGTCGACCTCCAGGCTCCAGTCGATGCGCTTGTTGCCGTCCCACTGCTTGTCCTTGCCCTTCTGGTACAGGGCGAGAAGGCGCTCGCGGCCGTCGTCGTACTCCCAGCTGAAGCGGGCGGCGCCGGAGGCGGGCACCTGCCACAGCGGTTCCTGGGGGGCGGTGGTGTAGAGGTCGTGTGTCGACACGGACGGCTCCTTCGCCTCGCATGGTTCGATAAGTTCCGTGGCGGTTGCGTCAGTTGGCAGGTTCACACGTTGGTAGACGCCGGGTCAACAAGTCGTGCGCAAGGGATTGACGGTCTTGCTGACAAGCAGTCTCATAAGAAGTGACCGCCGGTAACCCACGTGTGAGGTGCCCTCAGCCATGACGACAGTGACCGAACGCGACGTGCAGACGCTTCGCGACGCACTCGGCCCGCTCCGGGACCGCGAGCAGATCGCCGAACGCCTCCTGGAGTCCTCGGCCAAGCACTCCTTCGATCCGGACACCGAACTCGACTGGGACCTGACCGTCGAGGACGGCAAGTGGTTCTGGCCGCCCGAGCTCGTCTCCCTCTACGACACCCCGCTGTGGCGGAAGATGTCCGAGGAGCAGCGGATGGACCTGGCCCGGCACGAGGCGGCGTCGCTGGCCTCGCTCGGCATCTGGTTCGAGATCATCCTGATGCAGCTGCTGGTCCGGCACATCTACGACAAGCCCGTGACCAGCAACCATGTCCGCTACGCGCTCACCGAGATAGCCGACGAGTGCCGGCACTCGATGATGTTCGGCCGCATGATCGGGTGGAGCGGCGCGCCCAACTACCCGGTACCCCGCGTCTATCACAACCTCGCGCGGGTGCTGAAGACCGTGTCCACCACGCCGGGATCGTTCGCCGCGACCCTGCTCGGCGAGGAGATCCTCGACTGGATGCAGCGGCTGACATTTCCGGACGAGCGCGTCCAGACGCTGGTGCGCGGCGTGACCCGGATCCATGTGGTCGAGGAGGCACGGCATGTCCGTTACGCCCGCGAGGAGCTGCGCCGGCAGATGGTCACCGCACCGCGCTGGGAGCGCGAGTTCACCCGGCTGAGCTGCGGAGAGGCGGCGCGCGTCTTCTCCGTCTGCTTCGTCAACCCGCAGGTGTACGAGAACGTCGGCCTGGACCGCCGCGAGGCCGTCGCCCAGGTGAAGGCGAGCGGCCACCGGACGGAGGTCATGCAGACGGGCGCGAAGCGGCTGACGGACTTCCTCGACGACATCGGTGTGCTGAACGGGGTCGGGCGCAGGCTGTGGAAGAGCTCGGGCCTGCTGGCCTGACCCGGCTCCCCCACCGAGGGGACGGCTTACGCTTCGAGGTATGACCTCTGCTGCTGCAGCCCCGCCGAACCGCGCGTACCAAAGGCTCAGCGTCGAGGAGCGCCGCACGCAGCTCCTCGGTGCGGCCCTCACCCTCTTCGCGCACCGGGCCCCCGACGAGGTCTCGCTCGACGAGGTCGCGGCGGTCGCCGGAGTCTCCCGTCCTCTCGTCTACCGTTACTTCCCCGGTGGGCGGCAGCAGTTGTACGAGGCTGCGCTCCGGTCCGCCGCCGACGAACTGGAGCTGTGCTTCACCGAGCCGCCGGTGGGCCCGCCCACCGAACGGGTGGCGCGGGTGCTCGACCGCTATCTCGCGTTCGTCGACGAGCACGACGCCGGGTTCAGTGCCTTGCTGCGCGGTGGCAGCGTCGCGGAGACCTCCCGGACGACGGCGATCGTCGACGAGGTGCGGCGGGCGGCGGCCGAGCAGATCCTGCGCCACCTCGGCCGCGGAGACACGCGAGCACCGGGCCCCCGGCTGCGGCTGATGGTGCGGACCTGGATCGCAGCCGTCGAGGCGGCCTCCCTGATCTGGCTGGACGAGGAGAAGCAGCCCCCGGCGGACGATCTGCGCGCCTGGCTGGTCGACCAGCTGATCACCCTGCTCGCGGCCACCGCGGCCACGGACCGGGAGACGGCGTCCGTGGTGGCCGAGCTGCTGCCGCTGGAGACCGCCGACGGCCCGGCCGGACGGCTGGCCGCCCGGCTCGTCCCGGTGATCGCCGAAGCGGCGCACCTGCTGCCACCGGACTGAGTGCCGGAACACGCCCCTGGGTCAGACTGGGTGCGTGAGAAGCGAGAACACCACCTTCAGGGGCGGCCCGCTGGACGGGCGGGTTCTGCCCGTCCTCGTCGGCGCGACCGGCCATCCGCCCAAGTGGTACGAGGTCCCGGTGCCGGATGCCGACGGCGGACCGGCCACCGTGTACACATACCGGCGGGTCCCGGCCGGATACTCCAAGCGGCTGGGTGTGCAGCGCGGCTGGGTGTACGAATACGCCCCGGAGGGCCGCGAACGCCACACTCCCAAGTGGCCCTGGTCGAAACCGAACTGACCCGCGCGCATCCCGGCTGCGCGCACCGGACCCTCTAAGATCGACGGATCCATGGTCACGAGAACGGTCACAAGGGGGTGCGCCATGGAGGCGCTGCGTCAGGACGATCCACGCCGCTTCGGTCCGTACACCGTGGTGGCGCGGTTCCGCGAGACCGCGAGCGCCGTGCAGTACCTCGCGCATGACGCGGCCCTCGACGACACCGTCGTGATCACCGCGGCCCGCCCCGAACTCGCCGCGCTCCCCGCCTTCCGCCGCCGCTTCGAGGCAGAGACACGCACGGCGGACCGGCTGGCGGGTGGCTGGGTCCAGCCACAGATCGTCACCCGTACGGCAGAACACGCGGACGAGGACGCAGACGGACCCGCGGACGGGCAGCTGTGGACGGCCGTGGCGTACGTACCGGCGCTGACGCTCGCCGAGGCGATCGACTTCGCGGGCCCGCTCCCCGAGCGTGCCGTGCGGATACTGGGCGCGGGCATCGCCGAAACCCTCTCCCGGGTGCACGCCACCGGGGCCGTACTGGAAGGGCTCGCCCCCAGGACGGTGCTGCTGGCCGAGGACGGGCCCCGGCTCACCGCCTTCGGTCCCCTGGGCGCGGCGGCCGACGCAAAAGCCCGGTCGGGCGGGCAGCTGTCCGTGCGGCTCGGCTATCTCACCCCGGAACAGGTCGAGGGCAAGGAGGCCGGACCGGCCTCCGACCTCTTCGTGCTGGGGCTGCTACTGGCGTACGCGGCGACCGGGACGACCCCGCTCGCCGACGGACCGGCGGCGGAGGCAGCCGAACGGATCGCCCGTACCGAACCGGAACTGGACGCGGTCCCGGAAGAATTGCGCGGCCTGATCGCGCTCTGCCTGGCCAAGGACCCGGCCGACCGGCCGACCGCGGGCACGGTGGCAGCGGAACTGGCACTGGAAGGTGCGGCGGGCCTGGCCAAGGGCGGCTGGCTGCCGGAGCCGCTGTCACGGGCGATCACGGAACAGGCCGGACACGTACGAAAGTTGGCGACGGATCCGGATGACGGTCCGGCCGACGCCGCCACGGGCACCCCCGTCGACTCGCCGACCCACAGTCTGCTCGGCCCCCTCGGCCACGACTCTGCCGACGCGGCCCCCGACGGACCCGCCGACACCTGGCCCGACGCCCCCGCCACCAGGGACGACGACAGCCGGACCACCCGCATCGGCAGCGTCGGCAGCCCTCGTGCTCCGGAGCCCGACCGGCCGACGACCCAGCTGTCCATCCCGCGTGAGCGCAGCGGGCCTCCGGCCCAGCTGCCCACCGGCCTGCCGCCCGTCGCACCGCTCGTGCCGCGGCCTCTTCCCGCTCCCACGACACCGGCCGCCCCCGCATCGACCGCCCCGAGAACAACCCCCACCGCTCCCCCTCCCTCTCCTTCCCCTGCCGGTCCGGCCAACGCTCCCGCTCCCGCAGTCCCCTCCCTCGACCGTCGCACCCTGCTTGTCGGTGGCGTCGCCGGTGCCGCTGGGCTCGTCGTCGGGGGCGGGGCCGTGCTCGCCTTCGGGTCCGGCAGTTCCGAGGACCAGGACGACGCCAAACCCGACCCGGCCCCGATGCGCCCGACCGTGGCCGGGCTGCCGCCGCAGCCGCGTTGGGTGTACACGCATCCCGACGCCGAGCCGGCGCCGCTCACCGCCGCCCTCTGGCTCGACCGGCTGCTCGTCCTGACCGGCGACACGCAGGCCGTCGGGATCGATCTGCGCTCCGGCCGCCGCGTCTGGGAGTGTGCGGACGGAGCCAAGGGGCAGGCGGCCCTGCCCGCCGGCGAGGATCTCTGCTTCGTCGCCGGGCCGTCCGAGTTCCTCTGGCTGTCATCCAGGAACGGACAGGTCACGCACCGGGTGGCGTACGAGGACGGGTTCAAGGACGTGCCGTATCTGACGGTGTCGGACATCGTCGGCCAGTCCGGGCCGGTCGTCTGGTTCACCGGCTCCCACAAGGTCACTGTGAAGGCCAAGAAGCCGAAGAAGGGCAAGAAGTCCGGTAAGGACACCCTGGCCGTCGTGTCGTTCCTCTTCGCGTACGACGTCGTGCAGCGCAAGGAGGTGTGGCGGACTTCGGTACCCACCGGACGTGAATCGGCCGCCCCCGCCTACCGGTTGATCGCCGTCCGGCCGGACGACATCGTCGTACGTCAGAAGAGTGCGACGCTCAGTCCGGGAGACGTCAAGGCCGCCAAGGGCAAGGCGGTCTTCCGCGGCTTCGACCGCGAGAGCGGGAAGCTGCTGTGGACCAGGTCGTTCGGCAAGGTCGGGCCGGACGGGGCGGCCGTCGGCGACGACAAGGGGCTGCTCTACGCAGCGGTGGGCGACGATCTCCAGACGTTCGAGATGCCCGGGGGCAAGCCGGAGTGGACCCTGAACGGCACCGCCGGCTCCGTGTTCGGGACCCCGGTGCCGGCCGGAACGCTCCTGCACACCACCAACCGCAACCAGGAAGTCGGCGCAGTCGACCGGGCCACCGGAAAGCTGCACTGGCGGCGGTCCACGGAGGCGGCGCCCGGCGGCGCCGCGCCCGCCGTCACCGTCAGTCCCTCCGGCAAGACCCTGCTGGCGGCCGGAGGGGCGCAGGTCACCGCGTTCGCGGCGGCGGACGGGCGGCGGCTGTGGAAGTTCCAGGACATCGGGGTGCAGGATCCGAGGGGGGCCACGGTCACCGCTCCGTACCGGGTGCTGGCGTTCGGGACGACGGCCGTGGTCCAACGCGAGCGGATCTTCTACGCGTTCCCGGTGGCGTGAACCCGCAGGACACCCGCCTTCCGGGGGAACCCCGCGGCCGCCACGGCGCGGGGTTCTTGCATCGCCCGGCACCCGGTGACCGTATGGATGTGTTGCGCACACTCATGGGGTAGTACCACGATCGCCCCGTCATCGGAGGTGATTCCGTGTCAGGCACGGTCCTGCGCACCGTCTGCTCTGCGGCGCTCGCCGCCCTCTTCCTTACCTCCCCCGCCGTTGCCGCCCCCGTGGCACCGGACCCCGGTCCCTCGGGGGTGGCCACCGGCAAGGGCCCCGACTCCACCAAGAGCATCGCCGAGCTGCTGACCGAGCTGCGCACGCTGTACCGGCAGGCGGAGGAGGCCACGGAGACGTACAACGGGACCGCGGCCGAGCTGAAGAAGCGGACCACCGAGGCGAAACGGCTCGGTTCCGCCCGCTCCGCGGCCAGGCTCGCACTGGCCCGCAGCCACGACGAAGCGGGGCGGCTGGCCCGCGAGCAGTACCAGGGGCGGTCCGACTTCTCCTCGTACGCACAGCTGCTGCTGGCCCGCGATCCCGAGCACGCCCTGGACCAGGGTCATGTGATCCAACGAGTGGCCGCCGGCCGGGCCGCGACCGTGAAGCGGCTCGCCGACGTCGCGAAACACGCCGACGGCCTGGCCACCGCATCCCGCAAGGTACGCGACAGACAGCGGGTGCTGGCGACGCGGCAGAAGAAGCAGCGCGACACGGTGCGGGCACGGCTGCGAAACGTCGAGAAGCTGCTGGCCACTCTCTCCGCCGAGAGGATCGCCCAGATGTCCCGGCTGGAGCAGCAGGCCACGGAGAAGGCCCAGGGCGCGCTGGTCGCCTCGGGCGCCCTGTCCTCGTCCCGGCAGCCGTCCGAGGAGGGCGGCGAGGCGGTGAAGTACGCGATCGGGCAGGTCGGCAAGCCGTATGTGTGGGGTGCGGAAGGGCCGGGCTCGTTCGACTGCTCCGGGCTCACCTCACAGGCCTGGGCCACCGCGGGCCGGCCCATTCCGCGGACCTCGCAGGAACAGTGGCAGCAGCTGCGGAAGGTGCCGCTGAACGCGCTGCGCCCGGGTGACCTGGTGATCTACTTCCCGAAGGCCACACACGTGGCGCTGTATATCGGCAACGGTCTGGTGGTGCAGGCGCCCCGGCCGGGGACCCGGGTGAAGGTCTCACCGGTGGCGTCGAACCCGCTGCTCGGCGCCGTGCGGCCGGACCCGGGGAACGCATCGCTGCGCACGTACGAGCGACCGGAGCTGCCCCGGGATGCGTCGGACGGCTCGGACACGGGGTACAGCGCGCCGTCCGCCCCCACCGACGCGTAGCGCAAGCTCCGCTGCCTTGCGAGGGAGCCCGGCTCACCGAAATGCGGCGAGTTCGAGGACAAGCCCCAGGTAGAGAGAAATGGAGGTCGTCAGCAAGAGAAAAATGATCACGGTGTGGATCGTGCGATGCCGTCGTACCCCGAGACCGAGATGAGCGCGCGCGGCCGGACTGACGCGCGGCCCACCCTGCACGTCACCGCAGGCGTGTTGCAACGCGCGCACCAGAGCCCGCTGGCTTCTGACCGTGGTGAGGCCGATGCGCACACCGTTTCTGTCACGCACGACGACCGCGCGAAAAGTGCCGCCGTAGCTGAAGCCGGTGAGCAGTCGGACATCTCTTATCCGCGTGAGATCCACGGAACGCTCACCGGTCAGCGTTCGAGCGGTCACACGAGACATCGAACAGCGGACCAGCCCGGTTTCCTGGCACAGCTCGGGCAGCAGGAAGGCCCCTGCGAATCCACCGGTCAGAGCGCAGATGACGGACGCGCCGGCCGGAAGCAGGCCTGCCAGTGCGAACAGCCACGCCACGAAGGGAGAAAGAATGAGGAAAGCGGCGATGGAGCTCGCGAGCCGTGCCCGTGACCGGGCCACAGCCGGTGCTCTGTCGGTGGAGTCCACGGGAGCAGCGTAAGGGCAGTTGCCGGCTTGTCCGCGGCCGGGCCGATCAGCTGTCACTGGCGCTTACCGGGGAAGGCGGAGTCGGTCCGGAGCGCCGGAGCATGTGCGATCGCCGGCGGGGATCGATACGCGCACCGTATCCCGGAACCGCCCGAGGTTACCTCCGAGGGTCGCCACCGGTCACCGACACGCGACCGATGACGACCACTCAAGCGCTGGTCAGGCGGCTGCCGCCGCCGAGACCTGTGCGAGGTACGCGTTCGTCTTCTCCGGGTCGGAGAAGCAAGCCGTACATGCCACAAGCCTCCAGCCTGCGAACTCTCCGCATATGGGGGGCTCCTGACATCCCGTGGGCCGTCTGTGGGCCGTCAGCCCCGAATCGGAACCCTGCTGTAGGCCGTAGCGATGGCCTTGCGCGTGCGCTCCCGGCTACTCGGCATCAGGTGGGCGTAGACCCGCAGAGTCATGGCCGGGTCGCTATGGCCCAGGTACTCGCTCACCGCCTTGATGTTCTCCCCGCCGTCGAGGAGAGCCGAGGCGTAGAAGTGCCTGAGCGCGTGCATCCCGTGCTCCCGCGCTGCGGCAAAGCTGTCCTCCTTCGTCTCAGGCTCCGGGATGACTCCGGCCGCTACGAGCGCGGGCTTCCATGCGCCGTCGTTGAGCGACGTACGCCATACGTGGTTGCCCCTCGGTGCGGTGAAGATCAGGCGCTTGGTCACCTTCGGGCCGTCAGCGCGCCGCCACGGCAAGGTGATCTCGACCGGTGCGTATTGCTTCATGTGCGCCTTGAGCGCGTCGGCCACAGGGCCAGGCAGCGGCACGTCCCGGAGCCTCCCACCCTTCGGCGGCGCGAACACGGGCTTGCTCCGGCTGAGCTTGAGCTGCTGCACCACGTGCAGGGTGCCGGTCTCGAAGTCGAGCGCGTCCACGGTCACGCCCAGGATCTCGCTCTGCCGCATGCCGCAGCCCGCCCCCAGGTCGACCATCGCCTGATACCGCTCCGGCATCGCGGCCTGTACGGCGAACACCCTCTCAGCGAGCCACGGCACGACCCGCTTTCGCTCAACAACCGGCTGCTTGACGGAACGTACGGAACACGGATTGCGGCTCAGGTACTTGTCGTCAACGGCGGCACTCAGCACGGCTCGCACGTTGGAATAGATCGCTCGGGCGTAAGGGCCAGGGATTCCGCGCTGTTCGAGGGTGGCCACCCACTCGCGAACATGCTCCGGCTGGAACGCCCCGAGCGGACGCGCCCCGATGTACGGGAAGGCGTGCAACCTGAGCTGAGACTCCATCGACGCCACAGTGCTTGGTTCAGAGCCCAGAGTCTTTAGCCACTTCTCCGCGTACTGGCGGAAAGTGATTCGGCCGGCGCGCGGGTCGACGTACTGCCCGCGCGTCATGTCGGCCTCGATCTGCGCGAGCCGCTGTTCCGCGAGGCGCTTCTGCCCGTCAGGGAAGGACTTGGATTTCTCGGTTCCGTCGGGGCCGACGTAACGGGCCCGGTAGCGCAGGCCGGATCCGTGGCGGTCGGACTTGACCTTGGTTGTCTTGCCGTCGAGGACGATGCTGGTCTTGTACCAGCGGTCTTGGATATGGCCTGCCATGGCGCGGCAATCCTTTCTCGGCAATGAGCAGGGAGGGTCACTGGGTGACCCTCCCTGGGTGGTGAGATGTCGTTTCAGGCAGCGTCGGTGGTCATGCGTTCGGCGACGTAGCGGTGCACGACGTCGGGGTCGTATCGGATGTGCTTGCCGATGCGGAAGCCGGGCGGTCCGATGCGCTTCTTGCGCCAGTGGTAGACGGTCTCTTTGGGGACGTCGAAGATCTCGGCGATGTCGTCGGGGGTGAGGTAGCGGTCGGGGAGACCGCCCCGGAGGGTGGCCCGGGGGTCGGGTTGAGCGGAACGGGTTCGGCTCATGGGGTCCTCAGCGTCGAGTCGTGTTGCGTTCGGGGGCTTCCCGGGAGTTCGCGTGTGTCCGAGGTGCGGATTTCTGCGTCATTGCGTCATCAGCGTCATTTAGGCTTTTGACCTGCGGTTATGTGTGACGCAGTGGCTTGGGGTGCGTCATGGGCTGCGTCATCGGATGACGCAGATGACGCAGGATGACGCAGAGACCGCCGTCTGCGTCATGGCTTTGGTCGCAGGTCAGGTGCCGTTTTTCGGCCTGCATGACGCAGATGACGCAGCGTCTTCCCTCTTAGGAAAAAAGAGGGTGTGTCTGTTGCAGTTCGGTGCGCCTCAAAGCGTGAAGAAGGAGCCGCTGCGCGGCGCGACCTTTGGGCGGCGTTCCGCCGAACAGCAAGAGGAGCACGCTGTCCCGCTGGTGCTCTTCTTGCTTGTCCGGTCGAGTGGGCGGATCGCGGGTCAGACCATCCGCTTTTGCTCGTGTGGGGGCGGGGTGGCCAGGCGGGTCATTTCGAGGTAGCGGCCTTCGCTCGTGCGGCCGGTGTCGATGAGGACGCCGCGGGCGGCAAGCGTCGGCTGGAGGCGCTTGAGCCGGTCGGAGAGAACTTTGCCGGTGGTCGGCCAGCCCTTGGGCAGCGGACGGCAGTCGTCGCCGTTGTAGAGGCGACTGAGGCAGTGCAGCCACTCGGTGGAGGTCATCCGCAGCGCCGCGCCCGGCTCGATGGTGTCGGCATGCCTGAGGACGGTCTGCGCGAGGAGATCGCCCTCGATCACGTCGTCGTTCAGGTCGTCCAGACTGGTCCGGTAAGCGGGGAGCGCCCCGAGGCCGGTTGCCGCGTCGAGCTGCGCGCACAGGTGGGCGAAGTCCGCCATCCGCAGGTCGGTGGGGGTCTCCGCTTCCACCGCGCGGACCTTAACCGTGAGGTCCAGGAGCGAGCCGAGAACGACGGGCAGAACCTCCCCGTACTCCGCCCACAGTTCCGCCTCGGTGCGCCGGACGCGGGGCCGCTCCAACCGCAGAGGCAGGAGCCGTTCCGCGAGGTCGGGCCGGATGACTCCCACATCGATACCGGTCAGGAGCAGGGGCCGGCGGTAGCCGACGCGGAACACGTCCCCGTCGGTGAACAGGGCGCGCTTGACGCTCTCGGCTCCGGTGACGATGCAGCACATCGCGTCGGACAGGTCCGGCGTCATGTGGGAGAGGTTGTCCAGGGCGGTGACCCATCCGGCCGCCACCGCCGCGATCAGGTTCTCCTCATCCTTCGGCGCCCGCCGCAGGTCGCCGCTCATTCCCTCGATGATCCGCACGAGCATCCGCCCACCGGTGGACTTCCCCGCGCCCTGCGGCCCGGTGAGGAACGGCGCGGGGACGGGCACGGACGGACCGAGGCAGCCGATCAGCCAGGCGATGGCCAGGCATTCGGTCTCGGCGTTGGCGAAGTTGCACAGCCTGAGCAGGAGGTCGATGCCCTTGCCGTCGGTGTCCTTGGCCGGCAGGGGCAGTTCCCCCGTGAGCTGCGTGCGCCGCCAGCACACCTCGCGCGGGTCGGGGGTGAGGATGTCCCAGCCCGACGGGTGGATGCGGACGGACTGCCCGTCATCGCGGCCCAGGTCCAGCCATGTCGCCCCGTCGAATCCGGGGGCGACGCGGATGTGGACGGGCTGCACGTCCTCGGACAGCGCGAGCGCTTCGATCAGGTCGAGTGCTTCCTTGAGCGCGGTCCCGTTGAACACGCCGCGCCCGTCGTGGAACAGGCCGACCATGAGTTCCTGCCGGTGGCTTCCCGTCGTGCCCTGCGAGCGGATCGGACGGGCCACGGGGTGCCCGTTCTTCTGCGCGTACACAGTCCCCTCGGCGGTACGGAAGTACCGAAAGTGCGTCTGCGCGTAGTCGGCGATGATCTCGCGGGCGGGATTCTTCTCGTCGTCGGACATGGTCACAGTCCCAACCTGGTCAGGGCGTTGGTCCACGCGTCGGTGCAGTGCCGGGCCGATTCGCCCTTGGCCTGCGCGGCCATGAACAGCCGCGCAATGTGGGCCTCGGTGAGGCAACCGCACCGACCGTGCGTGGACAGCACGGCGAGGAACGTCCGGTAGACGGTGGCGTGCACCGCGTCGCGGGCCTCGGTGATGCGCTGCTCTGCCATGGCGATGCCACGGTCGAGGTAGGCGGGCATGCGGTGAGGGCACTCCCCACCCCCGACCAGTGCGGGCACGGTGATGGCATGCGGTGCGGGCCGGACTGCGGTGGGCTCCTTCACGACCAGTGCGCGGACGATATCCGGCAGCACCGTCATGGTGCCGATGCCGGGACCGAGCCACCGGGCGTAGGCCATGGTGGACTTGATGTCCACGCCGGGCCGTACGGCGTTGGCGGACTGCATGGCGCCCTGGTAGAGCCAGTGCTCGCCCCGGGTCGTCGGCACGGTCCGTGTGGCGGGCAGGGTCGCACGGGCCCACGCGATGGCGGCCGGGTTGTCGAGGTCGACGACGGTGAGGTCGGCGCCGCCGGGGTGGTAGGCCACCGCTGCCGCGTCGCGCCACGCTCGCGCCCAAGTAGGTGCGTTGATGACGCCGGGGTCGGTGGTGGCGGCGGCCCAACCGTGGCACGGATGCGGGCAGGTGCAGGGACCGGGGGTCTTCATGTTCGGCCGGCCACCGCAGGCGTTGTCGGCGCAGCGGCGGCAGTTGCCGAACGGCACCTTCCCCGCTCGTAACGGCAGCACCGGCACGCCGGAGGCTGCCAGGGAGAGAGCGGTACGCAGGTGCTCCCCCCGAATGTCGGTCAGTTGCGTCATGCTGGGAGACCTCCACAGGTCTGTTGGTGGCAGGTGGACAAGGGCGGCCCGGGTCTTTGGCGAGATGGGGCCGCCCCCTTTTCGATGCTTCGGGGGAGTCGGTGGGCAGGACCGGAGGACAACCGCGCAAGGGTGGGACAGATCTCGGCTGGAGAAGCCGCCCGTGGTTGCGCTTTTTGGCGGGGCTCTGCGTGGGGGCATTGGTGTACGCGCCGGTTGCGCTGGCGTCCCACTTTGTGTTGGGCAGACCGTGGGGCTCTGCTGTGGTGCTGCCCATAGGTCTGGCGGTGTTCATGCCCCCGTACTTCCAGTGGCTCAACAGGCGAGGCCAGGGCAGGCGCGAGGACGACGCGAGGTCCGCGGTCCCTGCGAAGGTGCCGCCGCCTCCGTCTCCGCCACCGCCGTTGGTTCTGTAGCTCAGCCGTGGAAGTGGTTGCGTTTGATGACGGCCTTGCGGATGTTCACCGTCGTCGCTCCCCGGTCCTTGCCGGTGGCGGTGAAGACCTGGACGGCGATCCAGCCGCCGAAGATGACGGCGGTCAGGATGATGAGCTGCTGGACCAGGGCCGCGAGCGCGGCAATGAACGTGGTCAGCAGGACTAGCCCGCCGCAGACGGCACCGAACCCGATCCCGCCCAGGGCGATGTTCACCGCCGCGCGGGACACGACCGGCTTGGCCGCGACCGGTTCGGGCTTGGCGGGTTCGATGGCGTAGCCGGTGATGACCCGTCCGTCGGGCAGGACGATGGACGTCACGGCCGGCACGGCTCCGGGCTGTATCGGGATGGCCGGCGCGGTCGGGATGGTGGCGAGGGGGGTGGGTTGGTGGATGGTGACGGCCTGCTCGGTGGGGCGGTGGGCGGTGTTCTCGGGGTACATGCGGAATCCCTTCCTCTGCTGGGTCAGGGAGGCGGAGGCACCCCCGTCGGGAGGCGTGTGGAGGGGGTTTCAGGGGTGCTGAGCTGGGGTGACTCCCTGCCTCCCTGAACATCATTTGTGCAGGTCAAGGCCAGGGACGCAGGTCAGGGAGGCGGTGAGGGAGTTCTCCCTGCCTCCCTGCCCCGCCGGGGGTGCGCTTCCCTCTACCGGCCGACGGAAGCGGAACCGTCGCTGCCGCGGTTGGTCAGCGCCCGGGCGATGCGGTCGCGGCCGACGACCATGCGGCCGTCGGACTTGTACGGCTCGGCCCCGGTGCCGTCGAGGACCCGCTTGAGGTCGGCGTGCGTCCAGCTCCCGTAGGCGTCCTCGGACAGTGTGGTGAGCCGCTGCAGCACGTCCTGGGTGAAGACTCGGTTCGTGTCTCCGATGACGGTGGCGATGTCGGCGAGCGGGTCGCGGTCCTCGTCGCGCTCGATGACGTGGAGGGTGGTGACGCCGTCGCGCATGGCCCGGGCGCGAGCGGTGATCTGCGCGGCGGTCTCGGTGTCGATGTAGTGCGTGCGGACGGTGATGGATGCCTGGCCGGCCGGGATCTCGATGCCGTCGCTCGCGACAACCAGCGTTCCCTTGTCCAGCCCGGGACGGAGCAGGTTCGGCGCGGCCCCGCCGTCGACGGCCTTGTCTCCGAGGGCCATGCGGGCCTGCGACTCGGTGCCGAGAGCGAGGGACGCGCGGGTGTGGGCACCCTCGCGGACCAACTTGGGAAGGTTCTGGTCCGTCGGGTCCTGCGTCCCCTGCCACAGCGTCACGTTGACCGCCCGCCCCTGGTTGTGGATCTTCCGCGCGGCCATGAAGTACCGGGACGTGGCCTTGGACCCGCCGTACGGGCGCTTCTTCTCATCCACCATCGGGCACATGAACGCCACCTGCGCCTCATCGACCAGCAGAACGAGCGGCGGGAACACGGTGCCGGGCGGCGCCTGAAGACGACGCTCCATCTCGCTGACACCGTCCTCCAGCATCTCGGTCGCGTCGACGACGTGATCGTCGGTCGGACCCTGGATCAGCACCGTGGCCAGGCCATCGAACATGGCCCAGTCGCCGGCACCCTTGAGGTCCGCGATCCGGAACTCCACGCTGCGGTCCAGCACCAGCCACAGAGCCAGGGCCCGGAGCGCTGCGGTCTTGCCCTGGTTGGACAGGCCGGTGATGAGCAGGTGCCGCTGGTAGAGACTCAACGCGGCGGCGTCGCCGCGCAGGTCCTGACCCCACGGAGCCTTGCCCGTCTTGTAGTTCGCGGTCAGGTCCTGGTCGGTGGTCAGCGGGGAAGGGCCGATCGGCTCGTCCAGCGCGCCACTGTCCGCTACCCAGAGCCGCACAGTGCGGGCGGCCTGCGGGATCGTGATGAACACCTCGTGCTCGTGCCGGGACAGGTTCTCGGCGAGCTTCCGGCGCCGGTTCTGCACCTCGTTGGTGGCGACACCGGAGGGCAGGGTCACGTCCACTTCCACACCGCATCCGGCGATCCGGATCGGGCCGAGCATGGACGCGCCGGCGTCACCCATCTCCTTGATGGCATTCCGCAGCGGAGCGATGCCCAGGTTCCGCAGCGCGAGGACGACGATCGACGGCGTGATCGGCTCTCCCTCCCCGCTCCGGGCGTTGGCCGGGAGCGCCCACTGGGGTGCGGCCTGCTGGTGCTTGCCCACCGCCCACAGGCCGAGCACGGCCACCCACGGTCCCAGGGTGACCAGCGGTCCCCAGGTCACGGTGATGATGAGGACGATCCAGCGGACCAGCTCGATCACGGCCATGGTCGGCGCCGCGATGTCGGCGAAGTCCTTGTTCGCGACGGCGAGCATGATGCCCAGGATCAAGAGACCACCCGCCCCGATCCCTGCGCCGGCCGCGATGCCCTTGGCCGCGTCCATCGGGGCGGTGAGCAGGTCCATGCGGCGGCGGTGGCGCTCCTGCCGGAACTGCCGCCCGCGCTCCTCCCACTCGGCTGCGGCCTCCATGTTTCCCGCGGCTTCCGCCGCACGGAGCAGGCGTTCGTAGCGAGAGGCGGTGCGGCCCTCCCAGGTACGGCGGGCCACGATCCGTGTCCCGCCCAGGACGTAGAGGCCGTGGCGGGCAGCAGCACGGCAGGCGGTCTTGGTGTGCTCGTGCGTGGCCACCGTGCGCACACCCCGCGCGGAACGCACCCACAGCGGCACAGACGGCTTTTCAGCGGCCGGCGCTGCTACAGCAGCCGCCGGGGCCGTCTCAGGGGCGGTGGTGGTGTCTTTGAAGAGGTGAACGACGTTTTCACTCATGACGGAAGCACTCCTGACCGCCCCCGGAACCCCGGGGGCGAAAAGAAAGGGTGGAAGGTCAGGCGGCGGACGGGACGAGGCGTCCGGCGAGGTGCTCAGCCCCGTACGCCTCCCTCTCCTCGGCCTCCAGCAGCCGGTCGTGCTCACGGCTCTGACGGCGGGACAGCCGCTCGACTCCGAGGTCGTTGCGCAGTGCGGCGATGAGCCGGTCGCGGACGCCCTTGCGGCTGGTCTGCATCGCGTGGACCAGCTCGTGCACGAGCGTGATGGCGAACGTGGCCTCGTTGGGGTGCTGGTCCACGTTGACGACGATCAGCACCCCACCGTCGGACAGCGGGATCGCGCGGGCGGCGGTCTCGCCGGCCAGCTTCTTCGCGGATCGCAGCGCACGGGACTGGACCCACTTGTCCGTGCACCCGGCAGTCTCAACCTCGGCGGCCGTGGCCACCTCGGCCAAGCACCTCTCCGAGGTGAGAACGACCTGCACGTCGGGCATCCGTCCGGGCACCGCCCGGTCCACGATCCGTACGGCCTCTTCGGTCAGGCGCTTGGCGGTGCGGAGGGTGGCCTGGTGGCCGGGCAGCTTGTGCGTGCTGACGGTCAGCTTCACTACATCTCCGTTCATCGCCGCAGCTCAGGCGACGGACTCGGTGTCCAGGTCGGAGCAGGCAACGCACATGCCGAGCGAACGCGGGATGCAGTACCCGGCATCGCGGCGGCAGTTGGGGCAGGTACGGCGCGCGGCCATGGCCGCTTCGAGAGCGGCCAGGAGGCCCGGCGTCATCGGGCGGACCGGCTTGGCCAGGTCGATGCGGTAGAGGTAGGCGACCAGCGGGCCACGACGGCGGCGGGGCCGCTGGACTTCGGCGACCACGTCCTGACCGCCGGGCCGAAGCCCGAGGGCCCGGAGCTGACGACGGGTGGCATAGCCGTCCGGGGCGAGGCGCCATCGGTAGACGGGCAGTGCCCCCATCACGCCACCATGCGTTTCCATGCGGCCCGCAGGCGGACTTCGGATGCGGAGTGACCGGCAGCCCGGAAGCGGCTGGCCATCTCCCGGTAGGACAGGGCCGGTGTCTCGCTGTGACGAATTTGGTCGACGAGCGCGTCCAGCGCCTCATCGGTGAGCGCGCCGGCCGTCTCCAGAGCGAACGCCGAAACCGGCTCGGCCGGGCCCCAGACCGGCAGTTCCCAACGGGATGTGACGCCGGGCGTGACGCGGGTCGTCACGCTGGTCAGCGCCCGTCCGGTGTCCTCACCCTCCCGCGCCGTTTCCAGCGTCGACCAGGCTCGGGAGAGGGTGTTGGCGGTCTTTGCCTGGACGTGTGCGACGCGGGCACCGGCCTGCGTCACAGCCGTCAGCCGCGTCTCCTCCGTGGCCGCCTCGGCCCGGAGTCGGGCGCGGGCCACAGCGGCTTCGTCGCGGGCTTCCTGCTGGATGCCCTGGATCGCGTCCAGGGCCTCACCGGTGAGTGCGGTCCGCTCCCACAGCCCGTGGACCAGCCACAGCGCCTTGGCCGCGATCGGCAGCCAAGCCACAGCCAGCCACGCGCCGGTGGATGCGTCGGCGGTGAGGGCGTGGGCGATCAGGACGCCGGTCGCGATCAGGCCGAACGACCAGCCGACGGCGGTGACCGGGGTGCTGTGGTCGCCCTGCGCGGCCAGACGCCGTTCGTAGGCGAGGGTGGCCAGCCACCCGCCGTCGATCCCGAGACCGACGACCAACGCGACGAGCCACGGCATCGCCGTGCCGAGCCACATCACGACCACGGCCAGGGTGAGCACCATGGACACCGCCGTCATACCGACGGCGGGCAGAACGGTCTTGGCGTTCATGCCGCACCCCCGTCCAGCGGCCGGACCTTGGCCGCGGCCAGTAGCGCGACGCGCACCGGGTGCGGGTGGTACTCCGGCCCGGTGCCCTCCGTCCACTCCCAGTCGGCGCCGTCGGCGAGCGTGAACCCGAGTTCCGTCAGTGCCTCCAGGCGCTGATCGGAGGTCGGGATCTCGGAGGACGTCGGCCACGTGTAGGTGGGCCACTCACTGACCAGCCCGGTCATGGCAACGAACACCTGCCAGCACGGACCGGCCGTCACCTCCGGCATCGTGGTACCGCAGCAACGCAACGCCAGGTGCGCCCCGAGGATCTGCTTACTCATGCCGCACCCCCGGACACCGTCGCGCCGACCGTGCGGTTGGCCAGGTCCCGCCGGGCCGCCATGACCCTGCGGCGGGCACGGCGGATGCGCCGGGCGTCCACCTCGGACACCGGGCGATCCAGCGTCGTGATCTGCGCGTCCAGCAGCTCGACTTCCGCCCGGATGACGGGCATCTCCAGGTCGATCGCGTCCAGCTCAGCAGCCGACGGCTCACCCTCGAGCGAGGCCGCCGTAACAAGGTCCTGAAGTGCAGCGATGTGCTTCATGGGTCGTTTTCTCCTAGCGGTAGGACGGCCCAACAACAGCGGCCCCGGTGTCTCACCACCGGGGCCGCGCGCCGTCTGCGGGTGAAGCAGGAAGAGGCATTCCGGCTCCCCTCAACCCCGCCCGTACGACCCCATGGGCCGGACGGACGAGGGAGGCAACCGGCCTCAAAGGCCAGGTCAAGCAGTGACACGAGGGGCGGGCCGTCCCTGCCGGTCCAGCACGAACGGCGCCCACATTCTTCGGCGACTCATCAGGACTCCTTCCGGGTGTCGGACAACGTGGTCAAGCACTGCAAGGGGGATCTCGTCCCCACTCGCCGGCCGTTGCTCGCGGTCGCCGGGCCACCTCGCCAGTCGGGCCGAAGCCCATTGCGTCCTACCTGGCCTTTAGCGGGATTGCAGCGTCCCCGCCCTGTGCGTTCGCGCAGCCCAAAGAAGGGCCGACGCTCCGCTGTCCTAGGACTGCGATGCGTCTGAGACGACACTGACGCACAGTCCCGGGACTGTCAACAGTCCTGGGACTGTGTTTCACTGGAGCCGTTGAGAGGAGTGCGCGTGGCACCCAAGTGGCGGGAACTGGCAGACAAGCTGGCCGGGCAGATCAAGAGCGGTGAGCTGCCCCCTGGTCGGCAGCTGCCGCATATCCGGGACCTGGTCGAGGCCGGTGAAGGGTCTAAGTCCACGGTTCACGCGGCCTATAAGGCGCTGGAAGCCGAAGGCTTGGTGACCTCCTCCCGAGGTCACGGCACAGTCGTGCGGGGGCGGGAACCGCTCAAGCGGCTCGGCATCGCTCGGTACGACAAGGCCAAGTGGCGTGACGGGGATGAGGTCGCGTTCATCGCCGACCGTGTGGCGTCCGGCCGCGCGCATAAGCGTGGAGAGCAGACGCAGAACGTCAGCCGTGTACCGGCCGCGCCGATGGTGGCTGCGGCGCACGGTCTGCCGGAAGGCTCTGAGGTGTATGCGCGCGCACGCCTCGTGAAGGAGGGGGACCAGCCGACGCATACCCTGACCAGCTACTACCGCCCTGAGCATGTCGAAGGGACGCGGCTTGTCGACCCGACGCCGGGCCCGGCCGGCAAGGGCGGCGGGTACCGCGTGCTCTATGACGCGGGGTACGAAATCGACCACATGCGAGAGGAGCTGTTCGCACGCCCTGCGGCGTCGGACGAGGCGGCGCTACTCCAGCTGACGCCCGGCGAGTGGGTCGTAGAGCTCCACCGCACCACGTACACGGCGGACGGGACCGTGGTGGAGTTCGCCATCGGCGTTCACGCGGCGAGCCGCTTCGCCTGGGCATACGACTTCAAGGTCCCCGACTCAGCGGAAGGAGCAGCCCAGTGATCTCGACGCAGGCGTGGTCTGATGCTCAGCGGCTCTGGGAGTTCCAGCAGATGGACCACGAACCACGGCCCTGCTCGGTCGGCATCGGCCTCGGCAGTCATGACTTGGGTGTGGCCGACGTGACCGCGAATCTGTACCGACGCGGCATGTTCCCGCTGATCGTCTTCACGGGGGCGACCAGTCGGACGACACGCGACCGGATGCCCCGAGGGGAAGCCGAGCACTATCGGGAGCGGGCGCTGGAACTCGGCGTTCCCGCGTCGGCGATCCTCGTTGAACCGAAAGCGCGGAACACGGGCGAGAACATCGACTTCGCACGCGGACTGCTCGCAGAGCGAGGCATCGACGTGTCATCCGTGCTGCTCGTGAGCAAGCCGTACGAGGAGCGACGGGCCTACGCGACAGCCCGCAGACTCTGGCCGGAAGTCGAGATCGTCAGCGCGTCGGCGCCCATGACGCTCTCGGAGTACGCCGACTCCATCGGGGACCCGCGTCTCGTTCTGGACATGCTCGTGGGAGCCCAGCAGCGTCTGCTCATCTACCCGGAGCAAGGATTCATGATCAGGCAAGAGGTGCCGGAATCCGTTGCCGCGGCCTACGAGCATCTGTGTTCCGAAGGGTTCACGAGCCGCCTCGTGCCGGCGAATTAGAGGCTTTGTGGGCCATGTGTGGACCAGGCGCCACCACGTAGACCCGCTATAGGGCATAGGCGCAGGTCAGATGCAGTGAAGCCGCTACAACCGCAGCGCTCTTGAAAGCCGTCACCATGCGAGCGCGGTAGAACTTTCCCTACTTCATCAAGGCACCCGGCTGCGCTCCGCTCCGCCGGGCTCGCTTCCCGGCTCTGGCCGCGCCCGCGCTCCTGCCTTCGGCCCGCTCGGCGCTGCCGCCTTCGGCGGGGGCGCTCAGACTCCGGGATGGTCGGGGCGCCGTTCGCGGTACCGGCGGATTCGTGGTGAGCGTCGTGCGGCTCCCATCCCGATCACCTTCGACCCAGGGCGTCAAGGCCGTTCGTATAGTGGCGCGCTCCACCTTGACGCCCTGAACCACAACGCTCCACGGTTGTGGGCCGAAGGCGGACGGGATGGAAGCTGGGGAGGAGTGGTGGGCGGGGGTGGGACTAGGGTCCGGCCGATCAGGCGTGACGCTCCGCGCCCCGACTCCTGGTTCTAATACTCCAGCAGTACTTTGTGGCTTGACCTGGGGAAACGTCGAGCGGTGGGAGTGTAGCGGGCAGGTTGCCGTCACGGACGGCTTCTGCCCGCCTG
>NZ_JBSFCW010000053.1:0-28709 GCF_053593595.1 Streptomyces sp. NPDC002206
GCGCCCGCGGCGCTTGGGCGCGCAGGTCGCGGCGTGGCGTCGCTTGAGCAGGTTGCGGTGCCAGCGCACGATCGTGTCCGGGCGTACCAGCAACAGGAGGTGCCGCAGCTTGTCCATGGGGAGGTGGTGGAGCAGGCCGACGAGGACCGCGCGGTCGGTGTCGGTGAACCTGGGCTGGCCGACCTGGCGCTGCAGGACCAGCAGTTGGTGCCGCAGCGCGAGGATCTCGATGTCTTTGTCCCGATCGCTCATCGGCAGCAGGCGCAGGAGCGCGAAGGTGTTGGTCACGGCGAGGTAGGTCAGACGCAGCAGCACGACAGATCATGATGCCGCCCGACACCTGTCCCGTGAAGATCGCGGAACGAGCAGCGGGTGCCACCCAGAGATCGGCGCTCAAGGCTGCCACCTGCACGGATGATTTATCGGCACCCGCAGAGCCGAGCCCGGCAACCTCTTCTTCGAGTGGTCCGTCGACGCCGCCGACCCCCACCGCTTCGTCCTGCTGGAGGCCTTCGTGTCCAGCGAGGCGGGTGTCGCGCATGTCAACTCCGACCACTTCAAGACGGCCATGGCGTGGATGCCGGACGTCGTGGCCAAGACGCCCGACCTCATCAACGTCGAGACCGAGGGGCAGGGCTGGTCGCGCATGACGGAGGTGACGCCGCGGAGGTGACCCGGGCAATCCGATGGCGCACCGCTGGCCACGGTACGCATCGAACGCAGCGGCGGTTGCGTTGTCCGGCAGAGTTCCCCGATCACCATCAGCGCGTCGGTTCCGAAGGCGTAGTGGAAGGCCTCCACTCGTCCTCCGGCCTGTTCAAAGAGCGCGGTGATGGCCTCGCGGCGTGGCGGTGGTGGCGCGGATGACGAGGTGGGGCGGGATGACGGTTTCGCGGACGGGGGTCCGTTCGCCTTCGAGGTGAGCAATGGCCGTTGTAACGGCATGCTGGGTGAGGGTGAGGGTGTCCTGCCTGATGGTGGTGAGATTGATATGGGCGAGGCTGGCGAGGTGGATGTCGTCGAAGCCAACGACGGAGATCTCGTCAGGGACGGTGACGCCGGAGCGCAGGAGGGTGTCAAGGACGCCGGTGGCGCTGTAGTCGTTGAAGGCGAGGACAGCGGTGGGGCGTGGCCGGCTGCCGAGGAGCATACGAGCGGCTGCGGCCCCGTCGTCTTCGGTAAGTCCGCCCGGCAGGACACGGATGTGGTGGCCAAGGTCGTGGTGCTTCATGGCGGTGCGGTAACCGCGGCGCCGGTCGGCGGCGCCGGGCGCCTTGCCGCCGTCGATGTGGGCGATGTCGCGGTGCCCCATAGTGACGAGATGGTCAACGGCTTGACGCGCACCTTCGTCGTCGGCGGTCCGCACGACGTCCACATTCCCGGACGGTGGCCGGAGCCTGCGTGCGACGCAGACGACCGGGAGCTGATCGGCGAGCACTCTCAGCCGTGCGGCGGGTGCCTGGGGGCCGAGCAGGATCAGCGCCTCGCAGCGGTCGCCGAGTAGCGCGTCCACGGCGTGCTGCTCACTGCGGCTGGGGGCGACCGCGCTGAGCGCGACCTGGTACCCGGCGGGCTCGGCTGCCGCGTAGATGCCTTCCACCAGATCGGCATGGAAAGGGTGCTGCAGCCCGAACTGCACCCCGAGCAGCCGTGAGCGGTTGCTGCGCAGCAGCCGCGCCCGCGTGTCGGGGCGGTAGCCGATGTCCTGGGCCGCTTCCAGGACCCGTTCACGGGTGGCGGCGCTGGCGCCCTTGACCCCGCGCATCACGATCGATACCAGGGCCGTGGACACGCCCGCCCGTACCGCGACGTCGGCGAGCGTGGGCCGCTTCGCGTCCGGACCCATAGAGCTCGGTGCCATGGCGTGCCTCCTACGCTGATGCCCGCTCCGCCCCGAGCGAGGATCGTAGACCAGATGAAGAATCCCGGCTCAAAGGTACTACAACGTTCTAGTTTTCTGCACGCAGGACCTTGACAAGCGGGCCGACCGGCTGGCGTACTGGCCCGGCGACTAGAACGTTCTACATGAGGAGTGGGTGACGATGTACACCTTGGCGGTCTGCGCCGAAATGGTCTTCCTGGACCTGCCGATCCACGAGCGGGCCCGACGCATCCACGACCTCGGCTTCCAGGTCGAGATCTGGGACTGGACCCGCCACGACTTGGCCGCACTGACTGGTACGGGCGCCGTCTTCTCCTCGATGACCGGCTATGTCCGCGGCAGCCTGACCGACCCTGACGGGGCAGCCGAACTGCTGCGCACCGCCGAGGAGTCGATAAAGGTCGCCGAACAACTGGGCTGCCCGCGGCTGAACCTGCACGGCACCGGCCTGGACGACAAGGGCCTGCCGGTCGTCCCAGTCACTGGCCCGGCCACCGGACCGATGTGGATCGCCGCCCAGCACACCCTCAGCCGCGTTGCGGAGCTGGGCGAACGCGCCGGGATCACTTTCACCCTGGAGAACCTCAATACTGCCGTCAACCACCCCGGCGTACCCTTCGCAACGGCCGCGGACACCTTGGCCCTGGTCGCGGCGGTAGACCGGCCGGGACTGCGCATGAACCTGGACCTGTACCACGCGCAGATCGGCGAAGGAAACCTCATCGAGCTCGTCCATCGAGCCCACCGTCTCGGCCTGATCGGCGAGATACAGGTCGCCGACGTCCCCGGCCGCTGCGAGCCCGGCACCGGGGAGATCAACTACCCGGCGGTCGCCCGTGCCCTGACAGACCTCGGCTACAACGGCACGGTCGCCCTGGAGGCCTGGTCTTCCACCGATAGCGACCTCGCTCTGGAGCGCTTCCGCTCCGCCTTCACCCCCGCCTGATCACCACAACCCGCATACGGAGAAGAATCATGATCAACGTAGGTCTCATCGGCGCCGGCCGGATGGGCTCGTTCCACGGCGCCACCCTCGCCCACCGCCTCCCCGGCACCCGCCTCGCCGCTGTCGCCGACCCTGCCCCCGGGGCCGCTCAGCGCCTCGCGGATCGCCTCGGCAGCCCGAAGGCGCTGAGCGACATCAACGCCCTCCTCGCCGATCCCGGCATCGATGCCGTGGTCATCAGCACCCCCGCTCGCACCCACGCCGACCTCGTCGAGGCGGCAGCCCGTGCCGGCAAGGCGGTCTACTGCGAGAAGCCCATGGCCGTCACCCTCGCCGACGCCGACCGTGCCATCGCCGCAGCCGATCAGGCTGGCGTCCCGCTTCAGGTCGGCTTCAATCGCCGCTACGACCCCGGTTTCCGCGCCGCCCACGAGGAGATCGCCGCTGGCGGCATTGGCACCCCGCAGCTCCTGCGCTCCCTCACCCGCGACCCCAAGCTTGCGGACCCCGCCCCCATCCCGCCGTGGACGATCTTCCTCGAGACCCTGATCCACGACTTCGACACCCTGCGCTTCCTCAACCCCGGAGCCGAGCCCGTCGAAGTCTTCGCCCTGGCCGACGCCCTCGTACGCCCCGACTTCAAGCACCGAGGCCTCCTCGACACCGCCGTGGTCACCATTCGCTTCGACAACGGCGCCCTCGCCACCGCCGAGGCCAGCTTCCAGGCCGTGTATGGCTATGACGTCCGCGGCGAGGTCTTCGGCTCGGACGGCATGTTCACCATGGGCGACCTGCGCCGCACTCACCTCACCGCCTACAGCGCCGAGGGCATCACCGCCAGTACCGTCACGTACGACCAGGACCTCTTCCACGACGCCTACGTCGCCGAACTCGCCGATTTCACCGATACGGTCCGCACCGGCCGCGCCCCCGCCGTCACCGGGACCGACGCCCGGGCCGCCCTGTCCATCGCCCTCGCCGCCATCGAGTCCGTGACCACCGGCGGCCCGGTCCGCATCGCCGACCTCAAGGACCAGTGAGCCATGACATTTGCACAGAGGTCATCACGCACACGAACTAGAACGTGCTAGTAGCGCGCGACAGTAACTCGTCACCCCTGAGGGCACCCCTCAGGACACCCTCGAAATCTTCCCGGAGTCTCCGGAGTGAAGGGATAAAAGCTGCAATGTCGTTCGATGTGTTGACCATAGGTCGCGTGGGAGTGGACGTATACCCACTCCAGACAGGCCTGGGGCTGGCTGACGTCACCTCGTTCGGCAAGTACCTCGGCGGCAGCCCGACCAACGTCGCCGTCGCGGTTGCGCGTTACGGGCACAACGCCGCCGTGATCACCAAGACGGGCACCGACCCGTTCGGGGACTTCGTCCGTAAGGCCCTGGACGGCTACGGCGTCGACAGTCGCTTCGTCGGTAGGTCGGACATCGCACCGACTCCCGTCACCTTCTGTGAAATCTTCCCGCCGGACGACTTCCCGCTCTACTTCTACCGGCTGCCGAAAGCTCCTGACCTCGACATACGTCTCGACGAACTGGACCTCAACGCCATCAGTGCCGCACGGATCTTTTGGATCACCGGCACCGGTCTGAGCGAGGAGCCGAGCCGGTCCGCGACCCTCGCGGCTCTGCGCCACCGGGCCAAGGCCGGGACGACCGTCTTCGACCTCGACTGGCGCCCCATGTTCTGGACCGACCCCGCCGAGGCTCGCACCTACTACTCCGAGGCCCTGCGCCACACCACCGTCGCCGTCGGCAACCTCGACGAGTGCGAGGTGGCTACGGGCGAGCGCGATCCGTACGCCGCCGCGAAGGCGCTGCTCGCCGCCGGTGTCGAGCTGGCCGTCGTGAAGCAGGGTCCCAAGGGCGTCCTCGCAATGGGCCGCGACGGCTCCACAGCCGAGATTCCGCCACTTTCCATCGAGGTCGTCAACGGGCTGGGCGCGGGTGACGCCTTCGGCGGCGCCCTGTGCCACGGTCTGCTGTCCGGCTGGGAGAACACACGCATGGTGTCCTTCGCCAATGCCGCCGGCGCCATCGTCGCGGGCCGTCTGGCCTGCTCCGATGCCATGCCCACCGAGGCCGAGGTCGAGGCCAAGCTGCGCGAGGTGAACAGTGCTGTCTGAGAACGTGAGCCGGATCGTGGACGCGAGGGTCAAGGACCCGGCTGCGATCGCAGCGGCGGCTGCCCGGCGTGTGAAGGCCACCTCGCTGCTCGGCGAGCACGGCAAGGCCATGATCATCGCCGCCGACCATCCGGCGCGCGGTGCCAATGGCGTAGGCGGCGACCCCACCGCCATGGCCGACCGCTTCCAGCTGCTCGACCGGATGTGCGTCGCCCTCGAGCGCCCCGGCGTCACCGGTGTCCTCGCCACCGCCGACATCCTGGAAGACCTGCTGCTGCTCGGCGTCCTGGACGGCAAGAGCGTCTTCGGGTCCATGAACCGGGCCGGGCTCGCCGGCTCCGTCTTCGAGATCGACGACCGGTTCACCGGGTACGACGCCGAGACGATCGCCGCGATGGGCTTCGACGGAGGCAAGATGCTCACCCGTATCGCCCTCGGCGACCCGGCAACCCCATCCGCTCTGGGGAACACCGCACGTGCCCTCAACGAGCTCAATGACCGCCACCTCATCGCGATGGTCGAGCCGTTCATCGCGGAGTGGCGGGACGGGAAGATCCGCAACGACCTCTCCCCCGACGCGGTCGTCAAGTCGATCACCATCGCCTCCGGCCTTGGCCGCCGTACCGCCTACACCTGGCTGAAGCTGCCGGTCGTGGCAGACATGGAGCGGGTCCTGGCCTCCTCGACGCTGCCCACGCTGCTGCTCGGCGGTGAGGTCACCGACCCCGACGCGGCCTTCGCCTCCTGGGGCAAGGCCCTCAAGCTGCCCACCGCGCAGGGTCTGGTCGTCGGCCGCTCCCTGCTCTACCCCTCGGACGGCGACGTCGCCGGTGCCGTGGACCGGGCGGTGAGCCTGCTGTGAGCACCCACGACAAGCACCACCTGCCCAAGGGGACCTCAGCGGAGGGCACGTACGACCTCGTCATCACCCCGGAGTCCGCGGGCTGGGGCCACTCGGGCCTGCGCATCCTCACGCTGGCTCCCGGCGAGGCGCACCCCCTCTCCACCGGCGACTGCGAGTTCCTGGTCCTGCCGATCACGGGCGGCTGCACCGTCACCGTGGCAGGCGAGGCCTTCCACCTCTCCGGCCGGACGGGTGTCTTCGACTCGACCACCGACTTCGCGTACCTGCCCCGCGATTCGGAGGCCCTCCTCAGCAGCGCGGACGGCGGAAGGTTCGCACTGCCCTCCGCCCGTACCGAGCGTGGCGGCCTCCGTGCCCGGTACGGGCGCAAGGAGGACGTTCCCGTCGAGCTGCGCGGCGCGGGCAACTGCTCCCGCCAGGTCAACAACTACTGCCTGCCCGGCACGTTCGAGGCCGAGCAGCTGCTGGTCTGCGAGGTGCTCACACCCGGCGGGAACTGGTCCTCCTATCCCCCGCACAAGCACGACGAGGCGCGGACGGACGCGGACAGCAACCCCGTGGAGAGCGAACTCGAGGAGATCTACTACTTCGAGATCGCCGGCGGCGAGAACGCCTTTGGCTACCAGCGCGTGTACGGCACGCCGGACCGGCCGATCGACGTGCTCGCCGAAGTCCGCTCCGGCGACGCGGTGCTGATCCCGCACGGCTGGCACGGTCCGTCGATCGCCGCACCCGGCTACGACCTCTACTACCTCAACGTCATGGCGGGTCCGGGACAGGATCGCGCCTGGCTGATCTGCGACGACCCGGCGCACGGATGGGTGCGCACGACGTGGGAGTCCCAGGAAACCGACCCACGGCTCCCCTTCGGCGCCAAGGAGAACGACCGATGACCGAGACGACCGTCCGCCTCACCACCGCTCAGGCCCTCGTCCGCTTCCTGGCCAACCAGTACAGCGAGCGCGACGGCCAGGAGCAGCGGCTGATCCCCGGTGCCTGGGGCATCTTCGGGCACGGAAACGTGGCTGGCATTGGCCAGGCACTGCTGCAGGCCGCGATCACGCGCGAGGCGGACCTCCCCTATTACCTGGCCCGCAACGAGCAGGGCATGGTGCACGCGGCGGTGGCGTACGCGAAGATGCGCGACCGGCTCGCCGCCTTCGCGTGTACGGCGTCGACCGGCCCCGGCTCGACCAACATGATCACGGGTGCGGCGCTGGCGACGACCAACCGGCTGCCGGTGCTGCTGCTGCCGAGCGACATGTTCGCGACCCGCGTCGCCGACCCGGTCCTCCAGCAACTGGAGGACACCCGCGGCGGGGACGTCACCGTCAACGACGCCTTCCGGGCCGTATCGAAGTACTTCGACCGCATCTCGCGGCCCGAGCAGCTCCTCCCTGCCGCGCTCGCCGCCATGCGCGTGCTGACCGACCCGGTGGAGACCGGCGCCGTCACGCTCGCCCTGCCGCAGGACGTGCAGGCCGAGGCATACGACTGGCCGGTCGCCTTCTTCCGGCGCCGGGTGTGGCATGTGGGCCGCCCGGCGCCGGAACCCCAGGCCGTCGAGCGCGCCGCCCGGCTGTTGCGCGGTGCGAGAAAGCCGCTGATCGTCGCGGGCGGCGGCACCGTCTACTCCGGCGCCGAGATCCAACTGCGCGCCTTCGCAGAGGCCACCGGCATCCCGGTCGCGGACACGCACGCCGGCAAGGGCGCGGTGCCGTGGGATCACCCGTGCGCGGTCGGCGGCATCGGTTCCACCGGAGCGTACGCGGCGAACGAGCTAGCGAAGGAGGCCGACGTCGTCCTCGGCATCGGCACCCGCTACAGCGACTTCACCACCGCCAGCCACACCGTCTTCGGCAACCCCGACGTCACCTTCGTCAACCTCAACGTCACCCGCCTGGACGCCGTTAAGCACTCCGCCGAGCCGCTCATCGCCGATGCCCGGCTCGGCATCGAGGCCCTCGCGGGTGCGCTCACGGACTGGGAGGTCGACCAGGAGTACCGCGACCACACTCGTCAACTCATCGCCCGTACAAGGGAGATCGAGGAAGAGTGCTTTGCCCCCGGCCGGAACACCAACGAACTTCCCGCGCAGACGCAGATCCTCGGGACGCTCAACGAAGCCCTCGCAGACCGCGACGTCGTCATCAACGCCGCCGGTTCCATGCCCGGCGACCTGCAGCAGCTGTGGCGGGCGCGGGACCCGAAGGCGTACCACGTCGAGTATGCGTACTCCTGCATGGGGTACGAGGTCGCGGCCGGTGTCGGCGCGAAGATGGCCGACCCGTCGCGTGAGGTCGTCGTCCTGGTCGGTGACGGCTCGTACCTGATGATGGCTCAGGAGATCGTCACCATGGTCTCCGAGGGCCTGAAGGTCATCATCGTCCTCGTCCAGAACCACGGCTTTGCCTCGATCGGCGCACTGTCGGAGTCGCTCGGCTCGCAGCGATTCGGCACGAAGTACCGCTTCCGAAACGGGGGTTCGGGTCAGCTCGACGGCGATGTGCTCCCCGTCGACCTCGCCGCCAACGCCTCCTCCCTCGGCGCGGACGTCCTGCACGCCACCACCGTCGACGAGTTCCGTACGGCGATCGAGAAGGCGAAGGCGGCCGATCGCACCACGGTCGTACACGTCGAGACCGACCTGTACGGGCCGAACCCGCCCGCACACGGATGGTGGGACGTGCCGGTCAGCGAGGTCTCCGCGCTCGACTCCACGCGAGAGGCATATGAGAAGTACGCCTCCGCCAAGCGCGCCCAGCGCCACTACCTGTAGCTCAACAGTCACCCAAGCAAAGGACATCCACACGTGAAGATCATCGAGCACTGGATCAACGGCTCCGTCGCCGGGCCAGGACCCCGCACCACCCCGGTGTTCAATCCGGCTACCGGCCGGCAACAGGCGCAGGTTGCGCTCGCATCGCAGGCCGACGTGGGCGCCGCCGTCGCGGCCGCGGCCGCCGCCTTCGAGACCTGGTCCGAATCGTCGCTCACCCAGCGCACCCAGGTGATGTTCGCCTTCCGCCAGCTCCTCGTGGAGCACGAGGAGGAGCTGGGCCGGATCATCTCCGCCGAGCACGGCAAGACCGTCGACGACGCGCGAGGCGAGATCGTGCGCGGCCGGGAGGTCGTCGAGTTCGCCTGCGGCCTCGGCGACATCCTCAAGGGCAACTTCTCCGACCAGGTCTCGCGCGGCGTCGACGTGCACAACTTCCGCCAGCCGCTCGGCGTCGTCGCAGGCATCACGCCCTTCAACTTCCCCGCGATGGTGCCCCTGTGGATGCACCCGATCGCCATCGCGACCGGCAACACCTTCATCCTCAAGCCGAGCGAGCGCGACCCCTCCGCCGCCAACTTCGTGGCGGAGCTGTACAAGAGGGCCGGGCTGCCGGACGGCGTCTTCAACGTTGTGCACGGCGACAAGGAGGCAGTCGACGCGATCCTCACCCACCCCGGCATCGAAGCCGTCTCGTTCGTCGGGTCGACCCCGATCGCCAAGTACGTCCACGAGAACGCCACCAAGTCGGGCAAGCGGGTGCAGGCCCTCGGTGGGGCGAAGAATCACGCCGTCGTTCTCCCGGACGCCGACCTGGAGTTTGCTGCGAACCAGATCACGGCGGGCGCCTACGGATCGGCCGGTGAGCGTTGCATGGCTGTGTCCGTCGTCGTCGCGGTCGGTGGAGTCGCTGATGCACTGGTCGGTGTCCTTGAGGGCAAGGCTCGCGCGGTCAAGGTGGGCCCTGGTGACGCACCCGACATCGAGATGGGCCCGCTGGTCACCAAGGCCGCGCAGGAGCGCGTCGAGAACGCGGTCGGCGCCGCCTCCGCGCAGGGCGCCACCGTCGTCGTGGACGGCCGCGGGCTGAAGATCGACGGCCACGAGGAGGGCTTCTTCACCGGCCCGTCGCTGCTCGACCACGTGACGGCCGAGATGGACGCGTACAAGGAGGAGCTGTTCGGGCCGGTTCTAGCCGTCGTCCGCGTCGACACGCTCGACGAGGCCATCGACCTCATCAACGCCAACCCGTACGGCAACGGCACCGCCCTGTTCACCGGCTCCGGCGAGGCGGCGCGCCGTTTCCAACGCAAGGTCGAGGTCGGCATGATCGGCGTCAACGTGCCGGTGCCCGTGCCGATGTCGTACTACTCCTTCGGCGGTTGGAAGGACTCCCTCATCGGCGACTCCCCCGTCCACGGCCCCGAAGGTATCCGCTTCTACACCCGCCCCAAGGTCGTCACCACACGCTGGCCCCAGCCCAAGCAGCAGGTCGCCGCAGGCTTCACGTTCCCTGTATCCAGCTGAGTCCTGCAGCAGCAAGACCGAGAAACCCCACACCAGGAAACTCCCGCCCTATCTCCGAAGGACTCTGTCCATGGCAACAACGCCATCCACGCTCCGCACCGTAGCGGGCAACCTGTGCCTCGGCTCCGCTCCCGACTCCTGGGGCATCTGGTTCCCCGAGGACGAGCACCAGGTCCCCTACACCCGCTTCCTCGACGAGCTGGCGCAGGCCGGCTACGAGTGGCTGGAGCTCGGACCGTACGGCTACCTCCCCACCGACCCGGCCGTACTCGCCGAGGAACTGGCCGTACGCGGCCTGAAGGTCTCCGGCGGCACCGCCTTCGGTGCGCTGCACCGCCCAGAGGCCTGGAACGAGATGCTCGCCCACGTCCGGCAGGTCGCTGCGCTGACCGCCGCCGCGGGCGCTCACCACCTCGTCCTCATTCCACATATGTACCGGGACGAGAAGACCGGCGCGTTCACCGAGTCGCCCGAGCTGACCGCTGAGCAGTGGGCGGGCTTCGGCCAGAACGCCGACCGGCTCGGCAAGCTGCTGCTCGAGGAGTACGACGTACGCCTCGTCCTCCACCCGCACGCCGACAGCCACATCCAGACGCAACCAGAGATCGAGCGGCTGCTCAACGAGTCGGACAGCCGGTACACGAACCTCTGCCTGGACACCGGACACGTCGTTTACGGCGGCGGTGACAACGTGGATCTCATCCGACGGTTCGGGGAACGCGTCGGCTACGTACACATCAAGCAAATGGACCCGACGATCCTGGACCAAGTCGCCACCGAGAACTTGTCGTTCGGTGAGGCCGTCAAGCGCGGTGTGTGCGTGACGCCTCCCGCGGGCGTCCCTGACCCCGCCTCCGTAGTCGAGGAACTCGCCAAGCTGGACGCCGAGGTGTTTGTGATCGTCGAGCAGGACCTGTATCCGTGTGCCCCCGATGTACCACTGCCCATCGCCATACGGACACGTGAGCACCTGACCGGCCTGGGCCTCTCGGGAACCCGACGGCCGAACAGTCACCGGTAGGGATGGCTGCGTATAGATCACTGCCTCTCTTCTCCGAGGGGCGTGATCATCCAACGTTGCTGCTCGGGGTGGCTTCCGTATCGCGTGTCGGCATCAGTGCGACTGATTCCGTGGGCGCCGCCGCGACTCGGTGATCGCGGAGATGGTGGTCTTGGAGACCTCGGCGCCATAGACCTCCCTCGGATGAGTCAAGATCTCTTTGCCGAGCATCGGTCGATGTAGGGGTACGGCAAACCCGGGCCGGACTTTCTGCCGCCTCTTGCCCGTCTCACTGGGAAACTTCCGGTGTCGGGCAGTGGGGCCACGAGCGGCGAATGCCAGCCGTCACCAGCGATTTCTCAGCCCTCTCCAAATCTTGGTGATTTCCGTTTTCCGGGCGCAGACTGAAAAAACAGGACCCGTCCCTGGGGCGAGGCGCATATGAGCACACCGTGGTACGACACTGCTGCTCTCACGGAGGCCCGCGACAGACTGCTGTCCGGCAGGACAGTGGGGATGGCCGTCCGCAAGCCCATCCTGAGTTCCTGGCAGCGGTGCCGACTCCTTGGCCTTGCGACCGACCGCCTTGAGGCTGACTACGACCCCGACCTGGATTTCGGGGGCAAGCTCGCGCATGCTGCCGGGCCCGTGCTCGACCGTCTGGAGTCTCAGCTCTCGGGCATGCCGGTGAGCGTCTTCCTCTCCGACGAGCGGGCCCGGGTCGTGGAACGCCGGGGTGACGAGCCCTCCTTGAACCGCTACCTCGACGGGCTGCAACTTGCCCCTGGTTTGAGCACGGCCGAGGAACTCGTCGGCACCAACGGCATCGGCACCGTCCTCGTAGCGGCCGAGCCCACGTTCGTGATCGGTCGCGAGCACTTCGCCGATGCCTGGCACAGACTCGCCTGTGCAGGCGCACCCGTTCGCGATCTGTTGAGCGGGCAGTTCGTCGGCGTATTCAGTCTGACGTGCGACCATCTCGATGCCGATCCGGCCATGCCGGAAGTCGTGGCCGAGGCGGCCCACGGCATCGAGCAACAGCTGCTCAGCAGCGTGACCGCTCGCGAGCGTGCCCTGCTGGAGGCGTACCAGGATGCTCGCGGCCGGATGACGGCCGACCAACCGCCCACAGACTTCCTGGATCCGCGCGACCGGCTCATCTTGGAAGAGCGCGCGACCGAATTGATCTCGTCGGACCAAGTCGGCCTCGCCGAGGTGGGACTCAGCGATGGCCGCAAGGCCATCCTCGTCAGTCGGCGAATCAGAAGCTCGTCCGGCGTGACCGGTGTCGCCGTTGAAGCAGTCTTCCCCGGCGTCGGCGTTCACCCTCTCCGTCCGCCCCAGTCCTCGGAGACTTTGGAGATTGAGTCGCCCGGCGCGGAATCGGTCGGATCGCACGGTCACGTGTCGGGGCATCCCCTCGCGACCGCGCCGTCCGGCGCGCCGACGGCACTGGCCGACCGGTGGCTGCTCGCCGTCGGCGAGCCCCTCACCGGCCAGCTCGCCGTGCGGGCCCGTCAGCGCCTCGGCCTGATCGCCGATGCCGGCTCCCAGATCGGAACCACACTCGATGTGTCGCGGACGGCCGAGGAGCTGACCGAGGTGGCCGTCCCCCGGTTCGCCGACTTCGCGGCCGTCGACCTGCCGGACTCGGTGCTGCTCGGCGAGGAACCGATCCGAGTGGACCGTCCGTTGCGCCGGGCAGCCATCCGCGGCACGCACGAGATCTCGGACCTCCACGCGGTCGGCGACCTGATCACCTACACCTCGTCCACGCCGCAGGCCCAGGCTCTGGCCACGGGCAAACCAGTGCGTGAACGGACGCTGTCCCGAGCTCCAGGGTGGATAGCCCATGATCCGGTCCGCGGTTCCAAGGTCCTGGGGGCGGGCGTTCACTCGCTCATCGCCTTGCCCATGGTCGCCCGCGGCATGGTCCTGGGTGTGGTCAGCCTCTACCGGTCTCGGCTTCACGGCCCCTTCGAGGAGGACGACCTCATCCTCGCGGCGGAGCTGGTGGGACGTGCCGCCGTGTGCATCGACAACGCGCGCCGCTTCACCCGCGAGCACGCCATGGCGCTCACGCTGCAGCGGAGCATGCTCCCGAGCGGTCTGCCCGCCCAGCAGGCGGTGGAGGCGGCCCACCTCTACCTGCCCGCGAGGTCCGGGGTGGGTGGCGACTGGTTCGACGTCATTCCGCTGTCGGGGGCGCGGGTGGCGCTGGTCGTCGGCGATGTTGTCGGGCACGGCCTGCACGCCGCGGCGACCATGGGCCGGCTGCGCACCGCGGTCCACAACTTCTCGGCTCTCGACCTGGCGGCCGAAGAGGTCCTCACCCAGCTCGACGACCTCGTTATCTGCCTCGACCTCGATGACCAGCAGGGCGGCAGGTCAGACGCGGGAATCATCGGCACGAGCTGTCTGTACACCGTCTACGATCCGAGCACGCGGCTTTGTACCCTGAGCCGGGCCGGCCATCCGCCGCCTGCCGTCGTTTTCGCGGACGGCACCGTCGAGTTTCCCGAGGTTCCCGCGGGCCCGCCGCTCGGCCTGGGCGGTCTGCCCTTCGAGACGGTCGATGTGGATCTGCCCGGGGGAAGTCTGCTGGTCCTCTACACCGACGGGCTCGTCGAACACCTCGGCGGGGGCGATGTCGATCGCGGCCTCGCACACCTGCGGCATGCCTTGGCACAACACTCCGCTGGGACGCCGGAACAGGTCTGCCAGGCGCTGGGGGTTCTGCTTCCGGCGGAGCCCAAGGACGACATCGCCCTGCTGGTGGCCCGTACCCGAGTCCTCGACGCTGGGCAGTTCGCGGTCTGGGACCTGCCCGCAGATCCGCAGGTCGTCTCCCAGGTACGCGCGGACGTCACGGCCCGGCTGGCCGAGTGGGACCTCGGCGATCTGGAGTTCGCCACCGAGCTGATCGTCAGTGAGCTGGTCACCAACGCGATCCGCTACGGCGGCGAACCCATCCGGCTGCGCCTGCTCCACGAGAGCACGCTGATCTGCGAGGTTTCCGACGGCAGTAGCATCGCCCCCCGCATGCGCCGGGCACGCACAACCGACGAGGGCGGGCGCGGGCTCTTCCTGGTCGCCCAGCTCGGTCAGCGCTGGGGCACCCGTTACACCGCGAGCGGCAAGGTCATCTGGGTCGAGCAACCACTGCCCCGGCGGCCGGAGGTGGAGGCTCGGTAGGGGCGTCGCAAACCCCTACCGGCATAGCGAGAAGCCCCGCCCTTCAGGGCGGGGAGGACTCACAACCGTGCGCGCATGCGATCTGCTTCGCCCCATCCCGTCAGCGGCTTCCGGCGCGGCAAGCACCTGAAGTGCGGCTGACGCTCCGGCGCAAGCGCCTTCCCGCAACGTCGGCCCGCCGTGGCACCACTGAGCCCGCCATCCCGGTGCTGCCCTGCTTCGTCTCCTCGGCGGGTCCCCCTCGGCCACGGTCCTGCGTTTCCTCGACGAGTGATCCACGACGAATGAGGGCCAGGCAGGCCAGTCGGAAGTCCCGGGTGTCTGAGCCCGGCTGCTCTCCTGCCCTCATGGCGTGGCGGTGTCCCAACGGTGCGGTCGCGGTCGGCGCTATCGCTGACCTGCGGTTTGACGCGTGTCGCATCAAGACCTAAAGTTTGGAACCGATCGGTACCAAATGGGTCCGGCGAACGAAAGGCGCATCGTGACGCTCAGCGCTGCACTTATCGAGAAGCTCATCACCGCCGCACAGGAGGAGGCGATCAGGCGCGGGTTCCCGCCGGTCAACATCAGCGTGTGCGACCGAGCAGCCCACCTGGCCGGCTTCCTCCGTATGGACGGGGCCATCCTCGGCACCATCGACGTCGCGCACCGCAAGGCCCGTACGGCCGCCCTCTTCGAGACCGACAGTGCGGCCCTCGGCGGGGTGGCCCACCCCGACGGCCCCAGCTACATGGTCGAGCACACTAATGGCGGGCTGATCAACTTCGGTGGCGGAGTCGTCATCAAGGATGCCGGCGGTGCGGTCATCGGCGCGGTCGGCGTCTCCGGCGCCTCCGTGGAAGAGGACGAGACAATCGCCCAGGCCGCCGCCACCGCGGCACTCACGAGGGAGTCGGTCGGCGATGCCGCGTAGCATTCTCTCCCTGGCCATCTCGACCTTCGCCATCGGAACCACCGAGTTCGTGATCGTCGGGATCATTCCGTCGATCGCCAACGATCTGCAGGTCAGCATCCCCACCGCCGGACTCCTGGTGAGTCTCTATGCTCTGTCGATCACCATCGGTGCGCCGTTGTTCACCGCGCTTACCGGGCGAGTTGACCGCCGCAAGCTCATCATCTGGCTCATGGTGATCTTCCTCGTCGGAAACCTCGTCGCGGGCTTCGCACCCGGCTTCGCAACCCTGCTGGCGGCGCGCGTCATCACAGCCTTCGCTCACGCAGTCTTCTTCAGCGTCGGCGCAGCCGTCGCCTCTTCGCTTGTTCCGCGAGATAAGTCAAACAGTGCCCTGGCCGTCATGTTCGGCGGCTTGACGGTGGCCATGGTGTTGGGTGTGCCGCTCGGTTCATGGATAGGCGAGACATTTGACTGGCGTCTTCCTTTCCTGGTCGTGACGGCGCTCGCCGCGGTGAGCGTCGTCTCCCTGCTGGTCCTTCTGCCGAGGGAGATCTCCCACACGCCACCGACCAGCCTGCTTTCCCAGCTCCGGCTGCTCCGCAATGGCCGTCTCGTCACGATGTATCTCATCACCGCACTGGGTTTCGGCGCCAATTTTGTTGTCTTCACGTATATCTCGCCGCTGCTTACATCTGTGACGGGTTTCAGTGACAACATGGTCAACGTCGGCCTCGTCGTCTTCGGAATTGCCACGGTTATCGGCAATTTCTGGGGAGGAAAACTGGCGGACCGACTGGGCACCAAGCAAGCCGTGATCGTGGTGCTGGTCGGCCTGGCCGCAACGCTCGCATTCCTGCCTGTCACGGCCCACTCGGCGGTCGCCGTGTTGATCAACCTTGCTGTCTGGGGATTCTTCGGTTTTGCGATCAACCCTGTGGTGCAGACCGGAGTAGTGACGGTGGCCGAGGACGAGGTACCCGAGTCGGTGGGCGCCGCGTCGGGGTTCAACATCGCCGCCTTCAATCTGGGGATATCCGGTGGGTCCCTGATCGGCGGACGTGTGCTCGGCAGCGTGGGTGTGCTGACCACCCCATGGGCGGCGATTGTCCTGGCCGTAGCGGCAGCAGCCGTCGCCGGCCTTGCGCTCAAGACCCGTACGATTCGGCCGGCGCCAATGGAGGAACTCGCCAAGTGATAGCCTGGGGGATCGCGCAAAATGCGCGATCCCCCAGGCTATGAGTCGTCCAGTGGAAAGGCTCGAAAGAAAGGCGGTTGAATTGTCCAGGCCGCGGACCTTCGTCGAAGAACAGGCCCTCCAGAATGCGATGTTCGCCTTCTGGAAATACGGGTATGAAGGCGCTTCACTGAGCGTTCTCATGAAAGCCACAGGCTTGGGCAAGACGAGCCTCTATCGAACCTTCGGCAGCAAAGAGGAACTGTTCCAGCGAGCACTGGAGCTCTACCACTCCGACTACCTGGACTTCCGGGTCCAGGCACTGGCCGAGACCACGCCCAAGCGCATCGCGGAAAGACTTCTGTACGGCATCGCGACGCTGCATACCGGGGAGTCGACCCCGCCTGGATGCCTGGAAACGAACGGGGCCCTGGCCTGCGGTCCCGACAGTGACCCCATTCGCGAGGAGCTTGCCCGAAAGCGCGACTTGATCTGGCCTGCTCTGCGCGAGCGTCTGCGGGAGACGAGCGTGAACGGGCCGCTGCCGCGGGGCCTGGATGCCGATGCGACCGCGTCTTTGCTGGTAACCCTGATTCAGGGAATGGCAGTGCAGGCGAAGGGCGGCCACAGCAGGGCGGAACTCGAGGACACCGTACGCGCCGCCCTCAGCTTGTGGGACGGCGCGAAGGAAGAAAACGAAAAAGCCTCTACCGCCTCGCCCGCGACCTGACTTCGCAGCCCTCGTCCCGAGGGCTGGCATACTGCCGCGCCGTCAGCCGATGACGTCGTTCCAGGTGTCGAGGAAGACCTTCCACATCGGCCGTTCCCAGCCGTTGTTCGCCGCGATGGCCATCGCCCCGGCACGGAGCATCAGCAGTCGCTCGGCTGCCACGGGGGGCGCCGGATGACCCATCGCTTGCAGCATCTGCTCCACTTCGGACATGAACCAGACGCGATGCTGCAGCGTGGCATCCCGCACCGGATGGTTCCTGTCGAAGAATTCGGTCGAGACGTTGGAGTACGGGCAGCCGCGAAACCCGGCCGCGGCCGCCTCCTCGTAGAGGCGCCGGCCGATGGCGCGGAGCACCTCCCTCGGCTCCTGGTACAGCTCCTTGAGCTCAGCCAGTTCATCGCGGTCATGCTGCAGCCTCAGCCCGACATAGGCCACGACGAGGGCGTCCTTGGAGGGGAAGTGCCGGTAGAAGGTCACCCGGGCCACACCGGATTCGGTGACCACCCGGTCGATTCCGACCGCCCTGATTCCCTCGCTGTAGAAAAGGCGATCTGCCGTCTGCAGGATCTTGTTGCGGGTGACCGACTGCGTGGGACCGCCTGCGGCTCGTTCCGTCACTGACTCCGCCCGACCCTTTCCTCCGCGGTTCCCCTCCACTGCCCTGCCCCTGTCTCCACTGATGTGCCTGACCGGTCTACTTCAGTGAGAGTGTACCTCCGAGTAGGCCAATCCGGCAGCGGGTGGACGGCGCTATGCCGCAGCGATCCGGCCGCTCGACCAAGCCTCGCTCTGGCGTTCGTCCAACCATGCCGCGAGGGCCATCATCTCGTCGTCTCTGCAGGTCAGCCTGCTTGTATCTGCGGTCGGGTGCAATTGGTGAGACTCGTGGACAGCGCACCGTCCTCAGCGTGCGATCACACCACGGCACCAGCCGTGTGTTCCACCTCACATAGTGCTTCTCTAGTCAGAATGACCGTTCTCCTCCACCATCGCTGCAGACCGCTGACGCGACTGAGGAAAGAAATCTCGATGAAGAGAGCAAGGCATCTGATAGCACTGCCGGTCGCTGCGTGCCTCGCAGCACTCTGCTCCTGCAGCTCGTCCAACAGCGCCGGCACCACGGGGCAGGACGATCCGCTGGCCAAGGTCAATGCGGCCGGCCTCGCCCCCAGGGGCATCGTCGGACGCGGCCCGGACGGGGCCGAAGGACGGCCCGCCGACTCCATCGTTCTGACACCCGGCGACATCGCGAAGGCCAAGACGGAAAAGTTCCGCGTCGGCATCGTGATGCAGACCATGAATGTCGAGTGGTCCACGGAGCAGGTGCGCGGTATCACCGACGAACTCCGGAAGTACAACGCGCAGGTGGTCGGCGTCGTCGATCCGGACTACAGCGTCGAGAAGCAGGTCGCCGGCATCCAGAACATGATCCAGAAGGCTCCGGACGCCATCTTGAGCATCCCCGTCGACGACACCGCCACCTCGGCAACGTACAAGCAGGTGGCTCGTGCCGGGATCAAGCTGATCCTCATGGACAACGTGCCCAAGGGCATGCGGTATCCCGCCGATTACCAAGCGATGGTCTCGTCCGACAACCAGGGAGACGGAGCGGTCGGCGCGAAGGCCCTGGCCGCGTACATTCCACGCGGCGGCGCGGTCGGTGTGCTCCACTTCGGGGTCGACTTCCGCGTCACGGAAGACAGGCGCGCAGGCTTCGTCGACTGGATGAAGGCCAACAGGCCGGACATCAAAATCAAGGAGGTCGAATTCCTCGATCCGGCCAAGGCCGGCGACGAAGCGGCGAACTTCCTCACGGCCAACCCCGACGTGCAGGGCATGTTCACCGAGTGGGAGGTCCCCGCGACCGGGATCGAGAGCGCGTTGCGCGCTCAGGGCCGCAGCCTTCCGATCACGTCCGTCAACATCGCGTCCGACGTCGCGCTCGACATGGCCAACGACGGGATGATCAAGGCAGTCGGCGCCCAGGTCCCCTACGACCAGGGAAAGGCCGAAGCCAAGGCCGCCATCGCATCGCTCCTGGGCAAGCAGGTGCCCCAGTGGATCGCCTTCCCCGCCGTTCCGGTCACCCAGAACAACGTCCTGGACGCCTGGCGGCAGGTCTACCACGGCAACCCGCCCGCGCAGCTCACCGAGACATGCCGGAAGAACCACGCCTGCGACTCGAATCGCTAGCGCGCCGATCGAAAGTGCCAACCATGAACGCTCTCCCTCCCCCGAGCGGCCCACCGGTGCCGCGGATCGAGCCCCCGCACGACTCGGCCGCCCAACCACTGCTGCGGATGAAGGACATCGCCAAGTCGTACGGATCGGTCCAGGCCCTCAAGGGCGTCGACTTCGACCTGCGCGCCGGTGAGGTGCACGGACTCCTCGGTCAGAACGGCGCCGGCAAGTCCACACTGATCAAAATCCTGGCCGGAGTCGAAAGAAGGACCAGCGGCACGGTCCGCGTCCGGGGACGACACCTCGACGACGCGTCCCCGCAGGCCGCGCGCGCATCCGGAGTCGCCGTCGTCTATCAGGATCTCAGTCTCGTCCCGAGCATGACGGTCGCCGCCAACCTCTTCCTCGGCCGCGAGCCCAGGAACGCGGCAGGGCTCGTCGACCAGCGGGAGATCATGCGCCAATCCCGTGAGTTCATCGAGCAGTACGGCCTGCCGCTGCGGGCCGAGGCGCTCGTCAGCTCCCTGCCCTTCGCACATCGCCAGCTGACCGAGATCGCCAAAGCACTGATCGGGCATGCCGACATCCTGGTTCTCGACGAGCCGACCTCGTCGCTCACCGCCGAAGAGGAGCACGTCCTCTTCGATGCCGTCCGCGATGTCACCGCCCGAGGCGTCGGCGTCATCTACGTCACGCACCGCCTGCAGGAGATCTTCACCCTCACGCAGAGAGTGACCGTCCTACGAGACGGCAGGAACGCCGCTACGTTCGACACCGCAGACAGCACGATGCCCAAGCTCGTCGACGCCATCGTCGGATCCAGAACGAACGCGGCCCAAGCCGACGACGCGCCCATGGGGAATCCCGAATTCGGTTCGGCCGCCGTCGAATTGAGGTCTGTCTCCAACACGCGGCTGCGAGAGGTGAACCTGTCGGCCCGTCAGGGAGAGATCGTCGGTCTCGCCGGGACCATCGGCAGCGGCCGGACCGAACTCCTGGAAACCGTCTTCGGCCTGCTGCCGGTCACGAGCGGCACCGTATCCATCGGAGGGCACCGCACCGTCCTGCGCAACTGCGCCGACGCCATACGCCGCGGCATAGCGCTGATCCCCGAGGACAGGCACGCCGACGGTCTCGTCCTCGAGCACTCCATCGAGCACAACATCAGCCTTCCCCACCTGCGCCGGTTCTCCCGGTACGGGCTCTTCCAACGCCGCGCATCGCATCACCGCTCGGACTCCGTCATCGAGCACCTGGGAGTCAGGACACCCAGCGCACGGCAACGCGTCGGGGCGCTCTCCGGCGGCAACCAACAGAAGATCGTCCTTGGCAAGTGGCTCGACCCGGCTCCCCGCGTCCTGCTGCTCGATGAGCCCACAGTCGGTGTCGACGTCGGCGCACGCGCCGAGATCTATCAGGCGGTCCGCACCCTGGCCGCCACCGACAAGACCGCCGTCCTGGTCGCTTCGTCGGATTTCGATGAACTCCTCCTGCTGTGCGACACCATCGCCCTCGTCGCCGACGGCTGCGTGACATCGGTCCTTCCCCGGTCCCAGGTGCGCAACGAGCAGCATCTCCATGAACTCGTCCAGGAGCAGCAGTCATGACAACAACCTTGCCCCCGAAGACCGATCAGGCAGGGCCTGCCAGGCCGCACAGCCGACTGCGGCGCTTCTTCCCCACAGGAGAGCAGCCGTTCGTGCTCTACAGCGCCTTCGTCCTGCTCATCGTCGGCTTCTCGGTCGCGTCGCCGGTCTTCTTCTCCGCCGGGAACTTCGCCAACATCGCCCGCCAGACGGCGCTGGTCACGATCGTCGCGGTCGGTATGGCGCTCGTCATCATCACCGCCCAGATCGACCTCTCGGTCGCGTCGAACCTCGCGCTGTCGGGGGTCGTGGCCGCGATCGTGATGCGTGATGTGGCAGGCGTCTGGTGGCTCGGCACGCTGGCCGGGCTCCTGTGCGGCCTCCTCGTCGGGGTGGTGAACGGGGTACTGGTCGCCGTACTGCGGATCCCCTCGTTCCTGGTGACGCTCGGCATGATGGGAGCGGCACGAGGTGTCGCGCTCCTCCTGAGCGACACCTCGCCCGTCCTCGTCACCAACGTCGACTTCTGGAACATCTACAACGACGGCGCCCTGGCGTCCGTCTCCACTCCGATCCTGTGGACCCTGCTCGTCGTCCTGGCCGGCGGGATCGTGCTCCACCTCAGCACCTTCGGGCGCAAACTGATCGCCACCGGCGGTAACGCCCGGGCCGCCCGCTACTCCGGCATCAACACCAGGCGCGTCACACTCATCGCGTTCGCCTTCACCGGCGCTCTCGCGGGTCTGGCCGGACTGATCCTCGCGGCACGCGGCCACGCGGCCCGGCCCGACGTGGCGCAGGGGCTGGAACTGGACGTCATCGCAGCCGTCATCCTCGGCGGGACGAGTCTCTTCGGAGGCCGCGGAACCATCTTCGGCGTGGTCCTGGGGAGCCTGATCATCGGGATCCTCAACAACGGCCTCGTCCTCGCGGGAGTCGCGCCGTCCATCCAGCTCATCGTCAAGGGCGCCATCATCGTCGCCGCCGTCGCCTTCAACAGAGAAAAAGCAGAGTAATGAGCCTCTACAGCGCCTCCCCCACGGACATCTACGGAGGAACGACCGCGGTCACCTCCACCGCTACCGGCTTCTTCAGGACCGAGCAGGTCGACGGACGGCAGTGGCTCATCACACCAAAGGGCCACGGCTTCTTCTCCCTCGGTCTGAACCACGCCGAGGAGACCGACCTCAAGTATCCACACAACCACCACGTCTGGAGCGAGCGGTACGGGTCACGGTCCACCTGGATTCAGGAAGGACCGCTACGGGACCTGACCGCCTACGGCTTCAACACGCTGGGCTGGACCCAGCAGTGGGTGGCCGGCGACTACGAGATCGACGCGGACTGGATGAACCACATCGACCTGCGGCATTCGCAGGGATGGGCCGCCCACGAACTCAGGGACGCCCGCCTGCCGTACGTTCAGACCCTCCGCTTCGCCGAGATCGAGAACTGGAACGGCAACCCGGGCTTCCCCGACGTCTTCTCCACCGACTTCCAGGACTACTGCGATCACCTGGCCCAACGCATCTGCGCCGAGCACCGTGACGACGACCGGCTCATCGGCTACTTCTTCGTCGACATTCCGTCCTGGCTCCCGCACGCCTCCGGACGGAACTTCCCAGGCCTGGAAGGCCTCTCGCCTGCCGCGTACGAACGCAGACTCTTTGACATAGCCCGCAAGTACTACGAGGTCACCACCGCCAGCGTCCGCAAGGCCGACCCGGACCACCTGATCCTCGGTGACCGCTACAACGGCAACAAGGGAATCCCCGAGGTCGTCCTGCAGGCGGCCACCCCCCACATCGATGTTCTGTCCATCCAGTACTTCCCGGGGAGCACCGCCGAAGCTTTGCAACGCATGCGCGACGACCTCGCGGGCTGGGCAGAGGCGACCGGCAAACCCGTCATCCTCGCCGACGTCGGAAACAGCGCCCCCACACAACTGCACGCCAGACGCTGGGACGGGCTCGCCGATCAGACGGAACGCGCGGACAACTACATCAATGCCTTCGACGCCGTCATCCACGAGCCATGGCTGACCGGCTGGCACTGGTGCGGCTACGTCGAAAACCCGGTGCGCGGATGGGGGCTCAAGGACCACCTGGACGAGCCGTACCGGGAGCTGGTCGAGCCGATCACCGCATACAACCGCGCCGTCCACCAGCGCATAACGCGTACAACGGTTCACGCCCTGTCGGAAAAGGATGCGTAACATGCCTGAGCCCACACCGCCGTACGCTCCGCCCAGGGCATTCGCCGATATCCGCGAAGAGCTGGAGCACGGCCTGGTACCCGTGGCGGAGGATGTGCGCCTCCACTACGTCGTCGCCGGCGAGGGCGAGCCGGTCGTCCTCATGCCGGGCTGGCCGCAGAGCTGGTACGCATGGCGATACATGATCCCCATGTTCGTCGCGGCCGGCCGCCGGGTCTACGCCATCGATCCGCGGGGATTCGGCGACAGCGACATGCCATCGGCCGGCTACGACCTCGCAACGGCCGCCGCCGACCTCCACGCGTTCATCGAGCAGCTCTCCCTCGCAGGCGACGGCGGCGTCGACATCGTCAGCCACGACACCGGCAGCTGGATCGCACACGCGCTGGCCGCGGAGTACCCGCGCGACGTCCGTCGCCTCGTTCTCTCGGACGCCTACATACCGGGCGTCTCGCCCGATCCTCCGGCCGGCTACCCGGACATCAGCATGGTCCACCGCCAATGGCACTTCTACTTCAACCGAGTCGAGGGGCTACCGGAGGCACTGATCCACGGCCGGGAGCGGGAATTCCTCTCGTGGTTCTTCGGCCCGGCCAAACTCGCCAGAACGTGGACCATCGACTCCGAGGCGTTCGACGAATACCTGCGGGTCTTCAGCAAGCCGGGCGCCGTCCGCGCCGGACTCGAGTACTACCGGCACGTCCTCAGCCCGGCCGGCCGGAAAGCCAGCGCCGAGCGGACGACACGCCCGCTCCCGATGCCCATCCTCACGCTGGGCGGCGAATACGCCGACGCCGACAACCTCTTCCACACGATGCGCCGCTTCAGCGACCACGTGCACAGCCAGGTGTTCGCCGGCATCGGCCACCACCTGCCTGAGGAGTGCCCCGAGGAGATGTTCCAGGCAATCGAACGGTTCTGGCGGGACACACCATGCCACACAGCCGAACCGCAGGGCGGGCGCTCTGGAATGTGATCACTGCTCAACTCACGACTCCCCCCATCCCTGCAGACCGGAGGAAAGACTCCACCATGCCTGTCCCCACTGTCGTGATCACCGGTGCGCTGACCGGCATCGGTCACGCCACCGCGGTCGCATACGCGCGCCAGGGCGCTGATCTCGTCGTCTCCGGGCGTCACCAGACCGCCGGCGAGCAACTCGCTAAGGAGCTGGAAGCACTCGGCGGGCGAGCCGCGTTCGTCCGGGCCGACGTGCGCTTCGAAGCGGACGTGAAGAACCTCATGGACCAGGCCGTCCAGCTCTACGGACGCATCGACGTAGCCTTCAACAACGCGGGCACCGAGGGTGCCCGGGGCTCAGTCACAGAGGTCACCGAGCAGACATACGAAGACACCTTCGACACCAATGTGCTCGGAACGTTGCTGAGCCTCAAGCACGAGATCCGCATCATGAAAGAGTGCGGCGGCGGCAGCATCGTCAACGTCAGCTCCGTCTACGGCCAGATCGGTTTCCCCGAGGCCGCCCTCTACGTGGGCAGCAAGTACGCCGTGACCGGTATCACCAAGGCGGCCGCCCTCGAGACCGCCGCCCACGGCATCAGGGTCAATGCCGTCGCACCTGGTTTCACCCGGACCGCCATGTACGAGCGCGTCACCGCAAACGACACCACACGCGACGCCGTGAACTCCATCCTGCCAATGCACCGACCCGGCACCCCCCAGGAGATCGCCGACGCCGTCCTCTTCCTCGGCTCCGACCAGGCCTCCTACATCACCGGCCAGATCCTCACCCTCGATGGCGGCCTCATGGCCGGCTGGCCCCTCTTCCCGGAAAACTGACCCATACGCCCCACCACGCCGGAACTGTTTCCAGCGCATGCGGGGCGCTCCACCGGGAATCCCGGTCGAGCGCCCCGCATGCGCGGGAGACGATCCCCAGCTACACCCTCGTACTGAAGGCCCCCTGACCAGCGGCACCGCCAACCCTTGCCCCCGACGCGTGGAGCGCAGTCACCGTGGCGCGCAGCAGGCCGTTCTGGATGCTCGCCTTCGCCACGACCCTCTCAGCGCCTCCGTCTATGCCATGGTCGTCGCCCTGGTGCCGCTCCTGCTGCAGCACGGCCACTCCAGCAGCCAGGCTGCCCGGGGTCTCGGCCTCGGGGGCGCCGGACAGACTCTCGGCCGCACTGTGTACGCCGCACGAGGCCAGCCGCTCGGACGGCCGTCCTGATCGCGCTCGGCGGCGTCACCACCGGGGCGCTCGCGGTCATTTCGGGCCCGTCTCCCTGCTGGTTGTCCTCTCGATGCGGCATGTCCGCGGCAACCTCACGTTGCTCCAGGCCACTGCCGTAACCGATCGTTGGGGCACCTCGCATTACAGACGTTGTCCGGTCTCCTGGCTGCGCCGACCGGCATCGCCGCTGCACTTGCCCCCTTCGCCGGTGCCTGGCGTTCTTGAAGGAATAGAGCTCGTAACAGGATCATGATCATGGTCGGCGTTTCTTGAGCCGTCGCCAGCAGATGAGGAAGGCTTCCCTGGGTCTCCCGATCCTACGAGTGACCGGAACCAACCCACCTACAGCGTAAGGTCCGTTAGAGCGGGCAGAGGAAAGGAAAAACCATGACGGTCACGGTTCTGGGGGCGACCGGAGGGCAGGGCGGTCATGTCGTTGCCGCGCTGCTCGCGCAGGGGGTGCCTGTGCGGGCGGTGGTGCGGGATGCCAGTGAGCAGCGGGCGCACGCCCTAGCCGGGCAGGGGGTCGAGGTTGTCGAGGGCGATATGAGTGATGTCGCTTCCCTCACCGCCGCGTTCACCGGCGTCGGCGCCGCCTTCGGTCTGACCACTCCCTTTGAAGCGGGACTCGACGCCGAGGTACGCCAGGGCGAAGCGATCATCGAAGCGGCTAGGCGCGCCGGACTGCCACACCTGGTGATGGCGTCGGTGGCGAGCGCCGACCGGCACACCGGCATCCCGCACTTCGAGACGAAGGCCAGGGTCGAGGCGGCGCTGACTGCCTCCGAGATCCCCGCCACGGTCGTCGCGCCGTCGTACTTCTACGACAACGCCTACGGCTCGGTAGACGAGATCGCCGCCGGGGTGATGACCACGGGCGTCCCGGCGGACAAGCCACTCCAGCAGGTGAGCCGTCGCGACTACGGCCTCCTCGTTGCCGCCGTGATTGCCGACCGGGAGCGCTGGCTGGGACAGCGGATCGAGGTGGCCGGAGACGAGCCGACACCCGCCCAGATGGCCGAGGTCATCGGGCGCGTTGCCGGCGGGCTGGTCGAGGTCCGCGTCACCCCCCTGGAGTCACTGCGGGCCTCCCACTCCGACATGGGCGCCATGTTCGTGTATCTGGCCGAGACCGGCTACCAGGTCGACATCCCCCGGCTGCGCGCGAAGTTCCCGCAGATCTCCTGGACGCCCTTCGCCGAGTGGGCCGCCGAGCAGCGCTGGCCCACGCCGCGTCGCTGAACGAGCCGACCGATGAGCCCCATGCGGATCTCCTCCATGATCGCAGTGGCCGGCGTGAGCATCAGCCCCGTACGGCTCGGCCAAGAGCCGGAGGCAGGCGGGTTGCGCAGGGTTGTTCCTGCCCGAGCACATACGCATGCTGGTGCTTGGCCGGTACGCCGACGCGGCACGCCCGATTTCCGGCGCCTTCGCCCAGGTGGCCACGGTGACCGAGTGGCTCGGACTCGGCACCGGCATCATCCAGATGGCGCAGCACGACCCAACCGTCCTCGCCCAGCAGGGCACCACCTCGAACCACCTGCCCCGACCGCTTCACGCTGTGCCTGGAGCCGAGTGGAACCGTGACGAGGCCGAGGACCACGGCGCCGGCTGGGCCGCGCACCGGTCGCACGCCCGGGACCACCTGGCTGTGCTGTGCGCTCTGCGCACCGAGACGGGCGTCGGGGAGGCCGTCCTCCCGCTGCCCACCGACCGACGACAAGGCGCCGGTGCTGCGAGCCCTGGCGCGTACGAGAACTGTGGGACAAGCGCGGGCGGCCTTCGGTGTCGGCCACGATCGTCTACTCAGTCACCGGCACACCTCCGGTGACCGCGTACGGGCCGTCCTCCCTGCTCGGGGTGTTCGTATCTCGCTCTGGCGTCATCCCTGACCTCTTCCGCTGTACGAGCGGGGGAGTGCGCCCCCACGGGGCATCGCTCCGTACAGGCTCTGCCCTCACGAGGCGTCCACCGCCGGACTCACCGCCCGATCGGCTCGCCGTCGGTTCCCAAAGTGGCCCGCGACCCCCCAGTGCCGAATGCTGTGACGACAGTCCATGACGAGCCCAGGAGAGCCGAGTGAGCGACTTCAGATATAAGATGATCATGGGGTTGAGCGCCGCGGACATCGGCAGTCCGCTGTGCGAGTCGATCGCCTCGATCTGCGCCGAGGTCGCCGAGCGTCACTACGCGGAGCTCGCTGAGGGCCAGGGCGAGCCCGGGGCGACGAATCCCGCGCCCCTCGAAGAACTGCACCCCTCCGGGCCGCCGCTCACCGACGTGACCGTCGTCGACGTCAGCGCCGAGGTGCTCGCCGGATCCGCCCATCCCCACGTCACCGTCGGCGAGGAGCACCTGTCATGACCCCCACCGCGGCGCCGCTCAAGCCCACTCTGGACGTACGACGGGCAAAGGACCGTTTCCATACGGAGATCAGCTGGCTGGACTCCTGGCAATCCTTTTCGTTCTCGCACCACTACGACGCGGCCAACACCCACCACGGACTGCTGCTCGTCTCCAACGACGACATCGTCACGCCCGGCACCGGCTTTGAGACGCATCCGCACGAGGACATGGAGATCGTCACCTGGGTGCTGCGCGGTTCCCTGGTCCACCAGGACTCCACCGGCCACAATGGCGTGATCTACCCAGGGCTCGCCCAGCGGATGAGCGCTGGTTCCGGGATCCTCCACTCGGAGAAGAACGACTCCTGGACGTACGACCATGCCCGCTACGACGAGCACCAGGAGCCGGTCCGCTTCATCCAGATGTGGGTGGTGCCAGACGAGGCGGGCATCAAGCCTGGCTACGAACAGCAGGAGATCGACGACGAGTTGCTCAAGGGCGGTCTGGTCACAGTGGCCTCCGGCATGGGCCAGCACACCGACGCGACGGCGATCCGTATCCAGAACAAGTACGTCGCCCTGCACGCCGCCCGCATCCAGGCTGGCGGCGAGATCCAGCTGCCCGACGCCCCCTTCCTGCACCTGTTCGTCGCCGAGGGAAAGGTCGCCCTGGAAGGTGTCGGCCTCCTCGAAAAGGGAGACGCGGTACGCCTCACCGCGACCGGCGGCCAGAAGGTCTCCTCCCCCGAGGGCGCCGAGATCCTCGTCTGGGAGATGCACGCCACGATCGCGGGCTGGTGAGCGCCACCATGACCAGCCAACACGACAGTACGGGCATGGAACTCTTCCCTGTGGGGCTCGAAAAGTCATCGCTGCAGCTCAAGCCGCGTATCGGTACTCGTTGATGACCCCGCCGGGGACGCGGGTGCGCAGGAGCCTGCGGGGCACGCGATCGTCCAACACCGCTGGCTGTTCCGGGGCTTCGGGTGGTCGTTGGTCTCGTGATCGGTGTGGCCGGTGGCAGTTGTAGTGCTCCTGATACTCGGCGAGGA
>NZ_JBSFCW010000054.1:0-28560 GCF_053593595.1 Streptomyces sp. NPDC002206
GGCGGTTCGACGAGGGTCGCCACATTCCGCAAGACGAGTTCTTCACGGCAGGCAGCGGTCAGAGCGGTGCGCAGCACCCGGTGCGATTCCTTCGCAGTTGCCGCGGTGGTCTGCTGCTCCAGGCGGACGAGGAGGCGCCGGACATCGGAAACGCTCAGCGATTCGAGGCGCTTAGACCCGAGCATGGGCACCAGATAGAGCCGGACGTGAGTCTCGTACTTCGCGTACGTCGTGCGCTTGCGGCGCGGCTTGATGATGTTGTCGAGCCAGTAGGGCAGCCACTCGGAGAGCCTGGCCGAACGAGTGGGTACGGGGACACCCTGGTCGACCTTGTCGAGTAGTTCGCGGCGCTTGGCGTCGCACTCGGCCCAGGTCTTGCCGTAGGCGAACTTGCGGGCGCGGGTGCCGTCCGGCTGGGGGACGTAGACCGCGGCTTGATACCGGCCGTCCTTGCGCTTGGTGATGGTGCCCGCACCATTTGGATTGCGCTTGCGCTGGGAAGGCATCAGGCCGCTTCCTCGATCTCGTGGACGATGAAGTCCCGCACGGCGTCGGCGGGGATGCGACGGGACCGGCCGATGGTGATCGAGGTCAGTCGGCGCGAGCGGATCAGGTCATAGACCGCTGAGCGTCCGAGCTTGAGCCGCGCCATGACCTCGGGCACGGTCAGCAGCTCGGCGGTGGCGGTGGTCATGCTGCGGCTCCTTCCAAGTCGGGTGTGATGGAGGCGGCGAGCCATTCCTCGCCGCGGGTGAGTCCGGTTCCGGCGAAGTTCCAGTGGGCGAGGACGAGGGTGGTGTCGTCACTGTCCGGATCGGCCGGCACGGGGGTTTGGTCACCGTGGGCGATGGCGGCTTGGAGGCGTCGCCATTCGGCGCGGGCGGTGCGAAGGGCGCCGAGGGTGGTGGAGTAGCGGCGGGTTTTGGTGGAGAAGTGGCCGCGGAAGCCGAGCATGTGGGCCCAGGCCCTGAGCCGGAGGTCGGCGAGGTCTGTGCGTGCGCCGAGGGTCCAGGCGGTGCGGATCATCTGCCGGGCGTGGTCGGTGAGGGTCATGCGGGCGAGTTCGGCGAGGAACTTGATGGGGCGGTCGAGGGTGCCGGTCGCGGTCTCTGCTCCTTTGGTGGCGTACTTGGCGATGTAGGCGGCGACGGCTCGTTCGGTGAGTTCGGTGCCGCCGTCGAAGTCGGAGGTGCGGATGGGGCGGATGTCGAGCTGTCGGCCGAAGGAGAAGGTGTGAGCGCGGCCGTCGATGACCGGTCCCGGCACGTCGGCAGCTGAGGCGGCGGCGCGGATGGCCTCGGCGAGGAGGTCGGGGGTGGCCCAGGCCGGGGGCGGGGTATCTCCGCCGTCGGGGCCATCGAGGCGGATCACGGCGTGAAAGTGGATGGCGCCGCGGCGCTGGTACTCGGCGACCTTGGCGAAGGAGACGCGGGCGCGGTCGGCGAAGGCGCGTTGGCTGAGCCCGGCGCGCTTGGCGACTTCACGGCGCAGGTAGATGGAGAACCGCGCCCAGATCTTCGAGGCGTGCGCGTTCCACAGCACGGCCGCTTCATAGTCGTACGAGGCAGGCGCGAGCGGGGTGCCTAACTGGGGCGCGTCATCGGGGTGCTGAGTGCCGCAGCGGCAGCGGCCGGAGGCGGGTTGGTTGTGGACGGGGCCGAAGCTGGGGGCGGTGAACGTTGCGAACACCCGCGGGTGGGTGGCGACTTGTTCAGGGGTGCCTTTGCCGCCGCGGAGTCCGGCGGTGATGAGTTGGTAGGTGTCGCGGCGGTAGGTCTCTGCACAGGCCGCACAGCGGGTGGCGCGGCGGTTGTTGCAGCGGACCAGGAGGTTCCCGGCGGCCAGATCCGAGGAGTGGAGTTCGTGCAGGATTTCGCCGGTGGTGGGGTGGATGTCGGTGCGCTGTCCGTCGAGGCGGATGGGGGTGGTGCAGCCGCCGAGGCCGCGCAGTTGGCGCATGAGGCCGGGCATGATGCCCAGGCTGGCGAGGAACGCGAGGTCGCCCACCGGGGGCGGTGCGGTCGTCGTGGTCACTGTGGAGTCCTCCTCTCAAAAGGCAGAGGCCGGGACACCGGCCCGGAACGGCGCGCGGTATCCCGGCGGCGGGGTCAGCGGTGGGTGAAGGCGGCGGTGGCCGCGGTGTCGAGAAGGGTCCGCAGGGGCAGGGTGGTGCCGGTGCCGTGGCAGGTGTGGCAGTGGGCGGTGATGGTGCGTCGGCTGCCGTTGCGGTCGCGGCCGCCGAGGGTGATGGCGACGGAGGCGAAGCCGTCGCAGCCGGGACAGATCCGTACCGGGGCAGAGGTGGGCTGGGCCATGATGGGGTTCTCCTTCGGTCCTTTGGGCTGTAGGGGGCAGGGCTCTCGGGGCGGCGGAGACTTGGCGGTTGAGGCCGCCCCGAGGGCCGGTTACAGATGAGTCGTGCGGCGCCCGTGGCCTTTGGCCGCGTACATGGCGGCGTCAGCTGCGGCGAGTGCGTCGGTGAGGGTCGCCACGGGCAGGTCAGCGATGCGGCAGGTGCCGACCGAGGCAGAGACCGGCAGCAGGCAGCCGCGGTAGGGAACCGGATGGTGCAGAGCAGCTGTGAGAGTGCCGAGGCCGGTGGTGCGGTCAGGGTGGGTGACGATGGCGGTGAACTCGTCTCCGCCGAGCCGTGCGGCGATGCCGTCCCGGTCGCACCAGGCGGTCAGCCGGGCGGCGGTAGCGGTAAGGACGGCGTCCCCGGCAGCGTGTCCGTGGGTGTCGTTGATGGCCTTGAAGTCGTCCAGATCGAGCAGGAGGACGATCGCCTGTGGGGCGCGGGTGATCAGGCGCTCAGCGCGGGCGGTCCATCCGGCGCGGGTATGGAGACCGGTCAGCGGGTCGCGGCGGGCTGTGGCCAGTCGGCGGGCGAGGAAGCCACCGTGCACGGCCCAGCCGATCGCGGGTAAGGCGATGGCGACTGCTTGCAGGTCCATGCCCCTCACCACTTCCGGGAGTCGTTGAGTAGGGAGCGCAGGACGACGGCGCAGACGGCGACAGAGGCGCCCGTGATGGCGACGGCCAGCAGCATCGAGACCAGGACCGCGCCGACGACGAGTACGACGGCAGCGCCACCACCCACGACGGCGAGAACACCGGCCGGGGACAGCCGTACCGCGGGCCCGGAAGCGACCGGGGCGGGCGCCGGGGTGGTGTGCTGGCAGGCGCAGGCCACGGTGGGGTGCTGCTCGACCGGGGCCGGAGCCGGGGCGGTGGTGATGAGTGGGGTGACGATGCCTGTGGGCAGCGGGTTGACCGGGATGCGGGGGCGGATCATGGTGTGTTCTCCCTTCGGGCGTGTTACCGGGCGTGTTACTTGACGGTGGTGTCGATGACGGGGGCCAGGAGGCTGTCGGCGAGGAGGTAGCCGCCGAGGAGGAGCACGGCGACGAGCCAGGCCGGGGGACGGAAGAGCTTGATGCCGAGCCAGCCGACGACGATCAGGGCGAGCCAGAGAGGGACGTCCATGGGGATCGGTCCTTTCGGTCAGTGGGTGCGGCAGCGGTGGGTGCGGGCGGCGAGCTGGGCGGCGGACTGGCTGGAGTAGTCGGCGGACCAGCCGCAGTCGTCGTTGCCGCAGACGGCGGCGTGTTTGGTGCGGCCGTGGCGGTCGCGGTGGGTGCCGATCTGCACCGGGCCGATCCGCATCACGGAGTGGAAGAAGTCACGGGCAGCCATGGCGATCAGTCCTCCGCTCGCAGGCTGAGGCCGGGGAAGTCGGCGAGAATGCGGGCAGCGTCTGCCGGGGTGGCGGCGCGGTCAGCAGCTTCTTCGGCGAGCAAGCGAGCCAGGGTCGGGCGACCGGCATCGGCCATCTCGCGGGCCGCAGCCAGGAATTCGTCTCGCGTGGTGTCGCGTCCAGGCATGGTTGATCAGTCCTTTCAGGCGAGTTGGGCGGCGAGCTGGGCGGCCATCGGGCCGGGCAGGCCGAGGCGGTCGCGCAGGGTGTCGGCGTCGATCGGGGTGCCGGTCGCGGAGCGGTGCGCGTCGGCGAGCTTGCGGGCGTGGTCGACCAGGGCGGGCGGAACGTCCACGGGCGGCGGAGCGGGTAGCGCGGGGACGGGCTCGGCAGCTTCGACCGCGTCCGGGAGCGGCTCAGGTTCGGCTGCCGGATCGGGGGCGAATTCGGCCGGCACGATTGCCGGGGCCGCGGCGGGACCGGGATCCGGGGCGGTGTCCAGCTCGGCGGCGGGGGTGTGGACGAGGAGGGTGCCGCCGAGGAAGGCGAGGGCGGGCCATCCAGCGACGAGGATGCGGAGCCAGGCGGGGACGTCGGTGAGGTCGAGGAGTCCGGCGGTGGCGACGTTCGCCCCGAGGGATGCGGCCAGTGCGACGGCGAACCAGGTCCACGCGGCGCGGGTCGGCTCGCCGGTGGTGCGGAGGATGCGCAGGCGCCGCCAGGCCGCGACGAGGAGCAGGTCGACGGAGATGGGGTAGGCCCAGGCCTTCCAGCCGTCCTGTCCGGCTGCCGCGGCGATGTCGTGCAGGTGGGCGAAGGACAGGGCACCGGCGATCACGGCTTGCACGAGGACGGCGTCCGGGCGGATCGAGCGGGTCATGTCTTCACCTCCTTCGCTGGGGTGTTGTGGCCGGGGCCGGGCGGGGATCTGTGTCCTGCCGCCCGGTCCCGGCGGGGAGCTACTCGGGGGCGTGGCCGGTGCCGAAGCAGGTCAGGCAGAGGGCTTCCTGCCGGTCGGCGGAGTCGCGCTTCTTGCGACCTCCGACCTGGAAGGACTCGGAGACCTGACCGGCCCTCTTGCAGTCCGGACACGGCTTCCTTCGCGCGGTGCGAGTCCGCTTCGCGGCGGGCATGGCGTCCTCCCTTTGGGCATGGCGGGGGTAGGGACTTGGCGCGAAGGGCGGTCGCGCCGACCGTGGGGTGAGAGGTGGGTCAGACCGTGGCGGGGGTGCTGGCCGGGGCCGGGACCTTGACCAGGGACACGTCCGGCAGGACCGGCCGGAACGCGGCAAGTCCATCGAGTGCCGGCGTGCGGTGCGCGTGCGCATTGCAGGCGGTCACGGCTTGGCGCAGTGTCGTGAAGGGGGTGCGGATGCGGACCCAGCCGCCGGAGGAGTCACCGGCCACGGCCATGCCGGGGCGTTCGATGGGGATCTGTGTGGTGGCCAGCACCGCATCGGGGGAGATGTCGCCGAACGCCATCTTGGCGGAGGCTTCATCGTTGACCCGGTGCGAGACGCGGCCGGTCAGCTGGGCCCGGAGCATGGTGATCCCGTCACCGAGTTCGGCGCCGAATCGCTGCCCGCAGATCTCCACGTAGATCCCCGCTGCACGACCGAGCTGGACCAGGCGAACCAGGGCAGTGACGATCCGCTCCCGCCGTTTCTTCTCCGCCGAGGTGGAGAACAGGGCGAGTTCCGCCACCTCATCGACGAGGAGGACGACCGGGACCGGCCGCAGATCATCCGGGAGCCCCCAAATATCGGCAGTGATCTCCCCGTCTGGGGTGTCCGCGCTGATGCGCTGTTCGCCGCGGATCACCTGGTACGTGTCGGCCATCCGTGCCACGAGGGCTTCCAGCAGCTCGGCAGCGTCATCGGGGTTGTCCGCCAGGGCGGAGAACCGGCGGGCGAGCGGGGCGAGTTCGACTCCTTCCTTGCAGTCGATCCCGACCAGGGCGACATCGAGCGGCGCGAGTTCCTTGACCAACTGCCGCTGGTAGACAGACTTCCCGGACTTGGTCGCCCCGAGGTTCAGGGCGTGCGGGACCTCCTGGTAGTCCCGGTAGTGGACTGCTCCGTCCTCCCGGAGCGCGACCGGGACACACAGCCCTTCCCGAACTGCCTTGGTCGGCATCTGGACCCGCTTGAGGACGTCGTAGCCGGTCATACGTAACTCGATGACACCCGACTTGATCTCACGCGAGGTGATGCCCTGCATGGCGAACGAGTGCCTCAGCCGATCCGTTGACGCCATGAAGTCGAACGCGTCCTGACCGGGTCGCATCTTCAGCCGCAGCACCAGCCCGGTACGGGTCGGCCGCATCCGCAGGATCCGCGGCGGACGGGATTCGGGGGCCGGGCGGTTCGTCATCCTGGCCCACGTCAGTCGCAACCGGGACGGCGGAACTGTTAGCCCGCACGCATCCATGACCGACGCGTACCGGAAGGACACCCGCACTATCGCGAAGACGACGCCGAACGTCATCCAGTACCAGGCCGGACGCTTCGACCGCAGAACCAGCACTGCGGCGACCACGAGCACACCCACGATCACCAGGGCGTTTCCCGACATGGTGATCAGGCCTTGGTGCTGGACGGGGTGACCAGAGCGACGGCGCGGAACGCGATACCGAACCGCTTCTCACCGTTGAACGTGTTCTCCCAGTCACGAGCCTTGAGACCGACGACCTTGACCGGCATCCCCAGTGTGACGCCGGCCGGGATACCCGTCTCCGGGATCGAGACGGTGTAGAGGTTCGCCTCACCCTCGTCCGCGATGGTCAGGCCGACCGTCATCATCTTGGCCTTCGTCTCGCGGTCGACCGCGATCTCACCCGTCTCCTTGTTGATCACCTTGAGCTTCGGCTCCACCGCGACAAACACAACGGCGCTCGAAAGATCAATCTTGAACGATGACATGATGGAAGCTCCCTTGTAGGGGCGGAAGCGGCGACTTGCTTGGCGGTAGGGCGCCGCTTCCTGCATGTGAGGTCTTCGAGCCCTGTCGGCAGCAGCCGCGGGGCTCTTCGCTTTCCCATCTGGTGCGCACCAACAGGTTGCATCTGGTGCGCACCAGATGTCAAGCGGTTGATGCGGCTGGCCGCCTCAACTCGCTTTGCTGTGACCCTTCTAGAGAAGCGCCTCGCTCAACTGGCCGGTAGCCAACAGAGGTTCACCGCGATCTTGTTAACGTCGGTGTTAACCCCTGCCCGACCTGCGCCGACGTGAGGCATGCTGCTGTGAAGAGTTGACGGACCAGGTGCAGGGGCGGCGGTGCAGGTGCTCAACCGGCTACGGGAAGCCAGAGGTGCGCGAGAGTGGTCACAAGCGCGGCTCATCCACGAGCTTGAGCAATACGCGCGAAGGCATGCGCTCGACATCGGCTCGACCGCCAGCCTGCGCGTCTACGTCTCGGAGTGGGAGAACGGCAGACGCTCGATCAGCGAGCGCTACGCGAAAATCCTGCGGCCGGTACTGGGTGTCACCGATGAGGAGTTATTCGGCCGGCAGGCTCCCGCAGAGGCGCCCCCCGCGGTCGACGGATACGACGACCTGATCAACCGGATCGATTCTGCGCGCAGCGTCAGTCTCACCATGGTGAAGACATTCATGGACCAGACGGAGCTACTACGCACCCAGGATCGCCAGATGGGCGCCGCATCCCTCATTGATCAGATGACGGGCCACCTCGCGACTCTGGAAGACGCGCTCACGTTCGCAGTGCTCCCCGAGACACGTCGACCCGTCGCTCTGGCGTTGGCCGGAGCTTCCACCCTCGCCGCCTGGCAAGCACTCGACGCCGGAGGCGTCGAACGGGCGTGGCGGAACTACGAGTTAGGGAAGCGCGCCGCTCAGGAGGCTGGTGAGCCGATGTACCTCGCCCACGCCACGGCGGAGCAGGCATACGTACTCAACGAAGCAGGCCGCCCCGAGATGGCGGTAGCTCTCGTGCGTGAGGCTCAGCGCTTGGGCGGTCAGCAGATGTCACCACGGCTGCGGGCATGGCTGTATGCGGCCGAGGCGGAGCTCTGCGCCAAGGCCGGGATGGCGGATGACTGCCGGCAGGCACTCGACCGAGCCGCCGCTTGCCTCCCCGAAGGCGAAGAAGCCCGCGACCCAGACATGTTGAGCATCTTCCTGAACGGTGGCCATCTGGCGCGATGGCGCGGGAACGCACTTGCGCTGCTTGGAGACGACGACGCGCTCAGCAGCCTGTACGAGGCACTGGACAGTGCGGACCCGACGTTCATCCGTGCCACGTCAGGTCTGCGCTGCGACCTTGCCCAGGCGCACCTTGCGCGTGAGGAACATGCCGAGGCGCAGGCGCACCTGCAGCAGGCGCGCTTGTTGGCAAACCGGACCGGGTCTGTGCGTCACCGCCGACGTATCGAGCAGCTCACGCAGAAGCTGTAGGGGCACCTTCTCCGCGAGATGCGAGGACGTGCAGCAAAGCAACCAACGTGCCCGCGCCCATCAGCTCACCCCTCGCCATCAGCCCCGGAATATCCGAGAGCGGCACCCATGCGACGTGCCCGGCTTCCTCGATGTCGGTGGGGTCGCCGACATGCTGTGCGCCTTTGCCGACGTAGATCGCATGTGGCGAGTCGACCATGCCGATCATGGGCTGAAAGGTGACCACGTGATCCAGGGAGTCAGGCCGCCAGCCGGTCTCTTCCTCCACCTCACGTAGCGCCGTCGCGAGAGCGTCCTCCCCCTCATCCACGATGCCGCCGGGAAGCTCCCAACCCCACTTATCGGCGACGAACCGGTAGCGCCAGAGCATGAGCACGCGGTCTTGGGCATCGAGGACCGCGGCGATCGAGACGTGATGGAGCCGTACGACGTGATGCTCGAAGCGCTCGACACCTGGCGGCTCGACGTCGACAAGCGTCAGCTTCACCCAGCGGTTGTCGTAGACCGTCCGCTCGCCATGAATCTGCCACGGCTCCAAGTCGTCCGGCCGCTCGATGCTCACGTCGTGGGATGGCACCCGGTAGGAGCTGCGGGCGTACGACTCGAGCACCTTCTCCGCGACGAGCTTGGCCAGCACTGTGCGGAGTTGGGTCCTGCCGATGTCGAGGTCTTTCTCTAGGGTGCGCTCAGAGGGCAGCTTCTCGCCGGGCTGCAACTTCCCCGACGCAACCCACTCGCGAATCGTGCGGTACACCCGCGCCGACTTCGGTCCCATCCCCTGGCACGCTCCCTGAAGTCATCATCTGGCTCGCACCAGCGTAGCCGTCGAGACTGTCCATCGACAGGTGACGATCACGCGCCAACTCCCCATGGTGAGGCTTCGTGAGATCGCCAGGCTCGCTCTTTGTTCCCCATTTCGTTGACCTGTCACCGCTGGGCCTGAGTCGCGCCCGCCTTGTAGAGAGTCAGGGCCGTTCCTCGCCGTCAAGGGCATCCTCGGCGGCTCCGCCCTGGTGCCAGGCGTATGCACGGACGGGGTCGAGATGGAGTTCATTGGGGCCCAGGCAATCGGCGGCCCAGGTGGCCAGGCGTGAGCCGCAGGCGCAGGCCAGGTTGGGGCCGTGTGTGCCGGTGGGACCGCAGCACCCGGTCCAGTTGTCCCCGCACTTGAAGGAATTGAGGCGGGGCAGGACGTCGTCAGGGTGGACGACGACGCTGTCGCGCTGGCCCGCGGAGACAGTGGTCCCGGTCCCAGACTGAAGCCGCAGCAGCTCGCGGCCCGTGCGGCGGGCGTGCTGGCGGGGTTCGACGGCTGGCACGAAGGGCGCGCCCCACGGATCGGGGTCGATGGCGTAGTGCCCGCGGGGGATGGTGGAGCGGGCTCGTCCGGTTTTTTTGTCCCGGCCGTCGTCCGGGTCGTCGACGTCCGGGACAGTGGGCAGAGTCGCCAGGTCCCCGGTAAGCGCGGTCCCGCATTTGGTGCAGTAAAAGACGGTCACACGTCGGGTTCTACCGTGTCGTGGCCCGGCCGTCACGCGGAATATCGGCTGGCGACGGGAGCGACTCCGGAACGCCGACGTCCTGGGACCGAAGTGTCAAGCATCTACCGGGACCGGACAGGCTAGGAACGATGGAGTGAGTAGAAACTTTCTCTACGGGTTCAAGGCGCCGCGCAAGCGCGGCGCGCGCCGCAGCCCCGGCCGCGGGCTGCCTCTGTCTCCGCCCCGGCTGCCCCCGGCCGGGCGGCGGCGCACCGAGCGCGACACCTACCCGAGAGAAATCTGCAGCACGGGGTGGGGATCCCTACTGAGACCAGGCCGACAGAGTCGGCGCGGCCGAAGGAGATGCCTCCGGCGGGGGCGCTCAGACTCCGGGATGGATGGGGCGCCGTTGGCGGGTGCCGGCGGATTCGTGGTGAGCGTTGTGGAGCTCCCATCCCGTCCGCCTTCGACCCAGGCAGAGCCGAGCAGTCGCGGCCCAGGGCGTCAAGGTCGTTCGTACAGTGGCGCGCTCCACCTTGACGCCCTGAACCACGCCCGCTCCACGGTGTGTGGGTCGAAGGCGGACGGGATGGGAGCTGGGATAGTGGTGGGTCAAGGGGGGCGGGGACGTCAGAGAGCATGTTTCGGACGGTTGCCAACCTGCTCTGACCTGCCGCTAGTTTCCACCTGTGGCAGTCACTGACTGAGCTCATGCGCTGACGCCGGCAGGCGCACTCCGCGCCCCAGCTGCACCATTTGCTGAAGGATGTGGAAGGCTTCCTGGGGGCCAACGTCACCCATGGAGCAGCCGTAAGCCATGAGATCCGTGGTGTCCATGACGCTGAGGCCCTTACGCCTGGCGTAGCTCAGTGTGATCTTGTCGTCGCTGATCCAGGTTGAAGCGCCCTTAAATTCTTGGCGGGTTTGGATCAAGTGGAGAGTCTCCGCCTCGCCAAGGTGCTTGAGGGGAAGTTCTGGCACACCCCCGAACGCAACCCTTGCTGTCTGGACGGCTTCGACTTCATCGTCTTCGATCTCAATGGGCTCCCCCAGCGTCCCGTCATCGATCAGCGCCTGAAGGGTTCGGTATTTGATGCGTGCCGAATTGCTGGCCTCGTACGCGACTGCCGCGGTCCAGCGACCACGGCCGTTGAGTATCTCCTCGAGCAACCGGATGCGATCTACACAGGCGAAATTGCAGAGCACCGTGTTGTCGGGAAACCAGAAGGAGCGCAGCGGCGTCATGGAGTAAAGATTAGCCCTGCTTCCGCGGTAGTTGGCTCGCTCGCGGGCTCTTCTGAAGGCTCGAGCACGTCCAGAAGAGTGTCCGGGTCCACCTCCCACAAGGATGCGAGGGGCCTCACGCTCATGTCGCCCTGAAGGTATGCGCGGGCAGCCAGCTGACTAAGCGTGTTGGGTGGCCATCCCTGCTCGGCTGCTTTGGCACCCTTGAGATGATCAGCGAGTTCGCCTGCTGCCTGCGCAGCGTCACGAGTCGTGATCTTCAAGGCTTCCCTGCGCTGATCAACGTCGATTAGGCCCAGCGCCTTGAGGCGAGTAGCCATGGCGCTCGGAGAGACCTTGTACTTCCACGCGAGCTTTCCGATGGCCCACTCATCCATGCCGGCACGTGCATCTTGAGCTACCTCGTCCCGAGGCATGAGGAACGCGGCAGCGAACGAGTTAGCGCGCATTTCACGAAGCGATTGAGAGTGACCCAGCGAGAGGTGCTCGGCAACGGCATCTCCGGCGTCACCTGCCAGCACGTGACCTAGCTCGTGAGCCAGAGTGAACCGTTGACGCGTCCACTTGGCGGTACTTGCCACGACGATGAGCCTGAAGTCTGCCGGTGACCACGCGACACCATCCAGTCCCTCGGGCAACTTTGTGGCGGCGATCTGCATTCCGTAGGCGCCTTCGCAGGCTGCCGCCAACTCCTCATTCCCCATGAGACGTGGGGATTCGCTCAGGGCTGCAAGCGCCTTCTGAGCCAACTCCTCGCCTTGGTCGACAGCGCGAGGAGAGGCATCTGTCACTGAAGGCAAGCTGGGGAGCGCAGGCAGACTATGGCCAAGGCGGGCCAAGGCATCGATGAGGTTCTCGTAGCGGGCGAGTGTCTCCCGTGCGTCAGCCTGAGTGCTGTCGCCCTCGCCATTTCGGCGAGCGGCCACGTTGGCCGCTTCACGGGGTTGCCGTCCGCTGATGAGCCAGTCGACCGTAGTGCTCGCAGCGTCGGCAAGAAGTGCCAGCTCAAGGGACGTGAAGCGGCGTACGCCACTCAACGACTTGGAAAGTTTGTCGGGGGTCATCCCGAGACGCTCTGCCTGGGCCGTTTGGGTCGAGCCAGCTCTGCCGATGACTTCGCGCACACGTTCGATCAGGGCGGCATTCATGTTCACACCGTAGCGACGTCTTGCGACAATCGCAATGTGGATCACGGTCTAAATATGGATAAAAAGGATGCAAGTCGGCGTCGGGCCTTAAACCTCAGACTGCCCTAAGACCCCCCGCGTGGCCCACTTCCCGCCAACAGGGCTGACGAGGCCCTTGCCCTGGCAACAGGCACGAGTGGCGACTTTGCGCACACCAGGAGCCCGGGCCGAGCACTGCTGAACGACTTAACCGCTGCCGGGATACGGCCCGCGACCATCGCAGGTTTGTCATTGCCCTGGATGACAACGACCTTTCCTATCGTTGCTCACCGCGGTGTGCTGTTGATACGGCCGTTGATGACAGTGCTCGGCCGTACTCTTCCTCCATGCGCAGAGGAGCGATCACACGGGAGTCCGTGCTCAAGGCCCTGGCGGAGCACGATGAATTGGGGCGTGTCGCCTTCCTGGCGAAGTACGGCTTCGGGGAAGCGCGGTCTTACGTCCTGGTGCACGAAGAGCAGGAGTACGACTCCAAGGCGGTCGCCGGGGTGGCGCACAAGTGGGACCAGGGGCGGGCCCTCGCGCCGGACGAGTTCAGCGGGGGCAAGGACCACGCTGCGGTATGGCTCAAGCGGGTGGGCTTCCAGGTTAGAGCCATCAAGAACCCTGATTGGGCCCGCGACGAGATCATCCTCGCCTGCCACCTGGTGATGGTGAACAACTGGAAGGGCTTGGACGCCCAGGACAGCCGGGTGGTGGAGCTGTCTGCCCTGCTCCAGCTGTTTCCCATTCATGCTGAAGCGGAGCGTAACGAGAAGTTCCGCAACCCCAACGGTGTCGCTCGCAAGACGTTCGACATTGCTACCCGACACCCGGACTATCAGGGCAAGCCCACGAACGGCGGTGCCCTCGATGGGGCCGTGCTGCACGAGTTTCTTGCCCGGCCGCAGGAGATGACCGAGGCCGCGCGACTCATCCGTCAGGGCATTGCGACGGGCGAGTTGCAGTCCCTTCCTCCGGCGGAGGAGGAGTTCGACGACGACTGCAGTGCCCCTGAAGGGCGACTTCTGATGCGCCGGCACAGGGCGCGTGAACGGAACCAGGGCCTGCGTAAGAAGAAGATCGCTTCCGTTCTTCAACGCGGTGGGCGGCTCACTTGTAAGGCATGCGGTTTCGACTTCGAGGAGGTGTACGGCGACCGTGGCGCCGGATACATCGAGTGCCATCACATCGTCCCGCTGCACGAGGCGGGAGAGGGCCGGACCAAGCTCAGCGATCTCGCTCTCATCTGTGCAAACTGTCACCGCATGATCCACAGGCGTGCCCCGTGGCCGACCCCCTCAGAACTGAGGCTGTCCATCGAGCAGCGTAGGGACGCGAGCAGCCGTGTTCCTGGGACGGTTGGGCACCAGCGCAGTTCGGCCGACGAGCAGTTCCACGTGCATAATCCGACATTGCGCTGACATCCATCGTTGACACTACTAGTTGTCGGCGGTGGTCAGTCTGACCTTCGTGGCGCCCTGCAAGAAGAGGCTTATCGCCCCGCGGCTGCAAAAGAGTGGGGCAGACACCTCAACCGCAAAGCCGAGTACTGCGTGCGATGCACCCACCTACTTGTCACTCGTCATTGAACCACCCGTATTCCTCAGCCACTTTCGACAGGGGAACCGCCTTCTGAGCTAGATCCCTCTTGACGCTCATTTCAGCCATATTGACGAGGAAATAAGGGTAAGAGAGTGGATTGCTTGCCACCTTCTGGGCAACAGTTACGGGCAAGGGCAATCCTTGCACGTGTCGGAAATACTGCGTGACGTGACCCTCAACCTTTGCGCGGTACGCTCGCCTGACCAGCTCTACGCACTTTGACCAATCTGCTTCACCACTCCGCATTTTATCCATAGCCGAGAAGAAAATCATCTCGTGCACAATCGGATCGCTACCCATGTAGTCGGAGAGATACTTGTCCACCAGCACGTGATGATCTGGGGTTGTCGCCGAGTAGGAAAGAATGGCCGCCAGGCGTGGGCTCATCACCTCTGGCAGGGAGTCGAGTCGCACTGCCCGCGATCCACCAATCCACCCACTCACGTTCTCGATCGAAGCTTGGAGGCGCTTGGCATCGCGATTATCGAGAATTTCAACGACATCATCAATTTCCCCGCACAACTTGGTCAGGGTTGCAGGGCCGCAGATGGTTAGTGCTGCCAGTGCCCAAAATTGACGTTCGTACCCCTCCGCTGAACTAAGCTGCCTCCTCCACCAGGACAAACCGCCGGCCTGCAACCGGGCATATTTCAGGCGATGGAATACATTTACGGAGTCATCGAAGAGGTCGACTTCAGATACTTCGGAACGCTTCCCGCGAGGCGTGGAAAGCGTGTACCCCAATGCCAATACCCAAACTGACCAACGCAGGCCCACAGTGGAAGCAAGAAGCTCGACATAACGCTGCAGTTCACCGTTCGAGGCAAGCGCATCTTTTGCTTTGTTTGTCAGTAGATCCAAGAAACCACTGACCGTAATATCGATGTGCTGATTTCCAGACGGCTGTGGAGGTTCTGTTGGCCATTTAACGCCGAGGTTCCTGGAGAATACCTCGGAGAGAGGCAACCCCGAGTCGAAGTGATGCCGGAACAGTGGCATTGGATTGACCGCTGTACAAAGAAGGTCCATGGAGTTATTGATTCGTCGAGGCAACCTGATCCCCGTCACGTACCCATCAAGAATCCTATCGCTGAAAGTTTTACGAAGGTTCTCGCTCTGGGCAAAGTAGTCGGCGTGCCCCGACGCGAGGAGTGCGGTCAGAACGTCTTCATTCAGAGGTACGTCGAATTCTTTGAAGAGAGAATCAAGCTCCTTATTCGAGAATGATGAGAGAACACCAAGGTATTGCCCCGACAAAATCCATGAGGACTTCTGAACCTCGCTCGCGAGAGTAGCGAACCCGGTTACGTAATGTTCCCGAATTTCCTTTCGCGTGCCGTTCTTTTGTGCAAGTTGTGCAACAGACAGCTGGATATCTTTGGGGGGAGCTCCATGCAGCACTTCCATGCAGCGAGTTAGGAGTTCAGTACGCCCACATCCGTCGGGCAGCGTCAGGGGTTCACCTCCCGACGCACTGTACCGGTCATCCCCCAACAGGGATCGATATCCATCCTTACTCAGAATGAGATCGATTACCTTTTTGACACTGCGGGCATTCTGACTAAACACCCAGTCGGCCACAAGGGTGGCAGCGAGGGAACGGGGGTGAGAAGTGAGGCCGAGGTCAACATCTGTGCAGAGGACTTCGAGCCTGTCGACCAGAGATGGCAGCTCGCCCTTGCTGAAGCAACCAGCATAGAAGCGCGTTACGTTGAGCCAGTGAGTGTTCCGCGCGACTGCGTCAAAGCGCTCATCCTTGGTACCGGATCGGGGGCTACCGACAGGGCTGTACGGTGCAGTCTCGTAAAGGAACCTCCCGGCGAAGTACTCGCGTAGTGGTTGCACCTCGAACTCGAACAGGCCCTCAACTGCCCCCACGAGGAAGACCACCCGCTGAGCCAGGCCAGTGAAGAGCTCTTCAGCGAGCTCAGGGTCGCGACCTTCGGAGAGGAGGTACGACTTAATGAGCTGTCGAAGTCGGCTTGCCTCTATCTTCCCCAGGGCCATACCTGTCTCGGCCTCGCTATGAAGAACCCACGCCAGATAGCGATGTACATCGATGAGGATCTCTTGCCGCTTCTTGACGACTTCACTTTTCTCGGCTTCTCGAGCCAAAAAGAGTTCCACATAGATGTCGTAAAGGGCTGTTCGCTTATCCGGTAGACTGCTCCCGCGGGTGTGTATCACACTGAGCAAAATCGCCAATTGCATGGGGTTCCGTGCCAAATCCCTCATATGAGGCTGATCTAGCTTATCGGCTAGCACGCGACGCAGCTCGGCCACTTCTTTGGAGGGGAGTCGTCTTGACTTTGCCCAGCGTTCAGAATATTCCTCAATCAGAGGTCGTCCCAGCCGTGTGAGGGTCCACTTGTGAAACGTCTTGGTGGGGAAATCTGAAACCTCTGCAAGGGCAGAAGGTCGAGTTGTGACGATGATCTGCAGTGACGCTGCCGATTCTTGCAGGCGTCTAGCAGAGGCAGTGATCTCTCGTACGACATCATTCCGGAGTTTGACTTCTGCTACCTCGTCGAGTCCGTCCAATACGATGAGTAGCGCGCTTGATCGGGCTACGATAGCTAGATCGTCAGGTCCGAAGGTGAGGCCTCCGGAGCGTTCTCTAATCAAGGCGCTCATGAACGACTCAAGCGACTTGCTAAGGTTGGCAGGTCGCAGCTCGCCAGCCTCTTGCGCGAACGGGTTCTTTCCGGAAAGCCAAGTAGCGTATTCCCGCAAATCAACCTTGATGGGAAAACGCGCAGATGAGGGACGATGCGTCGTGGGCAGTGTTTCAAATTCAGGCTTACTCAGAATCTTCATCCTGTGTACCTGGCATACGTACTGCGCGAGGGTGGATTTACCTTGTCCTGGCCCACCTTCAAGGACCACAATGTCTGCCAGATTTGCTATCTCATCGCTAAGAAAAAGGGTCGCAGCTCCCACATCAGTGTGTTGCTGAGTCTCCCATTGATCGCTACTCGACAATCGCTGAGCCAAGAATCGAATCTCCTGCGCACGTCTATCTTCCTTCCGCCTCCCTTCCGCTTGGGTCGAAGAGATCCTAGCTGGCACGTCAACAAAGAGATTCAGGATTTCGTTACTCAGTTCGACTTGCTTGAATCGAACCTCGTTGTCCATCTCGAATTGGTCCACAGCGAAGCTGCGCAGCACATCAAGGCGACTTCCTTGCAGGTCTGGTCCAATCGATTCGGACAAGGCCTGCAGGATGTCCACACCTCGAAGAATGTCCGGATATGACCATTTGACTCCCGAGGATCCGTCGCAACGCCTGTCCAGATCGTCTCTCCACCAAACCCTAATGGGAACCGTTACATCGGTATTCAGCGCATCGTTGAGCGTATCGATCGATCCCGAGTTTGGATAAGCGGTGCCGGCGACATTTGAAATGAGAATATATTCAACTGCATCAGGGTTTTCCCGGAGTAGTTCGCGGATTTTCGGAATTTCTCCCTTCATGGTCTCGACGAGCCACTTATGAACATCGTCGATCGCGTGAGGATTCCTGACGAACTTCACCTGGAATAGACGGTAGTTCCCTTTGGGATTGGTGAAGAACTGAACAGCGTCTCGGCCTCCATCGCGCTGGCCGACGGGGAAGCACTGAGTGCCGGGATACTCGCGGGCAATCAAGGCCTGGCAGAAGTGCTGAAAGCGCTCTGGGTCAAGTTGCTCATAGAAATATGTCAACGCCGCCCGACCCCTTGGTCTGCTCAGCGCCACATCGCAGCGGCGCGCCTGGTGCTGACGATCCTACGCTTAGTCAGAGGTCATCGGCAGGAGATGACGTTGCATCAAGAGCCTCTGGGGTAGGCAGCTTTGGCGATGTTGCGCCGCCGGAGGCACGAGCCGAGTCTGGAAGAGAGCTGGTTCTGCAGAGGGCCCACAGCACCCGACTGGCAGTCTTATCGTCAGTGCGATCAGTGCCATCAGTGCCGTTCGGGCTGGTCGTCGTTACAGCTCTTGTCGTGCCTGTGGACGACCGCAAGCTTGGCCAACCAGAGACATGCAGAGTTGTTGAGTGTGTGCCCCTGGTATGAGCGATGGACCAGACCGTACCTTGATCGACTTTAGATGCACGTCTAAAGCGGATGCCGAGCAGACTGGGTCGTCACCTCCTGGATGGACTCCATGATCGTGGGCCAGGGCAGTTCTCGAACTTCTGGGCCCTCGCGAGGTTCATACAGTGGCCAGACGTCGGAACCGTAGACAAGATCCACGTTCGCCTTCCGCAATGTCTCGAGGTGCCCCTGCCATGCCGGATGCCTTGCATGAGCTGCGTTGACCCGGGGGAACACCAAGACCGGGACGCCGATCGTGCCGAGCGCCTCACTTACCTGCGTCAGGGCTTGGTTGTCGGCGACGCCCGTCGCGAGCTTGGCGATGTAGTTCGCACTTGCCGGGGCGACGACGTAGCAGTCGGCGACAGGGTGCGGGCGAGGTTCGATCGGCAGGCGAGGCGTATCCCGTACTGGCAGGCCGGTCAGTGTCTCCAGCCGGTCCAGCTCGCCGTTGGCCCGCAGCCATCGGCCGGCATTCGGCGTCAGGGTCACGGCTACCTGCCAGCCGAGGGCGATGGCTGGCTCCACCAGTCCGGTGCGCAGCGTCTCGATTCCATCGGCTGCCGTACCCACGACTGCTAGCACTCCGCGACTGCCTGCGCTCACCGTTCCACCGCCCCGCATCGGTCCGTCCCCAGGGCCAGCAGTACAGCAGAGAAGTACAGCAACCACACCGACTACCAACAACCGTGGCTGATCCCTACAGCCCGTGTTACCGGGCCGACAGACCTCAGTGACCGTCGTGCCGATAGTTCGCATCGAGGGGGCACTGGCGGTGGCGATTGACTGGAGCCGCGCTAGGATGCGCGGTCTGGAGGTGATCATGAGGCTTACCGTTCCACCAGCCCCGCTCGACATCGCGAGAGAATTTCCAGAACTTGTGCCATATGCGCGGACAACCACTCTGCTGTACCCGCGTGCCGGCAGCCCCGTGCGGGATGAAAGTTCGCTGGGTGGGCCGCTCCTCTGGCCCGCCGACGAGCCCTGGCCGATGTGTGCGGCTCCCGATCACTACAACCCTGCCCGCGGTTGCGCGGTGGTCGGTCCAGCTCCCGTCGCCATGGTGCCCGTGCTGCAGCTCTTCGCTCGCGACGTGCCGGCAATGGTGTTCCCGGTCGGCGCCGACGTGCTCCAAGTGCTCTGGTGCCCGCTGATTCACTCCGAATATGACCAGCATTCACCGGTGCCTGTGCTGCGGTGGCAATCCGCCGCGGACTTGGCGGATCGGCGACTGCTGGACCAGGCACCGCGACCTTACGAGTTCGACGACGAGTACGTCCCACGACCCTGCGTGATACACGCCACCGAGGCCGTGGAGTACCCCAACTGGGACATGCCTGAGGAGTTGTCCGAGCGCGTGGGCAAGTGGAGCGAGGAGTTAGTGGAGTCCTGCGGCATCTCCTACTACGACGCCTTCACCACCCAGCAGGGCAAGATTGGCGGATACCCCGGGTGGACACAGCCACCGAACTGGCCGATCTGCACCTGCGGCTCACCGATGGAACATTTGCTGACGATCTCGGCGAGCGAATCGTGTGGCCGCTGGCTGCCGGTCGAGGAGCGCACCCGTCCTGGCTGCGGATGGGAAACCTCCGACGATCCAGAACTGCAGCATGACAGCCACGAAATGATCATGGGTGACGGCGGTGGCATCTATGTCTTCGTCTGCCGCACCTGCCCTACCTGGCCCACAGTCCACCGCTACGACTGCTGAGCTGTCGGCCGCCGGGAGTAGAGGGCGCCGCGTTCACGCGTTCACTTCGATAGTCGGCGCCTCGGCTTTTGACATCCACGGCTGACATCAACGACGCCGGACGGGGGCGTACGCCAGCATCCCTGTCCGGCCGTCGCACCGGTCGACGGCAGCAGCCGGAACGGGCTCGGATTGAACTTACAAAGCAGATGTCGGCGGTTCGAAACCGTCCGCGCCCACCAGCCACAACGCCCCCGCAGCGACCCGCTGCGGGGGCGTTGACGGTAGTAAGTGACGGCAGTTCCTCAGGCGCATCGCGTAGCGGTGGGTTGCGTGAGTAGAAACCTTCTCTACGGGTTCAAGGCTCCTCGCTCCGCTCGTCGCGCGCTCCCCGGCTCACCGCCGGGGCCCTGCGCTCCTGTCTCCGCCCCGCTCTGGGCCCCGGCTACGCCGGTCGCGCAACTAGAGCGAGAAAGCCTGGACGAAGGGACACGGCAGGCACAAGACATGCCTCCGGCGGGGGCGCTCAGACTCCGGGATGGGAGGGGCGCCGTTCGCGGGTGCCGGCGGATTCGTGGCGAGCGTTGTGGGCTTCCATCCCGACCACCTTCGTCCCAGGCAGAGCCGAGCAGTCGCGGCCCATGGCGTCCAGGTCGTTCGTACAGTGGCGCGCTCCACCTTGACGCCCTGAACCACGCCCGCTCCACGGTGTGTGGGCCGAAGGCGGACGGGATGGGAGCTGAGGTGAGTGGTGGGTTGGGGGCGAGTGGGATCATCGCGTTTGAGGCTGGGGGAGGACATGGCGAACATCAAGGAAGATCGATGGTGGCTGCAGGGGCTCGGGCTCGCGGCCGGAGCGGTCTGGGCCGGCGCCCGCGCGTTGGGTGGAGGCCGACCGCCGTTGCTCCGGTTGGGCCTGGGCATAGGGGCGATCTGCTTCCTTGCTGGACTTGCGGGACTCATCATCGACCGCATCCGGGCAACCAGGCGAGGCCGCAGAAATTCCGCGGTTGACACTGCCGTGGGCGAGCCGCAAGAGCCTTGACGCCGGAAGGTTACGGGGCCAGTCAAACCGCCCACTGATGTCTGACATCAACGCCTGACACCAACAGCGGCCTACTGCGGCGGTCAGAGCCGTACCCCAGTGAACAGGGCTTTCGCGAGCCAGCTGCGTTGACCGACCTCAGCGTCTCATCGTGATCGACCTGATAAGGATGAGGCCGCAGGTTCAAGGCCTGTCACCCCCACCAGGGCGTGCGAGGGCCGCCGATCGATAGCCTGCGGTCCTTGTAACCGGGGAGGGATCATGGCCAAGGACGGCTGGACCGAAGGTACCGACAACAGCGCCGAAACCTCTGGCGATCTCGTGGACGAACCGTCCGCGGTCCAACTGGTGTACCGGCCGCAGCCTGCCGACACACGGGTCGGCCTGCGGGTCCGCGACCGGGTCAAGCGGACCAAGCTGGTGCTGCGGGGCGTCCTCCTCGTGCTGGGGGTGGGGTTCTGGCTGATCACTATCGACGTGGTCTCGACCGGGCTGCTCTTGTTCGTTGTCCTGTGGATGTGGGGGTACCCACGGCTGCACGTCGCCTACATACAGCGCATCATCGGATGGCAAGGTGAGTACCGCGCCACCGTGTCTGCGGCCGGGATCACCTGCCACAGCGACTACAGCACGCTGGTCCAGAAGTGGTCCGTTTACCAGGGCTACCGGGAGACGGCCCACCACTTCGTTCTGCTTAGCCGAGACCCCAACATCATGTGGCTCGAAGTCCTGCCCAAGCGGGGTGTGCATGAGGCCGAGGACCTCGACCGGCTTCGGGCCATCCTGGACCAGCACACCACCCGCGTGTGACGGACGTGAAGGGCTCCCCGCGCCGGCGGTCGATGGCCAGCCCTGTCACTGGGGCGTGGCGTACAGCAGCGAAGTACAGCAACCGCCGCGACCGCAGCCGACCCGCCGCGCTCGCGAGCGAATGTCTGATCAGGCGGGCAGACTTCAGCGACCGTCCCGCCCGTAGTTCGCATCGAGGGGCGATCTGACAACGGCAGCCGTGCCCGTTGCGTGCCCGGTCCGACGGGACGCAGCGGGGACTCACGGGGAACAGCGGCACCGAACGGGTCTCGGCCCAGGTCAGCGAGTTGCCAGGTCAGCCGCTATCCGCGTACGGCGTCTTCCAAACTGGGTACTTTTGAGCGGCGCTCGGTCACCGAATCAAGGCGACGACGGCTGCCTCGATGAGTTCGATGTCCGGATCGCCGTCATCTGAGGTATCGACTTCAACGACGGCATCGACTCCACCCGGCGGTTCGAAAATCGACCGCTTCATCTCGCCTCGCTGGAACTGAGATGAGAGCTGTCGGTCGACTCCCCCGCCTTCGGCCGCCCGGGCGCGGAGGCGCTCGTCGATGACCGAATCGCGGGCGACGACGTGAACAGCGAGCACTCGGGCGTCAGATGCGAGTAGCGCATCTAGCAGCTTGCGCGACAACACGGAGGACTCCACGACGAAGCTCACCCCTGAGGAGGCGAGGAGACCGGCTGCGTTGACCATCACGGCCTCAGCGCGGAGGCTCAAAGGACCACCGGCGATGTGGAAGTCGGGGTTGAGCTGAACACCGCCGTCCTTGGCGACGGAAGCGGAGGACAGCCCGAGACCGACTTTGATCGCATCCCGGGTCAGGAACAGCACACCGAGGCGGCGCGCCGTTGCGCAGGCAACGGTGGTCTTTCCGGCCCCCGGGGACCCGCATACGGCGACCACCAACGGCCGTTCCCACCTCAACATCCGCCGATCCTGCCGGATCTTGACCGTGCTGTCTACGAGCCGATCATGGTCAGCCAAGCAGCCCTCAGCCACCGCACCGCCCGTAGTTCGCATCGAGGGAGCCCAAGGAAAGGTCCTGTGGCCGTGCCACTCTCGTGCCAGAACGGACGGGGACTCACGGGGAACCGGGGTCCCCAGGGGGGAGTTCGGCCGGACTCTGCCCACGGTACGGAATCTGCAGGTCACGCAGGTGATCGCCCCACCACGCTCCTAAAGTGGGTGTCGCAGGTTGAAATCCGGCCGAGGCAGGTCAAAGGTGCGGTTCAGCGGCTCAAGGCCGAGGCTGGAGAGAGGGCGGTGGCAGTCGCCCATATCCGACCCCACGGAAGATTTCAAGTCCAGCGAGACGGCCATCACCGCTATCGCGTTCGGGCCGCAATCTGGCTGCCTGCCTTCGGCCGCGCGTGTGGCAGCCGCATGCGTGACTCACAGTGGCCGTTTCACGGAATGTGTGCCAGAACCCGAGATCGGACAGCACTTGTTCACCAGATCGGCAGTCATCTGGTCCGCTCTCTCGAATCGAAATGCTCACGAGTTCGGACAGCACGGGCACGTGTGATCATGGCCGATGTAGTGGCTTAGGGTTTCCGCCATGACCAGAACTACGCCGCCGCGCCCTGTGCAAGTTGAGGGGCTCTTCCCAAAGCTGGGGGCGTTTCGTGGTGTGACGACGCGCCTGCACCCGCGGCCGGGGCATCCGGACGCGTCGGTCAGCTCAGTCGGCGGTCCTCTGCTGTGGCCGGCCGACGAACCGTGGCCGGTCTGCACCGAGCCGCACAAGCGCAGTGGTGGGTACCGCGTCGCGGACATCCGTCGCAGGCGTCAGGTGCTCGCGGATGCCTGGGCTCGTGACCGGCCCAGCGACGAGGAACGGGTCCTGCTCAAGGACCTCGGCCGCAGGCACCGCGAACGGGCGATCGCCGACGCCGTTCCGATCCCGCTGATCGGCTTGGTCCAGCTGTACCGGCGGGACGTGCCCGGCCTTCCGCCGGGCCCGGACGGCTGCGACCTGCTCCAGGTCCTCTGGTGCCCGTTCGAGGCACATGGCCCCAGCCGCTATGGCCTGGCCCCGCACGTGCGCTGGCGCCGTTCCGACCAGGTCGCTGTGCCGCTGGACGCTCCGCCGCAGCCGGCGCTGGTCGGCTTCGAGGGCGCGGTCGCCGAGCCATGCGTGCTGCACCCTGAGCAGGTCGTCACCTACCCGTACGCCGGCTCGCTGCCGACCAGGCTGTGGAGAAGGATCGACGCCTGGGAGGATGCGGAGGAACGCAAGGCGGAAAAGCGTGGCCTGGACGACGAGCTGGTCACCTACCACCGTGACCTGTCGATTCCGCAGGGCTGCCGGGTGGGTGGATTCCCCTCCTGGCGCACGACCGACCCCTACCCGATGAACTGCGAAGCCTGTGCCGCACCAATGCTCCTACTGCTGACCGTCGACAGCCACGAGTGGGACGGCGCCAACGGCAGCTGGATGCCCACCGAAGAGTGGGACGTCGCCGAGCACCTTCGAGACAGCCGCCCCACGCAGCTCACGACCGGCCGAGACGGCCTGCTGAACATCTTCGCCTGCCCCACCGAGCCCGGGCACCCGCACCGATGGAGCCTCCAATAGGCAGGGCAGCGCTCCTCGGACCGGGCACTGTCACCTCCCGTGAACATCGAACAGGACACCGCGCAGGTGCCTCCCGAACCCGTGAATAACTGACTTCACAACTCGGGTTCTGGCTCAACTTCTGTAACGCGGCCACTCTGAGTAACAGCCGGGCCCCTCCAAGTCGTACGCAAAGTCGCCTGAAAACGGCCCGTGGGCAGCATGGTTGGGCTGACAGTTCGGGGCCGTGGAAGAGGGCGTGCTCCGGCTGAAGGAGTTGTTGTTCCCGTCGATCGCGGACGTCGAGGTGCTGTCGGTGGACGTGAACATCGAGATAGTGCGCGTTGACGCGCATTGCACCGCGGACGGCGCCGTGTGTGTCAGCGGCTGATGCGAGGATCCCGGCGACACGAGGAGATCAACATGGGCACCTGGGACACTGGCCCCTTCGACAACGACACGGCCGCGGACTTCGCCAACACTCTCGACGAGGCCAAGCCCGAGGAGCGCGAGACGCTGATCCGTGGCGTCCTCACGCGCACCGTCGATGCCGTCGGCTGGCTCACCGAAGGAGAAGAGGCGGTGGCCGCCGCCGCACTGGTTGCGACCCAATGTCCAGGCGGCGACCCAATCGACACACCCTACGGCCCTGAGAAACCCATGCCCGCATTCCCCAACGATCTTCGGACGCTCGCGGACGAGGCCCTTGCCCGCGTCATCAGCGACGAGGCCGGGCCAGCCTCGAACTGGGTCGACCCGGCAGACTGGAAGCAGTGGCGAGCCAACCTCAACCGCCTCCGCGCAGCCCTTGCCCCGCCTCCACCGTCCATCTCGCTGTTCGATGTCGAGCAATGACAGAACGTCACCCGCCACAGAACTTGAGCCAGAGCCACGACCCGTGAACAAAGCCACTGCTGGCCCGCTCGGCCGGCATCCGTAGGCGATGGACAGCGCGCCCCCGGTCCGCCATGCTGCCCTGGCGATCACGTGCCGAGTGGCTGCATTGTGTGAGGGGCGGGTATTGGTGGAGCAATTGCAGGTCGAGGCCATGCCGCCGGAGCGCATCCGTTACCGGCATACGCGTCTCCAACGCGTACTGCCTGTTCTGCCCCTCCTTGTCGTCGTCGGGGGCACGACGGTCATCGATTGGGTGACCTTGAAGCGCGACGGATCTGAGATAGCCGAGTCATTGGGTTCGTGGGCCGCCATGGTGCTCGTGCTGCTGATCCTCGGGCAGTACTTCGGCGTCACTCTCACGGAGTCGACGGTCATCGTGCACGGCCTCCGCCGCCGGACCATCCAGTGGTCGAACGTCCAGGCCATCCGCGTCGAACGCTTCCAGGGGGCCCAAGTCGTTGTGATCTATGAAACGGGCGGCCGTCGTACTCGCCTTCGGGCACCGATCACCGGGTTCCTCTGCTGGGATCGGGGGTTCGAGGAGAAGTTCCGCACCATCGACAGTTGGTGGCTGGACCACCGCGGCCCGGATTGGGCGCCTGTCCTGGTTCCGGAGGTGCAGTGGGGTGGCCCACCGGTTCCTGACAGGGACCCTTTCGCCTCCCCCACGTAGTCGGCGGCTGGTCCACGCACCCTCGGCCGGTGGAGCGCCTGATGGCCGTCGCTGGCCGTTCTGGCTAGAGCTACGAATCAGGAGTTTCCCGTGCCACAACCGCGCCAGATCGGGCGGGGACTCACGGGGAACTGCGGCTGCTGGCGGAGACGACGGCCAGCAGACGCCGAAGTCGGCATCCCGCAGGTCAGACCCCAACTCGCCTCACCACGCTCCTAAAGCGGGTGTCAAGCAGGCTGGGCCGTCACGTGATGGATGGATTCCACGATCGTGGCCCAGGGGAGCTCTCGAGCTGCTGGCCCTTCTCTGGGTTCGTAGAGCGGCCAGACGTCAGGGCCGTAGACGAGCCTTACGTCCGCCTTCTGCAGGGTCTCGATGTGGCTGTCCCACGCGGGGTGCCGTGCATGTGCCGCGTTGACCCGGGGGAACACCACGACTGATACGCCTGTCGTACCCAGCGCCTCGCTTACCTGCGTCAGTGCCTGGTTGTCCGCGATGCCCATTGCGAGCTTGGCAACGTAGTTCGCGCTGGCCGGGGCGACGACATAGCAGTCGGCAACCGGGTGAGGGCGAGGTTCGGTCGGCAGGCGCGGGGGTGTCTCGGACCGGGAGGCCGATCAGTCGCTCCAGGCGGTCCAGTTCGCCGTTTGCCCGCAGCCATCGGCCGGCATTCGGGGTCAGGGTCACTGCTACCTGCCAGCCAAGGGCGATCGCCGGCTCGACGAGGCCGGTGCGTAGTTGCTCGACTCCATCGGCTGCCGTGCCTACGACTCCCAGCACTCTGCGGCTTCCTGCACTCACGGTTCCACCACCCCGCATCGGTCCGTCCCCTCGCCCAGCAGTACAGCAGAGAAGTACCGCAACCACAGCGACTATCAGCAACCGTTGCTGATCCCTACAGCCCGTATTGCCAGTGCTGATAGCCCGAGTCGCGGGAAGCTTGCGGGCCCCCGATCTCCCGTCCAAGGCGCTACGTCGACCTCGGAGGGCAACCGCAGGTTGCCGCTTGATCAGCCATGCACAATGAGGCCAGTAAATCGAGGAGGGGGCCGGGTTGAGTACCTGGGCAAGGATCGTGTGGGATCTCGGGTGCGGGGTCGCCCTGCTGCTGGTCGCATTCAATGTCCGTGATTTCGCCTTGCGAATCTACAGCCACGTGCCGAACCGCGTCGGAGTCAGCTTCACTGACTTGAGGACGACCTGCACGATCGTTGGTGCGATCTTCCTTTCGATGGGCATGGTCCTTCTGGCTCTTGGCCTTTGGCCTTAGCGACTGAGGTCAGGATTCGGGCTCGGCGATGCGAGTTGCACGCCTCCGCATGTGTAGAGGCCCAGCTCAGTAGGGTCTGGAGGGTACGAGCGCCGGACGGCATGCCAGGGTCACCCCACGCGAGCGGCGGCGCGCGTGCCAGATCCGTGCCAGAACGAGCGGTCAGCCACGGTCAATTGGGGTGCGAGGCGGTGCGGGCACGCGCTGACAGGCTTGGCCCTGCTGTACGGCTGTTGACCAGCCAAGACCGTCCTGTGGTGGGCGCCAGGCTTACAAAGCAGATGTCGGCGGTTCGAAACCGTCCGCGCCCACCAGTGCAAAGGCCCCCAACCGATCATGGTTGGGGGCCTTTGACATCTACTTTTGACATCAACGAGGGCGGTCACTCACGGCCGGGACACCGCCGTGGGGTCGCCTTGCTGCACGCGGGACGACGGTGTGTGACATGCCGCTGGTGGCGTAATGGGGCCTTGCACTCTCTGGCCAAGTAACCCTGTATTGCATCGGTCACGGGAGCGGCTCGTCGGTGCTGTCGTGAGAGTGGATCTTTGGGCGGATCCGGCGAGAGGAACCGGAGATGGCTGAAGGGTCTGCAGGGCTGGCCGGACTGCTCGCCGCGGCAGAGGCCCGGATGCCGGTCGAGTCGGCCGAGGTGATCGCCTTCGAGCTGACGAGGCGCTTGGAGGCCCGATCCGTCTCCTTCTTGATCACCGACTTCACCGGCAACGCCGTTGTCCGCCTGAGCCTCGCCGACGCCGGTGAGGAGCGTGAGCGCATCACGTTGCCCGGCACCGTCTACGGGCAGGTACTTCGCGAACAGCGGGTGTCCGTCCGGCGAGGCGGGCGCCCCGACGGGCAGGTCCAGATCGTGGCCCCGGTGACCAACCGGGGGGATGCCATCGGGCTTCTTGAAGTCTTCCTCCCGCAAGCCCCCGAACCTGCAGTTGTGCAGGCGATCGTCGAAGCGGCCCATGCTCTCGCTTACATCCTCATCGCCAACCGCCGTTTCACCGACCTGTACCAGTGGGGCCGCCGCACCCTCCCCATGAACCTGGCCGCTGAGATCCAGAACACCCTCCTTCCCGACAGCCTCACCTGTGAAGCACCACAGTTCACGATCTCCGGCGAGCTGATCCCTAGCGAAGAGATCGCCGGCGATACCTTCGATCACTCCCTCGACCGCCACACCCTGCATGTGTCCATCACCGACGCCATGGGCCACGACGTCCGTGCCGCCCTCATCGCCACCCTGTTTGTTGGCGCTCTGCGCAGCGCGCGGCGCAAAGGAGCCGACCTGGCCGACCAGGCCCATCAGGCTCATCAGGCCTTGCTCGACCACGGACTGCATGGCCCCTTGGTCACCGGCCAGCTCTTGCGCGTCGATCTGCAGACGGGAAGTGCCGGCTTCGTCAATGCCGGTCACCCGTGGCCCTGGCTTCTGCGCGGGGGGCGTCTCGCGCGTCTCACTCCCGAGATCGATCCGCCCTTCGGCACCCCTTTGGTGTACCCGCACCGCGTCCAGTCGTTCCAACTGCGACCAGGTGACCGCCTCATCCTGGTCACCGATGGCATGCTCGAGCGCAACGCCGCCGCCGAGGACCTTCCGTCCCTGATCGAGGGCACTCGCGACCTGCACCCTCGCGAGACCGTTCACACCCTTACCCAGGCCGTCCTGTGTGCTCAGCAAGGTGTCCTGCATGACGACGCCACCGTGGTCTGCCTGGACTGGCAAGGCTCCCGGGACTAGGAGCGCCCCGGTTGGGGCGGTCACTCACGGCCGGGACGCCGCTTCAGCATGCGGTCCAGGTGGCTCACGGCCTCGCGCTGGGTGTCCTGGACGACGTGGGCGTAGATGTTCATCGTGACGGCGATCTGGCTGTGTCCGAGGATCTCCATGACGACGCGGGGAGCGACCCCGGCGGC
>NZ_JBSFCW010000055.1:0-28468 GCF_053593595.1 Streptomyces sp. NPDC002206
GGCCCCGGCATCCCCCCGGCCGGCCCCCCCGCGCCCGCCCCCGGCCCCGGCGGCCTCGCTCGGGGGGGCGCCCCCCCCCGGCCCGCCCACGACCACCCTTGAGATACATGACCCCTGAGGCCGCCTGTCCGCGCCACGGATCGCCGGACAGGCGGCCTCTGTGATCGTCGATTCCGCCGCAAAGCTTCCGCCGGTCAGAAACTTCTGGCTCTTCGCCGTGGCCCTCGGGGCCGGCCTTATTTGCCGGCTCCCGGGCGGCCCTCGTCGCCCTCGTCCGCCGTGGAGCCCACTTCGAGCGGGGCCACCTCGTCGAGTGGCCACCAGCGATCGCAGTATGAGCCGACCTCCGTCCGAAACTAACCTCGTCGTCGTGAACCATGTCGCAGTGCGTCTTGAGGCCGTGTATCGGAAGTGGATCTCGAACGGTGCGGCGAAGGTTCAAATCGCGGTGGGAGATCCAAAGCAGTGCAGTCATTGACGGCGACCAGGACCGGATCGACGCAGCCAAGCCGCAGTAGCACAGCAGAAACAGCAGTGGGCCCGTGGTGTCGGTCGGCACCGTGGGCCTACGTGCGTACGCCGATCATCAGTCCCAGATCAGCCTGCCGCCCTGAACACGTCCAGTTGCGCCCTGCGCCCCCGCAGAAATCTGCTCCATGAGGACGACCGTCTCGCTGAACAGAACGGTCAGTGACTCGTGAACTCCGAAGGATGGCGCATCCCCATCGCCGAATGAACCGATCTGACCGCTACGCGCATCCAGGAACTTGCCGTAACAAGCATCATCGTCCGAGATGATCGGAATCCACTGCTCATGCCAGAAGGGAAACTCCGGATCGTCGGACGGGTCGTCGCGCTCGATCTCCATCTTGAAGTGGTACGTCCGCTCCATGGCCGCGAGTCCCAGCAAATCGCGGTTGCCGGGCACGACCCCCTCCGTGACACCCTCAGGGTCATTGTCGGCCCCGGATGCCTGGAGCCACGTCCGAAGCTCGACCGGGAAAACGACGCACATGCGCTCCTCAGCCGCAGTGATCGCTGCCGGCGGAGCGGGAGCAAGGATCGACGACGCAGTCGTCGGTGCATTCGTCTCCAGCCAGTCCACCAATCGCTGCCACGCCAACTGCACGTCCCCCATGGTCATTCCTTTCTCTGAACGTCTACCTCACGGCCTGACGGCGCACCCTACGGCCCGGCAGCGAAGCGCCCCAGAAGCGCAACGTCGTGCGCGAGGACGACTTCGGCTCCAGGAACGCCCTGGGGTCCTTTTCTGTACGGCGCCGTGTATGACGACTACCGCTGAGTGGGCGGACGCTGACAGCCCACTGGAAGCCTTCCCTGCGAACTCCTCCGGCGCCGGTGTCGGGTACGGGCGCGTCTCCACGAAGGGACAGTTGCTCGACCGACAGATCGCGGCGCTGGAAGCGGCCGGCTGTACGCGGATCTTCACCGACAAGAAGTCGGGCAAGAACGTGGAGCGCGAGGAACTGTGGAAGTGCCTCGACTACCTCCGGCCCGGCGACACCCTGGTGGTGCCCTCCCTCGACCGCTTGGGCCGCTCGATCCAAGACCTGATCTCCATCGTCTCCGGCCTGCCAAAGCGCGGCATCGGCTTTCAGTCGCTTCACGAGTCGCTGGACACGACGACTCCGGGCGGCCGCCTGGTGTTCCACGTGTTCGCCGCACTCGCAGAGTTCATCCGGGAACTGATCGTGCAGGGCACTCACGAGGGCCTGGCCGCAGCGCGGGCCCGCGGGGAGCGCATCGGCCGGCCGCCCGCGATGGCGGAGGAACAGGTGCGGCACGCTCGCGCTCTGCTGACGGACCCGGAACGACGACACACTGCCCACCGGGGATCGCGTCGCCGGACTGCTGCTGATCCTCTACGCACAGAAGATCGCTACCATCAGCCAACTCACCATCGACGATGTCGACATCACCGGCGAGACCGTTGCGATCTCCTTGGGAACCTCGCCCGTCATCCTCCCGATGCCGCTGGCCACCCTGGTCCGCGAGCTCGTCGTGACCCGACGTGGCAAGGCCAAGATCGGCACCCCAGACGATGTCCCCTGGCTCTTCCCCGGCGGACAGCCCGGCCGTCCCCTCAGCGACAGTCAGATCGGCCTGCGGCTGCACAAGATCGGCATCTGGCCTCAACAAGACCGCTCCACAGCCCTGTTCACCCTCGCCGCCGAACTCCCCGTCGCGATCCTCGCCCGGATGCTCGGCGTCCACATCCAAGTCGCCGTCCAGTGGCAGAAGGCATCCGGCGGCGACTGGGCCGCCTACGCCGCCGACGTCAGCAGCCGCACCCACCCGTGACGCCTCAATGCCGATCTTCCCACCGTCAAGCACCGTGAACAGCAGGTCACGGGGCCGCAGGCCAATCCAGGTGCACCAGTTGATCAAGCTCAGGCACACTGCGCTGGTGAACGCTGATACAGTCCCGTCTCCGCAGGAACAGGCAATCCGTCATGTTGCATCGCTGTCGTCCGGGGCCCCGGTCGACCCTGCGCTGCGAGTGACTCTGAACTTTCACCCGGATCGCACGGTGCGCGACCGGCCGATCCTGCTCGCGTTGGCCGAGGACGGCGTCTATCACTCCCAGTTCGTCACGGGCGCAAGTAACGGCGGCTTGACAGCCCATCCCGGTGGCGACCGGTGGCGCTGGGAGAGCCGGATCTTCGGGGGTGCGTATGACCATGCGCCCGCGCACGAGCGACCCGTCTACGGCGCGCTGAACTTCCGGCGGAAGCCGCTCGGCGGAGCGCCCCGGTTCGGCTCCGCGCACTTTCGGCTGACTGCTGAGGCCCTCTCGCGAGCCACGTTCTGCTACCCGGACAGCTTTTTCGAGCCGTCGGCGTTCGGTGTCGCGGCCAGCATGTCCCTCATGGAGCTGGCTGAGGCCGATAGCCAGGATGCACTAGACGACTACATCGAGGCACAGGTGCACGGGCCACTCGTCCTGAACCGCGATGTCGAGGCATTGGTCCTGGACCCGAGCTATCGAGGAACCGTAGTGGAGGCAGCAGCCCGCGACCTGTCATGCCCACTCGAATGGTACCCAGGGCTCCGGCTTGCCGTCGAGGAACTCGGTCGCCACCCGGACTACCGCGGACAGGAGTACGTCGACCTGGGAACCGAGATCGCCGTTGACGGCTATCTCGATCCGCGGATCATCGGTGACGCCGCACGCACCGGACTCCATGACCAGCAAGCATTCAAGAAGGTGTGGCACTGTCTGGCGCGCTTCGGGGAACCCGAGGAACGCAACGCGTGATCAGGCAGGCATTCGGACAGTTCCAATACCCGACTCCACCACTAAACCGGCCCGGCGGAGCACAGGCCAAGTTCCTCGCCGAGGTCGGAGAGTCGGAACACAACCGAAACCTCACCTGACCCTGCAGGCCTTCCGCGACTTCCAGGCAGGCCGCCAGCCGGCCGGCCCGGGCGCCCGTGACCTCGTGAGCTTCTTCAAGTCCGTCGAGAACGAACTCCTCCAGGACGCCGCGGCCCCGCAGATCAAGAACGGCGACCAAGAAGTGATCAATTTGCTGTCCCGGCGAGCCGGCACCCTGCACCTGGGCCTCGCGAACTACTGCTGGTTCATCGACCCGGACAAGGCCCTCCGCCTCAAGCTCGCCCAGAACAAGGACCGCAGCCGCCCTCTGGCTGGGATGTGTGACTCCGCCCGATGCCCGCAGGCCACCCACCACCCCTGCCATCGACCCGTCTGGGCGTCAGCCGCCGCCAGCAGCAGGGTCTTCATCGGAAAGATCGGCCGGTCCCAGAAGGCCGAGAAGGCGCGACTCACCGCCGAGGCCGAGCGGGCTGACCACGTCGTCGCCGCCATCGACGCGGCCCTGGCCACCGCTACTGGAGGAGTGCATGGGAAGGATCAGTGACACCGACCGGAGTCGGAACGAGGAAGCGATCCGGGCCGCCATGGACCGGCTCCTTCGCGGCGAACTCCCGCCCGGCGGCCGATGCGACCTCAAGACCCTCGCGACAGAGGCGGGAGTGACCCGCACCGGCTTCTACCCGAAGAGGGACCGGGACGGCAGCGTCCGGGAAGGGCCCTACCAGCACCTTGGTGACGAGTTCGTACGCCGCCTGGCGGCCCTCCGGGAAGCCGGGGAGGCGCCAGACCCCAGAGACGCCCAGATCGAGCGCTTGAAGGCCCAGAACGCCGAACTGAAGGACCGCGTCACCGACCGGGACGCGACCATCGAGGAGCTGACCGAGTTCAAGAGACTCGCACTGTCCCGGCTCGCCGCCCAGCACGACGAGATCACGCACCTGCGCAGCCCACAGCCGTCCCCCGAGCCGCCACCGCCCGCCAAACTGGCCACCGTCCCCCGCGCCAGGACCACCGCCATCGGCACCTGCAGCTGACGGCTGAAGAGCGCCCTCTGACTGTCCGCCCTACCGGCGGGCCGGAAATGGAGTTGCGACTCACGATTCGGGCGCAATAACGTGCCGCACGTGGCTTGATCTCCCATGCCGCCGGCTTGACCGGCGGTCGAAGGTGCACTCCGCCGCCGTCGGCATCCGACCGCGGCTCATGGACATGCCTAGGAGATCTCACTATGGCCCCGAGCCACATGCCTGACCGAGCCGACACGGACACTGCTTTCACTGTCCTGAACGAGGCCAACCAAGCCCATGGCACTGACTTCCAGCTGGATCACCGATTCGATGACGGATTCCAATCGGGAGCCTGGCTGCTGACCGACGGCACAGGACAACAGGCGGTGCTGAAATGGAGCCCTGACCGCGGCTGGGCCTCGCAGATCGAGCGCGCTGCCAGCGGCGTCGCGAAGGTCCACTCGATCGGATACCCAACCCCAGCATGGCTTGTCGTCGGTGTTACAACCGACGGTTTCGGCTACCAGATTCAGGAACTCGTGCCCGGACGCAGCCGGAACCAAGTGACCTCACGCGAGGCCCAGTTGCTGATCGACGTCCTGGAGACGCACGCGGGCCTCGACCCCGACCCGCAGCGGTGCTGGTCTCAGTTCCTGACGGGGCAGATGACCGACCAGCGCGACGAACTGTTTCAGGGGGCAGCCGAGACTGGCCCAACGGGGCAGAAGCTGGTCAACGCCTGCGAGCGACTACTCGCTGCCCACGGGCCCGTCGCTCTGCCCACGGGTGACCTGGTCCACGGAGACTTCCGCCCCGGCAACATCCTCTTCCATGGAAACCACGTCAGCGGCGTCATCGACATCGAAGCGTTGGGCAGCGGCACTCGCGCCTTCGACTACGCAACGCTGCTGAGCGCCCATGACATCACGCCCGAAGCGCTGGAAATGCTCTGCAGCGCCGGCGAGCAGGTCGCTGGCCCCGGCGCCCTTGCTTACTGCTTCGCCCAAGTTGTCCTCGACCTCACCGTCTTCGTCCACCAGCGAGAGCTACAGCCAGGCATCCAGAATGTGAGCAAGCTCCTCGATCGCGTGGTGATCCTTTTGAACCGCGCTGATGGGACCTAGACGAGTTGATCCGAAGTGATTACGGCGTGGTCCACCATTGAGGCCGCGACGTGCTGGCCTGGCGACGAACCCGTGCGGTCCGCTTCGGGTCACGGGTCACCGATCACGGGTGCATCCGCCCGATCTGCGGCCGACAGAGGTAGAACAGTTCGGGGTCGCCCTCGTCGAGGCCGTGGAGAAGGCCGACCGGGCTCCATCCGGCTCGCTGGAGCAGTCGCTGCATCGGCTGGTTGGAGACGTTGGTCGAGGTGAACAGTTTGGGGGTCATGCACGAGGCGGCCACGGCGTCCAGCAACCGGTGACCAACGCCTCTGCCGCGGGCTGATGACGCCACCATCAGCATCGTGACGAAGCCCTGTTCGAAGAACGTGTACTCAACCACGCAGTAGCCGAGCAGGCCAGAGGCGTCCTCCGCTACGACCACCAGGCCCTGCTGGCACCACCCTCGGATGCTCGCTTGTCGCTCGCTGTCACCTTCGACTGCGACCGCGTCGATTTCAGCCAGCGCGTCCGACTCCGACTCACCCGCGCGGCGCACACCGAACTCACCGAGGCCCACTGCATCGTCTATGAGTCCATGCTGTCAGTTCGCACCAGAAGCCCGCCTGCTCCCGGTCCTCCATCCCGGACCAGGTCGTTAGCCTCGCGCTTTCATGAGCCAGAGCACCTGAGCGTGACCAACATGTCCAGGAGTGCTTTTGACCTGGGGCGATAGGGCATTCCGGGGTTCTGATGGGCAGTAAGAGGACTTCACTCCTGAGGTGCAGACAAGTAGCGGGTGATCGTCGGCTGGACATCAGTCCCGGAGATTCCCGGTAACCCTCCGGGGGGTCGACCGGTGGGGCAGGCGTCCCGCGACGAATCTCCTTGCCGATCTGCAGATGGCGACCTATCGTCGGCCCGCACCGCTCCCGACCCGAAGGCCGTTGATGTCTGTCCGCCCTGCCATCGCCCGCGACGCCGACTTCCTCTGGCGCATCTTGCTCGAGGCATACAACTGGAGCGGCGAGCAGCGGTTCACTGCCGAGCAGCTCGCCGCTGAGCCGCACGCCGCGCGCTACCTCGTCGGCTGGCCCCACAGGGACGACTTCGGGGTCATCGCAGAGACCGACGCCGGCGAACCGATGGGCGCGGTCTGGGCGCGGCGCCTCCCCGAGAGTGAGCCCGGATACGGCTTCGTCGCGCCGGACGTCCCCGAGCTGACCCTCGGCCTATTGCCCGAACACCGCGGCCGCGGGCACGGTCGGGCCCTGATGGAGGCGCTGATCCAGGCCGCCGCAGGGGGACTGGCCCCGGTCGCTCGGCTCAGCCTCAGCGTCGAGGACGGCAACCCCGCTATGCACCTCTACACTGCCCTCGGCTTCACCCGGGTCGGGCGAAACGGCAACTCGGACACAATGGTTCTGAACGTCCGGACCTGCCCCACAACGCTGAGCATTCCTTGACTCAGGAGAGTGCCTCTGACCTGGGGTGATAGCGCTTGTCTAGGGTCGAGTCGTCGCAGGGAAGAGGCACTTTCCAGGTGAAGCAGCGTGGTGGGGTGGATCCGCGCGTCCGTATCCGGGGCGATGGTAATGGTGCTGTCTCACAAGCTGGTGGGGTGCTGCTGGTGGATGAGGCAGTTGGCCACCGCCGCGATGATCGTTTGCCTCTATCTGACCGGCATGCGACCGCAGGAAGTACAAGGTCTGCGGTCCGGCTGCTGCCCCGACCCCGAGGACGGCAGCCGCCACCTCATCCGCAGTCACCACTACAAGAACGTCACCATCGACGACGGCCAGCACGTCTCGGCCGGCGAGGTACGGGAGGTCCCCTGGGTCGCCATCACCCCGGTCGTCCGCGCGATCCGAGTCCTTGAACGCATGGTCCCCGAGGGCGAACTGCTCTTCGGTTCCGCCCATCACGACTTTGCCCGCGGCCGCCAGCGCGGCGGCGCCTTGAAGAACAGCAGCATGAACCAGCGGATCGAGGACTTCATCGCCTGGATCAACCGGGAGACCGAATCCCATGGGCTGCAGAACCAGGGCGTCCCCCAAGACCCTCACGGCGCCATCGGGCTCGGGCGGTTCCGCCGGACCCTGGCTTGTGCACGCTCGGTCAGTGACCAGGTAGCTGTACGGTCCGCGGGTGTTGAGACATAGAGCCTGGTCAGTCCACTACAGCTCGCGGGACCTGCCGCAGCCTGAGCCGCAGCCCTGGCACCTGCGGATTTCCCCGGACGAGTGGGAGGTGTGGCTCGATGACCTGGGCATTCCTGATGGCACGCCGTACCTGTTGTCGCCGCGCTTCGTCTACGACACGTACCTGAACTCGTACTTCCATCGGGTGAACCTCCTGGAGGGCCCGCTGAACAGTCAGATCAACCGGGCGTCGGCCCTCTGCAGGAAGCTGAACTTCCTGCATCAGAGCCGGGGCGGGAAGGACTGGCGGGACGCGACCGAGGCCGATCACACGGCCTATCACTACTGGCGGCGCCTTGATCCCCGCGGGCCGCGGGTCGACGGGGACACGTGGAGCCAGGAGGTCTCCCATCTGCAGCAGTTCTACGTCTACGCGAAGCGCAAGCAGTGGGTGTCGGAAGTGCCGATCCCGCAGCGGCCGCGACGTGACGGGAAGGCCGAGCAGAAGGGGAACAGGCGCCGCTCGAGGCCGGTGGACGCCAGGGAGACAGTGCCAGCGAATTACGCTCACGACACCGGTGGCGAGGTGATCGAGTGGTTGCCCGCACCGTCTTACCGACGATGGCGGGACGTGGGAGTCCTCGGCTACGACCGCGAGGGCCTGCCCCGGGACAACTTCCGCGGCCGGTGGGCGTCGCGCAACGGGACCTTCACTGACTCCACGGTCCGCACCGGCCTGCGGCTGGAAGAGCAGGCCAGCCGCCTGATCACGGAAGTGCCGACCGGACCCGGCCCGACTGGCTACAGCAAGTCCTGGCTGCCCAAGGCAATCGCGAAACGGAACTCCGCGCGATGGGTCTACGAGCCGGCCTCGGTCCGGCGGGACCTGACGGCCTACGCGGCCGAGGACCGGCAGTGGGTCATCGAGGAGGCCCGCGACGCAGGCCGCTACCGCAAGATCCGACGGCCGATCGTGATCGCCGATCCGCAGAGGCCGCACCTGGCCCAGTACACAAGCGGCATCCACCGCGGCGAGAAAATCAACGTCCGGATGCTCGGCCCGCGCGAGCGTCGGCGGCTACTGGTCGACACCGAACAGGGCCTGGCGCCCGCGATGTTCTGGCTCGGTGAGAGCGGGATGCCGCTGACCTTGTCGGCATGGAAGGACATGTTCACCACGGCCAACCAGCGGTGCGAAGACCAGGGACTGGACCTCTTTGCCCACGCCCACCTGCTAAGGCACACATTTGCCGTCATCACCCTCGAGCAGCTCCAGCGCGGGCACATCGCCGCACTCGGCGACATGAACCCGGCCCAGCGACTGCACTACCAACGGATCTTCGGCGACCCCATGGACTGGGTCCGCCGCAGACTCGGACACGCCTCGCAGCTGTCGACCTTGATCTATCTGCACGCCCTGCAGGAACTGGAAATGGAGACCCGCATGGCCCTGGTCCCCGACACCTGGGAGGACCCCCGCGACACCCCGGCCGCGGCCCTGGGCGACGAAAAGCCCCCGCAGGACCTGCCCGAGGAGAAGGAGACGACGCCGTGACCCGCCGGGGCCGGGGCAGCACCGGGCCGGCCCGCCGGTCAGCTCTGCCAGCCGCGGACTACGAGGCCCCAGCCCTCGTTCACGAAGGGGCATCAGGGGGACTCGTCGTCGACTTCCACGGTGAGGACGGCCGGCGGGGCACATTCGATGTCGGCAAGCTGCCACTGCCTGGGTGGCATTCTCTCCTCGCCGAGGCATTCGCGATGCGGACCGGCCCTGGCGGCGGGCTTCGTACTCTCTCCGGAGCCCAGAACAGGTGGTTGCCCCTCCGGCGATGGACGTACTTCCTGGCCTCGCTGGACCCTCAGCCTGTGGTGCCGGCGCAACTCACGCGCTATCACGTCAACGCCTTCCATACCCGCACGGACTCTGCGGCGGGCACGCGGCAGAGGGATATGGCGGAACTGCAGGTGTTGTTCGGTCAGGAGAAGATCCGGGACCAGATCCCCATGGAGGCTCGGGACGCGTTCGCGAGGCGCCTGCCGGGGCCCAGGACGAGTCCGGAGGGCGGATACTCGGCCGGCGAACTGGACCGGCTGACTGCCGCTGCACGGGCGGACACCGCCCGGATCGTCCGGCGCATCCGCGCCGGTGAGGAGTTGGTACGCCGACAGCAGGACGAGTCCGAGGGCATCCCTCCACAGCAGCAACAGCTGGCCCAGGTACTTGCGGGCATGGCTGAGACCGGGGAAGTCCCCCCGGGCACGGGGATTGATCAATGGCGGGAACGGCGGGAACTCGCTGCCCGCCTGTTCCTGACTTGGAACGACCTGGCGCCCTTGATGGTCCTCCTGGCCCTCGTGACGGAACGGAACGGAGAGACACTCAAGGAGTTGCCCGCCCGTCACCGGCTCCTCGAGGACCGGGCGGTCGAGGTTCGCCTGGTGAAACGGCGCCGCGGAGCTGACCGCTGGTTCGAGACCGTGACCTGGGAGATCGGCCCGGAAGGGCGCGAGCTGCACACACCCGGCGGTCTCTATCTCCTCCTGCTTGAGCTGACCGCTCGCAGCCGGGCGTTCTGCGACTCGCCGTCTGCGCTCTGCGTGTGGCGCAACGGCCACCGCGTCCACGCGAGGGGGACGAGACACGAGCACTACGCACCGTTCGACGCGGACCTGCGGGCCGGCGGACAGCTGCAGCTGAGCACATGGGCGGCGACGCGCACGAAACCCGTCCTGGCCGACCCGCCTGCACCGACCGAGTCGGCGAAGGGGCAGGAGAACGCCCTCCCCTCCGTCGAGATGCCGCTTCAGGTGACCTTCAACAAGATCAAGACCAGCGTCGATACCCGACGGACCCGCCAGCTGGGTGGGCACCTGCCGTCCTCGGCGAAGAGCAACACGGCCCAGGTGCTCTACACCAACTACCTCCGGCCAGATCCATCAACCCGTGAATGGGCGGAGGGAGTGATGGCCGACGCGCTCGCCGACGCGGAGCAGGCCGCCCGGGACGCGCATGCCGAGGTCGTCCGCCGCCGCGGCAGCCCCACCGTCATCCCGAGCGGCAGCACACCGGACCAACTGACAGGAGCCGGCCTGGCTCCAGGAACCGCGCATGACCTGGCCCACGGGCACCTCGACACGGCCTGGAGTGCCTGCGGGGACTTCCAGCATCACCCGGAGACCGGCAAGCCCTGCGGCGACTCGTTCTTGCTCTGCTTCCTCTGCGGCAACTGTCTGATCACCCAAGATCACCTGCCGCGCCTGCTGGCTCTCCTCGAGGCCCTGGGACGTCTGCGGCAAAGGATGAGCGAGGAGGAGTGGTGGAAGCGCTACGGCCTCGTCTGGGTCGCTGTCCGCCGCGACGTTCTCGGCAAGTTCACCCCGGCACAAGTCGCCCAGGCGCAGAAGGAACAGGTCCCCGACGCTCTCCTCGATCTCGTCGAAGCACCCTGGGAGACGCCATGAACAACCTCATGAGCGCGGGCATCCACGACGCGCCACTGCAGAACGCGTACGTCCACGTCTTGGCCGGGCGCCCGTTGCGGCCGGGGACCCGCCTGGAGGACACCGCGCGCTTCAGCGACGATGTCTGGCGGCTGGCGCCGGCGATCGTGCAGGTCCAGGAACGGACAGTAGTGCTCAACTTCCCCACGATCCCGGCGCGATTCCGCCTCGCCACCAAGCGCTTGTTTTATGCACTGCTCTGTTCGGAACTGGAATCGCCACCTGGCGAGAACCGCCCCTCGATCGCCTCGGTCCGCACCGCTTTCGGCGAAGTGAAACGCCTGCTGACCTGGCTCGACTCCAGTTGGCCCGCCGACCGAGTCGAGTTGTCCGCCATCTCGCCCGCCGACCTGGGCCGCTACAACCGGCATCTGCTGACCCTCTTCCCTCACCGGGACGGAGCCCGAGAAGCCGCTCGAGCCGCAGTACGACTTCTCTGGCGTTGGCGCATTCACCTCGGGAATGACCAGCTCCGATTCGATCCGCTGCAGCTCGACGGGTGGGGCGAAGAACGGACCCAACGTGGTCGGGAGAACGGGACCGGCCGACTCCCCGAAGACGTTCTGGGTCCCTTGCTGGTCTGGGCACTGCGATTCATCGACGACTTCGCTCCGGACATCCTCGAAGCGGACCGCAGATGGCGCGAGATCCGGGCCGCGGGCGTGGGACGGGTGACCAGCCACCGGATCGACGAACGACTACAGCAGCTTCTTGATGACCACATCGCGGCACGACGGCCCCTGCCTGGCTATCAAGGCAAGATCAACATCAGCCACCTCGCCGCCACGCTGAAATGCCACCGCCGAGAGATCAGCAAACGCCGCGAGGCCATCGACGCAGCGGCTGCTGTCGTCGGCGTTGCGGATGCCGCCTTCGTCGACGAAGCCATCCAAGGGGCCCTGGACGGCCGCCCCTGGATCAAGGCGGTCACCATCCATCACACGCTGCCAACCAGCCTGGCCGCCCTCGCACGCCACCTGCAGTCCGCCTGCTACATCGTGATCGCCTTTCTCAGCGGCATGCGGGACAGCGAGGTCAAACACATCAAGCGCGACTGCGTGGAGGCCAAGCGCGACGAGGACGGCAATGCCTACCGCTGGCGAGTACACAGCCGAGCGTTCAAGGGCGAAGAGGATGCAGAAGGCGTCGAGGCGACATGGACCGTCTGCGAGCCCGTCGTCCGCGCAATCAGAGTGCTTGAGCAGTTGCAGCCCGCCAGCCAGAACTACCTCATGGGTGCCCTCCTCCACGGACCGGGCCAGCCGATGAAGGCCGGCGTTGATCGAGCAGTCGGCGTCGGCGCCACCAACCAGAACCTCAATCTGTTCGCCGACTTCGTCAACGAGCTCTGCACGGAGCGGGGACGCACCGACACCATCACAGCTGGTCAGGGCCATGCACTCCGGCTCAAGACGAGAGTCTTCAGACGTACTCTGGCTTGGTTCATTGCGCGACACCCCGGCGGCGTCGTCGCCGGAGCCCTCCAATACCGCCATCACAGCATCCAGATGTTCGAAGGCTATGCGGGGACCAGCGATTCAGGGTTCCGGGCCGAGGTTGAAAGCGAGCAGGCGATCGCCCGCGGCGAGGTCTACATGGAAATGATCGACTCCCACCAGCACGCGGGACTAACCGGTCCGTCCGCCGAAGAGGCAGCCCGTCGGCTCACAGAGTTCGGTGAGCGCGCGCAGTTCCAGGGCCAAGTCGCGCTGGACAGGCACCGCCTCAAAAGGATCATGAGGCGTCACGACCCGGCGATCTATCCCGGCGAGTACATCACCTGCGTCAACGATCCGGCCAAGGCCCTCTGCGAGAGGGCTCGCCGAGGCAACAGCGAGGGACTTCCCTCGCACGGCGGATGCCTGCCGTTGGCCTGCCGCAACGTCACGCTCACCCCCGAGAACATCGCCGCCTGGCAACGCGAGATCGTCCGCATCGACAAGCGCATCGCCTCGCGGCCGACGCTGCCACCCCGCCTTCGACAGCTCCTTGAGAGCCGACGGGCTGAGATCGTCGAGTTCCTGACGGCGAACGGACAGGAGGACGTTCCGGCATGACCCGCAACGTCCCCGACCTGCCCGAGGCCCTGGTCCGCAAGCACCTCCAGGAGGTGCTGGACACCTGCCGCGAGACCAACAAGCAGCCCAGTGTCCTCATGCTGGCCCGCCGCCTTGACCTGACCAACACCACCTTCCGCCGCCGTTACCCCGACATCGCCCGAGAGATCGCTGATCACCGGGCCACCCCCGCCGCCCCTCGCACTGGTCCGACCGCGCACGACAGACTCGTCGCCCGCAACGCGAAGCTCCGGCGGCGCAACCGCGAGCTGACCACTCAACTCGCCCTCGCTGCTGCCCAGATCCAGAACCTCGCCCTGCGCAACGAACGACTCAAAGAGGCACTGGAGGAGACGTCGAACGTCACGAGCATCAACAGCAGGACCCCACGTCGTTGAACAAGAAGCCACAAGATGGTAGTTCGTAGGTCTTCCGGGCCGAGCCGCGCGTCATCAACGCACCAGCCGGAGCCATGCACGGACCACGGTCAGAGCACCCGGCGCAGCCGGGTCGGCGAGCAGCAGCTGGGGCAGCTGCGGGTGGGCAAACCGTCCGGCACCTTCGTCCGAACGGCTGCCCGGCCCCGCTCAGCTCTTCCGCTCACCCAGGACACAGAATTCGTTGCCCTCCGGGTCGAGGAGGGTCACCCAGTGCTGCTCGTCCTGCACGGTGTCGGCGGGCCGGGCACCGAGGGAGAGCAGCCGGGCGACCTCGGCCTCCTGGTCGTCGGGGCGGAAGTCGGGGTGGAGCCGGTTCTTCGACGTCTTGCCCTCGGGGACAGGCACGAAGAGCAGCCCCGGCATCTGGTCCGGCTCAGGCCGGATCTCGATGATCTCCTCGGATTCGTCGACCACTACCCAGCCCAGAGCCTCGGCCCACCAGCGCCCGAGGGCGATGGGGTCGGAGGAGTCGACGATGATCTGTTCCCATTCGAGTGCCATGGGCGTGATCATAAACAGGGTCGGCTGGCTGCCAGGGCTGGGGGTGACTGCCGTCGCCCGCCGGTCCGGTGTGAGGATCGTGTCCCGCAGAGCGGTGTAGTAGTGCGATGTGGTAGCAGCAAGTCGCGAGAAGTGATCGCTGCTACACCCCTCCAGGGGACATCACCCAAGATCCTGTGCTATGCCGCCGACCGCCATCGGGGCCGGGGCAGAGGAGCGGTCAACGGTCAGTTCTCAACCATGTCCACAACCTGGCGTGGCACATCGCCCGCAGACCTGGTGGGCTCGTCGCGCTCGCGATCCAGTACGGCCACATGCGCACCGTCCTCGACGCCCGTACGTCCAGCGGGTACGGCAGCCGAAGCCGCCGCGGCATCCACAATATCCTTGATGTCGAGACCGCCCTGGCCGCCGCTGACACCGCCGCGCGGCTGCGGGACCGCCTCGCCGCCGGCGAGAAGATTTCCGGGCCCGCCGCCCGACGAGCCCTCACTGCCGCGGTCCAGGCGCCACGATTCGAGGGCCGTACCGTCACCCAGAAGTTCGCCAAACAGCCCGCCGACTACCTGGCCCGCGACGGCCTGGTCCTTTTCGACAACCCGGACGCTTCGCTGATCTGCGTCTTCAAGCGCGACAACGCGCTCTGCGAACCAGGCCCCGACGCAACCGCCCCGAACCAGTTCGACTGCCGCCCCGGCTGCGGGAACGCCGTCTGCCTTGACAGCCACGCGACCGAACTGCTGGAAGAGACCGACCGCATCAACAAACTCGCGGCCCTCTCCCCTCAGCCGCTGGCCAGGCGCCTCCGCATCGCCGCCGAGCAATACCGCGCCATCGCCGACACTCACCACGCCACTGCCCAATCTGCCGAGGACCTGTCGTGACCGAGCAATCCACCGACGAGCGGACGCGCATCCGTGCCGCCATGGACCGGCTACTCACCGGCCAGCCCACGGCCTCCGACGGCGCACTGACCGTCGTCGCTCTCGCGGCCGAAGCCGGTGTTCACCGCATGGCCCTCCAGAAGCGCCATGCGGACCTGAAGGCCGAGTTCTACGAACGCGTCCGCACCGAGACGAAGCAACCCCCGGAATCGGAAAAGCGGCTCCGCAAGACTGTGTCCGACCTGAAGGAAGCAGTTGCCGCGCAGAGGGCCGAAATCACGGCACTCCGGCACCAAGTCACTCAACTCGCACTCGCGAACGCCGTCCTCACTCGTCAGGGCCACAATCTGAGCGAGAGCTCGGCGGAGGCACCAGCCAATGTCGTACCCCTCCATCCGAAGGGAGAATGACCAGACGGGCGCCTCCGACCGCAGGTCTGGGCTACCTCTCTACCGGTAGCACCTGGGTATCGAAATCCAGGAGCTATTCGGTGACGTTCCAGGCAGGATGCCTCTGTGAACCATGTTCTGTGCGGGCTTGCCGCCAACGTAAGCCTGCCGTCCGGGCTGGTCGACCGGCTGATCGCGGTCGCGGACGCCGAGATCGCTGCGGACCTCGCGCATCGGGCCGACCTCAGCCACGCGCAGGCGGTGGTGCTGGCCTCTCGCGTCGAGGAAAGCGCTGTGTCGCTTGCGTATGCAGGCCTGCTGACCGCCGCAGACGTTGATCCCGCGACGCAACCGGACGTCGCGCTCGCCCTGCTGGCCGAGCGTGCGGGACGCCCGGAGTGGGCGCGCCTCCTCGCGGAAGATCCAGTTGTCGAGCGCCGGGAGAAGCTGGCCGCCTGCTCCGGCCTTCCGCTCGATGTGGTGGAGATGCTGGCCACCGACTCGGACGTACAGGTCGTCGCGGAGCTCGCGTTGTGGACGACACCGGAGACGGCCACCAGACTTGCGGCGCATCCGCATGCCGAGGTCCGTCGCGCGGTGGCGGCCAACGAGGCGACGCCACCGGCCGTACTGGCGGCGCTGCTCACCGGCGAGGGGCTGCCACCCGCACAGCGGTGCCTGGTCTGTGACCGTGAAGAGGCGCCGTTCGTGCACGATCCACAATGCTCGCGACTCGACTGCGATCTGCCGTCCGGCGCCTCCTGCGACGGCTCTCACGAGTCCACCAGGCACGAGACGCAGCAGATGGCGATTCGGAATCCGGTCACACCTGCCGAAGCCGTCGTCGGCTTCGTCGACCACCCTTCGCTGCAGTTGCGCTGGGCACTCGCCGGCCGCCCCAATCTGCCATCGGAGGTCTGCGCTCGGCTCGCCGTAGATTCAAATCCCGGTGTTCGAGCCGATCTCGCTGAGAATCCGGCGATCGACGACGTCCTGATCCGCGCACTGGCCACCGACCGTGACCACGAAGTGCGGCGCAGGCTCGCCCACAACCCGCTCGTGCCGCTCGACGTGCTGACCCACCTGGCCAGCGCTACAAGGATCGGCGCCACTCTGCTGCCGCGGATCGCCTCGGCATCCCCCGACGAGGTCGAGAAGCTGGCCGAATCACCGAATCCAGCCGCGCGGATGCTCATAGCCCAGCGTCGCGATTTGCCACCCGCTATACGCGACGCGTTGGCCGCCGACTCCGACGCAAAAGTGGTCAAGTCCATCGCTCCACACCCGGGCCTCTCGGAAGGTCAACTGCGCACCATGCTCGACCGGCACGGAGTCCGGGTTGTCGCTAAGGTGGCCGCCAATCCGGACGCGACTCCGGCACTTCTGGAGGACCTTGCCCGGCACGAACCATCGGTGCAGAAGGCGTTCCGCGAGATCGCCCGGCATCGCAATGCGTCGGCACCGGCGCTGCTCGCCTGCCTGGCAGACGCTCAGGCGAGGCCTGTAGCCGCCAGTCATGCGGCACTTCCGCCGCCGATCATCGAAGAGCTACTCACCGACGCCGACTGGCAGGTGGTGGAGGCGGCAGCCGCCAATCCTTCGCTGCCCCTCGCGGTCATATCGGATCTGATACCCCGGCTGTAAGTCCTGGCCGCCAATTAAGCTCTCTGCCCCGCCAGTCACATCCTGGGAGGCCTTTCGAAGGACCTCCTACTCTTGAACACAAGAACTTGACTGGGAACACCACTCGGTGGGGTAGTTGATGAAGCCGGCGCCGCCCATGGCTCGGGCCAGGAGGTCGCGATTGGGGCGTGCTCGGTCTGATAGTCCTGAGGCGTCCAGCGGACAGTACTTCTCGTCTCCGGTGCGGTGGCCGTTCACGGCACCACCCATGTCCAGCTCGACGCCATCGGCATCAATGAGCGTCAGGTCGAGGGCCGCGCCGGCACAGTGTGGCGCCACCTCGACCGGGGAGACGAAGGCGCTGGCCTGGCGCCGCAGGTCGGCAGGGTCGGTGATGCCGGAGCGGCGCAGGCGGTCCTCGTAGAGGGCAAACCGCCGCGCCTGCTCGGTGCTGCTGCGATGCCCTGCTGACCGGGGCCAAGGCTGACGAGCGCGAGACCCTGCTTGACCTGCTCGCGGTTGAGCCGCAGCTCACCGCCGAACGCCCGGGGTAGACGCTGATCGGCGACAAGAACTACTTCGGCCGCGAGTTCGAGCAGCAGTTGGCCGAACTGAACATCCGGCTGCTGCGGCCAGCCCGGAAGGGCGAGCCCGAGCGGCCCGGATCACAGCTGTTCAAGCCGCTGCGGCAGGTCATCGAATCGATCAACGAGACCTTCAAGGGCCAACTCGACCTCGAACGACACCGCGGCCGCACCCCCGGCGGAGTGGCCGTCCGGGTCCTGCAACGCGTCCTCGCGCTCACCGCCGCGATCTGGCACAACGACCGCACCGGCCAGCACGTCATGCGCGCCCTGACCGCCTACGACCACTAAGGACTCCTAACACAATGAGCTACTGGGAATGACTGCCTGTCAGCTTGTGTTTTCCTCGTGTTGGTATAGGCGGGGTGTGGGGGTGTGCGACGGTTTCTGGGGCGGTGAAGCGCAAGCCGTGGGAGGTCGAGGACGGGCTGTGGGAGCGGATTGAACCGCTGCTGCCGGTAGTGGAGCGGCGCTACCGCTATCCCGGACGTAAACGGCTTGACCAGCGCAGAGCCATGTGCGGGATCCGGTGGGAGTTCCTGCCGCAGGAGCTGGGCTTCGGCTCCGGGATGACCTGCTGGCGTCGGCTGCGCGACTGGAAGGAGGCCGGCGTGTGGTAGCAGTTGCACGAACTCCTGCTTGCCGAACTCCGAGCTGGCGACGCCTTGGACCTGTCCCGCGCCTCCGTCGACGGCTCCCACCTGCGGGTCCTGAAGGGCGGAGATGCCACCGGGCCCTCGTCAGTGGACCGGGGCAAGACGGGCAGCAAGCACCACGTCATTGTCGACGTCCACGGCATGCCCCTGGCCGCCACCGTGACCGGTGGCAACCGCAACGTGTAACCCAGCGCCTGCCCCTGATCCACGCCGTACCGCCCATCCGCGTCCGTGAGCTGGGCATCCGCCCGCTCATCGCCCGGCGCGGCACCGGGCACGGAAGCGGCCTGGGCAAGAACCGCTGGGTCGTCGAAGCGGCCTTCGCACTTCTGCGCTGGTTCTGCCGACTGCGTATCCGCTGGGAAATCCGCGCCGACATCCACCAGGCCTTCCTCACCCTCGGCTGCGCAATCATCTGCTGGCGGCGCCTCAAAAAAGCAGTGCTGATCTGAGCCCTCAGCCCGAACCGGCGACCAGTGCCTCGCCGAGCGGGGTGCGCCGGTAGAGCACCGACCGTCCGGACCGGGCGCGGACGAGCAGCCCCGCGCCTCGCAGGATGGCGAGGTGGTCTCCTACCGCGCCGGGTGCCATGGCGAGGCTTCGGGCGAGGTGGCTGGTACTGGCCGGGGCGTCCAGCGCCACCAGCAGCCGGGCTCGGGCCCGGCCGACCAGAGCGGTCAGCGCGTCCGGTTGGGGGACGGTCTCCTGTTCGCCCCACAGGGCGGCGGTGCCGCGGGCAGGATAGACCAAGGTCCTGGGCCAGGGGTCTTCCAGGTGGGCGGCGACATTCCCGACGAAAGCCGAAGGGATCAGCAGTAGCCCGTCGCCGGCGAGGCGGACTGTTCCGACTGGGGGAAAGAAGCCGAGCTCGATACCGCCGGCGCGCCAGGCGATGCTCGAGTGCAGGCTCTCGATGGTCGCGGCCCATCCGTGTTCGCCGATCACACCCACCCGGTGCACGACATCGCGCTCACAAATCGCGCGCAGTTGCGGCCAGTCCGCGGCGAGCAGCTCGTGCCACGCCTGGTCCATCGCCTCGGCGATCCTGGAGACGGCGCCCTTCGAGTCCAGCACTGCGCGTACGCGGGGATCACGGGCGGACGGGCCGGTCGCGGTGGTGGCGAATTCGTGGCGGGCCGCTTCCAGCGGTGTGGCCCGGATCATGGCCAGGTCGTCTGCCCAGGTCTGGTTGAGGCCGCGCGGGGGCGGGGCGACGAAGTTCGGTCCGCCTTGCGGGGTGTGCAGGGCGAGGGCGGCGTTCAGTTCGGTCTCGCGGCGAAGACGTTCAAAGGCCGGCAGGAGCCGGGTGGCCCAGGCTCGCGGCAGCGGCCGGTTTTGGCCGGCGAGCGAGCGCAGCAGTAGGCAGAGGTCCATCGCGGGCGACAGTGCGAAGCGGCTGCGCAGCAGGTCCTCGACGGAGACTTCGAAGCGCAGCACCCTGCCAGGCTACCGCGGGACGTCTGTTCCGATTCGTCCAGCGACGAATCATTGGTGAGTGGCGTGGGCGCACGGCGAGGCTGGGCGTCATGACCCCAACCGCCGAACCCGCGCAGGTCAACCACCGTGCCACCTACCGGGAGGTGCTGGCCGAGCCGCGATTCCGGCTGCTCTTCTCGACCCGCACCGTCGCGATCACTGCGGGCTCGCTGCGGATCACCACGTTCTTGGTGCTGGTCTTCGCGGCCACCGGCTCCGCGCTGTTGAGCGCACTGGCCTTCGGCATCGGCTTTCTCCCGCAGTTGTTCGGCTCGCTGCTGCTGGGCTCACTGGCCGACCGACTGCCGCCCCGCGCGCTCATCACCGGCGGCTACGCCTTGGAGTGCGCCGCCGCCCTGCTGCTCGCCCTGGTGCGGATGCCGATCGCGGCAAGCCTCGGTGTCGTGGCGCTGGTCGCCCTCGCCACACCGGTGTTCAGCGGCGCGTCGAGTCGGCTGGTCGCGCAGTCGCTGGAGGGCGACGCCTATGTACTGGGCCGTTCACTGAACAACATCGCTGCCTCCGGCGCGCAATTGTTCGGTCTGGCGCTGGGAGGTGCGGTCGTCGCGGTACTCGGCCCGCACCGGGCGCTCGCGGTAAGCGCCGCCCTCTACCTCGGCTGCGCGCTCGCTATCCGCATCCGGCTACCCCGGCTGCAGCTGGGAGAGTTCGGCGGCACACCCGGCAGCGCTCGGGGCGATGGGGGGGGCCGTCCGGGCAAGCCTGCACGGTGCCGGCCTGCTGCTGCGCGGACGCACGGTGCGACGACTGATGCTGGCCCAGTGGCTATCGTGCGCGTTCGTAGCGGGGGCGGAAGGTCTGATCGTCGCCTACGCGGGAGGGCGCCACTTCGCGCCGGGCTGGTACGCGGTGCTGATGGGCTGTCTGCCGGTCGGCATGCTTGTCGGTGACCTGCTGGTGGGCCGACTCCTACGGCCACCCACCCGGGAGCGACTGGTAGTCCCGTTGATTGCGCTGATGGGACTGCCGCTGGTCGGCTTCGCTGCCGAGCCCGGAGTGGGCGTCTCGTCCTGTCTGCTGCTGCTCTGCGGATTGGGATTCGCCTACGGTCTCGGCCTGCAAAGGCCGTTCCTGGACGCCCTGCCGCAGGAGGGCCAGGGCCAGGCCTTCGGTCTGCTCGGCTCCGGCGGCATGACGCTGCAGGGCGTCGGGCCGGCCTGCTTCGGCTCGGTGGCCGCAGGCATCGGAACAGGCGGCGCAATCGCCCTGGCAGGCGGCGCGGCGGCGCTTACCGCCGGCTGGATTCTCACCTGGCACCCCCCCCACCTCCCCGGTCCCCGTCCCGAACTACTCAACGGGATCAGAGAACGGCACCGAACAGCATGCGTGTAGTTCTCCTGCGCAGTAACCGTCGCAGGTCGGGTCGGCCGCGAACCGTCACGCACCCCACCCCCACCCCCACGTCTTTCTGACAGACAGTCATTCCCGGTAGCTCATTGTATGAGGAGTCCTAAGCCTCGGCTCTGCTGGCCGTTGCGGACCACGTATGGGATCTTGAGACCACGAACAGCCTATGGAAGGTTCATGCCGCATGATCGATGAATTCGCGAAGGACAACCTGTACGGGAGACTGCGGCGGGACCGCGAGGCGCTGCTCTGGAAGCTCGACGGCTTGTCCGAATACGACGCCCGCAGACCTTTGACGGCGACCGGGACCAACCTCCTCGGCCTGGTCAAACACGTGGCCACCGTCGAGGCCAGGTACTTCGGCGAGGTCTTCGACCGCCCTTGTCCGGAACCGCTGTCCCGGTGGCAGGACTCCGACGGCAGCGATCTGTGGGCGACCGCGAACGAGACCCGCGATCAGATCATTGGGTTCTACCGGCGCACGTGGGAACACTCGGACGCGACGATCAACGAGCTTGCCCTCGACGCCCCCGGCCACGTGCCGTGGTGGCCGGAGCCTTATCCCAACACGAACCTGTTCGCCGTCATGACCCATGTCCTCGCCGAGACCGTCCGGCATGCCGGGCACGCCGATATCCTGCGCGAGGGCCTCGACGGCCGGACCGGGGTGCGCCCCGAACACGAGAAGCAGATCGACGAGGAAGCCCGTGCAGCCTACTGCGCGAAGATCGAGCAGGCCGCCAGGTCGGCCGCACCAATCAAGGCTTAGAGGTTGTCTCACGTGACTTGATGTTCGTGCGGCATGATGCCGGTCGTGGGTGCTGTACGCGACAGCCTCGCCCTCAACCGCTCATCCGCGGCATACCCGCCGTCCGGTCCCGCCGGGGACCACGGCGGCGCCGACCCGTCAAACTCCGCGCGGACAAGGCGTACTTCTCCGCCGAACACCTGGCCTGGCTGCGCGAGCGCGGGCTCGTCGCGCGCATCGCGCGGCCCGGCATCGAGTCCGGCGAACGCCTCGGTCGGCACCGCTGGAAGATCGAACGATCAATCGCCTGGCGCTTCGGCTACCGCCGCCTCACCGTCCGATACGAACGAAAGGGCTCGCACTCCCTCGCCTTCCTCGGCCTGGCCGCCGCCCTGACCTGCTACAAGAAGCTCGCGAAACTTGCCACGTGAGACACCCTCTAAACCCCTTGGAATCGATCATCTAGGGGAGGCGGGCCAGCAAGTGGGCGTCGAGGAAGCCCCGCTCGGAGGCCGGGTCGTGGAGCAGCCGGGCGAATGTGACGAGCCCGGCCCCGGCCAACAACTCGACGAACCGGTCCACCGGCCAGCTATAGGCGGGCGTCACCTTGTGGTCGAAGCGGACCGGCTCCGGTCCGTCGGTCGCGAAGAACGAGACCAGGAGTAGGCCCCCTGGTGCCAGGACACGCACCTGCTCGGCGAGCAGCGCGGGCAATTCTCTAGGCGGGGTATGGATCATCGAGTAGTGGGCCAGCACGCCGCCGAGCGCGCAGTCCTCGACCGGCATGGCCTCCATCCGCGCTTCGTCGAACCGCAGCGCCGGATGGGCCCGCCGGGCGTGGTCGACCATGGCCGGGGAGAGGTCGAGCCCCAAGGCGTCCAGCCCCAAGTCGTGCAGCATGGCCGTCAGATGACCAGGTCCGCACCCGACGTCACCTACCCGCAGGTTCCCCGTATCACGCACGAGCTCGGCGAAGGTGCCGATCATGTTCCGCGCGAACGGCTGCGTCTCCAACCGATTAGCGAACATCGACGCATACAGCTCGACGACCCCGTCGTAGGCCGCCCTGGTTTTGTCCTGGTGCTCCGTCACGCGAAGGAAGCTAACACCCGCGCACGTTCGCAGCTTCTCCCGCCCCCTAGAGATTGCCTGTCCCGTCACATGATCACGGAACAGGCCCTAGCACCACAGGTGTCGTGATGCATAGACTCACCTACCAGGTCGCTGAGCTGCATCAACGTGAGACAGGCCCCACGGCAACAGCCTCGACCCCCAGAGAATCGACGTCCTCCTTGTCGGCCTGGACCATCGAGTACTGCCCACCCGGCGTCGTCTGCACCGGCACCCGGTCCAGCAAGGTCGCATTCGACAAGATCACACCGCACGGGTGCATCGCGATCCCACGCGGCAGCGCATCGAGGCCCTCGGCAAGCTCCCACAACGGACCATACGAATCTGCCTCGCCGGCGAGCTGCCGCAGCTCCGGGAGCTGCTGCAGGGCATCGCCGATGTCACAGGCCCGGATATGCGGGAACGACTTCGCGACCGTGTCGACGACGTGGGGTGGCAGCCCGAGAGCAAGGCCAGTGTCCCGCAGGGCATGGGCGAGGATTCCTTCGTCGCGCCAGGCGGCGTAGTAGGCGTAGACGGTGCCGTGGTTCGGGAAGTCGTGCGGTAGGTATTTCCACGGGATTCCGGTGCGGTTGACGTACAGGATTGCGTTGAAGACGTCGCGTAGTTCGACCTGGGCCGGCTGGCCGGTGGGTCTGCGGTCGAGTCGGGCTTTCCTCCAGGCGGATAAGGTCGGTTCGATCAGCGCCCATCGGGCGTCGGACAGGTCGCTGGGGTACGGCTTCCGCTGGCTCACGCAAGGGCTGTTACATGAACAGCGCTGCTGATGGCGCCAATTGACCAGTAGGGCGTTTCTATGACGTTCATAGACCAGACGGAATCTGGGTTCGAGACACGGAGCAATTGGGCGCCGAGGCTGGAGCCTGGGAGGTCTTGAAGCTCCACATCGAGCGCAAATCTCATCAAAGGCCATGGACCGCAGGAGCGGCATAACACCACATGCGATCACTAAACGCCCACTGAGAACGGTCGGTGGTGCGAGTTGGTGCTATGGATCCGCGATCCGCCGGCGCAGCGTTCACGCCGCGGGCGAGCGTCCGTGGTTCGTCCGTAACCGCCCGTCCGGTTTGGGAAGTTGTCCGCACCTGGACAGACCGGGACACCCCGAACAGCCAGGCGCGCTGCCACGCTGGCCTCGCCATGAACATGGCCGACACTCACGCGTCACCGCACGTCGGAGGGAAATCCTTTGGCTCCCCATGGAAGACTACGCAGCAGATTCGCCCGCCTCGTTGCGCTGGGCGTAGCTGCCATCACCGCCTTGGCCGTGCAAATGCCGGCCCAGGCGGTCGCCGCGAGCACCGTCAAGGCGGCCGACCCCAGCGCCACCCATGCGCCCAGCCCCACCGCTCCGGGCGATCACCCCTCGCACCGGGTCTGTGCGGTGCCCAAGCGCGCCTCACGGATGAGTTGCCGCTCCTTGGAGCGGGATGATGTCAAGGTCCCCAAGGCGCAGTTGGCAGCTGGCGCGACCCCGTCCGGCTTCGGCCCGGCCGACCTGCAGAGCGCCTACGACTTGCCCGCGTCTTCCGCCGGCGGGGGGCAAACGGTGGCGATCGTGGACGCCTTCGACAACCCCAACGCCGAGGCGGAGCTGGCCGTCTACCGGCAGCAGTACGGACTGCCCCCCTGCACCACCGCCAACGGCTGTTTCAAGAAGGTCGACCAGCGCGGCGGGACCAGCTACCCTCCTGCCGACAGCGGTTGGGGAGCGGAGATCGCACTCGACGTCCAGATGGTCAGTGCGACCTGTCCGAACTGCCACATCCTGCTGGTGGAAGCGGATGACAACTCCATGGAGAACCTGGGCGCCGCGGTGAACGAGGCCGTGGCGTTGGGTGCGAAGTTCGTCTCCAACAGCTACGGCGGCGGCGAAGGCTCCGATGAACCGACCTTCGACGGGCAGTACTTCAACCACCCCGGTGTCGCCATCACCGCGAGCAGCGGTGATGACGGGTACGGGGTGAGCTATCCGGCTGCCTCACCGTACGTCACCGCGGTCGGCGGGACGTCGCTGGTCAAGAACTCCTCCACCCGCGGCTGGAGCGAGACCGCATGGAGCGGCGCGGGCAGCGGGTGCTCCAGGTACGAGGCCAAGCCGAGCATGCAGAGCGACTCCGGCTGCGCGCGGCGCACGGTCGCGGACGTTTCCGCGGTCGCGGACCCCAGTACCGGGGTTGCGGTCTACGTGGCCGGCGCCTGGCACGTCTACGGCGGCACCAGCGTCTCCGCGCCGATCATCGCCTCGGTGTACGCACTCGGCGGCACCCCGGCAGCCGGTTCCCTGCCGAACACCTATCCGTACGCCAAGCACTCGGCCCTGAACGATGTCACTGCCGGGTCCAACGGCGCCTGCAGTGGCTCGTACCTGTGCACCGCGACCACCGGCTACGACGGACCGACCGGCCTGGGCACGCCCAAGGGCGTCGACGCCTTCGCCTCCGGTCCGCGCGCCGTGGTCAGCGGGAAGGTGACCGACAGCGCCGGCGGGGCCCCGATCGCCGGCGTCACGATATCCGCAGGTGACCAGAGCGCTACCACCAATGCGGCAGGTCAGTACCAGCTGTCCGTGCCGCCCGGCACCTATGACATCAAGGTCGCCAAGTTCGGGTACAAGCCGCAGACCTTCTCCGCAGTGACTCTCGTCGACGGCCAGTCGCTGACCGAGGACGCCGCACTGACCGCCAGGGCCACAGTCGCCGTCAGCGGCAAGGTCCACGACGCCTCCGGTCACGGCTGGCCCCTGTATGCGAGCATGCAGGTCAAGGGCGAACCCACGAGCATGGTGCACACCGACCCCGCCACCGGCCGCTACACCCTGAACCTGCCGGTCGACGACGCCTACACCCTGCAGGTCGACGCCGCCTACCCCGGATACGAACAGGCCGGCCAGGACATCACCGTGGCCGACAGCAAACTGTCCCAGGACTTCGACGTCCACGTCGACGAGGCCTCCTGCACCGCCGCCGGCTACGCCTTCAAGTACGACGGCAGCACAGAGTCCTTCGACAACGCGAGCGGCATCACGCCCCCGGCCGGCTGGACTGTGGTGGACAACGTGGGCACCGGCCAGTTCGGGTGGCGGTTCAACGACCCCGCCCTGCGCGGTAACCACACCGGCGGCACCGGCAAGTTCGCAATCATCGACAGTTTCGTGTACGGGAACGGTGCACGCCAGGACACCTCACTGGTGAGCCCGGTCTTCGACTTCAGCAACCGCACCAGCCCCTACGTGACTTTCCACAGTGACTACTTTGCGTGGGTCAAGGGCTTCGCCGATGTCGACCTGAGCATCGACGGCGGCACGACCTGGAAGAACCTGACCCACTGGACCACCACCAGCCGCAGGGGTCCGCGCACGGAGGCGATCGACCTTTCCGCGGCGGCAGGCCACAGCGCCGTGCAGGTCCGATTCCACTACACCGGCGCCGCGTCGTTCTGGTGGGAGGTCGACGACGTCTTCGCCGGTAACCGGACCTGCGATCCTACCTCTGGGGGCCTGGTGACCGGCCAGGTGACCGACAAGAACACCGGTGAAGGCGTGGCCGGAGCCAAGGTGGTCAGCACCGACAAGCCGACCGAGGGAGCGACCTCCGCGCCCACCCCGGACGACCCAGCCCTGGGCGACGGCTTCTACTGGTTCCTCTCCTCCATGACCGGCTCCCACCAGGTCACCGCCGACGCGCACGAATACACCGGCGCCGGCGAGACCGTCGACATCTCCGCCGACTCGGCGAACACCGCGGACTTCACGCTGGCCGCGGCTCGCCTGCAGATCACGCCGTCCATCACCAAGACGCTGCCCTATCAGGGCAAGGGCACCGCGACCGTCACCGTCAAGAACACCGGAAGCGCCTCCGCCCACGTCAAGCTCCGTGAACGCGACGGCGGCTTCCAGATGCGGGGGCAGACCGCAGGCGCCCCCCTGCAGGAGATCCCGGGCACATACAAGCCCGAGTTCATCTCGCCGGACCGCCACAGCAACCCGGCAACCCCTGCGACCGACCCGGCGGCCGCACCGTGGACCGGTGTAGCCAACTATCCGACCGCCATCATGGACAACGCCGTGGCCACCAGCAGTGACGGCAAGGTCTACTCGGTCGGCGGCACCAACGGAAGCGCCTTCCTGTCCAAGGGCTACGTCTACAACCCGGAAACCACCTCCTGGAGTCCCATCGCCGACAACGGCGTACCCCGGGAGGCGCCGCAGGCGGCCATGGTGGACGACAAGCTCTATGTGACGGGTGGCTGGTCGCCCAGCGGAAACACCGTGACGACCACGCAGATCTACGACCCGGACACCAACACCTGGTCCACCGGCGCCAGCATCCCCAGGGGGTGGGCCGGCGCCGGCTCCGCCGTCCTGAACGGCAAGTGGTACATCATCGGTGGTTGCCTCGCCACCAGTTGCGGCACCCGCGACGTTCAGGTCTACGACCCGGAGAACGACCGCTGGAGCTCCGCAGCCGAATACCCCGAGGCCACCTCGTGGGTGGGTTGCGGCGCAATCGACAGCTCGCTGTACTGCGCGGGAGGTGTCGGTTCCGCCTCCACCAAGCACGCGTACGCCTACAACCCGGCCGACGACAGCTGGTCGCCCATCGCCGACATGCCCCTGGACCTGTGGGGCACAGGGTCGACGGCGGCCAACGGACAGCTGATGTTGTCGGGTGGCGTCACCAACGGGTCGCGCAACCTCACCAACCGGGGCGTCGCCTACTCCCCGGCCACCGACGCCTGGACGGACCTGCCCAACTCCAACAACACCCTCTACCGCGGCGGCAGCGCCTGCGGTTTCTACAAGGTCGGCGGTTCCTTCGGCGGCATCAGCCCGGCTACATCGGTGGAACTGCTCCCCGGCTACGGCGAGTGCGGCGGCATCCCGGACGTCAGCTGGCTGTCCGAGGACAGCACCGACCTCACTCTCGCGCCGGGTGACTCCGCAGAGGTCGCGCTGACGATGGACGCCTCTGTTGCCGCGGTCAACCAGCCGGGCACCTACACCGCCAAGCTCGCCGTCACGGAGAACACGCCGTACCGCTACACGCCGATCGACGTGACCATGACCGTGAACCCGCCCACGACCTGGGGCAAGATCGCCGGAACCGTGACCGGGGCAGGCTGCACCGGCAGCCCTGCCGCACTGAAGGGAGCCATCGTCCAGATCGACAGCGGGAAGGGGAGCTTCACGCTCAAGACCGACAAGAACGGCCACTACGCACTGTGGCTCGACATCCGCAACAACCCGCTGAAGGTGACCGCGGCCAAGGACGGCTGGGCTCCGACGGAGCGCAGGATCGAGATCGTCAGAGGGAAAACGACCACAGCGGACTTCAGACTCGTCCCTGACCACGCCTGCACCTGATCCGCTGAGCTCCGCAGCACGAAGGCAAGGCGCGGGCCCGCCCCGGGGCACAACCCCGGGGGGGCCCCCCGCATCAACATCAACGGCTCACAACCCCCCGCGCTTAACAGCCCGCACCCCCCCCAGGGCACGG
>NZ_JBSFCW010000056.1:0-28232 GCF_053593595.1 Streptomyces sp. NPDC002206
CTGGGTCGTGGAAGCAGCCTTCGCCCTCCTGCACTGGTTCCGCCGACTGCGCATCCGTTGGGAGATCCGCGCCGACATCCACCAAGCCTTCCTCACCCTCGGCTGCGCGATCATCTGCTGGCGACGCCTGACAGCCTCTTTTTGATCTGAGTCCTAAGAGTGTGGGCTGGGCTCGTGCGCCTGCTTGCGTCGCACGCACAGCCGTGTGTGCGGCAGCGCGGTCATTCGTTCGGGATCGATGTCTGCTCCGCAGCTGCCGCAGACACCGAATGTGCCCTCGCGGACGATCGCGAGCGTTACGAGCTTCTGCTCTCTCAGGCGTTGCGCGTTTTCGGCCTTGGCGAGCGCTCTTCGGACCGCTTCGTCGGCGGCACTGGCGTCAGCCGCGTCCAGGGCGCAGTCCGCGCGGAGGTCCAGGGCTTGCCTCTCCTTTGCCGCGATCTCTTCGGCAAGGGTCTCGAGAGCAGCTTCAGCTGCTCCAACCAACTGGCTGGAGTTGGGTGGCCGGGGAGCGGCATCGCTTCGGCTCATCCCGTCGGCGGGTCTCGCACGCCGCGAGGACGCTGCCCGGAGAAGATGGTCGGTCGTACGGCTTCAGGACCTATCAGTCCTTTATTTGTCACTTCTGGTGCGAGGCGCCGTCGGCCCGGGCACGCTGCTTGCGGGGCGCGGTCTCCGCTGCTTGCTGAGGCGCCTCGGAGACAGGCAGCGACTGCCGCTCTGCTGTCCACCTCCGCGAGGGCATACGTCAGCTCACGGTGTATGTCTTCACGTGAGCGAGGGCCATGTCCATGGCGATACGCATCGGTTCGACATCACGCGTCATCTGCGCGAGCAGGTAGCTGCCCTGAAGGGCAGACATTACGGCCACGGCGAGCTTTGCCGCGTCGGCCTCCTTCTTGAGCTCGCCGTTCTCCTGCATGCGGCGCAGGCCAGCGGCGATCAGTTCCTCCCACTCGCCGAACTTCTCGGCGAGCAGGTTTCGCGCGGCAGAGTCTTGAGCAGCGCGGGCTCCGACCAGCGAACCGAGGGCGCACCCGTAGGCACCGTCCTGGAGGGAATTGAGTCGAATGATCGACTCGCTCCAGCGTTCCAGGGCCCGAAAGGAGCTCATCCGCTCCAGGTGCTGCCGGTCGCGCTCGAGAATTTGCTGGGCACGCAGCTCAATTACACTGTGCACAAGCTCGTCCTTGTCTGCGAAGTGGCGGTACAGCTGGGACTTGCTGGTCCCGCTCACCGCTCGCACGTCGTCCAAGGAGACCGAGTTGACGCCCTTAACGTAAAAGAGGTCTGCAGCGGCTTGGACGATGCGATCGCGTGTCACAGCTCCGCGAGGCGTCAGACGCCTCTTCGACGGAGCAACATCATCTTCGGCCATGAGGCCGACTTTACTATGCGGGGCTGTCATCGTGGCTTCCGGAGGGAGGGCCTGCATCCCTCTGGTTCCGGCGTCTACTGCAAGCGACGATCCTTCGCTCTCGGCTCGCGCTGACGCCTCGCGGAGCATCAGCCCCACGGTGCCCTCGCCTAATTGTCCGCTTGTGATCGTCATTCTCTGCCTCCTTCTGGGGGATTCGGGATCGAGGGAGAAGGGCCTTCGTCCATCCCACTCCGCCGCGTCGTGTGGGTCATCTGACTGCTGGCCGTCGGGCTTCGGCCGTGAGCCGGAGACGCGTCAGGCCTTACTGTCTTGCTACGCCACCTGGGCTCGAGCTCGGCTCTCGCCGCTCGTCTAGTCGATGACAGATGGACTGGGTAGTCCCATTGTAGTGCTAGACCATGCTAATGGCTGGCCAAGCATTAAATTTACGGGACTAAACCGTCCGTCACGTGATGACTGCTGCACTTGAGGGTGCGTGTAGGCACCGTCAGCCGACGATCGGGCGCCGGGATCTTTCGCTGCATGAGATGAGTGCTTTGCAGTCCTCGACAGCGACGATGCCGCACCTAGGTGCTCGTCGAGCGGGCAGGCGCACCGGAGGACTCGGCGACGCACACGCTGCGCTTCCATACGTCTGAACAGCTCGGACCTGCCCAGCGGGGGAGCGGTGCAATGAGCTGCCATTCGCGGGTGCCGGGCGCAGGCATCCCCGCCCGGCCGCTTCGTCCGCGAGCGGCCTGTTGGCTGGACCGCTGCTCCATGCCCAAGTCGATGCCCTTTTCGAGCTCCTGGTGCCTCAACAGGTCGTGAGGCCGGTCGAGGTCGAACTGCTCACGACCGCCACGTGCATGGTTCCTAGCTGATGGTTTCAGAATGAGGTTCGGAGTCGTCTCAAGCAGATGATGCTGCACGCGAGTTGGAGTAGACCCAGGTGAAGGTCGGCGCGTATCTCGTAGCGGATTCTGAGTCGCTTGAACTGGTGGAGCCGGGCGAGGGTCCGCTCGACGACCCAGCGGGTCTTGCCCAGGCCGGAGCCATGGGCTGTGCCCTTGCGGGCGATCTTCGGTGTGATGCCGCGGGCCCGGAGAAGCCGGCGGTATTTGTCGTAGTCGTAGCCGCGGTCGGCGAACAACCGGCGTGGCCGGTGACGTGGTCGCCCGCGGGCACCGCGGATGCGGGGTATCGCGTCCAGCAATGGCATCAGCTGAGTGACGTCGTGGCGGTTTCCGCTGGTCAGCGAGACGACCAAGGGGGTGCCGTGCCGGTCGATGATCAAGTGGTGCTTGCTGCCGGGCCGAGCCCGGTCGACGTCCCACAACGACTTTCATTCTGAAACGATCAGTAAGCAGTGACCGAGTCACGGTCTGCTCTGGGAGGCACGCGATGCATAGCTCGTCCTCAAGAAGCAGCGATATCGGTACTCGCCAGCCGTACGGGCACTTCGACCTTGACGGTCAGCCGACTCGCACAGTCGACGACGAACGAACCACTCTTTCGGCAGTTGCCGGCTCGAGTGTTTTCACTTCAGTCAACTTCACTCCGACGATCAGCATGCTGCTGGCCTGACTCGACGCCCACTGATGCCCGCGGACGTAGTGAGGCTGGCGGGTGCGCAGCCGAGGGTACCTACGCGGCGGTCGGCTCCACCGACGGAAAGTCGACATCTGTGTCAGCCAGGTTGTTGATGAAGTTCGTCAGGAGGGTCTGCACGGAGAACGCGACGATCTCCAGGACCTCGGCGTCTGTGTATCCGGCGGCCCGCACCTCCTGGAGGTCCTCGTCGCTGACCTTGCCCCGCAGCTCAGTGACCTTTCGGCCGAACTTGACGGCCGCCGCACGCTTGGGATCGCTGGAGTCGCCCGCCTGGTTGAGGTGGATCTCATCGAGCGACAGCTTGCCGACGTTCGCCGCCACGAAGCTGTGCGCGGTGCGGCAGTAGTTGCAGCCGTTGATCTCAGTGACCCCCATGGCCAGGGCGTGCCGGGTGTTGGCGTCCAGCACTCGGCTCAGCGTGTTCTGGAGGTCGACGACCCCCTTGAGAACAGTCGGGCTGTTCGACAGCAGCCGGAAGACGTTGGGCAGCATGCCCAACCGAGTATTGACCTCCTTGAGGACTGGCTGGGACGCGACCGGGGCCTCGTCGATGCTCTGCGGGATGTCGATGCGGGACACGGATGTCTCCTTGCTTGCAACGGTCAGTAGGCGACTGTCAGGAGCCGGCTGGCGGCGAACCGCTCACAGTGTTCCCTGATTGATTCATGATGGCATATTGAGGACTAGATAGTCCAGTTAACCTGTCACCTTTCTTTTAAATGAGCAGTTCAGGGCATCATCTCTCCCTAGAAAAGGTCTTACAGGTCCATCTTTGATTGAAGGAGAGGAACACCGTGGCCGGCCCGCTTCGTATGACGTCCACAGGCCACAGACGGTGCTCGGAGCGAGTGCGCAGGGCTCAGGCCTGGGACACGCCGATCGGAGTGGCGAGAGGCTCGAGCCAGGGTGGAGTGGGACCGGCATGCCACGAGTCGGCCGAAGGGTCGGCGCATACTTTTCGGACCTGGCCTGGTGCTCTCGATCCGTCATCCGCGGTGGCTACGGCGGTGAGCGAGGCGCTCAGTACGACGGTCCGTCTCGTCGTGTTGCTCCGGCGCCGGTGCACGCCTGGACCGGTTATCGGGGAGTGGGGAGAGCCACTTTCTACGCGGCAACGTCTCGACCCCCGGCGGACTGGTCGGCCGGGGGCCGAAACGCTGTTCTCACGCGTGCCGAGGCCTTCCGGACACGGTGGCGTCGGGTGCCGTCACCAGCCAATCAGGGTGACGTCCGCCTTGTCCGGGGTGGCGACGAGCAGCGACCGGTCGGGGACTTCGCTCCACTCGCCCGTATCCTCGTCCGGTTCTGAGGCGACGATGACCGAGTCTGGTCGTTGCCGGTACCACAGAGTGTCCCCCCAGGCCGTGGCGGTGATGGCCTGGCCGTCCGAGAGCAGCAGATTCAGACGCGCGGTGGGGCGTATTGCGGCTATCTCGCGCAAGAGTTCGAGCAGGACGTGTGAGGGCAGCTCTCTGCCGGTGGACAGCCGCTTCGCGGCCAGCGCCCACAGCAGTGCGGAGTCGGAGCGCGCGTCGAGGACCAGGTGCTCGGTCTCGCCTAGGTCAGCGAGCAGGTGTCGCCAGTCCGGGACGGCTCCGTTGTGGCTGAACAGCCACTGCTCGCGGCGGAACGGCGCGGCCGCGGACTCCTCATGCGAGGTGTCGGCGGTGGCGGACCTCACGGCCGCGAGTATGGAGTGGCTGCGTATGGTTTCGGCTATCTCCGCGAAGTTGTCGTCGGCCCAGATCGGTATCGCCCGGCGGTAGCGTCTGGCAGGTACCGGTGCGTGGTGGGTGGTCCAAGGATCGTGGCCGGCCGGGTGCCAGCCAACGCCGAAACCGTCGGCGTTGATGGTTCCGTGCCGCTGACGGTGGGGCCGGAACGACTGCTCGTACAGGCTGTGCGCGGGATGGATGAGCAGCTGGGCCAGGGTCGCCGTCGGGCCCAGGTAGGCGAGGTGGCGGCACATCAGTCGTCCCTCTTCTCCTGGGGTGTGGCGTCACGGGCGGTGCGGAAGCCCGCGAAGATCTGCCGCCGGATGGGGTAGTCCCAGTTGCGGAAGGTGGTGCGGGCGACGACCGGCGAGACGGAGAAGGCCCCGCCTCGGAGCACTTTGTAGCCAGGGCCGAAGAAGACCTCGGAGTACTCCTTGTAGGGGAAGGAGGTGAATCCCGGATAGGGGGTGAAGTCGGAAGACGTCCACTCCCAGACGTCTCCGATGAGCTGACGTGCCCCGCTCGGAGCCTCTCCTGCCGCATAGCTCCCTGCGGCCGCGGGCTGCAGGTGGCGCTGGCCTAGGTTGGCGCGCCGAGGATCCGGGTCAGTATCGCCCCAGGGATAGCGCCGTGAGCGGTCGGTGTCCGGGTCGTAGCGGGCGGCCTTTTCCCATTCCTGCTCGGTGGGAAGGCGGCGGCCGGTCCATCGCGCGTAGGCGTTGGCCTCGTACCAGCACACGTGCATGACCGGCTCATTCGCGGGCACGGGCTCGATGTGCCCGAAGCGGCGGCGGGTCCACTGTCCGGCGTCTCGGAACCAGAACAGAGGCGCCTGGAGTTTCGCCTTCTGCACGTGTTGCCATCCCTCGCGGGTCCACCAGCGGGGATCTTGGTAGCCACCGGCCTCAATGAATTCCTGGTAGGCGCCGTTGGTGACGGGTGTCGTGTCGAGCCAGTAGCCGGGCACGTCCACGGTGTGGTGGGGTCGCTCGTTGTCGAGGGCCCAAGGGGCGGTGCTCGTGCCCATGACGAAGGCGCCCGGTGGGATGTAGACATCTCGCGGCAGGCGGTGTGGGTCCGTTGCGGCGGGCGGGGCCGGGGCGGCCAGGACGGGCGGGCCTTTGCGGAGTTGGTGGGTGGCCAGCATTGTCTCGTCGTGCTGCTGCTCGTGCTGGGCGAGCATGCCGAACACGAACGCGTCGGCCAGCAGCGGGTCGGGGCTCGCCGGGGTCGTGTCCGCCTCGGCGAGCACGGCCCATGTCTCCTCTCGTACGACGGCGGCGTATTGGCGCGCCTCGCTCGGGCAGAGCAGTGGCAGAGAGGGACGGTCGGCCCGCGGGTGCTGAAAGGCGTCGTAGAGCGGGTCCAGGTCTGGGCGCAGGCCGGGGCGGTGGCCGGCTTGCCGAACAATCCAGAGGTCTTCTTGGTTGGCGATGTGCGCGAGGTCCCAGACCAGGGGCGACATCAGGCGTGAGTGCTGTGCTACGAGGTCTTCGTCGGGCACGGCGTCGACCAGCGCCAGGGTGCGTTGGCGGGCTTCGTCCAGCGCGTTGCGTGCAACAGCCGACGGGTGTTGGGTGGCGTCCGCCGTGCCGTCGAGGGTCGAGTCTGTGGTGGAAGGCGGCACGGTGGAGGAGTCGGACGGGCCGGTGGTTGGAGGGTGTTGTGTCATGTCCTGTCTTCGGTCTCGGCGTGCCGCCATTCCTTCAGCCGGTCGTGGGCCGGAGATTGTCCGCGCACGGTGTATCGCTCTGCGAAGTCGGTGAAGGCCTTCAGCAGCTTGGGGGGTGTGTTGCTGCGCACGAGGGCGCTTTCGGCTGCGGTGAAGCAAGCGATGGCGGCCTTGGCCAGGTCAGGGTCGGCCAGTCCGCATCGGGCTGCCCGCGTCCAGACTTCGTGAGTGGGGACGGGCTGGGCGTCTTGGCACAGGAGCTCGGTGGCAGCCGCCGCGGCGTCAGCGGCGTGGGCGTCGTTGAGCAAGGTGGCCGTCAGGAGGGCGGGTACCACCCAGTCGTCGCCGTCCTGTGCGTCGGTCATGCGCAGCTCCAGCCAGCCGCGCGGGCGGATCGGCGGGAAGAGCGTGGTCAGGTGGTAGTCGAGATCTGCCAGGGTGGGGCGGCGCAAGCTGGGGGCACGGCCGCGGATCCACTCGCGGAAGGTGAGGTCGGCTGGGGCTGTCCAGTCGGTGTCTTCGGCGCCCGGAATGGCCAGCACGTTCGCGTCGAGCGCATAGCAGGACCAGGCCGCTGCCGGGTCGGCTTGGTAGCGCGGCTCGCGCGTGCGGCCGGCGTCCATGTGTGACCAGACCGCCTGCCGGGTGGAGAGCCATCCCGTCGGCCGGCCGGTGAGCACGGGTGAGTTGGCGAAGGCGGCAACCAGAACCGGCCCCAACCGGTGGGCTAGTTCCCAGCGGAACTTGTAGCCCGAGGTTCCGTGCGTGTCATCGCCGGAGTCCAGGTTGAACTGCAGGGACGCCGAACGTCGCATCATGATCCGGCCCCAGGGGCCCCCGCGGTCGAAGAAGGCCTCCATGGCCCGGTAACGCGGCTGATCGAGCAGTCGTGGCGGCTCTCTGTAAGGGTCGACTCCGCAGCCCAGCAGCGCGACACCTGCGTCGGAGGTCGCTTCGCGCAGTCGGTCGAGATCGGTGGCCAGTGCCTCCACGCACTCGGCGAGAGTGCGGAAGGGCTGGGAGCTGAGCTCGATCTGCCCGCCGGGCTCTCGTGTGACCTTGCTGCCTCCCGGGAGCGCGTTCGAGGCCCGTAGGCTTTCGTAAATCTGAGACGTACGGTCGGCAGGTATGTGCTGTCGCGCGTCCCGGGGATCGACTATCAACCACTCCATTTCCACGCCCACTTGTGCGGACGGCTTTCTGTTGAAGCCCGCTTCGTAGACGTGCGCCTCTGCTTCGTCCTCCCCAAGGGACATGCGTGAACCACCTTTGTTGGGTAAGAGCGGACGTCACAGGGTCGACATCCAAACTGGCTGGAGCCGTGGCGGTCTTTTGCGCGCACGAGTGTTGACGGCCGATCGACCGTTTGTCTTCTCGTGCCGGTGCCAGCTGATTATGTGGGGATGTCGAGGTCGCCCTTGCGGAGGCGGTAGACCTGGAGGCGAAGGTTGTAGTACTTCTCTGTCTCTCCGACCCACTCCATCCCCACGCGTTTCGCCGTGGAGCATCCCCGTGCGTTCTTGCGGCGCACAACGGCGAAAACCTCATCGGCGGCGCCTGAGCTGAAGGCGTAGTGGGCGACGGCGTGGCCGGCTTCTGACGCCAGGCCCATGCCCCAGGCCTGCGGCGCGAGCTGCCAGTCGATTCCCAGATCTTCGCCGTAGGGCGGCAGCGGGAGCAAAGCGGCGCCTCCGATCACGTCTCCGCTCTCGCGGAGTTCGATCGCCCAGCGGCCGGCCGGGTATTGCAGGGCGTCGCAGTTCGCCTTCCAGCAGCTGAGGAGCGACTTCATCTGTGCCGCGGTGGGGACGGTGTTCATTGCCGGTGCCAGCCATCGTGTGACTTCGTCGGAACCGTAAACCGCCACTGCGGCAGCCGCATCGTCGAGGTGCCATTTCCTCAGCCGCAAGCGGGGCGTGAGGATCTGATTGCTCTCGATCGTGACTTCTGCCGTTTGGGTCATCGTGGTTCACCGCCTGTTTCAGCGTGCAATCAGTAAGGCCATCTGGTGGGGCAATCGCCTCTCAGGCGTTCACCGAGAACGGCAGAGTGGGGAACCGCTTGGAGCGTGCGCAAGGTTGAACGGCTCGAATCGTGAGTGCTTGACCCGATGTTCGAGTCGGAAGTCCTCCACCGACGCCGTCAGCTCGTGCCGTCCGGTGTTCGCGCGGTTTCCGATCTCGGATCGTGGCCTGTGCTTTTCCTCGCGGCGTGACAGGCGTCGCCTGGGGCCCCGGGTCTTCGCGCCAAGGATCACGGTGTGCTGAGAGAAGCCGCTCGTTGCATGGCGGTCAGCCTGTCAAACAGAAAGAGGACCGTCAAGTCCTTTTTGACTGCGTGCGACATCATCCCTGCTCACAGGGGCTTGGCAACGATCGGACGGCACCTTGGACTGGCGGCCCCCGCTGCACGATCGAGGTATGTCGTAGATCTTCTACTGCACGCCGCGCTCGTCGAGGCGCCGTCCTCGGCCGGACGAACAGTGCAGCGAGGGAGCCTCGTGGTGACGGCTCGCATACGGCCGGAGGGGCCTTGGCTCATGCGCCCGGCAGGACTCTTGAAGGGATTCGCCCGCACCGAGGATGCCTCCGCGCAGCCGACGGGCGCGGGCTTCCCCTCCTTCCGCAGTCCCTTGCCCGGGCCCACTCGGGCTTCGGGCCGTCGGTGGGCGGTCTGGAGCCGCTCCTTCGGTGCGCAACGCGCGGGCCGGGCTGCGAATCGGCCCACGCCTCGGTGTCCGGGTCGGGCCCGCAGGAGTACGGGCGCATTGATCCCCCGTCGCGCCGGTGATGCGCCTGTACGCCCCGTCCGGCACACAGTGCGGGCTCCACGCCCCAAACAGGTCTGCCGCGTGCTGCCCGAACTGCCGTGGATTGCCGGCCGCCACGACGGCGGTGCGGATGCGGAGGAAGCCGCCGCCGGCGGGCTGTGCCGGTGCTCCTTGCGGTTCAGCCGGTAGAGCACTGGCGATACCTGACCGGCGAGCCCGATCAAGTGTCGCCAGCGGCCCGGAAGCCCGGCTGCCCGGCATCGCCGCGATCAGCAGTTCGATGCCGGGGTCGGGTACGAAAGGCGCTCAGTCTCCGGTAGGCCGCCGACAGAGGTCCTCGTTCATGCTGCGGAGGATGACGGGCGGCGAGCTCCGCGCTGCCGCTCACCGGGAGGGACGCGGCGCAGATCGTCGTCACTGATAAGCGTGGGAATTTATTCGTAATTCATTCCGCGCCGCTGCCCTCTTCCGCCATCAAGAAATCAAGAGGACTATATAGTCCTAGAAGGGTGACTAAAGTCGTCAGCGTCTGGACTCGATCGTGCCCACAGCGGACCGTTGCATCCCGGTAGGACAGCACGTCAGCGTGACGGGAAGCCGGGCTGGAGTAGGGCGCTACCTGCTGTGGCGTCGTATCCAGCGAGAAGCGGAGATGGTCCACGATGGCAGATGAAACACGTGTACCAGCCGAGAACGGGCCCCGCGGGTCCGATCTACCGACCGCCGGGAAGCATTCTGCTGACGCGTCCGGGAGCGCGCCAGCCGTCCCTGCCGCCCCCTCCAGCTCCTCCGGGAACGCGGTGATCGACCGTAGTAATATCGACCACATGTCCGTAGATGCTGCCCTTTCACAGGAGCGACGCCTGACTGCGCGCGGTGCCGTCACCCGAAACCGCATTGTTCAGGCCGCTGCCGAGCTCTTCTACGTGCGGGGCGTCAACTCGGTCACGCTCGACGATGTGAGAGCGACAAGCGGGACGAGCAAATCCCAGCTTTACCGTCACTTTGCGGACAAAGACCAGCTCGTCCACAGCGTCATCGATCTGCGAGCCGATCAAATCCTGAATCGTGATCGCCAACTGCTGGAACGGATGAATTCCATTCGTGCGCTTGAGCGATGGACCGACACGATTATCCACCTCAACTCCCTGCAGAACGGGGCCTACGGGTGCGCGCTCGGCTCACTCGTCAGCGCGCGGGCCGCGCAGGATCCCACGTCGAGGGGCAAGTTGGCGGAGACGTTCGCGGAGTGGGAGCAGTTCATTTCGGCGGGCCTGCGGCGCATGCAGGAAAATGGGACGTTGCGCGAGGAAGCAGACCCTGACCAGCTCGCCACCGCCGTCATGGCCGCCCTCCAGGGTGGTTATCTGCTGGCCCAGACCGCTCAGGACGTCGAACCGATGCGCGTCTCCATGCAGATGGCCCTGGACCACGTGCGTTCGTACGTCGTGGCCTGAACCGGGCCCTCAGCCCGGTTCACCGCCACGCACGCCGGTGAAGAGCCGCCTGCGGGCTGTCTGCTGCAGGCTCACTCGAAGCCGCGCCGTCTCGACGGCGGCAGTCAGGCTCTCGATGTCGTATGCGCCATCGTGCCGCCGTCCGTTGATGAAGAAGGCCGGCGTTCCCGATACGCCGCTTCGGTCCGCGGACTCGACGTCCTCCGCGATGCGTGTCGCGCCGGCCAGGCTGCTCAGGCCGGTGTGGAAGCGGTCTATATCGAGGCCGATCTCCTCGGCGTACCGGATAACGTCGTCGATCGCCAGGGCGCCTTGGTGAGCGAGCAGGGCGTCGTGCATCTCCCAGAACGCTCCCTGATCGCCGGCGGCCTGCGCGGCCTCTGCGGCGAGCTGGGCATGGGGGTGCACGTCGGTGAGTGGGAGATGCCGCCAGACGTAGCGGACGTCGCCCGCGTGGGCGAGAAGGTCTCTCATCACCGGCTCTGCCCGACCGCAGTAGGGGCATTCGAAGTCGCCGAACTCGACCACGGTGACGGGAGCGTCGACGGGGCCGCGGACATGGTCGCGCCGGTCGTTGACCGGGGGAACCAGGTCCACGATGGATTCCGCGCTTCCCAGCAGAGACCGGATGCGGGCCTGTTCCGGGAGGAGGCCCAGGGTCCAGGCGATCAGCCACGTCGTGACGACGGAGAGGACGACCGCGCTGAGAACGCCGATCTTCGCCTGAGTGAGGTCCCGCCCGGAGAAGGCGAGGGTCGCGATCAGGAGCGAGACCGTGAAACCGACCCCGGTGATCGCCCCGCCCGCCGCGAGGGCGCCCCACCCGACAGCGGGGCGAAGGCTCCCGCCGCGGAGCCGGGATATGAGCCAGGACGTCCCGATCACGCCCGCCGGTTTGCCCAGGACATAGGCGGCGATGATGCCCAGCGTGATGGGCGAGGTGAACGCTGTGCTCGCTTCGTCCGTGCTGATGGTCAGGCCTGAGTTGGCCAGGGCGAACAGTGGGACGATCCCGTAGCTGGTCCACGGGTGATACAGGCGCTGCAACCGGGCGTTCGGCGAGATGGCCGACGCGACGCCGATGCGCGCATCGCGTGCGAGCTCGGGCGTGGGCTGCTCACGGAAGGCCTGGAAGAGCCCGCTGGCCCGCTCCAGGGCGTCCCGATTCGCCGGGTAGGCGGACGTGAGGAGCCCCAAGGCGAGACCCACAATGACGGGTTCGACGCCGGATTTGCGCAGCATGAGCCACGCGGCTGTGGCTACTGCAACGAAGACCGGACGCTTGGCGCCGGTGCGGTGAAGGGCGAGCATGCCGGTGAAGCAAGCGAGGGCGGGCCACAGGTAGGACTGCTCGATGTGTCCGCTGTAGACCACGGCGATGACAGCGAGGGCGACGAAGTCGTCGACTACGGAGATGGTCAAGATGAAGATTCTCAGGCCTGCCGGCAGCCGTTTCCCGATAAGCCCCAGCATGCCGAGGGCGAACGCGGTGTCGGTCGACATGGCAACGCCCCATCCATGCGCCGACGCGTGCCCGGCGTTGCAGGCCACATAGACCAGGACGGGGACAGCCATGCCGGCGAGGCCGACGACCGCGGGAAGGGTGGCTCGCCTGCGCTCGCGCAACTCGCCCATGTCGAATTCCCGGCGTGCCTCGAGGCCCACGACGAAGAAGAACAGCGTCATCAGGCCGCTGTTCACCCATTCCCGCAGATCGAGAGACAGTCCGTGAGCGCCGAAGCGCATGGCGAGCTCGGTGTGCCAGAAGCCTTCGTAGCTACTGGGTGCTGCGTTCGCCCAGGCCAGCGCCGCGACGGCGGCCGTGAGGAGCACGGACGCGCTCCCGGTCTCCGTACGCAGGAAATCGCGGAGCGGCGTGTGCATGCGGACACTGCGGACTGTTCGCGCCGTCCAGTGCGGCAGCGCGGCCGACGTCCTCTTCACTGCCCGGCTGCGGTGGGCGTGATGGTCGCGATGGCGAGGAGGATTCATGAGATGCGGTAGCCGTCGGATCAGCTCGAGGTGTCAGCCACCCAGATGCCTGGGTGTTTCACGTCGACCAGGTTGATGTATTCGGGATGCTCGTGGATGAACTTGTCGACGGCCGGGCAGTAATTTGAAGCCGTATTTCCGTGAATGCGCAGAGAGTCCAAAATGTTCCGAATGAAGACTTTGGATAGACCTTGCCCTCGGAACGCTTCGTAGATGACGGTGTGCATGAGGACGCGCCGATTTCCGATCTCTCGGTAGCCCATGTGTCCGGCCGCCTCGCCCGCCACGGAAATCTCGTAGCGGCGCTCTTCCGTGTTGTCGCTGACCGTCACAGCCGATTCTGTATTCGAAAACAGTACGTCAGACATCTCACACCCTCCGGCGTGCTGCGAGCCTCGTTGCGGGAAAGCTGGTGAAAAGGTGCTCGGCGGCCACTCTGGCGGGGTGCAGTTTCCAATCGCCGGAAGGCAGGCCTGTTCGCACTGCTCACCCTAGTTTGACTGGACGAATTAGTCCAGTAAGAGCCGGCAGCACCCCGCCTGGTGTACGCGCCCCTGGGGTCCGCGCGAGACTCGCCTCCCACACCGCTCGCTAGCAGGCGTGTCGTGCCAGCTATGACCCGCCCGACTCCGGTTAAGCCGTTTACGCGCCCTTCCGCCCCCGGTGCGAGGTGTCGCCGGGCCAGCCTGGCAGTCATTTGGTGCATGCGGGCCGAAGCATCGACACTTCCGATCAAGTGGACGATTAGGTCCACTTGTGCTTGAGTCAAAGACGACGTTCCCTGCCGCCCTCCCGGAGGCCAGCACCGGCACTCTTTGCCCGTGAAACTGCACCGGCCGCGCAGGCTTGCCGCGCTGAAACCGATGAGATGAACCAATCCTGTGCCGTTGCGCCGGCAACCTCGGGACTATGAGAGGAAGTCATGGACAGGAAGCCGACATTCGGGCGTTACCGAGAGCTGCCGCTCGACGAGATGAGCAGCGACGAGCGAGGGGCCTTGGACAACATCGTCACGTCACGTGGCATGCTCCCTGCACCGTACAAGTTCCTTTTGAGTAACCCGCGAGTTGCTCGGCTGCTGAACCCGATCGGCACCTACTTCAACGCCAGCGGCTCATGTCTGACGCCGGCAGAGCGGGAGATCGTGATCGTTCTGGTCTGCGCCAAGTGGATGGCGTCGTTCCCGACGCGGGTCCACGAGAAGTTCGCTGTCGAGGCGGGCTTGTCACCGGAAGCGGTGGCGGCCATGGTCTCTGGCGCTCCGACGCGGTTCGACGACGAGCGTCAGCAGGTCGTCTACAGCCTGGCTGCGACGCTGTTGGCGTCGCGCGGCGTCTCCGACCACCTCTTCTCCCAGGCTGTCGGTCTGATTGGCGATGAAGGCGTCGCAGACGTGCTGGCCCTTATCGGCTACCACTGCACGATCGCGCTCACGCTGGTGACGTACGACGTGCCGGCCGGGGCGGAAGAGCTGCGGCAATCGTGAGTCCGGCCTCGATTCCTCGAGGCCGGACCTCGGCTCGTTGTCTCTGCAACGATGCAGGGGTTCGTGCATGCCACTTCCCACCAGGGGTCGGCCTTGGGTCCGCCTGACTCTGATCACGTGTCCGAACTGCTGCTCCGGGCTGTGGAGTCGCTCCGGGTCGGAGCGCTGGGCAATGTTGTGGACCTTCGGCGCCCGCTCAGGGCCGACCAAACGGGCCGACCCGTCCTCGACGGGTCAGACCCTGAGTCGACCGGCCTCCGTCTGCATCACGTAGGCCCGGTCAACCGCGTCGGTCCGGAGACGGCTTGTCGAAAAGACCCAACTCGTCAACGTCGGGCGGGTGGAAGCACTCCACGTACTTTTCGAGCAGCTCGGGGCTAACCGGAACGGTGTTTCCTAGCACATTCCTGCCGGTTGCGGACTTCGAGACGGCGGTACAACTCATCGAGTGATGCGGCCTGGTAGCGCAGTTCCACGGGAACCCCGAGAACGCGCGCCGCCGCTTAGCCGCTCGAGACCGGCACAGAGGTTCAGGGCGCGCCTCGCGCTGCAGCGAGCAGTCCGGCTACGCCGGAACTCCACAGCTCCAGTCCGCCCAGCCTGGCCCGGCGGATGCCTTGGTTGCCCGGACCGGGGCTGGCAGCAGTCGGTTCGGCCCGCCGAAAGTGCGGCGTCCCGCATGGACGCGGCTGGCGTTGCTCTGTCTCGTAGGAGGCGATGACGCCTCGCTGGAGCATCAGCTCCTCGACCTCGCGGAAGCTGAGCGGGAACCGGAAGTACAGCCACACGCAGTGGGAGATCACCTCGACCGGGTACCGGTGCCCCCTGTACGAGGGCGACGTGCTCCCCACGGACGGCCCCTCCCAACGTGATCAACCAGAAGATCATCCCACCCGGTCAGTCAACGTGACAGCGCCTCTCGGCGAGGTCACCGGCGGCCCACACGACGGAGTCGTCCTCGTCGATCTGCCAGCGAGTTGTGTCCCACCGCTACCAGCCGATCTTGGGCACGTTCAGTCGCGACAGTACGGGAAAGCGTGCCCCACGCCGCGCGCGAGTCCCTAGTCGAAATACGCCGGAAACCCCTTCCGTGAAATCCCAGGATGCGTACACGGCGAAAGGAAAAACAGCGACTCCGCGTAGACGTCCTGTAGATGGTCTCGTGATTGGCTTGTCCGTACGAAATAACCTGGGGATTGAGAACCATGCACTCTGCGGATGTTAGAAAAACGTGCCGCTCGGCTCCGGATGGACATGCCGGAACCAGCGGCAGCGCCCCGGCAGCAGGGCCCGCCACGGGCCGAGGGCAGCTCGACCCGGAGTCCGCCGCCTGGGTGGACGCGCTCGAGGGCGGTCGAGGGCCGCAGTACGAGCAGGCCTGCAAGCAGCTGTACGAACCGCTGGTGCGGATCGCCATGGACGAAGTGTTCCGCCGGGGTCCTCGTTACCGAATTACCGGGCCCGAGCTGAACGATCTCGCCCACCAGGCGGCCGCCGACGCACTGATGAGGATCACGCACAAAATCCAGGAATTTCGAGGCGACGCCAAGTTCACCACTTGGGCGTTCCGATTCGTCGTACTTGAAGTGTCCAGCAAGCTGGGCCGCCATTTCTGGCGTGTTTCAAATGCACGGTTCGACTTGGACGAATGGGTGCAAGTGCCCGACCGCTCCGGTATCGACCCCGTCACCCACTGGCAGGCGCGAGAGCTGGTCGAAGCCGCGCGCGACGCAGTCGAGACAGCACTGAGCGCCCGCCAGCGGCAGGTCTTCACCGCCGTCGTCAACGGGGTCCCCCTGGAAACGCTCGCCAGTGAGCTGGAGACGAACCGTAACGCGCTCTACAAGACGATGTTCGACGCCCGTAAGAAACTGCGAGCTCAGCTGATAGCCAGCGGACATCTCAGCGCTGCGGGCTGATGCAGCGGCGACGACGTCGGCCCGGGCAGTGCTGACCAGGGGGCTCGCACCGCAGCCGCAGACGTCCCAGGGGCCTGACAGTCGTCCTCCCGGCGCGGACGAGAAAGACTGCGCCGCCAGGAACTCACCTTCCCGAAGGGCCGGAGGTAAGAAATCGCCCCCCGGGCGCTCACCTCCGAAGGGGCCCACAGGGGCCGCCCCGGACTAACAAGGACGGCGGCGTTCATCGAGAAGACGGCTGCCTACCTGGTGCTCCTGGGACGTACACCTGAGCGAGTACGTACCGAGCGCTTCGGTGACAGTGGAGGTTGATATGGCGTCCGTAGAGGTCGGCGGCACAGATGCGGACGGTACCCACGCCGGGTATGTCGACGGAAACGCGCTCGCAGGGTCCCTGTCCGAGGTCTTCGTCGTTGATGTGACCGCCGCGACGAGCCGATGAGCCAACTCTGCGGCTGCATAGGTCCCCTCGCTCGCCTACACGTGTACAGGCACGCACCGGGCCTCGGCAGCGACGTGGAAGGACACGTTCTCGGCATGTGGTAGCCGGGCCGGGCAGGAAGGCCGGCAATAGATGCCAGTGGTGTGAACCGCGGTGACGAACTGGCCGTCGTAGCGTCGGTCCTTGTCTGTGACGGCCTGATAGCAGGTGCCGAAGTCGGTGTGCATGGTCCGCCGTGTTCTTGGGTCGAGCAGGCATGCCGAACTGGCCTCAAGAGGCAGCGGCTGCCTAAGCAGTGTGTCGTGGAACGAACGCGCTCGTGGAGCTGCGAACGCGGGCTCAGCTGCGAGCGAAGGATTCGATGTGGTCCAGGGCCATGTCCAGCGCGACGGCCATCGGCTCGGAGCTGTGAGCGTTCTGCGCAAGCACGTAACCACCCTGCAGGGCAGCCAGCAGACCAGTACCCAAGCGTTGTGGGTTCGCGTCCTCGGCGAGTATGCCGAGGACGCGGAGCCGGGTCAGCGTTTCGATGAGCATCCGCCGCCAGGCATCGATTGATGCGTTGAGCGCTTGGCGGGACTGCTCATCGTTGTCGGACAGCTCAACCGACATCGCGCCCAGCGCACACCCGTACGAGCCGTCCTGCAGTGAGTTGGCCTGTACCAGGGTGTCACGCCAGCGGCGCAGACCGGTGAGGGTCTTCACGCCGCGCAGGCGCTGTTCCTCGCGGGCGAGGACGAACTTCGACTGCACGTCGATCACGGCGTGGATCAGCACGAGTTTGTCCTCGAAGTGGTTGTACAACTGGGACTTACTGGTGCTGCTGGCCAGCCGGACGTCATCGAGGGTGGTGGCGTTGACGCCCTTGACATAGAACAGCTTGGCTGCCGAATCAACGATCCGTGAACGGGTCTCCAGGCCGCGTGGTGTGCGGCGTGTACCGCTGGTTCCGGGCACGGTGTCTCCCTCGGGCATGTTACTCACTCGTGCTGCTTGGCCGCGGAGTGCGTCACAACCGCGGTGACCTCGATCTCCAAGTGGAGACTGGGCCGGATCAGTTGTGGCACCACTGCGCGCATATAGCTCGGTCGGTGAGAGATGACGTTCCTTGCGAACCTTCACGTTGGCATCGATGTCGTCGCGGTCTGTGAGCCAGGACCGGACCTGAACGGTGTCGCTCAGTTCGGCGCCCGTGCACCGTAGCGCCTCGCACACGTTGTCCGAGGCTTGCCGGGCCTCCTCGGCGAAATCTTCCGGCCGGGTTCGGTCCGGCCGCAATCCCGGGGTGCCGGACAGGACGACCTGCGGCGCCGGCCGGGATCGCGACCGCATCGGAGTAGGTGCCGATGTGGCGCGACACCCTGGCGTCGATGAACGGTGTTGCGGCGGTCATATCAGCGAAATCCCTCTCGCAGATGGACGCGAGGTGGAGGCGCAGGCAGATCCGAGAGATCTTGCGTTCGTTTCAGTCCAGCCTCACCTAAGTTTGGTCTAAATAGTCCACTCAAGTGGTCGGTCAGGCCCGAGCTGGCCTGGCTCGAGGCGGCTTGAACTCGCTCGTTCCGACCGGACGAATGGCTCACGACGTAGCTTTATTAGGGCTCTTACCTGCAAGTTTGCTGATCCGGTGCGACATTGACTCGCTTGCATCCAGCGCGGCCGACTTGGCCTGCCTGGGGGAGGGGTTGCGTAGAAGTTTTTGGTCTGTATAGTCCTTCTTATGCGTGTCCCGGTGGCGAAGAGATCCGGAACTCGGCTCCGACGGAGTCACCCCTCGCAATGCAGGTCACCAGGCGCCCGGCGCAACCGACGCCACCGGCCAGGTTGCGGCCAGCGCAGGTAAGGCCTGCGGCGGAGCTCTGAAGCACTACGAGCCCGACTTGGGCTCGACGACAACTACTCACACGTCGACCGGAGGTCGATTCGCTGTGTCACGACTGAACGTTCCCCCTCACGAGGATGTGCCCGCTAGCGCGCAGCGAATACTCGACAACGTTGGTGCGCAGCTCGGCTTCGTCCCGAACATGTTCAAGACCATCGCGTCGAACCCGACCGTTCTCGAGGTCGTCACGACTCTGCAAGGCACCTTGAGCCGGGTTCTGGATGCGAAGACCCGGCACAGCATTGCGCTGGCCGTGTCACAAGCCAACGGCTGCAGTTACTGCCTGGCGATCCACACTTACGTCGCGACCGAATTCGGCGGCATGTCAGGCGACGACATCGAGCTCGGTCGCGTCGGGAGCTCGGTCGATCCCAAACGTGCCGCGGCCGCTCGCTTCGCGCAACGGGTGATCGACAGCCGCGGGCAGGTCAGCGACGCCGAGCTCGCGGGTGTGCGAGGCGCCGGGTACACCGACCCGCAGATTCTGGCGATCGTCGCGGTGACGGTGCAATTCCTGCTCACCAACTTCATCAACAACGTCAACCAGACCGACCTCGATATCCCCGCCGTCGGCTCGGTCGATACGAGCGTGGCCCAGTGAACCCGCACCCGGAGCCGACGGCGCCTGACGCGGCGAGCGAGAGCGCGATCGAGCGTGTGTTCCGCGCTGCCACGAAGCCGCGCTGACCCAGGACGCGGACAAGATCGCCGACCTCGCGGTAGACGGCGTCATCGAAACACCCCCGCCGTGCTTTCGTCGGGAGACATGGGCTCTGGCGTGGTCTAGTGCCGCGAGTCGTTCCGTGCCTTCTTCGAAGGCTCCTTCGCGGCCCATCGCCGCGAGGAGCCTTCGTGAACTGGGTGGCGTACCGGGACCTACCTCACCGACGGGCATCAGTTGACCTGGGGATACCCGCGCCAGACACCGACGGGCGAACAGACCCGCCTCGTCGAGTCCACGGACTGATCGCGCGTCACCTCGTCTGTTGGGGCTGGGTCGGCTTTAAGAAGCTCCACGCCGCTGCCAACAACACCCCACCCACCGGTTGATCGCCGGAACCCTCGACGCGGCCTAGGCACCCAGCCGGCAAACCCCTCACTGACTCAACGATCATTCAGGAAAGGCTCGAAATGCCGGGCTCCGAACTCTATGAGAAATTCATGGCGCTGCACACCCGCGACGGTGGCCTCGTCATGCCGAACGCATGGGACGGCCTCTCGGCGCTGATGCTGGCCGATGCCGGCTTCGAGGCGATCGCGACATCGTCGGCGGCGATCGCCGCCACGCTCGGCCGCCCCGACGGGCGTCACGAAGTCACCCGCGAAGAGCACCTCGAGCATGCGCGGCTGCTCGGCCGACTCACCGGGCTGCCCGTCAACGGAGACTTCGAGGACGGTTACGGCGACACGCCTGAAGACGTCGCCGCGACCGTTGAGGCCGCCGTGGCGTCCGGCCTGGCCGGTATCGGGATCGAGGACACCTCGGGCAATCCCGATCAACCCATCCGCGGCTTCGACGAAGCAGTCAATCGCGTACGTAGCGCCGTCAACGCGGCCAAGGGCCGCATCGTCGTCACCGGCCGGACCGACAACTTCATCCAGGGACGGCCCGATCTCGACGACACCATCCGGCGCCTGACGGCGTTCGCCGAGGCCGGCGTGGATGTGGTCTACGCGCCATTCCCACCCGACCTCGACGCACTCGTCGCGATCGTCACCGCCGTCGCGCCGACACCGGTCAACGTCCTCATCTCGCCGGCGGACAAGGTGCTGACCGTCGCCGAGCTGCAGAAGGCCGGGGTCAAGCGCATCAGCTTGGGTCCGTTCCTCTATGTCAACGCGATGGGGGCACTCGAACAAGCCACCAAGGCGCTCGTCGCGGGCGACCTCGCCTCGGCGACGACAGGTATGAGCTTCGAGCGTATTGATGAACTGCTTGCCCGCGGCAAGAACTAGCCCAAAACCTGCGAACCACTGCTCCTCATCTACTGATTACAAGAAGAAGTTGGATTGACATGAATCTCGACAAGCTCATGAACAAGCACCTCACCAGGTATTTCGACCCCAGTAAGACTATTCCGGAGGAAACCCTTCAGCAGCTGCTGAGATTCCTGCGTTCCACGCCGACATCGGTGAACATCCAGCCGAACCACTTCTACGTCCTCGCCACACCCGAGGGGAAGAAGCGGCTCGCGGACAACCTGGGCGAGCGGTTCCAGGACAACGGCGAGAAGATCCTGAACGCGTCGCACACCATCATCCTCACCACCCGGGCTGACGTGCCCGACAGCCACCTCGAGGCAGTGTTCAGCAAGGAGAGGACCGACGGCCGGTTCCCCGACCCGGCGAAGCAGGAGCTCTGGGAGTCGATGACCCGGGACTTCCTCGACCTGCGCAACTACGGCTACAAGGACATGAACCACTGGATGGAGAAGCAGACCTACATGGCGGTGGGCCTGACCATGATGGCGGCCGCCGAGCTCGGCGTCGACGCGACGCCGCTGGAGGGGTTCGACCCGACCAGTGTCGACAAGGCGTTCAAGATCCGCGAGACCGGACACAGCACGACGGTGCTGATGGCCCTCGGCTACCCCGACCCCGCGAAGGTGTACACCAGCCCGATCTCGCGATTCGACGCCGACCAACTGTTCACCTTCATCTAAACACCCACCCGGAAGTGATCAACCTGGCTCGCCGAGGCGGAACGCTCCGGCAGGCATTTTCACCTGAGGTGGTCTCCCTGGAGGCCTCGTTCACCGCGTCGGCCGCGCCGATCCTCACCTGATCGACAGACCGCAACCTTGCACGTCAGCACCGCGTACACGGCGCCTGCAGTGAACCTCGAGACACACAGAGAAAGAACAAGAAAGTGAACGACAGTAAGCTGTCCAGCGAAGATCCACGCATCGGAATAGGAAAGACCAACAGGCTCATCGCGCTCATTACGGCTGTGGTGGCTTTCCTGGTGGGCTCCGTGGTCTCGAGCGTCGGAGCATGGGGCGAGAGTCGCGAGCATGTCTCCGTGGCGGCGCAGTCAACGTCGTCCTTCCCGCAGTCTCAACCACCCGCTGGTTTTCAGTCCAAGTTCGCGGAAGTAAATGGCTTTCGCATGCACTACGTTCGGGGTGGTAAAGGTTCACCTGTGGTGATGATCCACGGGTTCCCCGAGGATTGGTCTGAGTGGCGGCAGGAGATGGGTCCGCTCTCCAAGACCCACACCGTGATCGCCGTCGACCTGCGTGGTGCCGGCGAGTCCCAGGTCACCGAGAGTGGTTACGACGCAGCGCAGTTGGCGAAGGACGTGCATCAGCTGCTGACGCAGTTGAAGCTCAACAACGGCGTGCAGGTTGTCGCCCACGATATTGGTATGTGGGTCGCCTACGGCTATGCGGCGCAGTTCCGGTCGGAAGTGCGGAGCATGGCTGTGATGGAGGCTCCCATCCCGGATAAGAGCATCTACAGCTACCCCGCGCTCAACGCCGACCCGAGCAAGCCCGCGCCGTGGCACTTCGGCTTGTTCCAGCTGCCCCTCGCTGAACGCCTCATGGCCGGTCACGAACGCGTCCTCGTCCACGACATGATGACTGAGTACCTGGCGGGCAACAAGTCGCCGTTCACGGCGTCGGACTTTGACTTCTACGCCCATTTCCTGAAGGAGCCCGGCCGCGCGACGGCCTGGATGAATGTGTACCGTGGGCTTCGCACAGATGTTCAGCAGAACAAGGAGTTCCTGGCTCAGGGCAAGTTGAAGATGCCCATCCTCGCGGTCGGTGGCGGAGATTCCTTCGGTTCAGGGGTCCCCAACCAGTGGCGTGAGTACGCCGTGAACGTCCAGGGACGAGTCCTGAAGAATACGGGCCACTTCGTGAACGAGGAGAAGCCGAAGGAAGTGACGGCTCTATTGCGCTCCTTCCTGCAGAAGTAACTTTCACCGTCAAGGGATGAGCAACGATCCCTACAGACGGCGGGGAGTATCTCCGTAGATAGGCTCGCGCCGGTGGTTACGAGGATCTCCACCGGCGCGACCCGGCGACGGAACGGTCGAAGGACCGGATGAACAGGACGTGGTTCACCGCCTGGGTAGGCCTGTTGGATGGAGGGACGCGTGCGAGGAGACGTCCGAGGAGAGAGGACCACTTTCCCTCTCCCTGTAACACCAGCCGCGACGTCGAGTTGGCGTCCATCAGGAGAACCCACTTCATGCCCAGCCCCACGGTCTTCCGATCAGCTGCCGCCGCCCCCGGCGACCGAGGACTGCTCCTCGGCCGCGCCTTCCCCGACCAGATCCGGCGGACCTGGGAGTTCTACAACGAACTCTTCGCTACCGCCGGGGCGGCTCGCCAAGACGTCACCAAGTGGGGCGAGGAGGCCTTGGAGCACATCAGCGCGCTGGCCCCCGACCTAGCCGCCGAGATCGACGGCATCGCCCGCGGCTCCGGCCTGCCGCCGCATCAGATCGCCGCGCTCAATGCCCGCACGGAGATCCTCGGCCGACTCGGGCAGCAGCACCCGGAGTGCTCGACCGTCGTCCACACCCCGGCCGACGGCGGCCCACCGGTCACCACCCAGACCTGGGACTGGCACGACGGCATGCGCGATAACTGGTTCGTGTGGACCGTCGAGCACCCAGACGGCCGGGTAGTGCGCACGCTCACCGAATACGGCATCGTCGGCAAGATCGGAGTCAACTCCCGCGGACTCGGCCTCCACTTCAACATCCTCGGCCACCGCTCCGACCAGTCCCCCGAACACCACGGCCCATGGCTCCCCGTCCACGTCCTGGCCCGCCTGGTACTCGACCGCTGCGCGACCCTCGACGAGGCGAAGGCACTGGCCATGGGCACCCCGGTCGCGGCCTCTTCCGCGCTCACCCTGTGCGACTACGAGGAAGGCCGCGCCCGCGCCGCCACCGTCGAAGTCAGCCCGGCCGGTCCCGCCCTGATCCAGCCCGGCGACGACGGCTACCTGCTCCACACCAATCACTTCCTCGCCCCGAACCTGTCCCCCGGAGAGACCATCGGAACGCAGGACCCCGACACCTACCACCGCTTCGAGGCCCTGCAGAAACGCACCCGCCCACTGGATGCCCCGGACCGCGGCGCCCTGCTGCAGGCCCTCACCGTCCACCTTGCCGAGGGCGCGGCCCTGTGCTGCCACGCGGCCCCGTCCGCGCCACTCGGCCAGCGCTGGGAAACCCTGGCCACCGTGTCCCTCGACGTCACCACAGGCCACCTCGCCGTCCACCCCGGCGGCCCCTGCACCGCCCGTCCCATACGGCCTGGCGCAACGCCTGTTCAAGGCGGGTCCGTGCGCCCCGACCTGACCCAAGGTCCAGGTGCAGATCTATTCCACGGTTGGCCCAGTTAGTCCACATTTCCGGGCCACTAGCTGCATAGGCTCGACACCAATGTGCGGTGCGGCTGAGACCGCGAGCGACCTCTGTAGGGGAGCCCGAGGTCGACACTGCTGCCTGCTTTGGGTTTCCGGCCCGTACCTCCCGGTCGGTCGGACTGAGTGAGAGGACAAAGATCTACTGTGAAGGCGTGCGGAGTGTCCGGGGCCGAGAAAGAAGTCGCCCTGCTGGAGTTGCCCGAACCGTCATCTCCCGGGCCCGGTCAGATCCTGGTGGCGGTTGAGGCGGCCGGGGTCGGCCCGTGGGACCAACTGCTAAACGGCGCTGGCTGGGACGTGGGGCTGCGCCCCCCGGCGGCGCTGGGAGTGGAGGGCGCGGGCAAGGTGCTGGCCGTCGGCGCGGGTGTCACCAGGTTTGCCGTAGGCGACCGGGTCCTCGCACACGAGGCCCCGCTGCCCGGGGGAAGCGGCTTCTGGGCCGAACGCGTTCTGATCAACGCGGATCACACGGCAGCCTGCCCACCCGGGCTGGACGCCGTGCACGCGGCGGCACTGCCGGTCAACGGACTCACCGCGTTGCAGGCCCTAGACAAGCTGGACCTCAGCCGAGGACAGCGGCTCCTGATCACCAACGGAGGCGGGGCCACCGGAGCCCTGGCCATCCAGCTCGCCGGGGCCAAGGGCATCGAGGTGACCGCGACCGCGTCTGCTGCCGCCGCAGAGCGCCTGCTCGGTCTGGGAGCGATGGAGGTCGTCGATTACCACGACCCGAACTGGTCGGCCAAGGTACGCGGCGGGTTCGACGCCGCCCTCATCATCGCCACCAGCACGGCGGACGCCGCCCTGCCTTTGGTGCGGGACGGCGGCCGACTGTGCTCCCTGACCTCGGACGCGCCTCCGGAGGAACGAGGCATTACGAGTTGGGATCTCTACGTCGAGCCCAACGCCGCGCAGCTTGTCCAACTGGCGGAGCAGGCCGCCGCGGGAACCTTGAAACTCGCACCGGAGCCCCTTGCGCTGAGCGAGGGACCGGCTGCGTTCGCCCGGGTGGTTACCGGACGGGCCGGCGGTAAGAAGATCGTGCTCACCCGAGCATGACCCGACCGGGCACCGCCCGATTTCGATGCTGGGCCACGGTGCCCGCCAGGCGCGATCGAGAAGTCGTCAGGCTGAGATAGGAAGGTTCACCAGGCCGCAGCCGGTGGAGCGGGTTGCCTAGCCAATTGGGCGTGGGACGCATCCGGTCGGGCATGGTGGCGTCGTGACGGCGAGGTCAAAGTGGCAGGATCTGCCAGGAGATGTGCCGACGCGGCAGATCGTGCGTCTAGGCACTAACCGCGCGGAGCGCCGCCGACATGCGAAGCGGGTGCTCGCCACTGCAGGGGCCTCGGGACGCGGTCGGCCTGAGAGCGGTGGACATCGCCGGGCGGGTGGGGGCGGGGCGTCAGCGTTGAGATCTCGTAAGTCGCGGTGGACCAGGCCGGAGCTGACGGCGAAGCGGATGTTGTGCTGTGCGTGCCGACGTCCTAGCCCCGCAATAGGAGAAGTGGAGTCCGCCCCGACATGAGCCCGCCAAACGCACCCTCGGACGAAGTGGAAGTGGTGCAACTCCTCGTGTCTCCAGTGCACCGGTACTCAGGGCGCCCAGCCGAGGGGCCGTCAGCGGACCCGGTCGGCGGACTGGTGCAGCAGGCCGAGGTGCGTCGGCACCTCGGAGTCGTCGGCGACCGGTACTTCGCCCAGGCGGCTCATCACGACGCGTCAGTGACGGTCATGGCAGCAGAGAGCCTGCCCTTGGACATCAACCCAGACGTCGACCTCCGGCAGATGCGGCGAAATATCCTGCTCCGAGGCATCGACATCGACGCATACATCGGCTGGACCGTCGAACTCGACAGCGGCGGCGGTCCCCTGATCCTTGCCGTCAACCGTGCTGCACGACCCTGCGCGTGGATGGACACAGTCATCGGCCCAGGCGCACAGCGGGCACTCCGAGGTAAGGGCGGCGTCCGATGCACACCGCTGTCGGACGGCGTGCTCCGTGTCGGCAGAGCGAGCTTCCGTGTCGTCAAGCAGTCCATCAGCCGTGTGAACAAGGTTGCAGGTCCCCACAGCTAGCAGGACGTAGTGCCCCGCACGCTCACTCCTCCCCCAGAGGGATCGCCAGCGACGCGGCGCCGCTCATGTCGAGCCAGGCAACGCCCTTTGCACGCACGACACGCAGCACGACCTGACCACACTGCTGGCAGCGCGCGACAAGGCCCGGAGCGTGCCCATACACGTGCAGACAGGCGAGCGGCGCCGTGCATCCACAGTGCGCGCATCGGCTCGTCGCGGCAGTCACGTCGACGACGAAGATCTCGGAGAGGGGCCCCGCCAGCGCATTTCCGTCGATGTACCCATCGGGGGCGCTGGCCGCATTCGGATCGTTGGTCTCCGCAAGCACCATCTCAACCTCCGAAGCGTTCGGTGCGGACACGTTCTGGGGCGTGCCCGAGGAGCACCAAGTAGGCCGCTGCCTTCTCAACGAAGCCTGTGGGCCCGCAGACGTAGCAGGTCGGCCCAAAGTCAGGGGGCCAGCCGTTGCGGACCAGGTCATGGGGGGTGACACGCCCTGGCGGCCGCGGCGCATCCGGTGGGGCTTGCCGGGTGTAGAGGTATGAGATGTCCAGTCCCGGCGATCCCTCACGGAGCTCGGAGCGATACAGCAGCTCGTCCGGGCCCCGCACGGAGTACAGAAGCCGAAAGGGGGCTCTGCTGCCGGCCATTTCGCGTGCGCGAATCATGCACATCAGCGGTACAAGCCCCGAGCCGCCCGCAACCAGAAGGATCGGCTCTGTTTGATCCTGTCCCCAGACAAACCAGCCGCCGACGGGGCCTCGCAGTTCTAGTTGGTCGCCAGGTTTCAGTTCATCCACCAAGTAGGGCGACACCTCACCATCAGGCAGGCACTGGACCGTAAGCTCGAGGCGCTGACCATCGGAGGCAGACGCGATCGAATAGCTACGTTGGGTGCTGTAGCCGTCTTCTGCAGTCAATCGCACGTCAACGTGCTGGCCAGCCAGGTGCCCCGGCCAGTCAGGTACGTCCAGCACCACTGTGACTGCTGTGGGCGACTCGACACGCCGGCCCGTCACCTCAGCAACCCGCCAGCAAAGCCGGTCGCCTAGTCTCCCTGGTACCGCTGTTCTCGCCATGGGTCTCCGTAGTTGTGGTAGCCGACGGTTTCCCAAAAGCCAGGCGTGTCACTCTCCAGCAGTTCGATCCCGCGCACCCATTTGGCAGACTTCCACAGGTACAGGTGGGGTACGAGCAGCCGGGCCGGCCCACCATGTTCGGGTGCGAGGTCGTCACCGTCGTAGCTGTAGGTGATCCACGCCTTGCCATCGAGCAGATCCGCGAGCGGGACGTTTGTGGTGTAGCCCCCGTAAGAGGTAACGAGGGCGTACTCGGCGGCTGTCTCCACATCTGCGAGCAGAACGTCCAGTGATACTCCCCGCCACTCGGTGCCGAACTTCGACCACTTGGTCACACAGTGCAGGTCGACTGTCGGAGATTCCGACGGAAGCGCCATCAAGGCGGCCCAGTCCCATGTATGCCGTCGTCCGTCCTCAGTGGTTACAGAGAGCTCCCAGCTGCTCTTCTCTACGTGAGGCGTGGGCCCGGCGGACAACACCGGGAAGCCATTGGTCTCGTACTGCCCAGGTGGCAGTTTCGTGCCTTCGGACGGCCTCCGCCCGTGAAATCCGCGCGAGATAATTGTCATGCTGGCCGTCCCTGTTTGTCGGTTCTCGTACAGTCGTTGCGACGGCTTTCCGATTAGCGTCTGCAGGAGGCTTTCTCTTACCCCCATGTCACCGGGCGGGCGAGGCACTCTCAGCGCCAGAGACAGTTCGGACACGCCTGGAGAGTGGCCGCGAGCCCTAGTAGTCATGCATGCGCTCAGCAAGCGGGGGAGGGGCGCCTGCACTCAACGCTACCTGGGTATCCAGGCAGGCGCCGCCGCTACCGTTCCTCGGAGTGGCTACTCGCCGCGTCTAGTAACACCGTGTCCTGCGAGTGAGCGAGTGGTCGGGGCGGGCCCGGAAGATCTCAAGTCCAGTGAGACGGTCGTGAGGCTATGAGGTTTGTGGTGCGGGTTCCCTGCGCTTGGCCGGGTCGTTGATCGTCCGCCAGGCCCCACCCGCCGCTGCCGAGATGGCCGCCCAGTGCGCGGTGGAATCCATCGACCGGGCAGTCCGTGCTGCTGCCCCGGATAACCAGGTTGAGAACTGGCTACCTACGTCGGGGCGCCCTGAAAAGGAATGGCGGTCGTCCACCGGCCAGCTCACCCGCGCCGGGGGGTGTAAAACTAACGGCGGATCTGCTGATCAAGGAAGAGACGCCAAGTGACTGTGCAGGGCGTGGAGTTGGATTCGATCGAGGCCACTGGTCCGGCGGTTCCCGGAGGGGTGCCGGATGACCAGCTGATCTCGATGCTGATAGACCGGGCCCGGTCGGAGGGCCTGCAGCTGACTGGGGAGGGCGGGCTGCTGCAGCAGCTGACGAAGCGGGTGCTGGAATCCGCCCTG
>NZ_JBSFCW010000057.1:0-25250 GCF_053593595.1 Streptomyces sp. NPDC002206
GCGGGCCGTGGACCAGGACGGGAACGTCCTCGACATCCTGCTGCAGAATCGCCGCGACGAGGCCGCTGCCAGGCGCTTCCTCCGGAAGCTGATGAAGAAGACCCGGTCGGTGCCCCGGGTAATCGTCACCGACAAGCTCCGCTCCTACGGCGCCGCCCACCGCCATGAGATGCCCTCGGTGGAGCACCGCTCGCACAAGGGCCTCAACAACCGGGCCGAGAACAGCCATCAACCGACCCGTGAGCGTGAACGGGCGATGAAGGGCTTCCGCGGCGTCGCGGGAGCCCAGCGGTTCCTGGCTGCGTTCAGCGGCATCTCACCCCACTTCCGGCCCGGCGCCACCTCATGACCGCACCCGACTACCGCACCGAAGTGATCACCCGCTTCGCCATCTGGGACCAGATCACCGGAACCACATGCCGACCCGCCGTGGCCTGACCGACTGTCACCATCGCGGCCAGACCCGTCCCGAAACCGCGCGCATCCCCAAGCACTCACTCAACCTGACAACGCCGCACGGGGGCCTGGTGGGGTCAGTCGGTGTTGTGGGCCCCGTTTGGCGGGCTCGGGGCCAGCGACGCGTGCCGCGGGATGCGGGTGCCGGTGGGCCGGAGGGCGCCGTGGCGGCCCCGTGGCCGGGGTGAACGGCCGAGGGAGTCTCTGCGGGTGCGTGAAGCAAAGGGAGCTGCAGGGATGAAGGGGGCTCGGCGGTATGAATGCCCCTTGTACTCGTCCCGGACCCGGTGGTGAGGTCCATCGTGGTCCCGGATTGACTCGGTCTGGTCAGCGCCCCGGTGTCAACGGTCTTCGTGGTCGTTCGTCTGCTGGGTGGCCGGGTTGTGGTGCAGGGTCCATTCGATCTGGTCGTTGACCCAGCGCCGGCGGGCGTCGTCGTCGTTGTCGGCCCGTCCTGCGTCCCGGCTGCGGCTGTCGTCATGGGCGTCGAGGAGCTGCACATGGTGGGAGACGACGGCTGTCCGGCCGTCGGTGGGGTGGGCTGCTGCTGAGGCGGGGCCGCCCGTTGTGAGGAGTCCGGTTCCTGCGATGGTCACGGAGGCGGCCGCGAGAGCGGCGCGTCGCGCAATCCTGAGAGCCATGATCTTTCCTCCTTGCTTACCGCGTGACCTGCGTAACAGGCTGCGGAGGTTGCCTTTGATGAGGCACTGACGACACTACTCCGGAATGGTTGAACGATGAACTACTTGGAGGGTGATGTGTGCCATGTCCCGGAGAGTGGTTGCGTGGGGTTGTTTCCAGCAGGTCCATCGGCCGCCTGCCGCTCGGGGCCGGGCAGTTGGCAAAGCGGCTTCTTCTTCTGTGCGCCGGTGCTGACGGCCGGCTCGGCGCTGTGTGACCTGCTCGTCGATGGAGCGGAGCTGGGTGTTGCGGTCCGGGTGCTGCTGGCCTTCCAGGGGCCTGGCCGGGCCTGAGGCTGAAGCCTTGACCCCTTCGCCGGCTGACCGTCGGGACGCGCGGCTCCGGCGGATCGGTTCTTCGGCGGGCTTGCGTCCCCCGCCCGGCTGCCGTACTCGGTCACCGCAGCGACATGAGCAGTGGTTTGTGCGTCGCCGTGCCCCAGCAGCCCCGCCCCGGTGGCCGATGCTGCCGCTCGTTGCGAGGGCGGCAGCACAACGCCGTCAAGCGCGGGGCCGGTTGACCGCACATTCCTCCGGGTCGCCATGCTGGATCGACGACGGCCGCGACCGGAGGTGATGCCTTGTTTCCCTGCGGCTGCGGGAGGGTGCAGGTCTGCATGACGGGCTGCGGCCGGGTGTCGTTCACGGCCCCACCCGCCCGGCCGGGCAAGTCACAGTGCGACCCGGGAGCCCTTGGCCGTCAGGGCGTGCCGGTAGCCCCCGGTCCATGACTCCTGGGGCCCCTGCGCGGGTCAAGGGGTCGGCGTGAGGGCGCCAGTGGGGCGGGATACGGGGTGGCTGACCTACTCCGACGCCAGGTGCTTCTGCGGCCCTGATCTGGAAGTCCGGCGTGGCCGAAGGCCGCGCGGACCGGTGAAACCTCAGTCAGCGCGTGTCAGCGCGTGTCTGTGCGGTCGAGGTCGGCCAGCAGTCTTTCCGCGTCGGTCATGAGTGAGCCGTAGACGTGCCAGGCGCCCGGTTTGGTGAGGGTGCCCCGGGCGATCATGTCGGTCATGGTGTCGTGCCAGGCCAGTGTGCCGTCGATCGCTCCGCGCAGGCGTTCGCGAGGGGACGTGTTCGGTGAGCTGGTTGCCGGGGTGGGTTCGGCGAATGTCTGAACGGCTGCTCCTGCCAGCTGGAGGGTTTCGGCGTACTGGTCGAGGAACTGGTGCCCCAGGTGGTGATCGGCGTGGTTGTCGTGTGCGTTGTCGGCGAGGGTCCGTGCGATTCCGCGTACCTGGAGCGACACGCCGCGCAAGGCCCTGAACGTGTCGTCGTCGTTGAAGGCCGTCTCCTTGCGCCGCGTGTGCGCGACACAGCGTGTGTTCCACCGCAGGCTCTCGTTGGCCTGCCGCACCTGTTCCTCGGCACGGATGAGGCGGTCGTCCAGGCTGCGCGCCTGGTGCAGCCAGGTGTGGGCCTTCGAGGTGAGCTGCCGCCGGGAGAGGCCGGTGCCCATGTCGTGCAGCAGTGTGCCCATGGAGCGGGCGAGGTCGCGTACGGCGGAATCGGACTCGTTCAGGTAGAGCGGTGGCAGGACGAGGGCGTTCACCGCGATGCCCACGGCCGCGCCGGTGAGTGTCTGGAGTGCGGGGGATATGAGACTGCCCATGGGACCGGCTGTGGTGGCGGCCAGTGCGATGACTGCGGTGGAGGCGATCTGGAGTCGGTCCTCAGAGGTGCGGCGGGGGCCTGCCAGGACCGCGATGACCGCGATGACCGCGACGGCGCCCGCGGTCGGTCCCAGCAGTTGGGCTGCCGCGAGGGCGAGGACCAGCCCGGCGACCCTGGCCACTACATTTTGTGCCGCTTTGGTCACGGACTGGTAGACCGTGGACGCGTTGACCATGAGCAGAGCCGTGGCGACGGCCATGTAGGGCCGGCCCCCGGTGGACCAAGGGGCCACGATGCCCCAGGTGAGCAGTGCCGCGATGAGGGTTTTGGCGCCGTGCACCACATGGTCCGCCCGCTTGGTGCGGAGCCGGCCGACGAGGCGGGGTAGCGGCCCTGGCATCGTCACGGGCGTGCGTTCCAGGCGAATGGTTGAATCTTGCACGACATTGATGATGGCATAATTTGTCCGTTTTAACCTGGTGACGTCGGCCACGGTCGCCCGCGGTGCCCGGTGCACCGTCTTCGCTGCTGTCGCGTCGGCCCGTCACCGTCGGCGTCGGGAGGGCGAGGGGCTCGGGTGTGTGCCGAAGAAGGAGCCTCCAGGGATCCCGGAATGGTTCAGGTTGCTCCATTCAGGAACTGGGCGAGGTGGGTTTCGAGGTCCAGTGCCTCGGTTTCCCTGGCGGCGGGCACGAGCCGGTACGTGCAGTGCAGCCACCGCTCGATCGCCGGGAGCGGGGCCGTGAGGTGGGCGGACCCGTGGGGGGAGGACAGCAGGAGGTGCAGGAGCGCCTCGGGGCCGAACCCGTCGGGCCAGACCTGCACGTCGCCGTCCCCGCTGAGGGTCCGGCTCCCCGCGGCGAGAAGGTCGCGCGCGAAGACCCACGGGACCAGGCCCTGGAGGCCGTCCTGGAAGAGGAGCTGCACGGCGAGCGGGTCCTGTGACCTGTAGAGCAGGTGGGTCGGCACGAGGATCCGCTCACCCAGAGGGGACGCGAGCTCCATGTCGAGCATGTGATCTACGCAACTGGTCATGGTTCGGAGTGTGTTGGGGCCGGGGGCGCCGGCCCGGGCGGTAGAGCGGTGCCCGGACCCGGCGCTCGCCATGGTCCGTGCGGTCAGCGGAAGATGCCGTAGTCGAAGCCGTGCGCGTTGCCGATCACGACGACCCATATGCCGCGCTGCCACTGGTAGAAGCGGTGGTTGTCGAAGCGGTAACGGTGACCGTGGTCGTTGCTGTACCAGTACTGGCCCTGCCGCTCCCAGCGGCGGTGGCCGTCCCAGCGCCAGTCGCCGCGGCGGTCGTCCCGGTCGCTCCAGCGGTGGCCGTCCCAGCGCCAGTCGCCGCGGCGGTCGTCCCGGTCGCTCCAGCGGTGGCCGTCTCGGTCTCGGGCGCCCCAGCCGTCGCGGTGGTCGTTCCCGTCGCCACGGTGATCGCCGTACGTCGATGCGCCCTGGGTGTGGGAGGCGACCGCGGCATGGCCGGCCGCAGGATTCGGAGCTGCCGAGGCAGCGCCGCCCGCTGCCAGCAGGGTGCCGGCTATGGCGGCGAAAGTGACGGCCGCGGTGGCGGCGCGACGCCCGAAGGTGTGATTCATGATCTTTCTCCTTGCTCGGTGCCGGAGCCCTGTGGGTGAGGCCCTGGCGGTGCCCCGGGGTGGTGGGGCAGGAGCGACGCTACTCCCAAAAAAGTTGAACGTTAAACGTTGTGTCTGTGGCATATTTCACCACCTTCAGGATTTGGTTTTCCGGCTCCGGGGACGTCGTGGCGAAGCCGGCCGCCGTCGCCCGCGGCGCTCTTGCTTCCGCATCGCCCGCGCTCACAAGCCGGCCGCGGAACAGCCGGCAAGCGGCGTCGTCCGCCCTGTCATCTGGTTCGGCCGCTCCGGGCGCCGCTCGTCGGCGACAAGCGCATCGGTGCCGATCTGTCGGCCGGGCCAGTCAGGTCATCTGCGAAGAAAACTCCCGAAGTTGTGGACCCTGGCCGCACTGCCCTTGACGACTTTCAGGGCGCGGAATTCTTCCACCGGACCGCTATTTCGCTTCGGGGCCCCGGTGTTCCGCTGTGCAGTCCCGGAGTGGAGGGTCTGACGCAACGTCGATATCCCGGCTCACGAACCCGGCGCGTTAGCTGTGCCCGTCGCGCAGGCGTTCCACTCGATGGACGATGGTTCGACGGGTGTAGGCCGCCCTGAGGAAGTAGCCGCGGAGCGAATGACGGTAGTGCGGTGGTCCGGGCGGGGTGTCATGGGGCTGGTGGTGTTGTAGCGCAGCCGCACACGCATCAAGCCGGTGCCGTCACTGCCGTAGAAGGCCCCGCCGTCCATGCCGGTGACCCGGTGCGTGAACGTCGCCGGCAGGGAGGCGACCGGAACGCGGGAGGGCTGCCGGACGGCAACCTGCTCACGCGGCGGTGAGTCTCCTCCGAGCATCGCCGGTTCCCGAACCCATCGCCGGTTCCCGAACCGCGCCAGCCCAGGGGGCCGGGGGTTTTGGGGTGATCCGCTCGGGTTAACGAGCTTGGCGGGGCCGTGTCGGCACGCGCCACGATCACAGCGAGCGCGAGGATACGGGGCATGCCGTCAGCCTCATGCGCCACCACCGTAGTGCTGCAGGCGCTGGCGTCCGCAGGTGAGCCGTCGCAGTTGCTGCCCGCTCGTGAACAGATGGCCTTCACTCTCGGCTTCCACATCATCATCGTGCCGTTCGGTGTGGCCTTCACCTTCCTGATACTCCTCGCCAACCATCGAGGACTACGCCGCGGGGACGAGCAGGCCATGCTCCTGGCACGCCGCTGGTCGAAGGTTGCCGCAGTGCTGTTCGCGGTGGGAGCCGTGTCCGGCACCGTACTCACCTTCGAACTGGGCATCCTGTGGCCCGGACTGATGGGGCAGTACGGCGCCGCCTTCGGGTTCCCGTTCGCTATCGAGGGAATCTTCTTCTTCCTCGAAGCGATCTTCATGTCGTTCTACATCTACGGATGGGACCGGCTGTCGCCCTGGGCCCACTTCTGGAGCGGTGTCCCGGTGGTGATCTCCAGCCTCGGTGGTGCCGCCGCCGTGGTGGCTGCCAACGCCTGGATGAACCAGCCCGGCGGCATCACCATGCATGCGGGCCGCATCATCGACGTCAGTCCGGCCAAGGTGTTCTTCAACGGCGCGTTCTGGTTCGAGACGATCCACATGCTGCTGGCGGCGTACATCGTCGCCGGCTTCGTCGTAGCCGGGGTGTACGCGGCGGGGATGCTCAAAGGAAGACAGGACGCCTACCACCGCACCGGCTTCCTCATCGGCTTCGTCGTGGCCGCCGTCACCGTGCCCGTGCAGATCTTCGTCGGGGACCTGGTCGCCCGTCAGGTGTTCGACTCCGAACCGGCGAAGTTCGCCGCCATCGAACTGCTTCCCGACTCCGGTGACCACGTCCCCGAGACACTCGGCGGTGTCCTGATCGACGGGAAGGTCCGTTACGGGCTGCCGATCCCGGATATGGCATCGCTTCTGGCCGGGTTCCGCCCCAGCACTCATATCGACGGGCTGGACGCAATCCCCGCACCGGTGCGCCCAAGCGACGCGGGTGTGAGCATTGTGCACTTGGCGTTCGACGTCATGGTGGGCGCCTCCATGGCTCTGCTGGCCCTGTCCGTGTGGTTCGCCTGGCTGTGGTGGCGTCATCGCCGCGTCCCCACCAACGTCTGGTTCCTGCGGTGCGCCGCGCTGTCGGGCGTGGTGGCCTTGGTCTCCCTGGAAAGTGGCTGGGTGGTCACCGAAGTCGGACGGCAGCCGTGGACCGTGGTCGGACTGCTGCTGACACGGGACGCCGTCACCACTCACGGCAACCTGTGGCCCTTCTTCGGCGCGACCGCGATCATCTACGTCAGCGTCGGCACCGGTGCCCTGCTGGTTCTGCGCGTCCTGCGCCGGCGATGGGCGGCACAGGGCGACGAAGACGTCCAGGTCCCCTACGGCCCCGAAGCCCCTGCTGTCTCCGCCGCGAGCCCAGAAGGCCGAACGCCATGACCGATGTGATCGGCGTCATCCTGTTCACCGGCGTCATCGCCTACGCCGTCTTCGGTGGTGCCGACTTCGGCGCCGGGTTCTGGGATCTGACCGCGGGCGGAGCCGTACGGGGCAGCGCCCCCCGCTCGCTCATTGACCGGTCCATCGGCCCGGTCTGGGAAGCGAACCACACCTGGCTCATCTACTGCCTGGTGGTGCTGTGGACGGGTTTTCCGCCCGCCTTCGCCGCAATTACCACGACGTTGTACATCCCGCTCGGCCTCGCGGCATTCGGCATCGTCCTGCGCGGGTCCGGCTTCGCCTTCCGCAAGGTGACACTGCGCACCGCGCAGCAACGTCTCACTGGGGTCCTCTTCGCGGTCTCCTCGGTGCTGACCCCGTTCTGCTTCGGCGGCATCGCAGGGGCCGTCGCCTCAGGCCGCGTCCCCAGCGCCGGCGGCGGCGCCCCGCTGTCCAGCTGGCTCAACCCCACGGGTGTGCTGGGAGGTGTCCTGGCGGTCGTCGTATGCGCCTACCTTGCTGCCGTCTTCCTCTCCTCGGCTGCCACGCACCCGTATCCGGACGAGGCTCTGCACCGATACTTCCGGCGGAGGGCACTGGCAGCAGGCATCGCGGCAGGCATCGTCTGCCTGGTCGGCGTCTTCGTTCTGCATGCGGACGCACCGCGCCTGTTCCACCAACTCAGTACCCGCGGACTTGCTCTACTGATCGTGTCCGCCGCGGCCGGACTCGCAGCCCTGGCAACACTCAGAGCCCGTCGGCCGCGCCTGCCTCGGTCGATTGCGTCGCTGGCCGTGGCCACGGTGATCGCCGGATGGGGCGTCGCCCAGTATCCGTACCTCCTGGGCACCCACCTGTCCTTGACCCAGGCCGCAGCTCCCGAGCCGACCTTGTGGGTGCTGGTCGCTGTGGCCTGCACCGCGGCCGTGCTGATCGCTCCCTCTCTGGCCGCCCTGTACGTGCTGCACGAACGGGACCGGCTGACTTCCTCCGCCTGACCCTCCGCTTCGGCCCCCACCTCGCCCGCGAAGCCAACCGCCGGCTGCACATTGCAGGCGTACCCATCCGCCTCACCGGCACACCGGCCATACCCACCGAACTCGGCCCCGTGGCCTGCCCCGACGCGGTCCTGTGCCGCACCAACATAGGAGCCAGGGCCCAAGTCATGGCCATCATGCGGCACCAACTGACGTCATCACAGACCTCCCTGAAGGCACTCAAAAGTGACCTCAGGGCTTTTGTCCCGTCAGTTGCGACGCCAGAATGTCTGGCGCTGGCACCGCTCGGTCACGGCCCCCAGACACATCGACGTGCATGGGAGCGGAACCCTATGTGCAGGCACCGGCGACGTACCAGTCGGACCGCCTGCCGATCATCCCTGGGCGCTCCTGTCCTCCGGGTTTACTGGCGTCGGCAGTCTTCCCTCAGGGGGAGCTACACCCAACACCGTTGCAGTACTAGCCGCATAGCCACGCGGTGGGGGCAGGCCTCCGGAGCCCGGGAGGCCTGCCCCCACCCACTTTCACCGGAGACGCGTCCGTCCTCAGGAAGGCAGGGGTGGGCGGGCCTTGCGGTCGGTCGACGCGTCGAAGTGACGATGAGCTCAGGCTCGATGGCAACGTGCAGGTACTCCGTAGCGTCAGCGCTCGCTGGTCGTGTCTCGCGCGGTGCGCGTGGCGATGAAGGCCGAGCGGCTGATGTCGACGGCATCGTTCCACTCAGGGTGGTCTTGGACGTAGTCGGCGACAAAACCGCAGTAGATGCCAACCTTGGCCGGACTTTGAGTCAGGTCTTCCAGGGCGTAGCGCGCTAGGGCAGACGCGATGCCCCGATGCCGTTGCTCTGGGTCCACATAAGAGTGGGTGAGCGTGGCACGTCCGCCGGTAGTCTCGTAGGCCAGGGTACCGACGACCTGATCATCGATCAGTGCCTCATAGAGGCGGGTAGTTTCGTCCTTGCGCACCTCAACGGCGGCCGGTGATGGCTCCATGTTCTCTTCTCGCCTCGTTCGTCTTCGGTCGGTGGTCCCGAGCAGTCCTCACCAGTCGCGAACGGACCACCGAGTCCAATTTATACATGCTTTTGCGAGTGGCGAAGCGCCATACTGGACTAGAAGGTCCGAAGCGGGGCTGTTTGAATGGTCGGCGTGACGACACGTTGGAGAGGTAAGGCGATGAGCGGCGAAGAGCAGGTGCCGGTAACCGAGCAGCTGATCGACAGCATCGATCAAGGCCGCTTTGAGCTCTGCCGTGACGACGACCTGGTCGGCTGGCTCTACTACACCCACCTGAAGCCCAACCGGTACGCTCTTCGGCACACTGAGGTCGAGACGAGTCATCAGCACCAGGGTGTGGCGGGCGCGCTGGTGCGGCGGGTGTTCGACGAGATCCGTGCCCGCGGGGGCACGATCACCGTAATCTGCCCCTTTGTGGTCGACTACCTCTCGCGAACGACCGCCTATGCCGATCTGGTCGACGCCCGACACCCGGGCTACTCCGATCGTGCTGCTGCCGAGTCGGCGCGGGTGGCGGCTCGTGGCTGAGACTACCGGGCCGCAATCAGGAGTCCCCTCGGAGGAGCCCCATTGCGGCCTCACGACGTGCTGCCTCGAGCTCCTGGGTGGAGTACAGCGACCCAGCCGCAGGCCAGGGTGATTTGGCATGGCTGGCGAACGCCGATGAGCTCACGTCTCCCCGATCGCCCGTAGCGTCAAGACACGGGTAAGAAGCGGAGTCCACCCGACGCTAACCTCCGGCCGAATGCGCGAGCTGGCTGTGACTGCACCAACTGGACGCCCGACTGAAGCCTGGCGTCTCAATCGGTGATCGCGACTTGGAGAGCCATGGCGCGAGGGATTGGTGCCTCTGGGCTAACGCGGGCGGACACGAGGGCAGATGTGGCCCAAGCAAAGGGATCGATGAGAGGAAAGACTGATGAAGGCAGTGGTTGGGGAGACCGTCGTGGCCGAGGCCGCGAGCGAAGCGGTAGTCAGTATCGAGGGAAATATCTACTTCCCGCCGAACTCGGTTGCGGCCGGCGCGCTCCGCGACAGCCCAACCCCCTACACCTGCCCCTGGAAGGGGAGAGCGCAGTATCACGACGTTGTGGTCGGCGAGCTGGCGCTCAGGGACGGGGCTTGGTCTTACCCGAACATCAAGGAGTCGGCGGCGACTCGTGTCGGTCGCGACTTCAGCGGCTTCGTCGCCTTCGATGTACGCCAGGTCAGGATCGAGAACTGACAAGGCACACCGATCACTGCCAGCAGAACAAATCCGTCGTTGAGTGGGGAAGGAAGAATTTCATGAGTGAAGACTTCGAGGGCCGTAAGATCGTCGTTGTCGGTGGTAGCGGTATTGGTCTGGCTACGGCGCAGCAGGTGCTTGTTGGGGGTGGCAGTGCCGTGATTACCGGCCGAAATCCGGACAGAAGCTGAAGACGCAGTGGAAACGCTGTCGCAGCACGGTAGGGCATGGGGTATCGCGGCGGAGCTGACGGACCGCGCCCAGGTGCCTGAAGTTCGAAAGCAGCTCGCCACGTTGCGCCGCCCGCGTAACTGTCTCTGTACCCCCGTCGGCTTCCGTCACTGTTGCCGGCGTGCGGGCGCCGTCGTTCGTGGCGGCCATGCGGGAGACGCCACCTTGGGCCTTGGCCGGGCGGTCAGGGCACTCGGATCGATAGAGGAGTTGATCACCTTGGACGGACAGGAGCTGCAGAAGATCGCGGGCGACTGCACTGTGGAACTGCCCGGCGCCGACCTGGAGCATCGTTTCGGCCCCGACTGGGAGGTCTGCAAGGTGCGCGGCAAGGTCTTCATGCTCATGACCGACATGCCGGGGCGCCCCGTCGTGATCCTGAAAGCTGATCCGGACGACGCCGCAGCCCTGCGTGAGCAGTACGCAGACATTACCCCCGGCTATCACATGAACAAGAGGCACTGGATCACGGTGGAAGGCGGGGGCACCATCGACGAGAAGCTAGTGAAGGAGCTCGTGATCGACTCCTACCGTCTCGTGGTCGGCGGGCTTCCCAAGTCCGAGCAGCCCGTGGATCCACGCACCTACGGCCGCCGCGCCTGACCTTCGTCATGCCCATCAGAGGCGAGAAGCCCCAGGACAGACTATGACCGCGCCGACCTGCGCAGATGGCTACGCTGGAAGCGAATCGGAGTACGCATCGCCCGCAAAGGCATCGAGTCCAGCGAGCGATTAGGGCGACGCCGCTGGGTCATCGAGCGCACGATGTCCTGGCTGTCCGGCTACCGCAGACTCAGCCCCCGCTACGAACGCAACCCCCGCAACTACCTGGCCTTTCTTGGTCTCGCCGCCGCCCTGTGCTGCTACAAACGACTCGTCCGCCTCACCACGTAGGACACGGTCTTGAGTGAACCGCGCCACGATCAGGGGTGCGGCAGTGGGCGAGGAGGTCGGGTAGGGGCCGTGCCAGCCCTGGCTGACCTGGCCGCGAGGGCAGGTGCTGTCGGCGGGCGAAGTCGATTTGGAAGTCGTCCCGGTCGAAGCCTTCGTTCCTGCGGTGCTGGCGGGTGGGGTTGCCCGGCAGCGGCCCGCTGACGGTGACCTGGTGTTCGCGCGGCCCGCCCCGACCAGGCCATGCCGCGCGTGTCGGTGGCACGGTTGGTGACAGTTACCTCTTCACCGGACGTGAGCCCCCTGATGCGCGCAATACCAACGGCGCCTATCCCGCCAACTGCTGTGGGACACAGGCCGCCTGGACCAAGGGCGGCAAGAGCCTGAACCTTGTTCCCATTCCGCTCAACCACGTCCGCGGGACCGTACTGGCCGTCGCGGGTGGGGCCGACTCGGTGGGGGATCGCTTTCTTCCGCCCAAACGGTGCAGCCCAGGCAGGCGTGAGGTGACGCCGTACCCACAAAGAGATCAGTCCGGGTGCCCGGCTATTCGGGGGCGCGTCAGGAAAGGATCCGCACGAGTGCGGAGAGCGCCTGAGGCCACGCAGCGTCGGAGGGCACCCCGTATCCAACGACGAGGGCATCGGCCATGGCATTCAGGGACCGTTCATGGCGGTATCGAGACAGGCCAGCCACTTTGAGGCCCTGCCGGGTTGCCGACTGAAGGACCCGCTGCTCGGTCCCGGGCGGCAAACCGAGCACGGTGTGCAGGCCAGCCGGCGTCCCGATGACGCGCACCTTTGGGGCGTGCTGGGCCAGGGCTGTGACGAGAGCGTCTCGTCGATCGCGGTAGCGCCGACGGGCAGCACGTACGTGACGGTCGTAGGCGCCGGAGGTGATGAATTCCGCCATCGTCAGCTGGCTGAATACCTCGCACGAGTCGATCTGCCCCTTGACCGCCACGGCTTCCTCAGCGAGCGTGGGAGGCAGCGCCATCCAGGCCAGCCGCAGGCCAGGAGCAAGGGTCTGGCTGGCGGTACCCAGGTAGACCACGCAGTCGGGGTCGAGTCCTTGGAGCGCCCCGACAGACTGGCGGTCGAACCGGAACTCACCGTCGTAGTCATCCTCCAGGACCAAGCCGCCGGTCCGTCTGGCCCAGTCCACGACGGCCGTCCGGCGATCGCGCTGCAGCGCCGTGCCCACAGGGAACTGGTGAGCCGGTGTGAGTAGGACCGCATCGGTGCCGACGGGCGGCACCGGGTCGGTCCCGTGGGTATCCAAGGCAAGCGGGAGGGTCTTCAGCCCAGCAGCCGCCAGCAGGCCCCAGTACCTGTCTAGGCCGTAGGACTCGACGGCGACGTTTCTCGCCCCCCGCCCGGCCAGGACTCCGCTCAGGATCTGCAGGCCGTGGGAGACGCCGGCGCAGATCAGTATGTGCTCCGGACTCACGTACACGCTCCGGGCTCGAGCGAGATGGTCTGCGAGTGCCGCCCGTAGTTCCGGCCGACCGCGGGGGTCGCCGTAGCCGAGCGCGTCGTCGGGGGCCGCGGCCAGGGCGCGGCGTGTGGCCTTCAGCCAGGCTGCACGAGGGAAAGCGGTGAGGTCGGGGTTACCTGGGATCAGGTCGTGGCAAGGGTCGCCGGACGGCTCGGCGGCCGAGCGTGCCAAGATCGGCCGAGTGGTCATCCTGTCTGCCACGAGTGTGCCCGAGCCTCTGCGGGCGGTAAGCCATCCCTCGGCGACGAGGTCGGCATAGGCGTCAGCCACGGTGTTGCGGGCAAGGCCGAGGTCGGCGGCGAGCTGGCGGGAGGAGGGCAGCCGTGTGCCCGGGGCCAGATGGCCGGTGCGGACAGCTTCGCGCACGGCTTTGGCCAGCGCACGGCGCACACCTCGTCCAGCTCGAATCAAATCATTCTCAAAGGCCTGCCGTAGCTGCGCTGGACTGATCCTGGTGCGGGCGCCGAGGGGCTCGGCAGTGGCCGCGTTGTTGATCGGAACATCGACTGGGCTGCCGGACAGCAGGTCGTCGATGGCCGTGGTGCGCTGGTTGTCGTTGGTCAGATCGGTAGTCACGATGCGAACCTCAACACTCGACGCACTTGCTTTGATGGCGTTGGCGGTTTCGTCGAGTTGGTCGGCGGTGCGGGCGAGAAGGATGACATCGACTCCGGCCTGGGCAAGTCCGGTCGCGATCGCTGCGCCAATGCCGTGGCCAGAGCCGGTGACCAGTGCGGTCTTGCCAACAAGCCGAGCTGTCATGCATGAGGGTTCCTTTCAACGCGGTGTGTGGGATGGGCTCTCCCACGCCCCGTGGCGCACCACGCGATTCCGATGAGCGAGAAGGCCTACCGGATTGCCTCTGCACCTATCTGATGAGCGTCGGTCCTTCGCGCCGTCTTACCGAAATTTCGCTGTTGCGCTTGTTTCTCGACGCCCTCGCGCCCCACCCCTATCGATCAGCGTGGTAAGACGCCGGTGTCTGGCGCCGCTTATTACTGTCGAACCGAGAAGGCCGTGTAGGCGTGGACTAGATACAGAGAGGCACCGGATGAAGGCGATTGTGGTGACGGATCAGGCTGCGGGAACGGCCGGGATGACGCTGGTGGAGCGGCCCGAGCCGCAGGCAGCGCTGAACGATGTCGTCGTTCAGGTTCATGCGTCGGGATTCACTCCGGGTGAGCTGACGTGGCCCTCGACCTGGACCGATCGCCTCGGCCGCGACCGGACGCCGTCGATTCCCGGGCACGAGCTGGCCGGAGTGGTCACCGCTCTCGGCTATGGCACGACGGGGCTGTCGGTGGGACAGCGGGTGTTCGGGCTCACGGACTGGACTCGCGACGGCACCCTGACGGAGTACGCGGCTGTCGAGGCGCGTAACCTCGCGCCGCTGCCGGGCGACGTTGACTTCACGGTGGGCGCGGCCCTGCCGATTTCAGGCCTGACCGCGTGGCAGGGGCTGTTCGAGCACGGCCGCCTTCAGGCGGGGCAGAGCGTCCTCGTGCACGGCGCGGCCGGCGGCGTTGGGTCGATGGTGACGCAGCTCGCACGAGAGGCCGGCGCCTACGTCATCGGCACCGGACGTACCGCCGATCGACAGACGGCGCTTGGCTTCGGCGCGAGGGAGTTCGTCGACCTGGAGAACGACGGCCTGGAAGAGGTCGGCGGTGTCGATCTGGTGTTCGATGTCATCGGCGGAGACATCGGGAAGCGGTCCACGGGCCTGATTCGAACCGGAGGAACGCTGGTGACCATCGCCGGGCCGCCTGAGGTGCGTCCCGCGGACGGCCTGGCGATCGATTTCGTTGTCGTACCCGATCGTGCCCAACTGGGTGAGGTCGTCCGGCGGGTGCGGGACGGACGGCTGCGGACAGTCATCGGCAAGGTCTCGACCCTCGATGACGCCGTCGCGGCCTTCAATCCGACCGAGCGGATCACCGGGAAGACGATCATCAGTGTTCGTCCGTGAGAACTCGGGACAGCGGCCGGTCCTGCCCTCCGGCCAACTCTCGAGCGCCTTCTCGCTACCGCAGATCGCCCTCGGATACGGCGGACTTGCCGTCGTCGCCACCCTGTTCACTGTCCTCGCTGCACGCAACCCGCACACCGACACGACCGGGAACGGTCAACACGGTGAGTAATCATGATGATCCTCATCGTCATCCAGACCTGACCCGACCCTGAGCGGGTCGCCACCCGAGCTCGTCGACGCACGTCGATCGCCTAGCGGATCGGAGAAATAAGCCAGAACCGGATCACCGAAGGGGATATGCCCCACTTCGTCGATCACGATCAGTGGGTAACGGCCCAGCTTGACCAGCTCGTCCTGGAGTCGGTCGGTCCGATGGGCGGCGGCCAGGCGGTCGACCCACTGGGCGGCGGTGGCGAACGCGACCCGGTGGCCTTCCTGGCAGGCTCGGACGGCGAGTTCGTCGCGACGTGTGTCTTGCCGGTGCCCGGCGGACCGAGGAAAACGGCGTTCTCCTTGGCCGCTATGAAGTCCAGGGTTCCCAGGTGCGCGAGTTGTTGGCGTGTCAGATCGCGCAGGTGGGTGAGATCGAGTTCCTCGATGGTCTTGATGGCGGGGAAGCGGGCGGCGCGGATGCGTCCTTCACCGCCGTGGGCTTCGCGGGCGGCGACCTCACGCTGCAGGCAGGCGACGAGGTATTCGAGGCGGGTCCAGGACTCGGCCCGGGCGCGTTCGGACAGCCGCTCGGCGGCGTCAAGCAGGGCCGGGGCCTTCAAGGCGCGAGCGAGGAAGGCCAGGTCGGCGGCGGTCTGCCGGCCGGTGCGGGCTGCCTGGCCAGCCGCCGAGCGGGCGGCCATGGTGGTCTTCTGGCCGGTCTGGACGGTGGTGCGGGCCATCAGGTCTCCTCCCTTCCGCCTCCGCCCTCGATGAGCGTGAACATGCGGTCGTAGGTGCCCAGCTCGCGCTGTTCGACCTTGATACCGAGGCTGTCCGCGGCGAGGAGTGCGGTTTGGGCGGCGTGCGGGCGGCCTGCTGCTGCCAGACCTCCTCGCGCAGCTGACGGGCCGCGGCTGTGTGCTCCGGGTCGGCGATCGACTGGTGTCTGGCCCAGCAGCGCGCATGGCGAGCCACCGGGTCGTCGCCGCAGGTCACGGTGATCTCCTCGGTGTCGCTGCGGACCGTGACGATGTGACCGATCGCGCGGGGGCGGACGGAGCAGCCGTTGGTGTCGAGGCGGATGTAGTAGTCGCGGCCCAGGCGGGTGCGAAGCGGCCACCAGTCGGGCGGACCGACCGGTGGGATGATGAGCATCGCCGCGCGGTCCGCCTCCCAGCGATCCGCCACAGCGGCAATCTCCCTACGGCTAGCCTGCTGCCGGCTGGTGTCCCGCTTTGCGCCCTGTCGCATTCCACTGCTGGTGGACGCTGCGGCAGATACTGTTGTTGAAGGACGACGAGGTCATATCGCTCGACGATGGGTAGTGAGCGGCGAATGGACGCCTCGGGCGAACTTCTTCGAAGGGCTACACCGTCGGCTCTTTTGACCCTGGACGGAGCTATCCGCAGCCTGAACGCGGCGATGGCCAGGACACTGGGCAGGTCAGTGGAGCAGTGCGTGGGTCGTGGCTTGGTTGATCTGATGCCCATAAGTCAGCGGACTGCGGTCGAGAGTCTCGTGGCCCACGCCGCCACGACGAGGACGATCGTGATGCGGGTGCTGGAGTTCCCCGGGCCAGGTGCGGCATCTGTCGTCTGCCTTGTCGAGGCGCGACCAGTGAACGATCCCGTAGGTGGCGAGCCGCTGGTGTGGGTGCACTCGTTGGACGCGGGAAATGACCGGGGCGGCCTGTTGATCCCGTTCCGTCTGGCGGCCGAGGCCGCCAACCTCGGTCTGTGCATGTATTCACCCCAGGAGCACGAGCTGGAGTGGCTCGGTGGCGCACCCGCCTTGGCGGCGCTGTTCCAGGAGGCCTCCATATCGTTGTCCGAGGTGGTTCGGCGAGTCCACCCCGATGACCGCGGGGCCCTGCGGCAGCTCGTGACTTCGACGGCCGCCCGGTCCCCCTGGATCAGGTTGCGGTTCCTCACCGAGCGCGATGGCTGCCACCATCTGGTCTGCCAGGCCCGTCGGATCATTCTGGGGTCCGGCGGCCCTGAGCGGGTCCTCGGAGTGATCCGCGACGACACCAAGGGGGAAGCGCGCCGACGCGGAGCGTTGGTCGCGCTGAGTGCTGAGCGTCAGCGCGCCGACGAGATCGCGGCCTTCTCCTCCGCCGTGATGGCCGCAGTCACGGAGCAAGAAGTACGGCAGGTCGTCCTGACCCGGCTCGCCGCGACCTTCGGTGGTACCGGCGCCGCGCTGGCGTTCATCACGCATGGCCGCCTGCGCGTGTCCTCCGATGCCGGGATCCCGATGCCGGTGGCGGCCCTGCACGGCCTGCCGCTGGATGCCCCCAGCGCGCTGCCCTATGTGATCCGCACTGGCGAGCCGCAGTTCATTCCCAGCCAGGAGGAGTACATCCGCCGCTGGCCGCACGGGGTCATGCTGCCGTACTTCGACCAGCTCGACTCCGGCTATGCCATCTCGATCACCTCCCTCAGCCCGATCTGCGATCAGCCGCTCGGGGCCTGGTTGGTGACCTACGACAGCGAACACCACGCGTCCCCGGATGAGCGGGCCCTCATGGGGACTCTTGCCGACCTTGCAGGCCAGGCACTGAAACGCGTCAGGTTGCAAGAGGCACGAGTCGAGCTGGCCACGGCGCTCCAGCAGACCATGCTCCCCACGCTGCCCGAGCATCTCCCAGGCCTGGAGGTCGCCGCCCGCTACCGACCAAGCCGCGACGGGCTCGACATCGGCGGAGACTGGTACGACGCCTTCGTCATGCCCGACGGTGCCATCGCCCTGGAGATCGGCGACACCCAAGGGCACGACGTGGACGCCGCCGCAGCCATGGGACAGGTGCGCGCCTCCATGCGCGCGATCGCCGCCCACGAACCGGATCCCGCAACCGTGCTGACACGCACCAACGAGCTGCTCGTCACCATGGACGCAGCACGGTTCTCCAGCTGCACCATGCTGCATATCGACCCGGACGACGGACAGGTCACCGGCGCCAGCGCCGGCCATGTGCCGTTGCTGTACGCACGCGACGACGGCAGCCACAGCATCCGTGAGCTGCCGGGCGGCCCGGTGCTGGGGGTCCTGCCCGACGCCGACTACTCCGAAGAAACCTTCACACTGGACAAGGACGCCGCGCTGGTCATGGTCACCGACGGCGTGGTCGAAGGACCGGCCCTGACACTGGACGCCGGACTGGAGCGAACCGGAACCCTGGCCGCCCAAGCCGTCCACGACGGACTGAACGCCGAGGAGACCGCCGACCGCATCCTCGACTCCGCAGTCGCGGTAGACCACCTCGACGACGTGGCCGTGCTGGTCATCCGACGCACATGACGGCGCCCGCGTACGGACCCCACTGCAAGCCCCCCTCGCTCATTCGCTGAGCGGTGTGTTCTCGATGACTCGGCCAAGCCGGCCGCGGAAAGTGCCCTCCGGCCCCAGTCACCCGGAGCCCTAGTTTGGAGGATCGCGTACGTGGATGGCGTCTGGCCTGCAGAGTCGCTGACCTGCGATGTCGTGCGGGATTCCCCGTGGCTTCCCCTTGTTCACCGGGGTGCGTGGTGGTCCGTCGGTTCATCCAGCGGGCCGTTTCGGCTGCTCGGTCGGGTGGCCGGCATGGTCGCGGTTCGGCTGTCGCGTCGACTGGGCGCCGGGTTCCAGCTCTCCGGTCGTGGGCTCGTCGGGACGGTGAGGCCCGGGGCGATGGCTAGCAGGTCGGATGGGCCGAGAGTCGGAGGATAGAAATGGACCTTGAGGTCCACTCTGAATCCCTGCTAGCGACCGCACCGGTAATCTGGTCAGTGTGGCGGAACAGGCGAGCGGCAAAAACGGCTCCCGGTTGACTGAGCGCGGGCGGGCGACTCAAGAGCGCATTTTGAGGGCCGCCGCCGACATGATGTACGTCAAGGGCGTGTGTCCCACGACCCTCGACGATGTCAGGGCGGCCAGCGGAACGAGTAAATCCCAGCTCTACCGCCACTACCCCGACAAGGATGCGTTGGTGCGGGACGTTGTCGCGTTGCAGGCTGTAGAACTGCTCGAACGCCAGCACCAGCTACTGCGGCGGCTCAACTCCCTCCGCGGGCTGGAGCGCTGGCGGGACGCAGTGACTGAACACAACGCGCTCCGAAACGGAGCGTACGGCTGCCCGCTCGGCTCCCTTGCAAGCGAGCTGGCCGATCAGGACGAAGAGGCGCGCAAGGCGATCGCGCGGTACTTCGACACCTGGGAGGGGCTGCTCGAGGCCGGGCTCGTGCGGATGAAGGACTCGGGAGTCCTCCGTGCCGACGTGGACGCTGGAGAGCTCGCCACCGGCCTCATGGCCGCCCTTCAAGGCGGCTACCTCCTTGCCCAGACGGCCCGGGACGTCAAACCCATGAAGATCGCCCTCGACATGGCGATCGGCCACATCAAGGCATATGCCGTGCCCGCCGAGGACGGCAATCCGCCTGAAGGGGGCACGAGAGGGCGCTAAAACCGTCCGGGACGAGGCGCGCCGAGAAGTCCCGGTGCGGCCCCACAGGCGGTTGCGTCGCGGTCGCCTACCGGGTGGACGTGTTCGTTCGCGCGCCCCACTGCCCGCATGCGGCCCCAGCCGCCAACGAAAAGCGGCGGCCACCTGCGTAAAAGGCAGGTCGCTTTCCGTCGAGCTCTCTGGCCGGACGGAACGCGGACAGGGCGCCCGCTCGCCGCTGCATGCCTTCCTCCACACCGGAGGTCACCGAGTGGTTCGCCAACCGCCACCAGTCGCGGCTGCGCGAGCACACACCGCCGCCCGCGAGGACCTTGACGGTGTGCGAGCCTGCCCGCTGTGTCATGAAGAGTTGCTCGACCGCGGCCAGGACGCCGCCGTCCTGGCACACCAGCGCAGCGCCATGGCAGCCGTGTAGCGCGAGGTGCCAGTGGGCTGACCAACAAAGAGGGGACCATTTAGACCAGAAAATTGGGCCGATCTGCGGTACGTTTGGGGAAAGCGGTCCGTTGCGGACGGCCAAGCAGTCAAGCCTCACAAGGATCCCCAAGGCGGTAGACACCATGTATGCGGGCGTCCGGTTCTCAGTGCTCGGCCCAGTCCGGCTACACAGACAGGGGGTCGAGGCCGGAGCCGGTCAGCCGAGGCAGTGTGCCGTGCTCGCTTCGCTGTTGCTCAGGGCAGGCAAGCCTGTAAGCCTCTCGAAACTGGTGGAGGACGTGTGGGGCGACGACGCCCCACCGTCGGCCGTAGGCTCCGTGCGCACGTACGTCTACAGGCTCAGGCAGGCACTGGGGGAGCAGAGTGACAGCTCCGTGAGCCTGGTCGACGGGGGCTACCTGCTGCGCATCCAACTGGACGCTCTGGACCTGAACAGGTTCAAGGAGACGACGGCAAGGGCGAGGGAGGCCCGCGGCACCGGCGACCTGGCGTCCGCGGCGAGCCTGCTGACCGAGGGCCTCGAGATGTGGAAAGGAGTGGCCCTCGCCGGGGTCCCAGGGCCGTTCGCGGGCCAGCAGCGCAGCGTCCTCGGCGAGCTGCGCCTCGCCTGTGCGGAGGAGCAGCTCGCCTGCGAAGTGGAAAGAGGGCGCTACACCGAAGCCGCCGCAGAACTGTCTGCCCTGCTTGTCGAGCACCCGCTTCGAGAGCGCATATGCAGCCTCCTCATGACTGCGCTCTACGGTGCTGGGCGGCAGTCCGAGGCCCTGACGATCTACCACACGACCAGTCACCTGCTGCGTCAACGCCTTGGCGTCAGCCCGTCGCCGGAACTGCAGCAAGTCCACGAGCGCATCCTCTCCGGACGATTCCAGCTCCCGCAAAGCGCCGACCGCCCGAAGGGCGCGCTACAGATGCTCCCGCCTCACGCCCCGGCTCAGCTCCCAGCCGCCCTGCCGAGCCTCGTCGGCCGCGAGAGAGAGCAGGAGCAGGTCGAGCGCTTGGTCGCCGATGCAGAGGCGTCGTCCTCCGTGGCCATCTGCACGGTCGGCGGACTGGCCGGCGTCGGCAAGACAGCTTTCGCCACCACCGTCGCCCACCGTCTGGCTGACCGCTTCCCGGACGGCCAGCTCTTTGCAGACCTGCAGGGAGCCGGACCGGAGGCCGAGCCGCGGGACCCCGCGCACGTGCTCGAGGACTTCCTGCAGTCCATGGGGGTCCGCCTCGAGGACATGCCCGAGACCGCGCAGGCACGGGGGCTCATTTTCCGCGGCTTGCTGGCCAACCGCCGAGTGCTCGTCGTGCTCGACAACGCATGGAACACGGACCAGCTAAAGCATCTCCTCCCTGGAGGCCCCGGCTCCATGGCCCTTGTCACCAGCCGCATGCAACTGCACGCGCTCGTCGCTGCCTACCAGGCACTTCCCCTGACACTCCTGCCCCTGAGCCAGACGGACGCACGCAGCCTCCTCGCGCGCCGACTCGGCGCAGCGAGGACAGCAGCTGAACCAGAGGCTGTCGACCGCATCATCCGGCTGGCCGGGCAGCTCCCCTTGGCCCTGGCCAACGTCGCCGCCCGCGCGGCCTATCGACCGCAGCTGCGCCTGGCGAGCCTGGCCGACGAGTACGAGGCGCCGGAGCACAGCACTCTGGACGCCTTCGCGAGCGACGAGGACCAGACGCTCGACGTCCGCGAGTCCATCACCCGCTCGTACCGCCTGCTCGACATGGAAACAGCCGCGCTCTTTCGCGACCTGAGCGCCTGCCCAGACCCCATGTTCGCGGCATCGCAGGTTGCGGAGCTGGCCGGACGGCCCGAGTGCCGGGTCCGCAAGGTCTTGTCGCGCCTCACCCGAGCGCACCTCGTCTCGGAGATCGGCCCGGGTCGGTACAGCTGGAACCGACTTGTGGCCGCGTACGCAGTGGAGCAGGCGGGGCAGGGGTTCCTCGACCAGGGCAAGCTGGCCCGTCGGTAGGGCGAGCAGGGGCCAGCATCCATTTCGTTGTCACAGGCGCCCTGCGGAGACGATGTGACGGCCAGTAGCCGAGACCGAGCAGTTCCCGAAGGGGGCACGCCCTACCGGGCGGCGCCGTCATACGAGACAAAACTGAGCCTTCTCCAACCTCAGATTGAGGTGTGGTGAAGGACGAGGACGGCCTTGACGATATCGGTGATGCGGTTGGTGCTGCAGCGGGGCTTTCGCAGGAGGCGCCAGCCCTTGAGGGTGGCCATAGCTTGCTCGCCGGGGCAGCGGATCTTGGCGTGGCTGCTGTTGTGGCGGCGCTTCCATCGCTTCAAGCGGCGGCCTCGGAACGGTACCCGGACGGGCCCGCCAGCTCCCTGATACGCCTTGTCCGCCCAGCGTTTGAGCCCCGACTCGGTGAGGGCTTCGATGATTCCGTGCTGTCGGGCGGCGGTGAGGTCGTGGGTCGAGCCGGCACCCTGGCTGCTGATTGAGATCTGCGATCTTGTCGCTGTTTACGGAGCTGATGGCGGGGTGTTCCTCGGGCCGACGAGCGAGCCTCACGGCACGAGGAGCAAGCGTGGACATCAGCAGGCAGGGCCGGTTATGGGCCGGCATCGACGCAGGCAAGGGCCACCACTGGGGAGCGGTGGTGGACGAGACCGGAGCGACACTGTGGTCCAAGAAGATCGACAATGACGAGTCGGCGATCCTGACCGCAATCGGCGAGATCCTCGACCTCGCGGACGAGGTCCACTGGGCGGTGGACATCTCCGGCACTACCCCGGTACTTCTGCTGGCACTGCTCGCGGCCCACGGGCAGCAAGCCGTCTACGTGCCCGGCCGCACCGTCAACCGCATGTCCGGGGCCTATCGGGGCGAGGCCAAGACCGACGCCCGCGAAGCCGACGTCATCGCCGAAACCGCCCGCCAGCGCCGCGACTTCACCACCATCGGCGTGCTGCCCCGACCGCTTGTTTGGTGGGCGGCTCTGAGTCATCCGGCGACGTCGACCGGATGATGTCTTCGCGAGGATCGTGGCTCAGCGTCGGGGAGTATGAGGCGGTTGTGTCCGACGGAAGAGGCTCGTACGCGCATTGTGGTCGCGTTGGAGCCTTGCCACGGCTTGGGCTGGCTTCAGTACGTCCGACTCGAGCCTGCGGGCGGCTTCGATGTGGTCGGCGGTCCATACGACGCGGATGGCGGTGGAGGACCATCGGCCTTCGCCGTCGTTGAGGTCTCGCTCCACGGCATGGATGAGCCGCGCTCCGGCTGCTGGATCCTGGTCGGCACAGCTGGGCGCTTCCCCAAATCCGGACAGGGCGTTCGCTGTCTTCTCGTACCAGGTGGCAAGTGCGGTGCCGGCCCGGTCGATCTCTGTGCGCGCCGCGGTCCTGTCGCCGGCGGGTGTTCCCCGGTCACGACTCCACAGGTCGAGCACCGCGTCTGCGGTCAGGCGCAGCACGGCGACGGCTGTGATCAGCGCGGTGGCATCGGACAGGGGCACATGTTTCGTGCCGCGTTCGGCGAGGAATCCGCGAAAGGCGTCATCCAGTCGGCGAGCAGCCGCGGCCGCACGGGAGCGCTCGTCTTCTGGCACAGGGCTCGTGGGGATGAGCGTGTCGCAGCGTGTCACGCCGTATCCGATCGCGCTGCGCAGATAGCGGATGCTTTCGGCGAAGGCCTCCGCTGTGGCCAGGCCGAGGGCTGACCCGGCACCCCGGGGCCAGAACAGGAGTCCTATCAGCACGCTCACTGCGCAGCCGATGGCGACGTCCTCGATGCGCACCAGGCCGACCGTCCATCCAGTGGGCTCAAGGATGTTGAACAGGATGAGGATTGAGATCGTGAAGCCTGCTTGCCCGGCGGCGAACGAGATCGTCGCCGGTGCCAGGCCTGTGAACAGTACGGCGGCGGGGAGCAGGGCCCACAGGAGCGCGGTGTTCGTGCCGACGAGGTAGACCAGCGTGCCGCCAATGACGATGCCGGCGGTGGTGCCTGCGATCGCGCGCAGGGAACTCTGCCCTGTTAGGAGGACGCTGGAACGCAGGACGGCCATAGTGCCGAAGGCGACCCAGAAGCTGTGTTGCACTCCGGCCAGATCGGCTACGAGCACCGCCAGCCCGAGGGAGATCGCTCCTCGCACGCTGTTGTGGAGCCACACGGAGTGGCGCTCGGCGTGCGACTTGGCCCGCTCCTGGGCTGAGGCCAGGGTGGAGCGCACACGTTCGGGGTGCTGGCCGGTGAGCCGCTGCCACAGGGTGCGTTGACGGGCCTGGACGACAAGCCCGATGTTGGCCGCGATGGCGGAGACTGCGAAACTCATCTCCTGGGCGCGGAAGCTTGGTTCGAGCGAGCTGACGAACTGGCTCGCGGCGGTCTCGCGCTCGGTGTGGTTGCGGGCCGGGTCTGTGGCGGTGCTGTCGGTATCCGTCAGTCGCGCCGACACGGCCGCGTACTCCATCGCGGAGCGCGCCTGTGCGAGGCGTTTCGCGGCCGCGTCCAGCTCGTCGAGTGCCCGGTGGTCGGTCGCTGCCAGGAGTTCGGCACTGGTCTCGAGCAGGTCGGCGGCGGCTTCTTTGAGCTCGCAAACCTCTGCGTCGGCGGCTCCTGTCTTCTCTGTGAGCGGTACTCGGTCGAGGATTGTCTCCAGCCAGAGGACTTCGTCGACGAGGCGGATGAGGATGCGGGTGGACGTTGTCAGTCCTGTTGGCCGGTAGGGCGTTGCGTAGAACGAGGTCCGTAGTGTTTTGACCGCTGCCTGGGCCGAGGGGACGATCGTCTCGAGTGCCGCCTTGTCCGCGGGTTCGAAGCCGCCGAGCATGCAGTCGGCCTCGATCCTGAGCCGCGCCACCATGGCGTTGCAGGCTTGTGCGGTGGCGTTCCTCAACGGCTCTCTCGTCGGTGTGGGCCACAGGAACCGAATGGCCGCGAGGGACGTGGCGCCGGCCATGGCCCAGCCAGCGAGCCTGTCTGGTATTGCCTGGACGGGGCCGGGCAGGGTTGCGGCCAGGATGAAGCTGATGAGCAGGGTGGTGGTGGCGGTGGCGAGCGTGGAGCTGACCGCGCCGGAGAACAGCACGAGGAAGCCGACGACGGCTGTTGCCAGTGTGGCGAGCCATGTCTCTTGCGATGTGAGTGTACCGAGGGAGATCAGTGCCGCGCCGGCCGCGATCAAAGCGGTCTGTGCGATGAGCCGCTCCCGCATGGGGCCGCCGAACTCGACGAACAGCAGCATGGCGATCGAGCCGAAGGCTGCGAAGAGAGGCATGGTGGCGTGGTCGGTGATCGCTGTGGTGATCGCGAAAAGCCCCGGCGCGACGACGGCAGCTCTGGCGGACCTGCGGAGCACGGTGAAGCCTGCGTCTCGTTGCTGCAGGAACTGCATGATTTTCACGACGGACGCCTCCCAGGGGCGAGAACGGAGTGCCGGCGCTGAGGGGTTCTGGCCGGTGGGGCGGATCGGAGGGGCGGGCAGATCGCGGCTAAGGACTCCTAACAGAACGAGCTTGCGGAATGACTGACCGTCAAGAGTTGTTCTTCTCGCGTTGGCACGGTCGATGTGGGGGTGTGCGGCGACTACTGGTGTGGGCAAGCGCAAGCCGTGGGAGATCGAGGACGGTCTGTGGGAGCGGATGGAGCCGCTGCTCCCGGTGGT
>NZ_JBSFCW010000058.1:0-23838 GCF_053593595.1 Streptomyces sp. NPDC002206
TGCCTGGGGCTACGGCGGTGCCTTCGCCCTCGCGGGCAGCATCGGGCTCGCCTCCGCGGTCCTGGCGGTGTTCCTGCGGGCGCCGGGCCGGCCGAAGTTGGGGGGCGTCCGCACGGCCACAGGCGCGGTCGCGGGGGAGGTGCTGTGAGCAGGAGGTGAGGGTTCGGCCCCGCCGCGCGCGGGGCGGCGCCGGGGTGTCCCCGCGCGGCGCCCCCCGCACGGGGCCGCCCACGCTCCTGACGACCACTTCTGGTCTCCCTTCTGTCGCCCCGGTTCGCCGGGGCGACAGCGTTCTGCCCGGCTCCGTTCTGCCCGAGCATCGACCCTGAGAGGCGACCGAGCATGTTGACATCGACACCTTCCGGTGCACGCCCGTCCACCGGATCCCCTGGCCAGGAATCGGTCATCGACTCCCTGGTGCGGGCCAACCGCGCCTACGCCGACACGTTTCACGACCCCGGAATGGATGCCCGTCCCGTCCTCGGAGTGGCGGTCGTGGCCTGCATGGACGCCCGAATCGACCTGCACGCCGCGCTCGGCCTCCAGCTGGGGGACTGCCACACCATCCGCAATGCCGGTGGAGTGGTCACCGACGACACCATCCGCTCCCTCACCATCAGCCAGCGCGCCCTGAACACCCGAAGTGTCGTCCTCATCCACCACACGGGGTGCGGCCTGCAGACGCTGACCGAGGAGTTCCGGTACGAGCTGGAGCGGGAGGTCGGGCAGCGGCCGGCCTGGGCGGTGGAGTCGTTCCGGGACGTCGACCAGGACGTACGGCAGTCGATGCGGCGGGTGCATACGTCGCCGTTCCTGCCGCATATCGACGACGTGAGGGGCTTTGTCTTCGATGTGGCGTCGGGGCTGCTGAGGGAGATCTCGGACCTCGACTGAGCGTCCCTGCATCCTCGCGGCTTTGCGCCTTTCGAAGGGGGTTGTGAGCTGCTTTCAGTTTACTGAGCCGAAGTGAGTGGTGGTGAGCGGGAGTGAGTCCTGGCGGCGGATTCGCGGGCTGGGAACGGGAGTCCTGGGATCGAATGGGTGACCTTGGTGGCTGTTGCTCGTTGGATTGGGTGACAGGTGTCCGGCCTGGGTGAGGGTGATGTGGGGGGTGGTCTGCGGAAGCTGACGGCCTCCTTCGTGGTGCCCGGTCCGGGATGGGGTATCCCCTGCTCGAACGGAGTTGAGAGCTTGGGGAAGGACGGCACCGCCCCCGCACGACCGGAGTGATCGTGCGGGGCATCGGACCGCCCAGGCCGGACCAGGCACCCGGGGACGTGAGGGAACCCGCCCACCCACCACGGGCCGGCCCCCCAGGGGGCCAGCGCCGAGCGGGAAGCGAAAGCGGGAACCCAGCGCATCCAACACCGTTCGGGATGCGCCCAGCACGCAGCAGTAGGTCCAGGACTCACTCATGCACGCTGGTTAGGAACGGTTGGGTGGCCGTGGCCGTCCGACACGTAGCGCCGCGGGCAACAATGGCATACTGTATGCAATGCAAGTCAGTGCCTCGCCGCTCCGTGATCCGCGGCCGAGGCCATCGGGACCGCCCGCCCGGGGCGGATCGGACATCGCACCTGAGGGGGCGCCCCGTGTCGTATCCCAGCGCACTGCATGACGTCCTGGACCACGTCATCGCTCCGGCCGGCGAGCTGGCGCGTCAGGAAGGGAAGTTCCCCCGCTCGGCGGTCACGGCCCTCGGCCGGGCCGGTCTCCTCGGGCTGACCTGCTCGGCCGAACCCGCCGGTGGCGGCGTCGACTTGGCACGAGCCGCCGAGGTGGTCGGCCGGGTCATGCCCGTGTGCCCGGCCACGGCCGCGGTGCTCCAGTCCCACTACGCGGCGGCCGCGGTGGTCGAGGCGTACGGCGGCCGGTGGCTGCGGGGTGAGGTCGCGGCCGGCCGCCACCTGTGCACCCTCGCGGTGGTGGAGGACGGCGCCGGGGGGGCGGTTCGCTCGACCGCGCGGCGTACTGGAGGCGTGGTGGCGCTGCGGGCACGCAAGCGTGATGTGGTCGCCGCAGGTGAGGCGGACAGTTATGTCTGGTCGTCGCCACCTGTCGACTCGGACGGTGGCCTGACGCTCTGGGGCGTGCCGGCCCACGCGCCCGGCCTGTTCGTTCCGGCGCGCGCCACCGGGGCGCCGCTTGCCAGCGCCACGTCCACGGTGGTCGCCGACCCGGTGCGCGTCCCGGCCGAGGCGATGCTGGGGGCGGACGGCGAGGGTTTCAAGATTCTGCTCGGCGCCGTGCTGCCGTGGCTGCGAGAGCTGTGTGCCGTCGTCGGGTCCGACGCGGTGCATCCCTCGCTGGGCGCGCTGGCGCGATCCGCTTCCGGGACCGCGCGCTCCAGCGACGGTCAGGCGTTCGCGGACTCCGCCGCGATGGCTTTGCGGTAGGTGCGGGTGCGCTCGGTGTGCTTGCGCATGATCTCGCCGGCCCGCTCCGGGTCGCCCTTCGCGATGGCCTCGATGAGGCGGGCGTGCTCGTTCCAGGAGCCCTTGGAGCGGGAGTTGGCGATCGGGGTGTAGTACCACCGGACCTTGCGCCCCACCTGTGCGATCAGCTCGGCGAGCACGTCGTTACCGCCCACGGATGTGATGTAGGTGTGCAGGGCCGTGTTCGCGGCGACCAGGCGGTCGGTCGTACTCTCCGCCAGTGCGTCCACGCCCTCCTGCTGGAGCTGCCATAGGTGCTCGATGTGCTCGGGCTTGGCGTGATGCGCCGCCAGTTGTGCGGAGTAGGTCTCCAACACCGTACGGACGTCAAGGAGTTGGGTCGCCTCCTCCTGCGTGGGGGTGTGCACGAACGCGCCCTGGGCGGGCCTGAGGTCGACCCAGCCGTCCGTGTGCAGGCGCTGCAGCGCCTCGCGCACGGGCTGCCTGCTGACCCCCAGTTGCTCGGCGAGATCTGATTCGACCAGATGCTGGCCCGATTTCAGGGTGCCGCTGATGATCAGCTCTGCCAGGGCATCGGACACCGCCTGGCGCAGCGGCGTCGGGCGGGCGACGCGTCGGGCGGAGCCAGCCGTCAGGCCTTGGCGCATGGTTCTCCTGTTCCGCCTCCGAGCTCACCGAGTCGGCGGCTGTGCCGGCCGTTACCCCCGGGCGGACCGCGCGGCGGCCGATTCAGGATACAGGTTTTCGTATGCAGTGAGGTGTCCCGCGACGACCTTGCGTGATGTCCTACCGGGGTGGAGGGCGGTCGCGCATCGGATCAACGCAGCGCGCCAGCAGCGGAGTCGAACGGCCGTAGGGGCAGATCGGTATTCGACTTTGGGATTCTGTATGCAAAACGCTTGTATACATCAGGGTTGCATGCTTCGCTAGGACTGTTTCGCCCCTTGTGCCGTGCGCGCCAGGGGAGGTCGAGGTGCCCCTGTGAACGCGAACCGTGGTGCTCGGACCGGACCCCCAGGTGCCCGTGCCCGTACCCCTTCCACGGCCCTGACGAAAGGCCGCACGACCATGAAGATCCGGACCAGTGATCCGACGGTGGAGCAGGTGGTGAGGAAGATCGCCGCCGCCCATCGCGAGCAGCGTGGCGCCCTCTTGCCGATCCTCCACGCCGTGCAGGCGGAACTGGGGCATGTGCCCAAGGAGGCCGTACCGGTGCTCGCCGACGAGCTCAACCTCTCGCGGGCCGACGTGCACGGAGTGGTGAGCTTCTACCACGACTTCCGGGCCGAGCCCGCGGGCCACCGTACCGTCCGCGTCTGTCGCGCCGAGGCCTGCCAGGCCCAGGGCGCGGGGTACCTCGTGGAGTACGTACGGCAGATGGGGCTCACCCTGGGCCAGACCGCCGAGGACGGTTCGGTCACCGTCGAGCAGGTCTTCTGCCTCGGCAACTGCGCCCTCGGCCCCGCCGTCGAGGTGGACGGACGCCTGCACGGCCGGGTGGACACGGAGCGGCTCGGCGCGCTGCTCCACGGAATCGACCAGACGCGGCGCGACGACGTCGGCGCCACGCCCGACGGAAATGAGGCATCCCGGTCATGACCCAGCATCCCGCACAGCCCCATGTGCGGATCTACGTCCCCCGCGACTCGGCCGCCCGGTCCGTGGGCGCCGACGAGGTGGCCGCCACAATCCAACAGGCCGCCGACAGAGCTGACTTGGCCATCGATCTCGTACGCACCGGATCGCGCGGCATGCTCTGGCTCGAACCGCTTGTCGAGGTCGCCACCGAGCACGGGCGCATCGGCTACGGTCCGGTGACCCCCGACGACGTTCCCGCATTGCTTGCCGCCGGCCTGGTCGACGGCGACGAGCACCCCCTACGCCTCGGCCCGGTGGACGAACTGCCGTGGCTGGCCCGGCAGAACCGGGTCACCTTCGCGCGCGTCGGCGTCATCGATCCGCTCGACGCCGACGACTATCTGCGCCACGGCGGTCTCACAGGGCTGCGCACCGCGCTGAAGCTCACTCCTGCCGACGTGGTCGCCGAGGTGACCGACTCGGGCCTGCGTGGGCGCGGCGGGGCGGGCTTCCCCGCAGGCATCAAATGGAAGACCGTTCTCGACTGCCCGGGCGAGCTGAAGTTCATCTGCTGCAACGCCGACGAGGGCGACAGCGGGACCTTCGCCGACCGCATGCTCATGGAGGGCGACCCGTTCCTGCTCATCGAGGGCATGACGATCGCCGCGCACGCCGTCGGCGCCAGCGAGGGCTACCTCTACATCCGCTCCGAGTACCCGGACGCGGTCGCCACGATGCGCGCCGCCATCGAGACCGCCCGCGACCGCGGCTGGCTCGGCACCTCGGTCCTCGGTACGCCGCTCGACTTCGATCTGCATGTGCGGGTCGGCGCGGGCGCGTACATCTGCGGCGAGGAGACCTCCATGCTGGAGAGCCTGGAGGGCAAGCGCGGCATGGTCCGCGCGAAGCCGCCGATCCCCGCGATCGAGGGCCTGTTCGGCAAGCCGACCGTCGTCAACAACGTCCTGACGCTTGCCACCGTCCCCGTCGTCCTCGCCCAGGGCGCCAAGGCGTACCAGGAGCTGGGGGTGGAGCGCTCCCGCGGCACCCAGGTGTTCCAGCTCGGCGGAAACATCGCCCACGGCGGCATCGTCGAGACCGCCTTCGGTATCACACTGCGCGAACTCATCGAGGAGTACGGCGGCGGCACGCGGTCGGGCCGGCCGGTGCGCACGGCGCAGGTCGGCGGGCCGCTCGGCGCCTACCTGCCGCCCTCCTCGTTCGACCTGCCGATGGACTACGAGGCGTTCGCCGCGGCCGGGGCGATGGTCGGCCACGGCGGCATCGTGGTCTTCGACGACACCGTCGACATGGCCGCCCAGGCGCGCTTCGCCATGGAGTTCTGCGCGGCCGAGTCCTGTGGCAAGTGCACCCCGTGCCGGGTCGGTTCAGTGCGCGGTGTCGAGGTGATCGACAAGATCGTGGCGGGGGAGCAGAGGGACGAGAACCTTGCACTCCTCGACGACCTGTGCGAGCTGATGACGGAGGGCTCGCTGTGCGCGATGGGCGGACTGACCCCGCTGCCCGTGCGCAGCGCGCTTACTCACTTCGCGGACGACTTCCTCGGTGAAGTCGCCGCCGACACGAGGACGGAGGGCACGGCATGACACTGCTCAAGGAAACTGATCGCGGCACCCCGGAGCGACCGGGGGAGGCCACGGTGGCGCTCGAGGTGGACGGCATACCGGTGAGCGTGCCGGAGGGCACCTCGGTGATGCGTGCCGCCTCGCTCGCCGGCGTCGACATCCCCAAATTGTGTGCCACCGACTCCCTGGAGGCCTTCGGCTCCTGCCGGCTGTGCGTGGTCGAGATCGACGGCCGGCGCGGTACGCCCGCCTCCTGCACCACTCCGTGCGCCGACGGTATGCAGGTGCGCACCCAGACACCCAAGGTGGAGAAGCTGCGCCAGGGCGTCATGGAGCTCTACATCTCCGACCACCCGCTGGACTGTCTGACCTGCCCCGCCAACGGCGACTGCGAATTGCAGGACATGGCGGGCGTCGTCGGACTGCGCCAGGTGCGCTACGGCTACGAGGGGGAGAATCACCTCGATGCCGAGAAGGACACCAGCAACCCCTACTTCGACTTCGACGCGTCCAAGTGCATCGCCTGTTCCCGCTGCGTCCGCGCCTGCGGCGATATCCAGGGCACATTCGCCCTGACCATCGAGGGACGCGGCTTCGACTCCAAGGTGGCGGCGGGCGCGGGGGAGTCCTTCATGGACTCCGAGTGCGTCTCCTGCGGAGCCTGCGTGCAGGCGTGTCCGACGTCCACGCTCCAGGAGAAGTCGGTCGTCGACCTCGGCATGCCCACCCGCTCTGTCCTCACCACGTGTGCGTACTGCGGCGTCGGCTGCTCCTTCAAGGCCGAACTGCGCGGCGACGAACTCGTCCGCATGGTGCCGTACAAGGACGGCGGCGCCAACGAGGGCCACGCGTGCGTCAAGGGCCGCTTCGCCTTCGGCTACGCCACTCACCCCGACCGCATCCTCAAGCCCATGGTGCGCGAGAAGATCACGGACCCGTGGCGCGAAGTCGAGTGGGACGAGGCCATCACCACCGTCGCGCGCCGGATGCGGGCTCTGCAGGACACGTACGGGACGGGCGCGGTCGGCGCGATCACCTCCTCGCGGTGCACGAACGAGGAGGTGTACGTGGTCCAGAAGATGGTCCGCGCCGCGTTCGGCAACAACAACGTCGACACCTGTGCGCGCGTCTGCCACTCGCCCACCGGATACGGGCTCAAGCAGACCTTCGGTGAATCCGCGGGCACCCAGGACTTCCGCTCGGTCGCCGAGGCCGACGTCATCATGGTGATCGGCGCCAACCCCACCGACGGACACCCGGTGTTCGCCTCCCGGATGAAGCGCCGGCTCCGAGAGGGCGCCCGCCTCATCGTGATCGACCCGCGTCGCATCGACCTCGTACGCTCGCCGCACATCGAGGCCGACCACCATCTGCAACTGCGACCGAGCACCAACGTGGCCGTGGTCAACGCCATGGCGCACGTGGTGGTCACCGAGGCGCTCGTCGACCAGAGCTTCGTGGCCGAGCGGTGCGAGGGCTACGAGGAGTGGGCCGCGTTCGTGGCCCGCCCCGAGAACAGCCCCGAGGCCGTCGAGCCGGTCACCGGGGTCCCGGCCGACGAACTGCGCGCGGCCGCCCGGCTGTACGCGGGCGCACCCAACGGGGCGATCTACTACGGTCTGGGCGTCACCGAGCACAGCCAGGGCTCGACCATGGTCATGGGGATGGCCAACCTTGCGATGGCGTGCGGGAACATCGGCCGCGACGGCGTGGGCGTCAATCCGCTGCGCGGCCAGAACAACGTCCAGGGCTCCTGCGACATGGGCTCCTTCCCGCACGAACTGCCCGGATACCGGCATGTCTCCGACGACGCGGTGCGCACCGTGTTCGAAGACCTGTGGGGCACCGCCCTGCTGTCCGAGCCGGGGCTTCGCATCCCCAACATGTTCGACGCGGCCATCGACGGCTCCTTCCGTGGCCTGTTCGTGCACGGCGAGGACATCGCGCAGTCCGACCCGAACCTGAAGCACGTCACCGCGGCCCTGGAGGCGATGGAACTCGTCGTCGTCCAGGACCTGTTCCTCAACGAGACCGCAAAGTTCGCGCATGTGTTCCTGCCTGGGGCGTCGTTCCTGGAGAAGGACGGCACCTTCACCAACGCGGAGCGCCGGATCAACCGGGTGCGCGCGGTGATGGCGCCGAAGGCGGGCAAGCACGAGTGGCAGATCGTCACCGAGATCGCCACGGCCATGGGGTATCCGATGGCGTACGACCACCCGAGCCAGATCATGGACGAGATCGCCGCGGTCACCCCGACCTTCGAGGGCGTCTCCTTCACGCTGCTCGACAAGGTGGGCAGCGTCCAGTGGCCGTGCAACGCCGAGGCGCCCGAGGGCACGCCCATCATGCACATCGACGAATTCGTCCGCGGCAAGGGCAAGTTCGTCGTCACCTCGTACGTGCCGACCAATGAGCGCTCCACCCGCCGCTTCCCGCTGGTGCTCACCACCGGGCGCATCCTCAGCCAGTACAACGTCGGGGCGCAGACGCGCCGTACAGGCAACGTCGCCTGGCACCCCGAGGACGTACTGGAACTGCACCCGCACGACGCGGAGGACCGCGGGATCACCGACGGTGACCTGGTCACCCTGGCCAGCCGGGTGGGCCGCACCACGCTGCGGGCCCTGGTCTCCGACCGGATGCCGACCGGCGTCGTCTATACGACCTTCCACCACCCGGTCACCGGCGCCAACGTGGTGACTACGGAGAACTCCGACTGGGCGACCAACTGCCCGGAGTACAAGGTGACGGCCGTCCAGGTCGCCCTGGCGCCGCGGGGGCACGAAGGGGCCACGCCGGCCGCCGAGGCCCCCGTGGGCGCCCTGACGGCGGGAGACTGATAAACATGGCCGCCACCGAGCCGTCCGAGTGCCGCATGGCCAATGACATCGCCCTGAACCTTGCCCACCTGCCCCCGGCGCAGGCGGCCACCGAACTGGCCGGACACATCGGCAGGTTCTGGGACCCGCGGATGCGCACCAGACTGTGCGCGCTGGTGGACTCCGACGCACCGGGCGTGCACCCGCTGGTCGTCGAGGCGGTGAAGCTGCTGCGCTGACGGTGGAGGTGAGGGCGCGGCTCGCTGTGGTGTGACGCAGCGGGCCCATGCCTCGTGCAGCCCCGCGGGGAGCCCCCGCGGGGTCCTTCGGCATGCCCGGAACCGGTCGTCCCGCTCGACTGCGGCGCGTCACCGCACAGCGCCCGAAGGTAGTTGGGTAATGCACTGGTCAAGCTTCATGCCGCCCCACTGGACACACGATTTCCTTGCTCCATACCGTATGCAATCACCGGTCCGGCTCCCTGCGCCGTGATCGGCAGGTCAGTTGTCTGCCATACCTCGCCGCGGCCCCGAACCCGCCGCGCCGAGGCCGAACCACCAGGTCACCGCCTGCACGCCGGCGGACTCCGGGATGCCGCCCCGGACCCGTGACGCGCCGACGGCGTACCCCCTACCCGCGCCTGGCGAGAGCCCGGGCGCGCACCGTGGAGGGGAGTCGCTTTCACCCACCGCACGAAGAGCAAGGCCCCAGGGGGCGCACGCCAAGCTCTTTTTCAGGCAAGGGAAGGCACAAATGTCAGTAACACCGCAGGCGACTTCATACCGAGAGGTCACCGATACCAACGGACGCGTCTACCGCGTCGGGGAGAGCGACCGCTCCATCCTGGGCAGGCCTCGGGCGTGGATGGTCTGGCTCCCGTGGATCGCGATGATGGGCGTCAGCGTCTACGAGTACGGCTACAGCTCGGCGGAGTCGACCCTCGAGCACGCCCATGGCTGGACCCTTACCGAGGCCTTCTGGATCGCCAGTATCTGGGCGGTCTTCCAGGCGGGCATTGCCTTCCCCGCGGGCAGGCTCCGGGAGACCGGAAAGCTCTCCGCCAAAACGGGCATGCTCCTCGGAGCGGTACTGTCCGGGCTCGGCTTCCTCTCCATCGCCCACGTCTCGAACCCCATCGTGGTGATACTCGGCTACTCGGTGCTCGGTGGCGCCGGCTCCGGACTCGTCTACGCGACCTGTATCAACATGGTCGGCAAGTGGTATCCGGACAACAAGGGCGCGCGGACCGGCTTTGTCAACGGCGGATTCGCCTACGGCACACTGCCGTTGATCTTCGTCTTCAGCTACTGGTTCCACGCCGACAACTACCGGCTGGTCCTCGACCTGATCGCCCTGGGCATGGTCCTCCTCGTGGGCAGCTGCGGCTTCTTCTTCCGCGACCCGCCCAAGAGCTGGTGGCCGCAGGACGTGGACCCGCTCAACCGTGGCGGCGGCGAGGACGCCGAGCGGGTGGCGCGCAGGCTGCGCAAGAACCCGCCGGCCAAGGGACAGTTCACCCCGATGCAGGCAATCAAGACCGGGCAGCTGCCGCTGATGTGGTTCGCCCTGGTCTGCATCGGCGGCGTCTCGCTCTTCGGCATCAACTTCCAGGTCCCCTTCGCCAAGAGCCTCGGCTTCGGGCCGCTGATCGCCGCCTCGTCGGCGGGTGTGCTCGCCGTGGTCAACGGGGTGGGCCGGGCCGCCGTGGGTTGGCTGTCGGACACCCTGGGCCGCCGGCAGACCCTGACGATGGTCCTCGTGATCGCGGGCGTCGCGCAGTTCGGCGTGCTGTGGTCGGGGCAGGCCCACAACGAGCCGCTGTTCCTGATTTTCGCCTTCGTCAACGGATTCGGCGGCGGCGCCTTCTACCCGCTGTTCGCGGCACTGGTCCCGGACTATTTCGGGGAGAACAACAACGCCACCAACTACGGCCTCGTCTACAGCGCCAAGCTGGTCGGCGGTGTCGGCGGCGGTGGCTTGGCCGCTGGGGTGATCACCGCCTGGGGCTACTCGGGCGGCTACTACCTGGCAGGCGGCATCGCCTTTTTGTCGGCTCTGATCACCTTGCTGCTGCGCCAGCCCGGCCGACCCGCGGACCAGGAGCGGCCCGCCGTGCAGGCCGTCGCCGACAGCCCCGGGCTGACCAGCGCGGCGAACTGAGCGAACGCCCGGGCGCAACTTCGCGCCCGGGCCCACAGAGCGTGCGCGGGCGCGAACAAAGCGTTGGACGGCGGCGGCAGTCGTCCGGCGGGGCGCCCGTGGCACAGGCGGGGCCGGACGGTGGGGTGCGCTCCCTGGTCCGTCCGGCCCCGGCCCATCCCTGATTTTCGCAGGGAATCCCGGCCTTCAGACCGGGCGGGAATGCGATCTCGGGCGCGGAGCGCCGGAGTTCTCTGCGTTGTCGGTGACGCCAGCTATGTTGACCGCACTGACCGAAAGGGGGGTGGGCCGGATGAGCCGCGTACAAGTTCCTGATGCGGCCCACCGCCCGGCAGGCGGTCGCGCTCGGCGGGATGCTGCGCGATCACTGCTCCCTGTACAACGGGGAGTTACAGGAACGGCGGGAAGCCTACCGGCACACGTCGAAGAGCAGCATCCGCTACGGGATGCAGTCCGCGCAGGCCAAGGACATCCGGGCGTTCGATCCGGAGCGTCAGGGGCGGTGGACGTTCTCGTCTCCGCAGGCCACTTTGCGCCGTCTGGACAAGGCGTTCGGGGCGTTCTTCCGCCGGGTCGCAGTCGGCCGGACGCCGGGGTATCCGCGGTTTCGCGGGGGGTGAACTGATTCGACACGGTGGAGTTCCCGAAGGACGGCGACGGGGTCCGGTGGGACTCCACCCCGCACGACCGGGTCACCCGCGTCCGCTTCCAGGGCATTGGGCATGTCAAGGTCAATCAGCACCCGCCCGTGGCCGGCAAGGTCAAGACCGTCTCGGTCAAGCGTGAAGGCCGCAAGTGGTTCGTCGTGCTGACCGCCGAACAAGACCAGCCCGAGCCGCACCCGGCAACCGGGTCGATGGTCGGCATCGACCTCGGCATAGCCTCGTTCCTCACCGATTCGGGCGGCGTACACATCCCCAACCCGCGCCACGCCCGCAAGGCCGCTGCGAAGCTTCAGGCCGCGCAACAGGCCCTGAGCCGCTTCCCTCGACGCAAGGTGAAGAACCGCACGGCCAACCACCAACGTGCGGTGCACGGCAAGGTGCGCCGTCAGCGGCTCGACCACGCGCACAAGACCGCCCTCGCTCTGGTCCGCGCGCACGACTTCATCGCGCACGAAGACCTCAAGATCCGCAACATGACCAAGGCCCCGCCTCCAAACCCGACCCCGAGGCACCCGGCAGTTTCCGGCGGGGCACCGCGCGATCTGTCCGCGGCCAAAGCCGAACAGCTGCTGGAGACGGTGGTCCCCGTGGGTTCGGCCGAGCTCACCCGCCGCACCCTCGCCGCTGACCTGATCGCCGAGATCCGGATCTGGGATGTGAGGCTGAAGGACAAGGCCAAAGTCATGGCCGCACTGGTCGCAGAGTCCGAAAGTCGGCTGACTGACACTCCGGGTATCGGAGCCATGACCGCCGCTCGCCTCCTGGGCAGGACCGGGAACCCCACCCGATTCCCCGCAGCCCGGGGCGAAGAAGGCCCTGCAGGAGATCTGCAACGCTGAGGACCGTGGTCACGCCGAAAAGGCGATCACGGAGTTCGAGAGGGCGTACGGGGCGAAGTGGCCCAAGGCGGTGAAGAAGATCACCGGCGAGGTCGACGAGCTGCTGGCATTCTACGACTTCCCCGCTGAGCACTGGGTCCACCTGCTTACTACGAATCCGATCGAGTCGACCTTCAGCACCGTGAAACTTCGGACCAAGGTCACCCGCGGTGCTGACAGTCCCGCCGCAGCCCTCACGATGGTCTTCAAGCTCGTCGAGTCCGCCCAGGCTCGCTGGCGGGCGGTCACCGCACCCCACCTCGTCGCCCTCGTCCGCGAGGGCACGCGCTTCGAAAATGGTCACCTCGTCGAACGAGATGAGACCCTCGCAGCGTGACGCACCTCAAATAAGCTACTAACCATGACAATTGATCATTTCACGACAAACGACATGGGCCCCACAGCAGCAACAAGCTGACGACATGGCACGGCAATTTCCTCTACGTCGCTGTCCCCGCCTGGCTCTACTCGATAGAGACGGGCTTGAGGCGTGCGAGTCACCGAGTCCGTCAACCGACCGTTCGTAAAGAGGGCACCGACGCCATCTTCCACCGCCCAGCCGGCCGGGAGTGCGTGAGCCGCCACGGCCGCCTTGAAGGACGATCGGCGCCCCGGCTCACTGTCGTAGTGGGGGCAGACCGAGCCGGGCAGCAGGCCCAACCCGTCAGAGAGGTGGGTCAGCGGTCCGAAGGAGTCGGTATGCGAGCCCTCAGCCCAGCAGTTGGCACCTGCGCTTATACCGCACAGCAGGGTGCCTCGGTCGAAGGCCTCGTGCAGCAGCCGGTCCACGCCGTGCGCACGCCAGACCGCCAGCAGATTCGCGGTGTTGCCCCCACCGACATAGATGACGTCTTGACGGAGCAGGAACGTTCGCAGGGTGTCGTCATCGAGCTCTCGCCGAAACAGATGCAACACACTGGGCTCGCAAGAACGTGACCGGTATGCCGCGAGAAATTGCTCCACGTAGGCGGGGGCGTCGCCACTGGCTGTCGGAACGAAGCACACCTTGGGCTGAGGAGCGCGCACCTGGTTGAGTACCCAGTCATCCAGCAAACCATCGTCGTCGGTGGAGAAGCCGCCTCCAAGGAGAGCCAATCGACGTTCCGGAACGACAGCCACGAGGGTGCCTCCTCAAGTTCACGACGCAGACGCGGACGATGCCTCGAACGGTGCCAGCCATCGGCTCTGTCCACAATCGATCAGTCCTCCGACGTGAGCTCCCGTTCACCCATGACAGGAGCAGGCCAACCGCGAGGCGCTGCCACTGCCTCTTCTTACAGGCCGCCGATCCGGCTTCAGACGTGGGTGCGCGACAAGAGCCCGGAGGTATCCCTCCAGCCGCACTTCTCCACCCAGGCGCGCGTCGTAGCCCAAGCCCTGGTCCTCAAGATCGGCACCGATGTGCTCACCTCCCTCGCCCGCGACCACGGGCAGGCAATCCGCCTCACCTGGCGGACGCATTTACCCGTCCCACCTGTCGGCGTACAGCGGCAATCGGCGGCCGGCCGGTCCGGATCGACTTGAGTGTGTGCCGTCTGTACTGCGACAACGCCGTCTGCGCGAAGGTGACCTTCGCCGAGCAGGTGCCTCGGCTGACGGTGCGCTGCCAGCGGCGAACGCCACTGCTGCAGAGCCTGGTCGAGGCGGTCGGCGTGGTGCTGGCCGGCCGAGGCGGGGCCCGGATGCTGCGCGTCATGAATGTCAGACTCTCCCGGTCCACCGTGCTCACCCAGCTGATGCGGATGCCGCTGCCGCCGCTGGTCACACCCAGAGTGCTGGGGGTGGACGACTTCGCGCTCTACGGCGACACCTACGGCACCCTCCTGGTCGACGCCACAACCCGTCTTCCGCTGACGCTCTGGGCGGGCAGGGACGCCGAACAGCTCAGCCGATGGCTCCGCACACACCCCGGAGTCGAGATCGCCTGCCGCGACGGCTCCCTCACCTACCGGCAAGGCATAGTCGACGGCGCCCCCGACGCCATCCAGGTCAGCGACCGCTTCCACCTGTGGCAGGGCCTGTCCCGGCGCGTCCAGGAAGTCGCTGCAGCCCACCGCGGCTGCCTGCCAGCCGCACTCCCGGCCCTCGAACAGGGCGGGTCCAGCCCTCCTTCGATGACAACGGAAGCCGGGCAGGACACTCCCGCCAGCCGGCATGCCCGACGGCTTTTCGAGGCCGTCCATGCACTGACCGATGCCGGCCGCCCCTACAGCGCCGCAGCCGCGAACTCGGACTGGACCGTCGCACCGTCCGCAAATACGCGCGGGCCCGCACCTGACACGAGGTGACGCGCCACCCTCCACGCCGCCCGTCAACCCCGGATCCCTACCTCAACTACCTGCAACAACGCTGGGACGAGGGCGAACACAGCGCCAAAATCCTCCACCAGGAACTCCTCGGCAAGGGCTACCTGGGCCACTACCGGCGCGTGAGAATGGCCCTTGCGCCGCTCCGACGCGGCCTGCCGCTGGACGAGCCCCGCGAGCGGCCGCCCTCCCCACGCGAAGCTGCACGCCGGATCATCACCAACCCGTCCCGGCACGGCCCGCAGACGGCGGAACGTCTGTGGCGCCTGCTCGGACACTGCCCAGAACTTCACCGCACCCACGAACTGGTCCGCCAGTTCGCCGCCATACTCGATACCCACGACGCCGCACCACTGCAAATGTGGCTCGACCAGCTCACCAACAGCGGACTGGCACCCTTCGCCAGCATCGCCACCGCCCTACGCGAAGACCAGCATGCGGTCACCCAGGGAATCACCACGCCCTACAACTCCGCAGTCAGCGAAGGCCGCATCACCGACGTCAAACTCCAGAAACGCATCATGGGCGGCCGGGGCGGCGTCCCACTCCTTCGCCACCGAGTCGTACTGATCGCCCACCTACGCCGCCACTACGCAGACCGGCAGACCCTCACTCCAAGATGATCTCTAGCTACGAAAATCCTGTCAGAGCCATGTTGGCGGGTACGCCGACACCACCCACAACTCTTGACAATTACTCCTCGCCCGGCGCCCGCCGCTACTACGACAGCAGCGTGCACGCGATGTCGGCCACAACCCCGCCCTTCGACAGCTCGGCAATCGCCTCGTCGGCATCCTCCACGGCTGCCTCAAGGCCCGCACCCGTTACGACGAAGCGACCGCTTGGTCGCACCACGCACACCTCCATGCCGCTTGACCTCAAACGACATGGGGTGTCTCAAACGCCGCCTCGCTGATCATGTCTGGCGCATGATGATCGGCGACGAACGCCGACGCACCGGGACGACGGGCCCAGGAGGACAACCGGGGGCGACTACAGCATCCAGCGCGGCCGGCCCAACCCCGACGGCCGGCTCTTCGGGCAAGTCACTTCCCGGACCCGCCAAACCCGAGCCTACGCCACCACCCCAACCAGCTTGACAAACACAGAGGCACCCAAGGGCACCGCCCTGAGCGGCCACATCCCCGAGGACCTCGACGCCGTCGCCGCCCAGCTCAACGGCCGACCACGCAAAACGCTCGACTGGGAAACCCCAGCCGAGCGTCTCGCTAAGCTCCTGGCAACAGCCAGTTGATCACCTGTGTTGCAACGACCCCTGGAATTCGCCTCCCTGCGGTGCGGCGTCACTGGTGTGTCAAGTGACCCTTTTGAGGTGAGGTTTGGCTGGAGTCGCCGCGATCACGCCTGGGCTCGGGGTGCCGCGGTCAGCTGCCGGCAGTAGAAGTCGGTGGTCGTCCGGGTGTGATGGTGCATCAGTTCTTCGGCCCGGTCGGCGTCGCCGGCCGCGATGCGGTCGATGATGTCGGCGTGCTCGTTCCACGCGTCCTTGCCGCGTGGCCGGGCGATGGGCATGTAGTACCAGCGCACCCGGCGGTCGACCTGCCGGATCAGCTCGGCGAGGATGGGGTTGCGCGCGAGCTCGGTGATGAAGCCGTGCAGCGCCGCGTTCGCCTCGACGATGCCGCGGGCGTCGTCCGCGGAGAGCGCAGCTATTCCGGCGGCCTGCAGTTCCCACAGGCGCGTGATGTCCGGACCGGTCGCGTACTGTGCGGCGCCGCGCGCCGAGTGGGTTTCCAGGACGGCGCGGACGCCGAGGAGCTGGGTGGCCTCCTCGACGGTCGGGCTGTGCACGAATGCGCCCTGCGCGGGGCGCAGTTCCACCCATCCGTCGGCCTGGAGGCGCAGGAGTGCCTCGCGCACCGGTTGGCGGCTCACGCCGAGGTCCTCGGCGAGTTCGGCCTCGATCAGATGCTGGCCCGGCTTTAGTACGCCCCCCACGATCAGCTCGATCAGGACGTCGTAGACGGCCTGGCGCAGGGGTGCAGGCCTGTTGACGGGTGTCGTCACGGTGGCTGGGAAAGTGCGTGGCTCGCGCATGGGCTCCCTGGTGGTGACGGCCGGCTGCGGGGAGGTGCTGGTGGTGGAGCGAGAGGAATCGCGCACAGCATATAGGCTTCTGTATGCAATCTGTGTAGGTCAGGCAGGTGCGGGCTGCTCCGCCGGCCGACGTCCGGAGCCCGTTGCCGGGCCCGGGTCGCTCGCCGCCAGTTCGCGCAGGATCGCTTCCACACTCTGCTTGGCGTCGCCGAAGAGCATGCTGCTGTTCTCCCGGAAGAACAGCGGATTCTGCACACCTGCGTACCCGGAGGCCATGGACCGCTTGAACACGACGACTTGCTCCGCCTCCCACACCCGCAGCACCGGCATCCCCGCGATGGGGCTGGCCGGATCGTCCATCGCCGCCGGGTTGACGGTGTCGTTGGCGCCGATGACCAGGACCACCGAGGTGTCGGCGAAGTCGTCGTTGATCTCGTCCATCTCCAGGACGACGTCGTACGGTACGCGGGCCTCGGCAAGGAGTACGTTCATGTGCCCCGGCAGCCGCCCTGCCACGGGATGCACGCCGAAGCGCACGGTCACGCCGCGTTCCCGCAGACGGCGCGTCAACTCCGCCACCGGGTGCTGCGCCTGGGCGACCGCCATGCCGTACCCCGGCGTGATGATCACCTGAGTGGCGCCCGCCAGCGCGCTTGCGGTGTCCTCGGCGCTGATCTCCTGGTGCTCGCCCTGCTCCTGCTCGCCGCTGGGTGCGGCCTCGACGCCGAAGCCACCTGCGATGACGGAGAGGAAGGACCGGTTCATCGCCCGGCACATGATGTACGACAGGTAGGCGCCGGAGGAGCCGACCAGCGCCCCGGTCACGATGAGCAGGTTGTTGTCCAGCAGGAAGCCGGCCGCGGCGGCGGCCCAGCCCGAATAGCTGTTGAGCATGGAGACCACGACGGGCATGTCGCCGCCGCCGATGGAAGCGACCAGATGCCAGCCCAGGACGAGCGCGAGCACGGTGACGGCGATCATCAGAGCGAGGTTCGGGCTGACGGTGAACCAGACTGTCAGGGTCACGAACGCGAACAGGGCGCCGACGTTGAGCAGGTTCTTCCCGGGCAGGGTCAGCGGCTGGGACTTGATGCGCGCCGACAGTTTCAGGAACGCGATCACGGAACCTGTGAAGGTGACCGCGCCGATGAAGATGCCGATGAACACCTCGGCGTGATGGATCCGCAGCAGCGACCCGGCCAGCTCGGTGGAGCCCGGGTGCTGTGCCTCGACCTCCAAGTAGCTGTTCCAGCCGATCAGTACGGCGGCGAGCCCGACGAGGCTGTGCAGCACGGCGATCAGCTCGGGCATCTGGGTCATCTCGACCCGGCGGGCCTGCCACAGGCCGATCGCGCCACCGATCGTGCCCGCGACGGCGATCAGCGCGATCGACTCGCCGGAGACGGAACGCCCGGCGACGACGACGGTGGCGACGAGCGCAAGCGCCATTCCCGCGACGCCGTAGGCCACCCCCGCCCGGGCGGTGTGGTGCCGGGAGAGCCCCGCGAGGCTGAAGACGAAGAGCAGCGCGGCGACGATGTCGGCGGCCTGGGCCGCCGTGGATGCGTTCATCGAATTTCAGCCTTTCGAGAACATGCTGAGCATGCGACGGGTGACGGCGAACCCACCGAAGATGTTCACGGTGGTGAGCAGGATGGCCAGGAAAGCCAACACACTGATGGCCAGGGGCGGGTGGCCGATCTGGAGCAGTGCCCCGACCACCACGATCCCTGAGATCGCATTGGTCACCGACATCAGCGGGGTGTGCAGCGCGTGGTGGACCTTGCCGATCACGTAGTAGCCGATGACCACAGCAAGCGCGAACACCGTGAAGTTGGCGGCGAGTTGGGCGGGCGAGACGGCGATGAGCGCGAACAGGGCGAGCATCCCGAGCCCGATCAGTCCGTAGCGGCCGGCCGGTGACAGGCGCCGCGGCGGCGCCGGATCGACCGGTGACGCCGGCGAGGCCGGGGCCTTCGCGGGCGCTGCCGAGACCGCGACGGGGGGCGGCGGCCACAGCGTCTCGCCGTCGCGCACCACGGTCACCGTCCGCTGTACGACGTCCTCGAGGTCGAGGGTCAGCTGCCCGTCCCGGCCCGGGGTGAGCAGCTTCAGCAGGTTCACCAGGTTCGTGCCGTACAGCTGTGAGGCCTGGGCGGGCAGGCGGCCCGCCAGGTCGGTGTAGCCGATGATGGTGACGCCGTTCTCGGTGACGATAGCCCGATCGCTCACCGTCCCTTCGACGTTCCCGCCCTGCGCCGCCGCCATGTCGACGATGACGCTGCCCGGTTTCATCGAGGCCACTTGATCGGCCGTGATCAGCCGTGGCGCCGGGCGCCCCGGGATCAGGGCCGTCGTGATGATGATGTCGACATCCCTGGCCTGCTCGGAGTAGATCTCGGCGGCGCGCAGGTCGTACGCCTCGGACGTGGCTCGCGCGTATCCGTCGCCCGCCGACTCCTGTTCGACTTCGACGGGCAGGAACTCGCCGCCGAGTGACCGTACTTGGTCGGCGACCTCGCCGCGCGGGTCGGTGGCCCGGACCACCGCGCCGAGGCTGCCCGCGGCTCCGATGGCCGCTAGGCCGGCCACTCCGGCGCCGGCCACCAGCACCTTCGCGGGAGGCACTTTGCCCGCCGCGGTGACCTGTCCGGTGAAGAACCGTCCGAAGGCGTGGGCCGCCTCGATGACCGCCCGGTAGCCGGCGATGTTGGCCATCGAACTGAGCACGTCCAGGGACTGGGCCCGCGAGATGCGGGGCACGGCGTCCATGGACAACGCGGTCAGCCGCCTGCTCGCGAGCTGGGTGAGGAGTTCGGGGTGTTGCACGGGGGCGAGCAGGCCGACGATCGTCGCCCCGTCCCGCAGTCGTCGCACCTCGTCGTGGGACGGCGCGTTGACCTTGAGAACGACATCGGCGTGCCAGGCGTCGTCGAGGCGCGCGCCCGCCTCGACGTACGACGCGTCGGAGAAGCCCGATGCGGTTCCGGCGCCGGTCTCGACGACGATTTCGTAGCCGAGCCCGATCAGGTGGCGGACGGTGTCCGGGGTGGCCGCCACTCTGGTCTCCCCGGAGGTCGACTCGGCGACCACGCCTATGCGTTGTGGTGGTGACGCAGACATTGCTCTCCTTTTCTCAGGGGCTTGCGGTTCCGTCGGTGCGCGGGGAGCGTCAGGAGCGGAGGAAGTGGGTCACCGGACAGGAGTCGCGCAGCATATTGTGTGCAGTTCGCTCGACGCCAGGGGTGAATCCGGGCGGGTGGTCGGGGGCGCTGTGGCCGTATCGGTTCGGGGTCAAGGGTATACAGCAGACCCGCTGACTGCATACAGTATCCAATCACAATCACTCACCCTTCCTCCCGAGAGGAGATGCCGTGAAGATTGCAGTCCTCGGAGCCGGCGCGATCGGAGCCTTCGTAGGAGCGGCCCTGCACCGGGGTGGTGCCGATGTCCACCTGATCGCCCGCGGTCCGCACCTGCAGGCCATCCGCGAGCGCGGGGTCAGGGTCATCAGCCCGCGTGGGGACTTCGTCGCCCACCCGCACGCCACCGACGACCCCAACGAGATTGGACCCGTGGACTTCGTGTTCCTCGGGCTGAAAGCACACTCCTACCCATCCAGCGGCCCGCTGATCGAACCGCTCCTCGGCGAGCACACCGCCGTCGTCGCCGGGCAGAACGGCATCCCATGGTGGTACTTCCACCGGCTCGCCGGCCCCTACGAGGGTCGCCGGATCGAGGCGGTGGACCCGGGCGGCGCGACCAGCAAGGTCCTCGCGCCGGAGCGGGCCGTGGGCTGCGTGGTCTACCCCGCCACCGTCATCGAGGCCCCCGGCGTGATCCGCCACCTCGAAGGCACCCGCTTCTCCATCGGTGAACCCGGCGGCGGGATCTCGGCGCGGTGCACCGCGCTGAGCGAGGCGATGATCGCGGGTGGACTGAAGTGCCCCGTGGAGCCGAACCTGCGGGACGACATCTGGATCAAGCTGATGGGCAACGTCGCGTTCAACCCGATCAGCGCGCTCACCCGGGCCACGATGGTCGAGATCTGCCAGCATCCGCCGACGCGACGGCTGGTGGCCCAGCTCATGGAGGAGACACTGGACATCGCCGCCCGGGTCGGCAGCACACCGGACATCTCCATCGAGAAACGGCTGCGGGGTGCGGAGGGGGTCGGCGACCACAAGACGTCGATGCTCCAGGACCTGGAGGCGGGCAAGCAGTTGGAACTCGACGCCATCGTGACCGCGGTGGTGGAGATGGCCGATATCACGGGTGCCGAGGCACCCAGGCTCCGAGCGGTGCACGCGACCACGGACCTGCTGGCGCGCCGCACCGGCACGGGATGAGAGCCGGCCCGGCTCCCGCAATGACGCTGGGGGAGCCGGGCCTTTGGTGCGGGCGAGGCGCCGCCCAGGCCGCCGGGTAAGCTCGGGCAGCGTAGCCACCGCAGGCGTGTTCGACCTGGTCGGGGCAGAGATGTATGGGGTGCGAGGGACGAAGCAGGAGGCGAGCATGCTCTTCCGTCAGCTGGAGTACTTTGTGGCGGTGGCCCGGGAGAGGCACTTCGCGCGGGCCGCGGACGCCTGCTTCGTCTCGCAGCCCGCACTGTCTGTGTCGATCGCCAAACTCGAGCGCGAGCTCAACGTCACACTGATCAATCGCGGCCACAATTACCAGGGCCTGACGCCCGAAGGAGAGCGTCTGGTTGTCTGGGCCAAGCGGATCCTCGCCGAGCAGGAGGCGTTCAAGGCCGAGGTGGCCGCGGTCCAGTCGGGCATCACCGGGACGCTGCGGCTGGGCGCGGAGCCCACGGCCTCGACGACGCTCGCGCTGCCGGTGACGGCGTTCTGCACCGCGCACCCGCTGGCCAAGGTCCAGGTGCGGTCCCGCCTGTCCACCACGGAACTCATCCGGCAGCTCCGCGCCTTCGAACTCGATGCGGCCATCGCCCACTTCGGCCCCGAGGACCAGGACGGGCTGCAGGTGACGCCGCTTTACGAGGAGCGGTACATGCTGCTTGCCGCAGCCGATCAGCTGCTGCCCCAGTCCGATACTCTGACCTGGGCCGAGGCGTCCCAGCTGCCGCTCGCGCTGCTCACCCCCGACATGCGGATCCGGCAGGTCATCGACGCCGCGTTCACCCGCAGCGGAGTCACCGTCATCCCGCAGGTGGAGACCGACTCCGTGGCCACCCTGTACGCGAACGTGGGCGCGGGCGCCTGCACCAGCATCGTGCCGCACACCTGGCTGCGGGCCCTGCCGGTCACCGGCCGAATGCGCGTGCTGCGGCTTGTCGAGCCGGACGCGCGGGCGCTCATCTCGGTCGCGATCCACGACGCCACGCCGGGCTCGCTCGCGGCCCGCGCGTTCATCACGGCGGCGGCCTCACTGCGCCTGGACGAGTTCTTCGACCGGCCGCTGCCCGTGCCCGAACCCCTGGTCCGCTGAGCCGAGGCGGCTCCGGCCGGCCCGCCCGGCCGGAGCGTCACCGGGCGAAACGCAGCTGGACCGCCTGCCGGTCCAGCGCCCCCTTGGCCGTGCGCGGCAGCGCCGGGACGACCTGGATCCGCTCGGGCACCTCGAAAGGGGCCAGCCGGCCCAGGCAGTACCTGACGATCTCCGCGGGCTCCGCGTCCTCCTCCTCGCGCAGCACCACCGCCGCGCCCACCCGATGCCCGTGCCGCTCGTCCGGCACCCCGAACACGGCGGCCTCGGCGACGGCGGGACAACCGCACAGTACGTCCTCGACGTACTCGGGGGAGACCTGGTCGCCCGCCCGCATGATCAGGTTCCTGATCCGGCCGGTGAGGAACAGGGCGCCGTCGGCGTCCAGATGCCCCAGGTCCCCGGTGCGTAGCCAGCCCCCGCCGAAACCGCGCGCTGTCGCCGCCGGATCGGCGAGATATCCCCTGGCCACGCTGGGACCGCGCACCCAGACTTCGCCCTGCACACCGGGCGGGCACGCCTGCCCCGACGGGTCGACGACCTGGATCCGCGTCCCGGTCGGCCGGCCCACCGAGCCGTGCTTGGACGTACCGGGCGGCGGCAGGGGTTCACTGCTCGCCTGATGCGCGGCCTCCGTCATGCCGTAGGCCGACAGCAGTGGCACCCCGAGGGCGCGCTCCAGGGCCCGCTGGGTCGCGGTGTTGAGCGGAGCGCTGGAACTGCGGGCGAAGCGCAGGGCCGGTGCGAGTGGCGCCGGATGCTCGCCGGCCGAACGGTCGAGGAGGATCTCGTGGATGGCGGGCACCGCGGTGAACCAGGTGGCCCCCACAGCGCGCATGTCGTCCCAGAACGTGTCGGGCGAGAAGCGCCCCCCGGCCGGGAGGAGCACGCAGCCGCCGGCGGCGAGCGTGGCGAGCAGCGCCGCGACCAGCCCGTGCGTGTGGAAGAGCGGCATGACCGCCACCGTCGCGTCCCGCGGCCCCAATTCGTACGTCGCGCACAGCACACGCACCGCCGCGGCCACGTTCCCGTGGGTCAGCGGCACCAGGCGGGCCTGGTCCATGGTGCCCGCCGTCGACAGGATCAGGGCGTCGTCCAGGGCGAGGCCCGGCGTTGGTGTCCCGTACAGCCCGAGCGGCGCGCGCGTCGTGTCGAGCGTGACCGCACAGGGCGCGCCGGGCGTGACCCGTACTCGGACAGGCCAGGCGGCCGACATGCCCGCGGGTGCCTCGGGCCCGCACAGCACCACCCGTGCCCCGAACACTCTTAGCCGCGCGCCCAGCTGACCGGGAGGCAGGGCCGGATCCAACGGGGCGACGACCGCGCCGGCCCGGGCCGCACCCAATAGAGACACGACGAACTCGACGGTGTTCGCGGCGACCAGCCCCACCGGGTCCCCGGGCCGGACCCCGGCGGCCGTCAGCCGGCGGGCCAGGTCGTCGGCGAGCGAGGCGAGGCGGGCGTACGACAGCTCGATGCGCTCCGCACCGACGACGAGGGCCCGCGAGTGCGGACGCGCCCGCACGGGCCGGGACAGCAGATCGACGAGGCCGGTGAGCGCGGGCGGGTGGTAGCGGTCCGGTTCACGCACGGACGCCGTGGCCACTGTGGCCATCACCGCACCTCCTCGCGCCAGTTGAGGCGATCAGCCGAGACAGCTGAAACGGTCGACTGCGAGCCTGCGGGCCCCAGCCTGTGAGCGTCCAATGCACAACCGTGAACGGCCGATAGTGGCCGACTATCACCGCAGGTGCCAGGGCTTGTTCGCGCCGTTGATAAACGCTGGTTATCGGCTGGTCGCCGCCAGGTCTTGGACGTGGCGAGGGTCCGGTGCGGAAGGTGGATCCACAAGCCGCACTGCATGACTTTGTCCAAGGAGGACCTCGGACCATGACCGCCCCCTCACCACTGGAGACAGCGGCGAACGCCGACGTACCGGCCGAG
>NZ_JBSFCW010000059.1:0-22156 GCF_053593595.1 Streptomyces sp. NPDC002206
CGCACGATCAGGCGGGCGGTGACCCGCTCGCTCTTTTTGCGGCTCGCGAACGCGGTGTATTGGGGTATCTCGGCGACTTCGGCGTCCGAGATGAGTTCACCGGTGGCGGGGTCGGGCACCGCGGTCGGGTAACTGATCTGCTGCCAGGCATCGTCGGGGATGCCGAGGACGGCCCGCTTGATGGAGGGGTGGCCTGGTTCACACTGGAGACCACCGTCGCCCGGATCTGCCGCGCGGACCTGATCGTCATCGACGACATCGGCCTATTGCCCGTCGGCGAGGACGCCGCCGAAGCGTTCTACCGCATCATCGACGCCGCCTACGAGCGCCGCTCCATCGCGGTGACCAGCAACATCCACCCCTCAGGCTTCGACACGATCACGCCCAAGGCCCTCGCCGGAGCCAGCACCGCCCGTCTCATGCACCACGCCCACCTCGTCACCACCACCGGCGACTCCCACCGCCTCGCTGAAGCCCTCGCCAGCCTGGACACCCAACGACCGCCCACCTGGGCATCTCAATGACCGTTGACAGCTTCCCGAGGAACTGTCTACAGGCATCAAACCGGGGGATCCGGGTTCAGTGGTCAAGCGGGGGCTGAAACGACCGATGCGGGCCGAGGTGATCTCGGCCCGCATCGGAGGGAGGTGAGTGTCCGAGGGGTGAGTTGCCCGCCAACGATACGCTCGTGGTCGCTCAAGGGCGTCTCGACCTGAATTTACGCCGGGCTCGCCCGAACGGGTCCGGCCGACTCGAGTAGGGTCGTATAAGCCCCTTCGGCAGCCCGGCCTTGCGCCGTACCCAGCGGAGTGTGGGCGAGAAACTCGCTGGTTGACCCGCTCTGAACGAGACGCCCGCCAACCAGAACAGACACGTGATCGGCCTCTTCGGCGAGGTCGGTCACGTCGTGCGTGGACAGCAGGATGCGGACCTCGTCCTTGACCGCGGCAAGGAGATCACGGAAAACCCGTCGCTGACGTGGGTCCATGCCGGCCGTGGGTTCATCCAGGAGGAGCACCCGTGCATCGTGGACCAGGGCACAGGCCACACCCACACGCCTCAGCTGGCCGCCCGAGAGCTGGCTGGTGCGGGTGTCGGCGTGCTTCGACATCTCGACGCGGGACAGCGCTCGAGGAGCGTTGTCCCAGGCATCCCCCCTGCTCATTCCCTTCAGCCAACCCACATAAGCGACGTACTCCCGTGCCGTGAGTGAGGGCAGGGGGGTGATGTTCTGCGGCATCCAGGCCACCGTCCGCCGGTAGTCCTTGCTCTTAGCGTCGAGTCCATCCCACGTCACGGTTCCCCGCTGGGGCGCGGTGACGGCAGCAGCCAGCTGCAACATCGTGGACTTGCCGGCCCCATTCGGTCCGAGAAGGATGGTCAGTCCGTCCGGAAGGCGGTAGTTGAAGTCCTTCAGCACAGCAGCCCGCCGCCGGCCGTAGGCGAAGGTGCAGGAATTGAGAACGAGGGTCATACGGCTCTCCGTGCGAAGCGGTTCGGTGAAAGGATGTGGGCACCAACGCCGACGGTGAGCATCAAGAGGGCTCCCACAGAGGCGTACCAGGTGCCAGGCGGTTCGAGGAGTACGGTCCACGGGTAGGCATCGCCGGCCGCCCTCATGCCGAAAAGTACGCCGATCAGCGGCCACAGTGCGGGAACGAGGACTGCGGATCTCCCGAAGAGAGCCCCGCACAACAGGGTGAGACCGGCGAGGAAGGCTGTGTTGCGGCCCAGTGTCTCGGCCGATGCGGCCCCGGTGACCATGGCGATCACCTCGCCCACGGCAAGTGAGAGTGCCACCACGCCGAGTGTGAGCAGGACGTCGAAGAACCTGACGGGTCGGATTCCGGTGGTCTCGGCGGCGTCCAGCCGAGTATGCAGACAGTCGAAAAGGACTGAGGTCAGCACGAGCGGAACAAGTGTGACAGCCTGCACGATCTCAGAGCCGCCGGACCAGATGGACGGCAGGAAGAGGGGGGTGTCCTGAACGATCGCCGCCAGAAGCGTGAACATCAGGAAGCCCAGGGGCAGCCGAGTGTGGGCGCGGCGGGCACGCAGCCACCACATCACGTTGTATTCCTGTCTTCCTCGCAGGCCTCCGCCACGGTCGTCTCGTACCAGTCCATTTGTTGTGCCCCGCTCAACTGCAGAACTTCTCCTACTCGGTCTTGGAGACGGCTGCGTTCTTGGGCCGTGAAATCGGGTTCGGAGCTGAGCCGTTTCAAGTAGGTGTCCGGCTGTCCGACTTTGGAGGACACCCAGTAGTACACAAGGCGGGCGGGACCGGTGGCGGGAGGGGCGCATTCGAAACGCACCGCTTCGCGGGCGATCTGGTAGCGAACGGTGCCGGTCGCCTCGCCAACACCGAGTGGGACGGTCCAGTCATCCTCCGTGGACGGTTCGGGATACCGAAGGCTGAGAGAAGAGTCTGTAATGGAACTTGGCTCGGCAGGCAGACCGGCTCGACGCAGGCTTTCCAGCGTCGCCTCCGCTTCCTCGGTGAGAGCGGAGATGTGCTCGGCGCGCGCCTCAGGCAGACAGATGCGGGGGGACTTCCCGGCACAGGCGAGTGTGCCATGACCGGTGCTCCGTGGGCCTATGTAGCTCCAGTTGCTGACCAAGGAGAACGATCCGAACGCACAGGCGAAGACGAGTGCTCCCGCGATGGCTCCTCGTAGCCAGCGAGAAACAGGTGCCCAGAGCAGAGCCATGGCGCCGGCGGAGCCGATGGCGAGCAGGAGGGGAGCCGCAAGGGCGGCGGGGGTGGGCAGTTCGCCGAACATTATTTTTCCGGCGAAGAGGCCGGTGAGGTGCCGGGGCCACGGTATCGACAGTCCGGTGGACCAGCCGACGGCCAGGAAGTCGGTGACCGCGATGATTGGCACTGCGGCGATGTGGCGAATGGTGGCTCCGACGGTGAATCCGACGATGCTGTGGGCGACGCAGAGCACTAGTGCGAAGGCCAGCAGCGTGAGGCCGGGCAGGTCGGGCGCAACCTGCTTTTGGACAAGGGCGCACAGCGTGGGAAGGATTAGGAGCAACCAGGCCAGTGCGACAACGGGAGACAGATGCTGTGCGGCGATGGTGTAGCGGGATCGCACCGCTCCCAGTCTCCAGATTTCGGAGACTCCCAGCTTCCGCGCCTCCCACGCGGCGAGACCCGAGGCAACCGCGAAGGCCACGGGCAGCAGGTTGCGCAGCACCGCGTCGACCACGGTGGCGGAGTAGCCCTGCGGATCGATGCGGAGGTCGTCGCCGAGATCGGTGGCGTAGTAGGCGAACACGAGAAGCAGGGCGACAGGCGCGACCCGCAGTGCACTGCTGGACCTGATGAGTGTGAGGGGTTTCACTTCTTGGCTTCCTGGAGCGGTCCGAACAGGGGGCGTGGTGCCTCGCCGACAGCGAGACACCACGCTGCAGAACACTGATCAGGAGTCGGCGAGAGTGGTGTCAACTCCCGCGTAGCTCGCCGACACCAGGCAGCACGCGCGGTCCCCGCCGCCGGCGTGGTCGAGCTGGAAGAAGTAGTCCGACTCCTGAGGCAGACCGGTGAAGGTGCCCCGGCTCGCGTAGCTCGTGCCGTTGAAGCAGTTGGTGAAGGTCCTCTGACCGTAGTAGTCGTTAGACGACAGCGCGTCGTAGTCCCACAACTCGACACCGGTGGTGTCACTGCCGTTCTGCTGGGAGTAACCCTTGAAGATGATCTCCGTGTAGCTCTCGTCCGCCCAGTAGCGGGACTGCCCGTTACTCCCGCCACCATCCGTCCACGAATGGAAGCTGCTCGACCAGTTGGCCGAGGCACCGGAGGACAACGCAAGGACGAAAGCTGACGCCATCGCGACCACGGCGGATACACGCTGGGGAAGATCTGCCCGACATGCGGGAACCCCGAATCTCCCACCCGATGCGGCCCCCCACGGGGCCTGTCCACATCAGGTGAGGCGTGGAAGCTATCGAACAGTTGATCTTGCGGTCAATGCAAAGTAAACATTGAGTGTTTTTTCATCATCAGTCTGAGCTGGCCAGGTGCAGGGCAAGGACGGCCTGAACGTGGGCGGTGATCCGGGTGATCGAGCGCCGCGGTTTGCGGAGGAGCCGCCAGGTCTTGAGGGTCACAACGGCCTGCTCGACGAGCGCGCGAATCTTCGCGCGAGAGCGGTTCACTGCATTCTGGCCTGCGGAAAGAGTCTCCCAGCGGCCTCAGCACGGGATGCGGACCGTGCCGCGGCCAGATCGCGACGTCCTCGCCGTCGATCTCTGCGGTGAGCTTCCCGGACTGCTGCCGGACTTCCTTGACGGACAGGACACACCAGTCGTGGCCGTCCTCGGGGCTGTACGGGCTCAGCACCTCGGAGTTGGGCCGGACGACGATCCAGCCCTCGCCGGGGACCGTCAAGTGCTTCCCGAACGCGCCGAGCATCTTCGACTGGCCGTCGGACCCACCGGCGATCTGGGCGACGATCTGCGCCGCCCGGTGGTCGTCGGGTGCGGGTTCGATCGTGCCGTCATCGGCGCGACGCCCGGCGAACAGGCGCGATCCCGACATGGCGTTGCCGATCCACGAGGCGGCGAACAGCACTTCGGGGACTTGGTGGTACATGTCGTAGGCGCGGCCCTGCCACGACTGGCTACCCGCACCCTGGCCCCCGGATCTTGCGGGACGTGTACCGGGAGGCGGAGGCCGTCAGTTCCTTACGCGCCATCAGGCTCCGTCTCTACGCGAGCCGTCCCAGCGGTTCAGGAGGACGGCCGCGCCGGCGACCGCCAGCCACTCGATGCCGTGGACGAGCAGCGGCGCCTGGTCCCATTGGCCGGTGACGAGGAGGTAGGTCAGCAGCAGGGCGCCGGACACCCACCAGCCGGTGCAGTAGACGCAGGAGATCAGCGTCACCACGAACGTGCGGGCGGTGGAGTCAAGGCGCTGCTGGTGCCAGTCGTGGACCCGGTCGCGGGCCGGATCGAGAATCGAGTTGTGGACGGCGAGCTGTGTGCCGCGGTATCCAGCGAGCGCGAGGAGGGCGAGTTCTACGGGACCGATCTTTTCCGTCCCCTGACGTGGAGATCATCCGGCTGATTGCAGCGGTGGATGATAGGCCATCTCAGGAGATCAGATCCGGGCCGAATCCTCGCAGGTCAGATCCCGTTTTGAGATCATGAACAGGGCGGGGGTGGTTTCGTCGGCCTCGGGCTGCGGTTCCTCGACGTCGAACGCGAGCTGCTGGGACAGCACGGGGATGTCGACGACGGCCAGTGAGCCAGGGCAGGAGACCAGGGAGCTGTCCAGGTCGCGGCGGGCGCCTGGGGCATCGTGGCGGCAGATGCGGCCCTTACCGAGGCTGCCGGAGACGGGGCCGGCGGCGATCGAACGCCCACAGCTCTGGCACTCCACACGCGGAAGCTTCACGGCACCCAGTGTGGCCGTACCCAGCCGCTTACGTACAGCCAGCCTGATCCCTCCGACCGCGTGGGATCAAGCACTGAAGGCAATGGCGCCAAAGATGAAGCCGAGCACCATGCCTGCAACCGAAAGGCCCATAGCCAGGGCAGCCTGCGGCTCCTTCCGCTTCATCGCGAGAGCTGACAGCACGATCGCGAGGGGTCCAAGAACGATGGGGAAGAAGAGCAGAGATACCGCTGCGCAAGCAAAGGCGCCCCAGACAAAGCTCGCCGACCCACCCCCGCCGGGCTCGCCATAGGCGGTGCCGCACACCGGGCAGAAGGTCTTGACCGTCTGCGTGAGAGTTCCACATGCGGAACAGAGCTTGGTTGGGAACTGTTCAAACGGTGCCGCGCTCATCCGAAGCTGGCCTTCGCGGTCGCGAGGATCTTCTTGTTCGGGCTGGCGAACAAGGCATAGAGGTTGTCAACTGCCGCAGTCGAGCGGAGCGTCAGTTGAGCGTGACCTGACTGCGCACTCGGCATGACTGTGATCGTCAACTCGCCGTTGGTCGGGAACTTTTTGTAAGCGCCAGTCACCTGCCCGAGGACCGTGCTCGTCTGCACGTCCTTGAATCCGGCGGTTATGAGGCCCCTGGCGCAGCGGGTGAGCCACTCGTCACGCGCTCCAGCGACGACCAGGGTCTCCTCCATGCTCTTACGGATTGCCACTTGATTCCTCTGCAGCCAAACATCGAGGGAAAGTATGAAGAGTGTGGCGATTGTGGACCTTCTGCGGAAGTGGCGTTGCTGTATCGTGATCTTCAGTGATGCGTCGTGAGATCGTCCCCGACAAGCGCCCGATGGCCGTGCGACGCGTCAACGGAGCGACTGCGAGCGGCGCATCAGCAGCGCCGAAGCGATGATCTCCTGGGCGATGATCCTGCAGGTCAGCGGCCCTTGATGGAGCCGGACCCGATCCGCGAGCGCCTGCAAGATGCGCTGGCAGTCCACCGACAGCACCGACCAGGCCAGCCCCTCACGTCACACCGCCACCTGCGACTTCGGCCTCACCGCATCCCGAGGCGCCGACTGCGCGTCAGCATCCCGCGGATCCGAGATGGCCCCCGCATCGGCTGCGCTGCTGCCGTCCGGAGCCAGCACCCTGTGGACCCGCCTGCGGGCGATCGCCCACTCCTGCTATTCCTGTTCGGCCGCGGCCAACTCGGCCTGGATGCGGTCGGCCTCCCCATGCAGCCCGTTGACCCGATGGCGAGCGGCCAGCTCGTGCTGTTCCAGCAGTCCGACAACCGACGGCATCGGCGACCTCTCAGGGAGCGACGACACGACAGGCCACCACTCCCACCGAATCACTGACCAGCGAAAACGCCGTCCTCAACTTCGGTACGACAACAGCCACTCAGGCGTGAGGCTCCCCAGACATGGAATACCGCCGCTGACGATGCAGCGCAACGTCCTCCCTCGAAGAGAGGTCCGCGACACTGCTGTGATCCCCGGAGGTCCTGACGGCCAACAAGTGATGCCCCGTACGACAGGGCGGCGGTATCCACTCTGGCGGCAGCCTTCGGCCGCCGCGGGCTGGGAAACCGCCTCAAAGGGAAACGGCCCTCGCCGAGCTGCCGTACGTGTTCTGCCGTAGCGGGGCGCGTATGCCGGTGCGGGCGTGGGCGGAGTTGGCGACGCTCGCCAAGTCGGCGGTGGCCTACAACTCGGGCACCCTGAACCGGGCGCGGGAGGCCGGCGTGCAGTACCTGCAGGTCTTCGACGGCGTCGGGTGCGGCTGGACCAGCCACAAGGACCCCGACAAGGCCACAGGCACGCTTAGGACAGTCGAGGACGCGGCCGCGTGGCCGATCCCAGCCTCGCTGCGGGCGGGCGTTCGGGCCCAGGCCGGACGCCACACGGGCAGGATGAACGACGCGCAGTACGTCGGGCCGTGGCGCGACCTCGACAACTGACCCCCGGAACGACGACGGGCCCCGGCCGTGATGGTCGGGACCCGTCGTCCGTGCAGGCGTTATGCGGCTGGCTCGGGGTGGTGCCACGGGGCCGGGCCGGTCCGCGACGCCCAGCCGGCGAGTGCCTGCTCGCCGTAGAGGCGGATGCCCTGCGCGGTGGCGTAGCTGACGGCCTGCCGGGTGAAGGTGCTCGTGGTGACCACGACCGGGATGTGGGCGTGGTGCACGGAGTAGCAGGTGCCGCCGAACCGCTGCATCTCGGGAGAGCCGACCTTGTTGGTGGGCCCGTAGCGTTTGCACTGGATGACGATCCGCCTGCCGTCCGGAGCCGTCGCTGTGACGTCGGCTCCGAGGTCGCCGGCGCCGCCGCTCACCAGAACGTTCGTGCAGCCGTCCCGCTGGCACAGGTACGCGATGGCGTGCTCGAACTCGGTGGGCCCGAGGGCGTGGTACCGGGCGATCTCACGTGACTGCAGGTCGTACAACTGGGCCTGGCGGGCCTGCTCGAGCCGGCGCTCCTCGGCCCTGCGGTAGCGGCGCAGTACGTAGACGACGACGCCGGCGCACACGGCCAGGAGCAGCGGGATACCGAGGGCCGGGGCGTCCCTGACGAGAACGGAGAGCACGGCGAGCGGAAGGCCCACGCCGAATATTACAGCGAGAACGGTGGACTGGCAGGACGAACCGCGTCTGGTGCGGCGTGGTGGCATCGAGGTCCCCCCGGGGGCTTCACTTGTGGCGGAAGCGTAGTCGTACTGCGGTGAAACGGTGGACAGTCGGGGATCGGCCCCCGGGATGACGACGGGCCCCGACCGCGCGTCTTGCGCTCTGCCACCCGACCTTGTTGCTGCATGCTGGAGTTGAGGCAGCGGCCAAGCTCGGCTGACATGCTGGGGGTCGATCACAGGGCGCGAGAGGGGCAGCATCATGCAGTGGCAGATCCACGGTGAACGGCCGATCTACGAGAACCCGTGGGTCAGCCTCTGGCTGACGGATGTGCAGCAGCCGGATGGCCGCCGCTGGGAGCACCACGTTGTCAAGCTTCGGCATCTGGCCGTCGCCGTCGTGGTTGACGACCAAAAGCGGGTGCTGATGATGTGGCGGCATCGGTTCATTACCGACACGTGGGCATGGGAACTGCCCATGGGTCTGATCGAGGACGGGGACGGGGAGACGCCGGAGCAGGCCGCGGTCCGCGAGGTGGAAGAGGAGACTGGCTGGCGGGTCAAGGCCGTGGAGCCGCTGATCTACGGGCAGCCAGCGAACGGCATCACCGACTCCGAGCACTACGTGTTCCGCGCCGAGGCAGGCATTTATGGGGGCCCGCCGACGGAGGTCAATGAGACCGACCGGATCGAGTGGATCCCGATGACGGAGATCCGGGGCATGATCGACCGGCGTGAGATCGTTTCCAGCGGCTCCCTGATCGGCCTGTTGTACTTCCTGCTGGACGAGGCGACCAGGGCCTAGGAGAACGCCTCACGCATCTTCGCTTCGAAGGCGATCACCGGGGCTTCCTGAGCGTGCGCGGCCAGGTGGGTGTGGAACTCCCGCACGTGGCCGACGATGCGCGGGGAGTCTACGTTTGTCGCTAGGTCCAGGGCCAGCGAGGCAGTGGAACACGCCTGGTCCAAGGCGCCGTTGCGCAGCTGTGTGGAGGCCAGCCAGAAGGCGTGAAAGGCGCGGCCGCGCTGCTGGTCGCGGTGTTCGCGGCGCAGGCCCTCGGCGATCAACGGCTCGGCTTGCCGGTGCTCGCCGAGCTGTGCGAGAGCGATGCCGGTGTCCACGATCAGCTTGGTCTCGTCGAAGTACCGCACCCACTGTGGGGCGCTGGCGTGGTCGGCCCGTTCGAAGTGCGCGCGTGCTTTGTCGATGGATCGGTGGCAGTCGTTGCCGGCGTGCAGCGTGGCGTGGGCGAACGCCTCCCGCATGTGCAGCATGGCCATCACCAGGTCCGGGCTGTCGGTGCCGCGGGCGGTGTCCTGCGCCGCGCACGCCAGCGCGGCGGCGTCATTGGCATCGCCCTCGTAGGTGGCCTGCAGGCTCATGCAGGAGAGGACGTTGGCGATGAATTGTCGGTCGCCGACGCTTTGGGCCATCGTCAGCGCCTGGGTGAAGTGGGTGCGGGCCGTGCTGAACTGGCGTGCGTCGAAGTACGCCCATCCGGCGAGCCGGGCAAGCTCGGCGGCGAGCGTGAGCAGGCCGTGCCGTAGTGGGCTTTCACGGGTGTTGTCGATCAGCTGTTGGGTGTGGCGCAGCTGGCCGACGACTGCGGGGCGCAGAGCGGCGGGGCCGTGCTGGTCGTCGCGGCGCCAGTAGTCCTGGATCGATGACTGGATGGCGGCGAGGGTCGAGCGGGTCACTTGAGCGGCGTCGACCAGGTTCAGGATGCTGTCCAGATCGGCGACCGGGGTGGCCGGTGGTGGGGGCGCCGGTTGGGGCTCGGGTTCGGTGAGGGTGGCTTGGGCCGGGATCTCCCAGGGGCGGTGCGCGAGGCCGAGCATGGCGCCGGGGATGCGCAGCCCGTCTGCCACGCGTTCGATTACGTCGATGTGTGCGAGCTTGCGTCGCCCGGCAGCGATCTCCCCGACACGGCTTGGGGTCATGCCGCATAAGGCGGCGATGCGCGAGGGGTAGATCCCGGCGCGGCGCCGCACAAGGGTGAAGATCGTGGCGAAGTCCCGTGTCCGGCAGGCCCGGATCATCTCGGGATCGGTGAGAAGCGCGGGTGGCAGCTCTCGTGGCCCTTCCGCCGCCGGCATCGGCGCCTCCTCGCCCGAGTCGCGCACAGTGAGGGGAATCTGACGCCCCGCAAGCTTACCCACGTTGGGTAATCACGTGGGCCTTCACGCAGATCCAACTGCGGCGGGACGCTCTCGGCACGCACCGCTTCGGCGGTGTGACCTCTTGGAAACCTCGACGGGGGCGACGCCCCCACGCAGGGGGAGCACTGTGCCCGCAATCACCATGCATGACGAGCCCACGGGCGACGGGTTGACCGCGCTGACGTGGGATCTGTGGCTGACGCCGTTCCCGAAGACGGTGAGTGAGGCCCGCCGGCAGCTCCGTTCGGCCCTGACCGGCTGGCAGGTGCCCGAGGAGGCGGTGGACACCGCCGTCCTGATCACCAGCGAGCTGGTCACCAACGCGATCCGGCACTGCGATAACCAGCACCTGGTGCACCTGCAGGTGACTGACGACGGTGCGGAGCTTTTGCTGGAGGTGTCCGACCCGAGCCGTAACCCGCCGCGGCCGGTGGTCCCGCCGAGCCACGCGGAGAGCGGCCGGGGGCTGTTCCTGGTGCGCGCGGCCGCCTCCGGCTTCGGGGCCCGGCACCGTGACCTGGTGGGCAAGACCGTGTGGGCGACCGTCTCCCGGACGCCCACCCCATGAGCGCCGGTCCGGTGGTGCGCCCCCGTCGCGCCGCCGGGCTGGTTTTCGCCTGTACCCGTCGACGTCGAATGTGAGCCCTGCCGTGGATGCCGTAGCTGATCAGATGCCGTTCCGTGTGACCTTCGATCAGGAGCGCGGGCAGCTCGTGCTGATGATGACGTTCGGTGTGCAGCCGAGGCAGCGGGTCACCAGCGATCTGATCCCCAGCGCGGAGGCTGCGGCGGTCCAGATCGCGTTGAACCGGCACGAGGCGCGGATGCGGGCGCGCCTGGCGGACGCGATCGCGGAGGCGACCACGCGGTTCCTGGGGGCGGACCCGCAGCGGTTGGAGGCTGCGGTGGCTGCGCTGTCGGACCCGACGTCGGCGGTGCCGATCGGTTCGATCCTCCGGGTGGGCGGGGCGCCGGCGGACCCGCGCACGGTGGGCCCATCAGGGCTCTGACCTGCAGTTTTGTCCGGAAAGATCTTGCACCCAACGCCGAATGCAGCTCAAATAGGGCTTGAGGAAGAGGGGAACCGCCTCTCTTCCTTCCAGCACCCGTCCGGCTGCGTCGCCTCCCCGACGCGGCCGGACGGGTTCACCGGCAAAGGAGGGGATATGCAACACGCTCTGATCGCCAGCCCGTTCATGGACGGGCACCGGTTACTGCGCCCCGGCCAGCCCAACGGGCTGCGCCCGGGCGCAGCCCGCTTCAAGGAGCTGGCCGACGCCCACCCGAACACCCCCGGTCCCGCAGTGGGCCGCCGATGCCGTCTGCCAGGCGTGGGGCCTGGATCTGGCAGGCCGCAGAATCAGCCAGTCGATCCTGGTCCGCAAGGCGTCGCCGTACGGGTACGTCCGCGCGTCCTACGAGATCAACCTCGGCTGCAACTACGACTGCTGCGAGTTCTGCTACCTCGGCGAGAAGCGGTTCGAGGGCATGAGCTGGGAGCAGCAGAAGCAGCTCCTCGGCATCATGGCCGACGCCGGCGTGGTGTACCTGCAGATCACCGGCGGAGAGGCGCTGATCGACCGGCGGTTCCCGCAGGTGTACGCCTACGCCTACGACCTCGGCATGATGATGCAGGTCTCCATCAACGGCTCCCGCCTGCACTCCGAGATGATCCAGGACCTGTTCCGGGGGCGTCCCCCGTACCGGCTCACGATCAGCGTGTACGGGGCCACAGAGGCGACCTACGACGCCATCACCAAACGCCGCGGCAGCTTCAAGCGGTTCATGCGCGGCCTGGACGCCGCCCGCGAGGCCGGGCTGCCGATGCGGATGAACGTGGTGGTGGCCAAGGAGAACCAGCACGAGGTCGCCGAGATGGAGGCGCTGGCCGAGAAGTACGGGCCGCACAACGTCTACGGCAACATGTCGCCGACCATCGGCGGCGACGGCTCCGTGCTGGCCACCCAGTCCATCCGGTACGAGAAGGCCCGCCGGGTCTTCAAGGGCTGCAACGCGGGCCACACCTTCTTCCACGCCGACCCATTCGGGCAGGCGTCGATCTGCAAGATCGGCCGTGATCCGCAGATCGACCTCATGACCGAAGGCGTGGAGGGTCTGCGACGCCTTGGCGGCATCGCGGACTCCCTGATGCTGCGCACCGGAGGCTGCTCCGGCTGCGCCCTGTCCGGCACCTGCCGGACCTGCAGGCCCTTGGCCAAGCTCTACCAGGAGGCCAAGGCGCCACTCGTCAGCTACTGCCAGCACACAGAGAGGGACAACACATGACCATCACGATGGTTGAGATCGGCAAGCGGCCGCCCGAGGCGACGGCCGACGCGGACACGGAGAGCCTGCCGCCGCTGGGGGCCGAGCTCCCCGGCACCGTCGGTGACGACGAGGTGATCATCGTGGGCGACCTGGACGGGTTCCTGGAGGCCACGATGTGCAACTGCAGCGCCAGCGACGACAACCCGTACTAGGAGTCCCGCGCGGTCGCCCCGGTGGTAGTTTCCGAGCGGGGCGGCCCCGCCCGATTCGCCCGAGATGGGAACAGCGCCACACATGTCCATGTCGCGCATCGACTGGGAGCACCTACCCGAGCAGGTCCACCATGCTGTGGAAGCCCATACCGGGCTGGTCCTCAAGGCCGAGACCGTCTCGGGCGGCAAGAACTCCCAGATCGCCGCATGCGTGTTCACGGCCGAGCAACGCCTGTTCGTCAAAGGCGTGCCGGCCGATCACCCGCAGCACCCGTCGCAGCAGCGCGAGGCTGCGATCAACCCGTACGTGGCCCCCCGCCTGGCGCCCACGATCCTGTGGCGCGTACAGGACGGCGGGTGGGACCTCCTCGGGTTCGAGTACGTCAGCGGTCGTCACGCCGACTACGCTCCCGGCTCGCCCGACCTGCCGCGCGTCCTGCGGCTGGCGGGCGAGCTGCCGCAGGTCGACACCCCGCCGGCGCAGGTGGTCCGCACCGTCGAGCAACGCTGGTCGGCGCACGCCGACCCCGGCGCGGCCGAACGTTGGCGCGGCGGACAGGCCCTGCTGCACACCGACTTCGCGTCGCACAACGTCCTGCTCGGCGAGACGCGGGACTGGCTGATCGACTGGGCGTGGCCCACGGTCGGCCCGGCCTGGGTCGACCCGGTCGTGTTGATCCTTCGGCTGATGGAGGCCCGGCACACCGCGGCGCAGGCCGACACGGAATGCAGGGTTCTGCCGGCCTGGCAGGGCGCCGACCGTCAGGACGTGGCGTCGTTCTCGGCCGCGAACGCGCGGCTGTGGAAGAGCATCACCGAGCACGACCCCGAACCGTGGAAGCAGCACATGGCCCGCCTGGCGGGGCAGTGGTGCGAGTACTGGGCGGGCCTGGGCTGAACCAGAGACGCCCGCACCGTTGCGGGCGTACCTTACGGAGGGGGACGAGGCAATGAAGGGGATAGGCATGCGGCTGGTGTTCGACAACAACGAGAAGTCGCCCATCCTGGAGCAGGCCGCGGAGGCCGAGGAGGCGGGCAAGACGCTGCTGGCGGCGTCGCTGCGCGGCATCGCCGAGAACGGCATCGACCTGTCCAGCGACTGGGAGACCAAGCGCATCGAGCTGTTCGCGGCTCACGGCATCGACGTGACCGGGACCGGCGGCGATGCCTGTGTCGCCTAAACACACCCCCGGCCGACGCGCGCAGGTCGCGTTCACCCCGGAATGCGAACCCGGCCTGGCGAAACTGACGGTGTCGGACCTGGTGCGCCTCGACCGGGCCATCGTCACCATATCCATGGACCCGAAGATCGGGCCCGAACGCTTCACCCGCGAGGGCCATGTGCCGCTGCGGGAGTACACCGAAGGCACCACCCGCGTGCTGTACCACGTCACGGTCCTCGGAGCGATCATCATCGTCGCCTATTTCGAGGTCTGACCGACCCCTGCACCGCCCCGCCTCCCGGTCCCCCCGTCCGAGAGGCGGGGCTCTTTCGTCCCGTGCGTGAGCTGCGTGGCTCCGGTCGGTTGTCAGTGCCGCCGCTTACGATCCGGCCGTGGCAATCGAGATCCCTGAAGAGCTCATCTCGCTGGAACGTTTGGCCGTCGCCGAGCAGCGCAAGGCCATGGCCGGGCCGTACACGCAGGAGGCGTGGGCGCCCTGGCGCGAGGCTGCTGCAGCCTTCCAGACCGCGGTGACCGCGCATGCCGAGGCGGCCGGGGTGTCCCGGTACGAGCTCGAGATGGCCGTGAAGCGGGCCGTCCTGCATCCGGAGCCGGAAGACGACTAGGGAGCGTTTTAGAAGTTGGTGGCGTGCTCAGGGGGGCCAGCTGCGCGCCGTCGATGGTCTGCAGAAACTCGTTCCGCGTCAGTCACTGTCAGTGGTCCCGCATACGGTTCTCCAATGGGTCATCAGCGGTCGTCGCCTCGCCAAGAGGACAACTTCACAGGCCGGGAGACCGGGCAACGCTCCCTGCGAGCCAGCGATATGGGTGGGCGTGCTCCACGTATGCGCGCATCCTGCCGGGGTGGAGGTCACACGTGAGTGAAACTCCGATGCACGAGGCAGGAGACGTACGAGAGGCGTGGGGCCGGGTGATCGCGTGGCTTGAACGGAACGCCCCTGAAGCTCTCGCTGCGCTCGGCGGCCCGGGGAGCCATGCGGCCATTAGCGAAGCCGAACTGCACATGGGTCTGAAGCTGCCAGGGGAGATGTGGCAGTGGCTGCTGGCGAACGACATTGATGCCGGCAGGCAACCCGATGGCCAATCGTGTCTGGTGGCGCTGGGGTGCGAGGTAGCCATCCCCGGCGGCCATCTCCTTCTTGGCCTGACGGACATTCAGCGGGTCTACCTCAGCCAGATGGCCTTGGAGGAGATGCAGCCGTCCGCAGACCTCGACTATCCGTTCTGGCGTCGTGAGTGGGTGCCAATCGCCGCGGAGCGCGACGGTCTCTACGGGACGTTTCTGGACACGCTCAACGGAACCATCGGAACGTGGGCTGAAGCATACGGTTCCGAGGAGGGCGTATACGCCTCGTTGTTCGCTTTCTTCCAAGAGGCAGCGGACCGGCTGGAAGGGGTCTCCTCGGGAGACTGGAGAGGCCCCGGCAAGTCTGCTAGACCCCGTAAGCTCGATCCCCGTCCGGAAGACGAGCCGATACGCCTCTGGGCACGCACCAACGGCTATCTCGTAAATGATCGTGGGCGTATCCCTGCGGCCATCCGCGAGGCTTACGAGGTATCACAGAGGTGAGCACCAGCTCCGGCTGTGCCAGTCAGGGCGCTTCGTTTGGATCACCGTTCCGGGGCGTCCGGTATTGGTCGGCAGGATGGCAGGCGGCGGAACGTGTATCCGGCGTCGCCCGTGTATCCGACGCGCGCATTCGGAACTGATCGCTGCCCGTTGGCGTCGTGGCGTTTTTGGCACAGGGTGGGAGCACGATGGGCGAGGAGCCGACGTGGGTAGAGCTGCTGCTTCCCCTTTTCCTCATGGCGGCCGTCCCTACCATCATCGGAGGGGCGGTGCTTTGCTCCCTTGTCGAACTGACGATGTGGGTGACAGCACCGCTGCGGCGGCGCAGGCGTGTCCGTTCTGAGAACGACTAGCGCGGCCAGTGCGAAGCCCCGCCGGCGCTGAACGGGCGGGGCAGGTCCGAGTCGCAGCAAGCAGCCAGCAAGCGGGATCGGGATAAGGACGGTTCAACGGTAGCGGGCCGGCAGGACGGCCGGGCGGGGAGCGTCAGCGGCCCTCGGGCGGCCAGGACTTCAGCACGCGTCCGCCGTCCGCCTCGTCGGTGAGCGTGATCCGGGCGCCCTCGACACCGCCGCGCTCACACCTATCCACCGCGTGTATTTCCGCTCGGCCGTCGCCTCGTCGGACCACCAGCCGCGCATGACGGGCCGGGCTCCGATCGTCAGGGTCACGTGATAGCGGTCCACGGCGGCAGACTACGACGTCCTCCATTCGGCCCGCAGCGGTTGCTGTGGTGTGGAGGCGGGGGTGAGCTGTCAGTGCGCCCAGCGAAGGTCACGGGCGCAAGGAGGGGCGTCCCCCGCCGAGCGAGCGGGGCCAGCGCCCCACCGACTCACACGAGACTTGGAGAGTTCATGTCGTACAAGCAGGGACAGCGCGTGGAGTACCGGAACGATCAAGGCCAGAAGGCCCAGGGCACGATCCAGGCGGCCGAGGGCAGCGGGCAGCAGACTCGCTACACCGTCAAGAACGAGAAGAACATGCAATCAGAGCAGGTCCCGGAATCCAAGATCGACCGGCAGCTGTAGTAACGGCCCTGCCGACGCGGCCGCCGTTGCACCGAATGAAGGTGCAACGGCGGCTGCTCGTGTTTCACCGCAGCTGGATCAGGGCCGCTACGACTCGTCGGCCACAATGGTCAGGTCGACGCCCGCTTCGTGGGCTGCCTGCCGCCGAACGGCCAGCGTGCCCGCGAGCGATGCACGAGGGCCGCCGCGCGGGGTGGTGGCGATGAGGCAGGGCATGCAGCGGTCCAGCCAGCGACGGCCATGCCCGGGCACGGTGACGACCCCGGTCGCTCTCGCGGGCTCGCCGCAGCGCACGCACGGATGGCTGCCGTCGAGCCGCTCGGCTCCGGCGCTCTGGCGTGGCGCCCATGGTGGGGCGGGGTCCAGCTGTGACGGGTCGATGCCGAGGTATCGCAGCAGGTCAGCGTCGGTCATGCGTGCGGCTCCTCTCGTCGGCTTCCGAACGATACTGTCCCGTGACAGCGAGGCGCCTTGGGTGGCCCATGGGATCACGCTGTATGCGGCCATCCACTACGGCGGCTGGGCAGCCGTAGTGATCGCCGTGGCGTGGGCGACAGCGGTCGCCTTGTTCGTCCCCCGCGAGTACCTCGAACGCGTCGCCCGGCGGATCGAGCAGCGTGACGCCCCCGAGCACGTCGAACCGGACGACGACCAGCCGCCCGCAGCCACCCCCGAGGAGGTGTACGCGGCCACCATCGACTGGATCCGCAGTCGGATCGCCGACAGCAACGGTGTTCACCTCTCCGATCTCCTCGCCCACGCGCACGCTTACGGCCTGCATACAGACCTCGAAGTGGGGGCCTTCCGGGCGGTGCTGCAGAGGTGGGGTATCCCGGTCCGTCAGCAGCTGAAAGTGGGGGCCGTAACCGGCCCGGAATCCATCGCATCGACCTACCGATCAGGCAGCCCGCAGACCCCGCTCCCCTGAAGAGCGCAGAACCGTCTACCTCGCTGAACTACCTGCCCTGACCTGCGCATCTACCTCGCCCGCTACCTCACCTACCTGGACAACTACCGTGGCTACCAAGTGCTTCGTCTACCGCCTGTCCGACCACCGAGACGGGACCGTCCGGTACGTCGACCAGACCACCAAGAGCCTCCAAGAGCGGCTCGTCGGCCACCTCGCGTCACCGACCAACCCGGCCATACGGGCGTGGATCAGCCTGCTTGGAAGCAGGGCATAATCCCCGCGATCACCTCGGTGGCAACCGTCGACGAAGCGCAGCTCGACGTCGAGGAGAAACGACACATCGAGGAGCACATCAGGAAAGGGCACCGGCTGTTCAATGCCCCGACTACCACCAGCATCTGAGAGATCTCTCCGTGGCAGTTTGAGCCGATCGCAACAGCGCACCTCGCAGGCCGAATGTCCTGGAGGTCCGCAGCATGGCGAGTGGCGGTCAAGTCGGCCCTGATCACTCTGTACCTGCTGTGGAGCCTTCGAGTAGTGCGGTTCCTGGCCGTCTCCAGCGTGGCCGGCTGGTACCTGTGGGACATCGGCTTCGACAACCTGATGCGCGACGTGGTCCTGCCCCACGTCCCAGCCGCCGAGCTGGTAGCCCTGTGGCACCACTACTTCGCGGATTCGCTGTTGAGCGTGGCCCTGCACTTCGGCGTGACTATTCCGCCACTGGTGGTGCTGTCCTACTTCGGTGTGCGGAACGACGTGCTGACGCGGCAATAGCGAACGCCACGCGCGGTTTGTGATCCGGTGCATTCTGTAGCCACGGGACCGAAAAGTCCGCCATGATGGGAAGTGATCTGAAATGAAGGAGGGGGCGGGGATGTACACCTACCGGTGCGAGCAGTGCCGCACGACCTCGCCGGCTGTCGTCACGCGCCACGGCCTGGACGAGGAGCGGAGCAAGCACCGGAATCTCTTCCACGGCGGGCACGTCCCCGACGGCGAGTAGGTCATGGAGCCGGAGAAGTTCAACGTTTTCGACGTCCCCCGGGAGCAGCGGATTGTCGGCGGGATCATGATGCTCGTCATCGTCTTCGGCCTCCTCTACCGCTTCGGGTAGACCCCGTCGGGCAGGGGCGGGACCGTGGCGCAGATTCGCAGGCCTTGCCCTTGGTCCCTTCCGGACATCCAGGGCTGCCGTCATGCCGCTTCGTATCGGTGGGCCCGTCTGCCGCGCCATTCAGTTCAGTGCGGGTCGTCGAGGATCTCCCAGGCGTCGTAGAGTCCTGCCCGCCTCAGGAATTCGACGAGGTCTTGGTCCCTGTGGGCGACGCCGACGATCTGCCCGTTGATGGCGACTAGCCGCCCTCCCGAGGGTGAGAGGCCGTGCACGACTACCAGGGCCCTCATGCTTTCAGGGTGCGACGGGCTGCAGGCCAGCGCGACGACGCCGCCATGGTCTGCATCCAGCGCCCCCGGGGCCCGGGTCTGGGGCGTCGTAGTCGTGGCCCAGGACCCGGCCGCGCAGCAGCTGCTCATCCACGTTCATCGGTCCAGCCTCCCGGACGTCAGCGACAACGCGGGCTTCCCCAAGGCTCCCTTGGGCCCAGTCCGCAAGCACGCGCCTCATATCCACGCGTGCGACTGATGCTCTGAATGTGGCATATATGGCATGAGTGGAAATATGGGATGCGTGGTAGTTGGATCTGGCGAGAACTTCTTTGCTGAACCCTCTGCTGGGAGGGCTCAGACCGACGAGAGGAGTGCATCATGATCGCCAAGCTGCTCGGCAAGCTGTCCTTCACCCGCCACTACGGTGCGTACGGGGAACACGACTGGGGTGCGTAAGGCGGCGACGACCGGGTCTGACCGCACCGCCGGCGGGAGCCCCCGGGCGCCCGCCGGCTCCTGGCCACGCTGCCGACGATGTCGGCCTGGACAGGTACGAGAGTCAGGGGCGATCCCATGGGCCGAATGAATGAGCCGCCGCGGTTGCCCGAAGGCAGCTTCGCGGCCTGGAGCGGCGACCGGCTGGCACTAGCGCGTCGTGGCGCTGACGAGTGCGGGGACGTCTGGCAGCTGGAGCCGGGTGTCTATGTAGCCGCTGCGGCCGGGCCGTGTGAAGCAGTTCTGCACCGCGCGCAGGACTTCCCCAAGCCACCCTCGCCTCTCTTTCCGCCGTTGAAGCGGTCGAGCGGAGCACCGACGCCTGAGGAGCGTGCGCACGCTCACGCCGCCCGCATGCGCGGACTGCGCCCGCAGGCGGTTGCAGCCCGGATCGGTGAGATAGCGCCCGGGACCGCTCAATTTGCTGACCAGTGGCCCCTGGGCCAGGACGTCGAGATTCTGCCCCCGGTCCGGCACGCCCTGGCAGAGATCGGCGTGCGCTACCTCTTCTCCGAAGACGCTCCCACCCTGCTGCCCTTTGCCTCACAGCTCTTCCTGGCCCGGGAGGTGCTCGTACGCCCCTCGCGCTGGGTATGGCCGCGCTGGGTCCCCACACCGGCACGGCGGTTCCGCACACGGCAGCAAGTCGCCTTCGTTGACGCTTTGCGGCCCATCGTCCGCCGACGCCGTTCATCGGGCCGGCTCGGTGACGACGTGCTGGGACAGATGCTCCGGCCCTCCTCCCGCTATGGCCTACTGCCGGAAGAGGCCATCCTTGACCCTCTCCCCGGAATCACCGTCGCCACCTTCGAGACACCCTCCCGGGCAGCCGGATGGATTCTGCTCCACCTGGCCCGGTACCCCCAGGCAGCGGGCCGCGTCGCGGCCGAAGCCGCCTTGCTGCCCGCGGACCCGGCCGCGACGACCAGCACCCACCTCGACAGCCTGCAATACACCCAGGCACTGGTACGCGAGGTGCTCCGACTGCACCCCCCGAGCTGGCTACTGACCCGGCGCGCCACGCGGCAGACTCAGCTCGCCGACTACACCATCGACGCCGGGTCCACCGTTCTCGTCTGCCCCTACACCGCCCACCGCGACGCACGGCAACACCCCGAGCCGGACCGGTTCCATCCCGAGCGCTGGCTCGATGATTCGGGCTCGCCGGCGAAACCCGGGGTCTTCCTCTCCTTCGGTACCGGGCCGCATGGCTGCGAGGGAGCCGCTCTGGCCATGGCGATGCTGACGCTCCTGACTGCGCAGACCGCCCGCTGCTACCACTTGAGCGAGCCGCCCGGACCAGAACCCAGCTACCAGGTCACCACCTTCGAAGGTCTCGCAACTGTCGGCTTGCGCCTGCGCGCCACCTTGCGCAGCTGAGGGCCGTCCCGCTTTCAGTGACAGGCCGCCTCCACGGCGAACTCGCTCGTCTCGACTCACGGTCCGTCCGTTGCCGTGCCTGGCGGCTGAGGACATGATGACTGCATGCCGACAACAAATCGTCCCGCGTTACCTGACCCCGAGGCCGCGCGCCAGTTGATCAGTGGCGCAGTCCCAGAGTTCGGGCCGCGTATGGCCACACAGGCGAGCGCCGAAGCCGAAAACGCACGCTGATTCCTGAAGAGAGGAATGAGCTTGTTCCGCTTTGACGGACACCGTTGGTGTGGTGGTCATGCTGCGAGTGCAGTCTCGTAGTCGGCGGGACTGCGGTAGCCGAGACTGCTGTGGAGTCGGTGCAAGTTGTACCAGCCTTCGATGAAGTCGAAGATCGCAGTGCGGGCGGCGGCTCTGCTGGGCCAGGTGGTGGTGTCGAGCAGTTCTCGTTTGATGGTGGCGAAGAACGACTCGGCCAGTGCGTTGTCCCAGCACGATCGACGTGTTCACGCCGGTCGGACACGCCTGGTGGCCAGGCACTCGACAGCGACAACCGCACCTACAGGGCCCTGCTGCGTGGCCTGCGGTGTTTGGGTGAGTGTGGGTTCGCGCTGCTGACCGGCCGCTGGCGGGCACTACGCCCTATCACCGCCAGCCCACGCACGATCGGCGACGTCGCCAAAGCAGCTCCAAGCTTCATCGCGAGTATCTCCTCCGGTGCAGCTCAGGCGGGAAGTTCCGTGACGCCGAGGGCGAAGTCCCAGCCCCCCACCCCGTGGCGGGCGAGGCCCATCGTGAGCACACCCGCTCCTTCCAGCCAGTGCGCCATTTCCAGGCCACCGGCGTCCATCGGGCGCATCCCGAGGCTCTTGATGAACGCCTCCACGCCCGCCTTGGCCTGCGCATTGTCGCCAGCGATGAAGACGTCGGGCCGGCCGTTCTCCAGGACATGACGGAAGACGGTGTTGAATCCCTTCACCACGCTGGAACCGGCCGGGGCCACCTTGGCGACTTCCTGCGCGATCGAGGTGACCTCGCGGTGGGCCAGACCGTCGAACGTGGAATTGAAGGGGTTGCTAATGTCGACGATGACCTTGCCCGCGAGGGCGTCTCCGTAGTGTTCGACGGCCGGAACGACACCGTCGAACAACAGGGCCACGATGACGATGTCTCCGGCCGGGACGGCGCCCCACTCTCCCGTCGTGGCGCCGCCGCCGAGAGCCTTGGCCAGGTCAGCGGACTTGGAGTGATCGCGGCCCATGACCTCGACGGTGTTGCCGCCCGCTACCGCCAGCGCGCCGATGGTACGGGCCATGTTCCCAGTGCCGATGATGCTGATGCTGCTCATGAGGTGTGCTCTCTTCCTTGTTCTCGAACTTTCGCTTTGTTTCGTTTGTGCCGAGTCACCCAACTGGGTGAGCCGCAGAGTTCGGCGCTGGCGGAGGAGCCGGGGGGTGGGGCGCGGGGGGCGGCGACACGGGGGACCCCCCCCCGGGATGTAGGGGGGGGGGAGGGGGGGGGAGCGAGCCCCCCGCAGAGAACAAAAAAC
>NZ_JBSFCW010000060.1:0-20926 GCF_053593595.1 Streptomyces sp. NPDC002206
CCCCGATCTTCGACCTCGTCGACTACGGCGTCGTCGGCGACCTCTTCCAGGTCGTCCCCCAGCTCACCGACGAGGTCAACACCCGCAAGGGCTGACCTGTCGACCTGGCCGCGGGTGCACTTCACGGCTCCCGCGGCCAGGCGTCTCCGTACGGCCGGCGACCGCAGTCAGACGCCGGCGGCTTCCTGGATCAGGTCGGCGACCGGGCCGGGCCGGGAGGCCAAAGAAGCATGGCTTGCATCCAGTTCAATGATCCTGCGCGGGTTCATGCGCTGTGCCATGCGGCGTTCGTTGTCCGGGTGGATCATGCGGTCGGCGGTGGAGACCTGGTACCAGGAAGGCTTTGCGCGCCAGGCCGGGGCGGTGATGGTGTCGCCGAATGTCGATGCAAGCGGTGCCTTCTGGGTCACCGCCATGACCAGCGCCTCGTCGGCCGGGAGGTCCTGGGCGAAGCTCTCGTGGAACTTGTCCTGCTTGATCCAGAGGTAGCCGTCGGAATCCGGGGCCAGGTTCTCCATCCCGGCCGGAGGCGTCTCCTCGCTGATCTGACCGGGGCTCTCCCCGGCGTCCGGGGCGAATGCGGCGATGTAGACCAGCCCAGCCACGTTGGGCAGGTCCCCCGCCTCCGTGATGACCGCTCCGCCGTAGGAGTGGCCCACCAGTACCACCGGTCCGGCGATCTGCTGGACCATCTTCCGCGTGCGTGCGGCGTCGTCGACCAGCGAGGTCAGCGGGTTCTCCACCGCATGCAGGGAGTTGAAGCCTCGCCTGTGCAGCTCGGTGATGACCTTGCCCCAGTGGGCGGCGCCACCCCAGAAACCGTGGACCAGGACGATGGCGGGCTTGTCGGCCATGAGGTTCGCACCCTTTCTCTGTCTCCGGGGCTCTGCTGCCATCGGTCACGCTAGGCGGGGCACCTGACGCCCGCCACCGCACACCGGCGCACGGCGACAGCCGGAACGAAAGGGCGTCTGCAAGCAGCTGCTTCCGGGGGCCGAGTGACCTACTGCCCCAGGCCTCCGGTCCCCTGTTCCTCCGAGCCCTCCGCGACGCACTCGATGCCGCCCGGGAGGCTCTCACCGAGCGCTCGGAGTGCGGTGAGGTGGGTGACGGTGTCACTCTCGCAGTCCGCGGCGCCGCACCCGTACCAGCCCCTGCCGGGACCGCAGCCCGGGTGACCCGTTCGCGTGACGGGGTGGGTACGGCCCGGGGTGGCTGTCCGCACAGGTGGACGGCTACGTCTGCGAGGCGGTGTGCGACCAAAGAGCCGCGACCGCTCATCGGGGTCGGCGCTCACGCATCACACCTCATCATCAGGCGCGCACGGGACGCCTTGCCACGCGCGGCCGGTACTCGACGACGGTCAGCGCCAGCGAGACGTAGCGCTCGACGAGTTCGTCCTCGGTGACGGGCCCGTCGGGCCGGTGTCACTCCGCGATGGCATTGCACATGGCGATCACCGCACGGCGCGCGTCATCGGGATACGGGGTGAGGAAGACGCCCTCCTCGACCCCCTTGTCGATGATCTCGCGGAACTGCTGGGACGCTCGCTCCTCGTTCTTGCGGTAGCGCTCCAGGTGCTCGGCCTCCCGGCTGCGCCCCTCGGTCAGTACGATGCTGCTCTTCACCGGATGGCCGGTACGGAACCGGACCGTCGCGGCAACGATCGCCTCCAGCCGCTCGGCCGGATCGTCACCAGCACTCTCCAGCGCCTTGTCGCAGGCGTCGAAGTAGGCATCCAGGCCCTCGTCGAGGATGGCGACGAGCAACTCCTGCTTGCCCTTGTAGTAGTAGCGACACCTTCCCCGTACACCGTCCGAAGGACCACGCATGAGCCCTCTTCCTCTCGAAGGAATCACTGTCGTCAGCCTGGAACAGGCCGTCGCCGCGCCCTTCGCCACCCGCCAGCTCGCCGACCTGGGGGCCAGGGTCATCAAGGTCGAACGTCCGGGTCCCGGCGACTTCGCCCGGGGCTACGACGAGTCCGTGCACGGCCAGTCCAGCTACTTCGTATGGCTGAACCGGTCGAAGGAGTCGCTGACACTCGACATCAAGACGCCTGCGGGCCGCGAGGTCCTGGAGCGGCTGCTCGCCGGAGCCGACGTCTTCGTGCAGAACCTGGCGCCGGGCGCCGCGCACCGACTCGGCCTGGGTGCCGAGGAGTTGACCGAACGCTATCCCTCCCTCGTCGTCTGTGACATCTCCGGATACGGCAACACCGGTCCCTGGGCGGACCGCAAGGCCTACGACATGCTGGTGCAGTGCGAGACGGGTGTGGTGTCGCTGACCGGCTCGCCCGAAGAGCCCGCCAAGGCGGGCATCTCGATCGCCGACATCGCAGCGGGCATGTACGCCTACTCGGGCATCCTCACCGCACTCTACGAGCGGCGGACGACGGGCCGGGCCCGCTCCGTGGAGGTATCGCTCTTCGAGGCGCTCTCGGAGTGGATGGGCTCCCCCGCGTACTACACGGCGTACTCGGGCGCGCAGCCCGCACGCGTCGGCGCCCAGCACGCGACGATCGCCCCGTACGGACCGTACAGCGCGGCGGACGGCAGGACCGTGCTGCTCGCCATCCAGAACGAACGCGAATGGGCGTCCTTCTGCGAGGTCTTCCTCGGCGACGCCTCCCTCGCCGGCGACCCGCGCTTCCACCGGAACTCGGCCCGGGTAGCCCGCCGCGACGAACTCAACGCGATCGTCGCCGCGCGCTTCGCGGAGCTGGACGCGGCCGCAGCGGTGAAGCTCCTCGACGACGCGAAGGTCGCCAACGCGCGGCTCAATTCGGTCGAGGAGTACTGGAATCACCCGGTCCTGTCCGGCCGTGACCGCTGGCGGGACGTGTCGACTCCGGGCGGCGCGATCAAGGCCCTGCTGCCGCCCGCCACCCTCAGCGGGCTGAGCCCCCGCATGGACCCTGTTCCCGCGGTGGGCGAGCACACGGACAGCGTGCTGCGCGGGCTCGGCTACGACGACACGGCCATCACCGCCCTGCGCGCCGACGGCGCGGTCTGACGTCACCGGGAAGGCTGCACGCCATGTCCGAACAACCCGGCGAGCCCGCGCCCTTCGACGACCGGCCGCTCCCCGGCAAGGAACGCCTTGAGGTCCATGCCGGAACGATGATGCACGTTTCCCTGTCCAACCCCGTGTGACCCACGACTACGCCTGGCAACACGGGGCTGGGGCCTCTACCACGAGCTCGGCCACCTCCACCAGCAAGCCGCCCACCAGGCAGATCAGTTGACCGAAGTCACCGTAAACATCTACTGATTGGCGGCGCAGCGCACCCTCGGCCAGAGCTCCGATCTCCTGACGGTCGACCCGAAGACGGGTCTGAACCACTATCAGACGGCGCAGCCCGGACCCGGCGCCGCGGGAACCCCGGTCGACGACTACAGCCACGACCCGGTCGTCAACGCCCGCCAGTATCTGGCGCTCGCGACGTATGCGAGCCGCACCGCAGGCTACGATCTCACCGACTTCTTCGTCCGCAAGTGGGCTTCCCGCTGGATGCGGCCGGCCTCGACGCGCTCGACGCGCTGCAGCTGCCGACCGTCGATCCCAGCACGCTCACCGACTGAACCCCGGTGGACGCGGGCGGCCAACGCGACGGGGCCGGCGGGCGAGCACCGGCGTCGAACAGAACGTCGTCGGGTTCGCACCACCACGACCACCGATCGCGCGCCCGGGGATCCCGGCGGAACGTCGAGTCTCCGCCATGGCGAAAACTCGACAGCCGGTCACCGTTGCTCTTCGGTAGCCGTTCGCATTTGATCGACCGTCGTGTACAGACACTCGATATCCGCAGCGTCCGCGCTGCTCCTCCTCTCGCTCGTCCTGCCCGGTGACCTGGCGCACGCGGACTCCGGCGAACCGTCCGGGCCGTCGGTGACGCGCATCGTCACGCTCGACAACGCCCCGGCCGCGCAGGAGGCAGCTCCCCAGGACCGGGCAGCGGCCCGCCGTAGCGTCTCCGATGCGCAGCAGCAACTGATCGACGCCGCGCACGAGTCGGGCATCGCGGTGTCCGTACGACGCCGGTACCGCAATGTCGTCAACGGTCTCCTCGTCGAAGTGCCTGCGGGACAGGCCGACCGGCTGGCCGCACTCCCGGGTGTGGCCCAGGTCACCGAGCCGGTGACCTACGAGATGCCCGAAAAGCCCACCCCGGTGTCCAAGGAGGTCCTGGAAAAGGCCGTGGACCGGGCGGGCCGTGACGCACGGTCCGCCGACGGGGCCCCCACCGGCCGGGAGATCGTCACCGTCACGGATCTCACCAGCGTCCCGCAGGCCCATCGCCAGGGCTTCACTGGCAGGGGTGTCACCGTCGGCATCATCGACAGCGGCATCGCGTACGACCATCCGGCGCTCGGCGGCGGGGGCTTCCCCAACGCGAAGGTGGTCGGCGGCTACGACTTCGCGGACGAGGACGCCGACCCGTACGACGACAGGTTCGGCCCGGCAGCCGGGCACGGCACCCATGTCGCGGGCATCGTCGCCGGGGACGACACGCACATCGAGGGCGTCGCCCCGGACGCCACGCTGCGCTCCTACCGGGTGTTCGGTACGAAGAACAGGCCGACCGACGCCATCATCCTGGCTGCGCTCGACCGGGCCGCCGCCGACGGCGTGGACGTCGTCAACATGAGCCTCGGCGCGACCGGCAACCGCAGCAGCAGCGTGCTCTCGCTTGCCGTCGACCACCTGGTGGACTCGGGCGTACCCACGGTCGTGGCCAACGGGAACGGCTACGCCGGTCCCTTCAACGCCGCGGCACCCGCGGTCGCGGACGGGGCGATCGCGGTCGGCAGCACCTACAACAGCCACTACCCGTTCCTCGCGTTCACACTCGACGACGGCTCCACCGCTCCCGTTCCGTACATGGACTCCGGGCGGGCCCCGGCCGCTCCCTCGACCGGCGGGCACCCGGTGACCGTCATTCCGTCCAGCTGCGACCCGCTGCCTGCCGGCAGTCTCGAAGGCAAGATCGCGCTGTTCGCCGCGTACACCGGTACCGACGTGTTCAACTGCCGGGTGATGGACCTGGCCCGCACCGCCGAGGCTGCGGGTGCGGTCGCCGCGGTCCACTACAACCCGTCGGGCACCGATCCGGACGCGATGCCGTTCTCCCCCTGCTGCGGCACCATCGGCATCCCCGTGGTGGGGATCCGTGCGCGGGACGCCGAGCGCATCAAGGCCGCGCCGGCCGGCACGCAGCTGACCTGGGGTGCGTACGCCGGTGCGCCGCTGAGCGCCGACGCCGCCGGGCTGATGGATGGCAGCTCCTCCTGGGGCCCGGGCAATGAGCTGGAGTTCAAGCCGGACGTCGCCGCTCCCGGCGGGTACATCCTGTCCGCGCTTCCCCCGGCCCAGGACCGGTACGGCGTCATGTCCGGTACCTCGATGGCGTCCCCGCACGTCGCGGGAGTGGTCGCCCTGCTGCTCCAGGCCCGGCCGGATCTCACTCCGGCCCAGGTGCAGACCGCGCTGCAGAACACGGCCACTCCGCTCGCCATGACCGGTGATCACGATCGCGGCCGGCAGCCGGTCGCTCAGCAGGGTGCGGGCCGGATCGACGCGGTTGCCGCACTGGCGTCGGTCTCCGGCGACACTGTGACGGCAACGCCGTCCGAACTCGCCCTGGGCGATCTCGAGGGCCGGCAACGGACCCGTCAGATCACGGTCCACAATCCGACCGCCCGTCCGGTGACCTACCAGGTCGGGCAGAGCGCCGCCGTGTCCGCAGCCCCGCCGTACACCAGCGAGTGGCAGCCCACCGACGCCACAGGTGACGCCGAGGTCGACGACCGGGACAGGATCACCGTGGCCGCGCACGGCAGCCGTACCGTCACCGTGAACATCAGGCAGCCCCACGACGTCGCCGAGGGCACCCTGTTCGGCGGCTGGGTGGACTTCACCCGGTCCGACTCGACAGCCCCGGAGATCCGGGTCCCGTATCTGGGCATGGCGGGCGATTTCGACGCGGTGTCGGCGATCAACCCCACCTTCACCTCGATCAACAAGACGCTGGACAACCCGGCGCTGCGTCCCGCCTACTTCACCTTCGGCAAGAGTGTGCCCACCACCGTCGACCTCACCGACACGTCCTCGGCCAACGACAAGGCCTGGGTCATGCTGTCCCACGGTTTCCCCCTGCTGGAGCGGATGCGGCTCCAGGTCCTCGACACCCATGGCGAGGTGATCGACACCCCGTACGACGCGTCGTGGGTGACCCGTAATTCCGGCGCGGGCACCGGGCTGGCGTTCTACAGTTGGGACGCCACGCGTACCGACGGCAGCCCGGCGCCCGCCGGTACGTACCGGCTGCGCCTCGTCTTCGACAAGGCGCTCGGCGACCCGCAGAAGTCACCGGGCACCCAGATCTGGACCTCCCCGGAGGTCACCCTGGTCCGCTGACCGCACGACCGACCCACGTCGCACCGGCTCGACGAGCGGCCGGTGGACCTGCCCGGCCGGGCGGGTCCACCGGCCGCCGCCGTTTCCGCGGCTCCAGTGGCGCCGCCCGGGCCCCGCAGTCGGGTGTGCCCGGCCGAGCTGCAAGAATCCGGCGGTACACACGGACCGGAGGGTGGCTTTGGCACTGGAAGATCTCGGGCTCAGCGCCTGCGAGGAAGCCGTATACAGGGTGCTGATCGAGCGGCCCTCGGCCTCGCTCGCCGAGGTCGCCGCGGCGGCGGCCGTTCCGGACGCGGAAGTCGCGGACGCATTGCACTCGCTCGCGGCACGCGCCCTGGTCGACAGGCAGCCCGGAAGCGGCCATTATGTGGCCGCGCCGCCGTCGGTCGCGCTCGGCACGGAACTGACCGAGCGCCGCATCCGCCTCCACCGTGCCGAACTCGCGCTCGCCGAGCTGGTCGAGACCTACCGGACCGGGTCCATGGGACGCGCACAGCGCGATCTCGTCGAGGTCGTCGAGGGGCGGGATGCCGTACGCCAGCGCTACCTCCAGCTCCAGCTCTCCTCCCGGCACGCCATCGACACGTTCGTCACCGGCGACGTCCAGGTGGTCGGCCCGGAGAACACCGAGGAACCGACCGTGCTGTCGCGCGGCCTGCAGGTGCGTGCCGTCATCGACCAGTCGTTCCTGGGGGAACCGCGCGCGGCCGACAACGTGGACGAATCGCTCGCCCAGGGCATGCGGATCCGGACGGTCGACGGCGTGCCGCTCAAGCTCATCGTCTGCGACGGCGAGGTGGCGATGCTGCCGCTGCACGGCTCCGGCGGCGAGGTCGACCCCAGTCTCGTGCTGCGTGGCGGCCTCGCCAACGTCGCCCAGGCACTCTTCGACGCCGTCTGGGAACGAGCGCGCCCCTACGGCGAACCCCACCACGGGATCGATGTCCTCGACACCCGCATACTGCGTCTTCTGCTCGCCGGTCTCACCGATCACGCGGTGGCCGCGCAGGTGGACATGTCGGCACGCACCGTGCAGCGCCGCATCCAGGGGCTGATGGTCCAGGCCGGGGCGACCACCCGCATCCAACTCGGCTGGTACGCCCGCCATCATGGCTGGGCGTAAGGCGAGTCCGTGCTCCGCGTCCGGCGCTGACGAGTCTCCGCCACGGCGGGTAACCGCCAAGTCGGAACGAGGACAAGCGAGTTACCGCCGCAGAAACTCTTCGCAGCACCCGGAACCAACCGTTCGCCGGGTGCGCGGAGGAGAGACATCCATGACCAGAGCATCCGCGAGGCGGAGGTCCCGGCTGCTGGCAGCCGGGCTGTCGCTCGTACTGCTGCCGGCGGGGCAGGCTGTCGCAGCAGGGGCAGTGGGGACGGCAGGGGCGGGCACCGACCGTGCCGCGTCGCCTGTACACGCACCCACCACCGCACGAACCGTCACCCTGATCACCGGTGACCAGGTGACCGTGACCGACCTCGGCGCAGGCCGGAAGTCGGTCGCCGTGGAGCGTCCCGAGGGCGCGACCGGAGCGGTTCGCAGCGAGATTTCCGACGGCCGGATCACCGTCATACCCGACGAGGCCCGGCCCTACCTTCAAGCGGGCGTCCTCGACGCCGAACTCTTCGACGTCACCGCTCTGATCGAGCAGGGGCTCGGTGACCCGTCCTCCGACGGACTGCCGCTCATCGTGACGTACACGAAGAACGCCCGAAGCGCCACGCCGCACGGAGCCCGCCAGGTCCGTGGTCTGCCGAGTGTCGACGGTGCGGCCCTGGAGGCGTCGACGTCCGGGGAGTTCTGGCGCACGGTCGCACCGGATGTCACCTCCGGGGCGCGCAGCGCGACTTCGGGCCGAGTGCGTCTGGCCGGCGGCGTCGAGAAGATCTGGTTGGACGCCCGGGTCGACGCCGCGATGGAGACCAGCAACGCGCAGATCGGTACGCCCGCGGCCTGGGAGGCGGGGCTGACCGGCAAGGGTGTCAAGGTCGCCGTCCTCGACACGGGCGTGGACCTGACCCACCCCGATCTCAAGGAGCGGGTGACCGAGACCAAGAGCTTCATAGAGGGTCAGGAGGTCGCCGACCGGAACGGGCACGGCACACATGTCTCCTCCACCGTCGGTGGCAGCGGTGCCGCGTCCGACGGCAAGGAGAAGGGGGTCGCGCCCGACGCCACGCTCGCCGTCGGCAAGGTTCTCAGCGACCAGGGGTCCGGCACCGAGTCGCAGATCATCGCCGGCATGGAGTGGGCGGCCAAGGACATCCACGCCAGGATCGTCTCGATGAGCCTCGGATCGTCGCAGGGCAGCGACGGCACCGACCCGATGGCCCAGGCGGTGAACACACTCTCGAAAGACACGGGCGCTCTGTTCGTGATCGCGGCGGGCAACGCCGGCTCCCCCGGCACCATCGGCTCCCCCGGCGCCGCCGACTCCGCACTCACGATCGGCGCGGTCGACTCCGCCGACAAGCGTGCGTACTTCTCCAGCCAGGGCCCGCGCCTCGGCGACAACGCGCTCAAGCCCGACCTGTCCGCGCCGGGCGTGAACATCCTCGCGGCCCGCTCGCAACTCGTCTCCGGCAGCGGCCCGTACACGTCGATGAGCGGTACGTCCATGGCGACCCCGCACGTCGCGGGCGTCGCGGCGCTGCTCGCCGAGAAACACCCCGACTGGAGCGGACAGCAGCTCAAGGACGGGCTGATGAGCACGTCCAAGCAGATCAGCGGCACGTCGTACGAAGTGGGTGCGGGCCGCGTCGACGTCCCGTCCGCCATTGCCGCGCAGATCACCGCGACCGGCAGCGCCGACCTCGGGTTCACCAGCTGGCCGTACGAGGCGAACAAGCCGGTCACGAAGACGCTGACCTACACCAACATCTCCGACCGGCCGGTCACCCTGGCGCTGACCGCCGAGGGTGCTCCCGCCGGCGTGGTCACCCTCGCCGACTCCACCCTCACGGTGCCCGCGCACGGCACCGCGCAGACCACGGTCACCGGTGACGGCACCGCCGCGCCCGTCGGCACCACCTCCGGCCGGATCGTCGCCAAGGACGGCGACACCGTGGTGGCTCACACCGCCTTCGGTCTGACGAAGGAGGACGAGCGCTACACCCTCACCGTCCACGTCAAGGACCGCGACGGCGCGGCGTCCGCCGCCTACCTGGCCGTACAGAAACTGGCCAAGGGCGCGTCGGCCTTCCCGGCCACGGTCGACGACTCCGGCACGCTCAAGCTGCGCCTGCAGCCCGGCACGTACACTCTGTCCAGCTTCCTCGACGTGCGCGGCAGCAAGGGCAAGGACTCACTCGGCCTCGGTCTGCTCACCGAGCCCGAGGTCACCCTGGACCGTGACCGCGAAGTCACCCTCGACGGGCGGGCGTTGCGGGAGATCCGGGCCGAGGTGGACCAGCGGACCCAGACCCGTCAGCTGATGATGAAGTTCAACCGGGCGGCGAACGACGCTTCGTACACGGGGGCCGTGCAGGTCCCGGTGAAGTACGACAGCATCTTTGCCGCGCCGACCCACAAGCCCGCCACGGGCACCTTCGAGTACCGGACCGTGTGGCGGCTCGGTAAACCGCTGCTCGATGTCGAAGCGGGCGGCCAGCGGCTCGGCGAGGCGGTCGTCCAGTACGGATCGGACCTGTTCACCGGGCAGAAGCGGATGTCCCTCCTGGACGCGGGCAGCGGAAGCCCCGCCGCCTATGCCGGCAAGGACGTGAAGGGCAAGGCGGTCGTCGTGCGCCGCACCGACGCGATCGCCCCCGCCGAACTGGCCCAGAACGCACAGGACGCGGGTGCCGCCGCCCTGTTCGTCACCGACGAGGCACCCGGGCGGCTGTCGGCCGTGTTCGCCGGGGCCGGCGGGGCGACACGTCCGCTGTACATCGCGACGGTGAACGCGGCGGACGGGGCGCGGCTGATCGAGGCCGCTCGACTCGACCGGGGCGTGGAACTGACCGGCACCCAGTACACCCCGTATGTGTACGACCTCACCGAGGGATACCCGGGGGCGATCCCCGCCGACCTGACGTACCGGCCGGACGAGAGCGAACTGGCGGTCGTCACCAACAAGTTCCACGCGACAAAGGCCGCCGACGGCGGCGAGTTCCGTTACTCGATCACCGACACGTTCCCCATCGGCATGGGCTTCCAGGAGAAGATCAAGTTCCCCGCGGAGCGCACCGACTACATCAGCGCCGGCCCCGACCAGGGGTGGCACGAGTCCATGTCCAACGGCCCGGGTGCCATCGAGCAGCGCAGCGGCATCGTGCACTACCGCGGCGGCACGCGCTCCGGGACCGACTGGTTCAAGCCGGTCTGGCACCCGTGGCTGGGCACCGGCCTCGGCTGGGGCCAGCAACGCGCGGGCAACAACCTGCAGTTCAACACGCCCGGTTGGGGCGACTCGGGGCCTGACCACACCGGCTTCGGCGATGTGTGGAACCAGAAGTCGATGACCCAGTTCACCGAGGTGTACGTGGACGGGGTGCGGGTCGACCGGAAGACCGGCTCGGGGGCGTACGCCCGGAACGTCAAGCCGACCGAGCAGGACTTCAAGGTGGTCACCGACACCACCCTGGACCCGGACGTCTGGCGGCTCGCCACGAAGGGCCACTCCGAGTGGACCTTCAAGTCGTCCGCCACGCCGGCCGACCGGTGGACGTATCTGCCGATGCTCAACCTCGGGTTCGACGTCGACACCGACCTGCACGGTGATGTGCGGGCCGGAAAGCGGCTGGATCTCGGGATCTTCTCCGAGTACGTCAAGGGCGCGCCGGACACCGGGAGGATCACCGGCTCCACGCTGGAGGTCTCCTTCGACGACGGTGCGACGTGGGCCTCCGTCGAACTCGACGGCGTACGCGGCAAGTCCGCCGCCTGGGCCGGCTCGGTGCGGGTGCCGGACGACGCGCAGTACATCTCCGTGCGGGCCTCGGCCGCCGACGACCGGGGCGGCTCGGTCAAGCAGGAGGTCATCCGCGCGGTGGGCGTGCGGTAAGGCAGGCCGGGTGGGAGCTGCGCCGACGGTGGCGCGGCTCCCACCCCCTGCCGCATGCGCCGAGGATCATCCGGAAGGCGGGGCGTGGCTCTGGCGTACGTGGATGCGCCGGCCGGTGAGCCGAGTGGGGGCGATGGTCAGCCACAGGTCGCGGCGTCCGCCCGGCCACGGGTCCGTGTACGCCACCTCGTTCAGGTTCTGTACGACGTTCGGGTCGGTCACCGTCGACGCAGTGCCGATGGCCAGAACACTCCACCCCTGACTCAGCGCGTCGTCGATGTGGTCGACCTCGAAGGCGACCACGTGACCCGCCGCGGCGGCAGGCGTGGCACCGGCTGCCGTCTGGAAGGCCAGGAGGCTACCGGCGACCACGTAGTTGACCGGGACAACTGCCGGGCCCTCCGTCGTGGAGACTGCGATCCGCCCCACCCCGTGCGTGGACAGCAGTTCGCGGCACTCATCAGCGCTCAGCTCGATCAGTTGCGAGTGGTAACCCGCATGGCCGGTACCGGGCGGAAGATCCATGTTGCTGCCGGTGAGCTCGGAAACGGTCGTATCCAGAGCATTGGCCAGCCGCAGCATGAAGCTCATGCTGGGCATGGCCTGTTGTTCCTCGACGTACTGAATGTAAGTGGTGGCCGAACCGGACCTCTCGGCCACCTCCTGTCTGCTGAGTCCCAGCTCTTCGCGACGTGCCGCAACGCGTCTGCCCACGTCACCCGGCGCCGTCGCGCGTTCCTTGCGCGAGGGCTCCCGGGGTTCTTCCTCCGACATGCTGCGCACATCCTTCTGCTGGTCGGTGCCATCACTGTCCTGCGCCTTCGCGCGTTCCGCCTCAGCATCAATCCTGTGCCGGATCGACGCAGACCGCATGGGCCGACCGTCCCGTGGCCCGCCCCGCTCAGCCCATCCCCGGGTCCGGCCACGGGACGGGCACGGTGATCTGCGGGCCCCTCGGCCGGCCGCAGCGGCGCGGGCCCGATCTCCTCCGCAGTCCTATCGTGAGAGGTAGGCGCCAACCGGACCGGAGGGGATGGTGTCGCGGTGAGCGAAGAGCATGCGGCGAGTGCCGAGGGCCTCGCGCTGTTCCCTCTGGACGAGCTTCTCCGCGAGCTGGAGGTCCGCATCAGTGCCGTACGCGGAACGCGGGACAGCCTGCACAGTCTGCTCGAGGCAGTTCTCTCGGTCGGGAGGGAACTGGACCTCGCCCAGGTGCTGCGCGGAATCGTGGAGGCTGCTGTCGAGCTGGTGGACGCCAGGTACGGCGCGCTGGGAGTGATCAGCAACGAGGACCGGCTCTCGGAGTTCCTCACCGTCGGCGTCGACGCCGAGCAGCGGGAGCGGATCGGATCCCTGCCCAGTGGGCACGGCATTCTCGGAGAGCTGATCCGGCATCCGGCGCCGCTCCGGCTGGCGGAGCTCTCCGATCATCCGTCCTCCTACGGCTTCCCGGCCCATCACCCACCGATGCACTCGTTCCTGGGGGTGCCGATCCGCGTCCGGGAAGAGGTCTTCGGCAACCTCTACCTCACCGAGAAGCGCAGCGCGAGGGAGTTCGACGCCGAGGACGAGGCGGTGCTGTCCACCCTCGCGGTCGCAGCGGGAGTGGCGATCGAGAATGCGCGGCTCTACGAGGAGGCCCGGCAACGCGAACAGTGGAACGCAGCGAGCGCCGAGGTGACCAGCATTCTGCTGTCAGGAGCGTCCGGCGCCGAGGTCATGAAGGTGATCATCGAACGCGCCAGGAAGATCGTCTCGGCGGAGTTCGGGGTGATAGCCGTGCCCTCGGGTGACGGAGGACGGCTGCGCAACGCTCTCACCGTCGACGCCGACAGCCCGCTGCGGTGCGAAATTCCGGGGCCCGGGGAGAGCTTCGTCGGAGCGGCGTTCGAGGCGGCGGAGCCGGTGGCCAGCAGTGATCTCGAGCATGATCCGCGGCTGGGGCAGGATGCGTCACGGTACAGGGGGCTGGGGCCGGCGGTGGCGGTGCCCATCGGACAGCGCGGGAGCGTGCGCGGAGTCCTGCTGCTCGCCCGCAGCTCCGGCCGACCGGAGTTCCGGCCCCCTGAGATCTCGCCGCTGGCAGGCTATGCCGTACAGGCGGGCCTGGCCATGGAAGTCGCCGATCGACGCAGTGACGCCGAGCAGATCGCGCTGCTCGAGGACCGGGACCGGATCGCCCGGGATCTGCACGACCTTGCCATCCAGCGGCTGTTCGCGACCGGTATGACGTTGCAGAGTGCACTCAAATTCGTGCAGCACCCGGAGTCCGCGGAGCGCCTGGAACGGGCTGTGAACGATCTCGACGACACCATCAAGGTCATCAGGTCGACCATCTTCGGTCTGCGGACCCACGAAGGCGGCTGGCGGGCCCACGCAGTGACGAGGCAGGTGACCGCGGCCATCGAGGCCGCGGCGCCCTTGCTGGGTTTCCGGCCCACACTGAGGGTGGACGGTTCCATTGACGCCGAGGTGCCGCCGGCGGTCTCCGGTCCCCTCATCGCGGTCCTGGGGGAGGCGCTGAGCAACGCCGCCCGTCATGCCGCCGCTCGCAATGTCGACGTGCACGTCGAGGCGGCCGCAGGCAAGGTGACACTGACCGTCACCGACGACGGCGTGGGCGTCCCGCCAGGAGCTGCGCGAAGTGGACTGCACAACATGGAAGAGCGAGCCGTCGCACTGGGAGGCGTATTCCGTCAGGACGCCCCGCCCGGTGGAGGAACCAGGATCGTGTGGCGGGTGCCGCTGTCCGGCACGGAAGCGGACGGCTGAGCAACGCGCCCGGTACGGCCTTCGCGCCGCACAGCGGTCGGGGGACCTTCGGCCCTCACCAGGGCCCCTCCGGCCCTCGTCCGCCGCAAGGCCGTGGTGGCAACGTGAAGGATGCCCCGTCGTGGCAAGGAGGAATGATGACGAGCAACGCTTCCGGCCCTCCGCAGTACGGGGTGGTCGTGGTCGGCACCGATGGTTCGGCCGCTGCCGGTTCCGCACTCCTGTGGGCGGCTGCTGAAGCGGCACGGAGAGAGAGTCCGCTGCGTATCGTCCATGGCGCAGACACCGAGAACCGGGCCGCGCACACATCCGTCGAGACGCTGGACCGGATAGCGAAGGCCGGACGGGAGCTGCTGGAGAAGGCGGCAGCCGAGGTCACCCGGCACTATCCCGTTGTCGAGGTCACGACCGAATTCAGCCGCAGCAAGCCGGTGGCGAGCCTGCGCTCGGCGGCCGGAACGGACGGCACCATCGTTGTCGGCAGCCGCGGACTGGGTGGGTTCGCCGCATTGCTGCTCGGCTCGGTCGGACTGCAGGTGGCAGCGGACGGCGAGGTGCCCGTTGTCGTGGTCCGCGACGACGGGCAGCGCGCGCAGGCGGGTGTCGTGCTGGTCGCCGTGCGCGGCGCAGCAGACCTGGACTGTGTCCGCCACGCGGCACGGGCAGCCGAGCTGCGCAAAGCCTCCCTGCGCATGCTGAGTGTCTGGAACGTACTCCAGTACGCGGGCCTCGTCGCCCCTCTGATGGATGACGTCGACGAGATCGCCGACCGGCGCTTCAGCGAGATCTCGACGGTCGCCGACCGGATCCGTGAGGAGTTCCCCGGCCTGACCGTGACGACGGATGTGGAGAAGGGAAACTCGACGGCCGGTGTGCTGGTCGAGGCGTCACGCGATGCCGACCTGCTGGTCATGGCCGGCGGGCGGGGTCACCGCCTCATCGGGCCGTCGCTGGCACGGGTCACCCATGCTGTGCTCCACCATGCCCACTGCCCGGTCCTGCTCGTCCCGCGTGCCGGTGGGGCCGCAGAACCGGAACAGGAGAAGTCATGACCAGCAACCTGGACCACTCCGAAGTGCTCGTCGGTGTCGACCTGAACAGACCGTTCGACCTCCCCCTCGTCTGGGCAGCCGACGAGGCCCACCGCAGAGGGCTGACCGTGCGGCTCCTGCTGGCCGTCCCTCCGACGCACCACGGCCACCACGTGGACAGCACCGCACAGCATCTGGCCCTGCGCGCCCACGGAGGCGACTCGCTCGCAGAGGCGGCAGCCCGTATCCACGAACGACACGCCGGACTCGAGGTGGTCACCGAGCTACTGGACGGAATGCCTGCCCCTTTGCTCTGCCGGCACAGCCGGCAGGCCCGCATGATCGTGCTGGGAACGCGCGGGCTGGGCCGCCTCGCGGAATTCCTGAGCGCCGGTTCGGTGACCGTGCCGGTCAGTGCACAGGCGCCCTGTCCGGTCGTCGTGGTGCGAGAGCCCGAGCACGTCTCCGAGCAGCCGCCCCACGTGGTCGTCGGAGTCGACGGCAGCCCGGCGTCGGCCGCAGCTGTGGCTTTCGCCTTCGAAGAGGCCGACCTGCGTGGCGCCGAGCTCCGTGCCCTGCTGGTCCGGCAGCCGTCCATGGTCTCCTTCAGGGAGCCGGCTTCGGCGGAGCCGGAGCGGCTCAAGCTGCTGTCCGAGGCGGTCGCCGGGCCGTCCGCCGAGTACCCGGACGTGCACGTCACCCACGAGGTGGCGCGCGGGCACCCCGTGGAAGAGCTCGCCCGGGCCTCCGAGGGCGCCCTGGCTGTCGTGGTCGGCCGACGAGGCCAGGGCGGGTACACCGGCATGCGGCTCGGCTCGGTGGTGCACGGCCTGCTGCACCGGGCGCACTGCCCCGTCATCACCGTTCCCGCACCGTCGACCGTTCCCGCACCGTGATCCGGCCGTGAGCGCGCCCCGTCCCCGCCGGTCGCGCCCCGTCCCCGCCGGTGAGGCCATCGGCTGTTGTACACGATCTCCAGCGCGCTTCAGCCCCAGGTGGACGGTCCGCTCGGCCGGGGCGACGGCTCAGGTGCCGTCGGTCAGCCCGCTTCCGTGCGGGGCGTACAGGTCGAGCAGCCGGGCCCTGGTGGACTGCAACCGGTGGGCCACCACCCGGGCGACCCACAGAGCCACGGCAGTGGCCAGTTCGGGATCCGCCTGGCACGCCTGGCGTACCTGAGCCGCGTCCAGCTCATACGCACGCACCAGTGTCATCGCCTCTGCTCCCAGCTGCCACACGTAGGGGCTGAACAGCCAGGACCAGCCGATGAGTTCACCATGGCCGAGGGACTCGATGACCGCCGGGGGGCGTCCCGGCACACGGAAGTCGAGAGTGACCGTGCCGGTCCGCACGATCCAGAAGTGGTCGGCGCGCTGTCCTTCCTCGAAGATGCGTGTCCCTTCGGGGAACGCCACTTCCGTGGCGAAGTGCATGAGCCGGTCGCGGTACTCGGGGCCGAGCGACCGCATGGTCGGAGAGGTCATGATCGGGTCTCCTCCGCAGGGGCGGCATTCTTCGTCGGTGAGGTGGCGAGAAGCGCATGGACCGCTTATCGGTCCTGGCCGTCTCGATGCCTCCTCCGACGGACCTGGTACCAGTTTCCACCGGTTGTCCGATGGTCCGCAGGGGCTGTCCGGGGTGACCGGGGGGACCGACCGGCCCTAAGGGCTGTCCCTCAAGCCCTGGCGGGCGCACGACGACAGCTACGGCACCTCGCTGCGTCGTCGGAACGCCTGAATACGCCCAGTACGAGGACGCCCCTGCCCCTCCGCCTCGCGATGCACCGCATCTGACGCCGCGCGCTGATCCACCAGGGGTTACGGGACGGCCCTCAGACGATTTCGCGCAGGATTTGGGCGGGACCGCGGGCAGCCCGGCTCGCTGCCGAGCGGGTCGGCCGCATCTGTCGGCGCTGCGTCCACCGCTCCGGGCAACTGCCGCTCGCGTAGGGCCGAACGTCCCCCATTGGGGACCGATCGCCCCTCCCGCCGGTCCCGTGCGGGTGTCACGGTGGCGACACGGGGTTCTTCCGGCCGTGGGAAGAAAGGCGGTGGGGACGATGGAGCTTCCCCTGGTCGTGGGCGTCGACGGATCGGATTCCAGTCTCCGGGCAGTCGACTGGGCTGCGGACGAGGCGGCCCGTCACGGGCTCCCGCTGCGACTCGTGTACGTCTCCCGATGGGAACGTTACGAGGCGGCGAGCCTGCAACAGAGCCTCGAACGCCCCTCCGAGCAAGTGCTGGCAGACAGCATTGTGACCGATGCAGCCGCACGTGCCGCGGTCCGTAACCCCGAGGTGAGGGTGACAGCCGAGGTGCTGGCGCAGGACACGGTCACCGCGCTGCTGGACGAGGGGCACAGGGCCACGATGCTCGTCACGGGTTCAAGGGGCCGCGGCCAGCTCAAGGAGCTCCTGCTGGGCTCGGTCAGTCTGGCCGTGGCGGCCCGCGCCCACTGCCCGGTCGTCGTGGTGCGCGGCGACGCCGCAGGAACAGTCGGCGCGCACGGCCGCATTCTCCTCGGTGTGGCAGACCCGGCACGGGGAATGGCTGCCGTCGCGTTCGCCTTCCGGGAGGCCGCCGCCCGGAAATGTGAGATCGACGCCGTACGCTCCTGGCGTCGCCCGGGGTACGAGGGAACCGGTCTCCGGCGCGACACGACCGCACCTGGCATCTCCCGCGAGATGCGCGCGGAAACGGAACTCGATCAGGCTCTCGGACCGTTCCTCGGCAAACATCCCGATGTCGCCGTACGGCACTCCACGGTCGAAGGACCGGCCCATCAGGTGCTCGTACACCGCTCCGCCGCCGCCGACCTCCTCGTCGTGGGAGCACCCCGCCGGCACGGGCGCGTCGGGCTGCAGATCGGCCGTACGGCCCACGCGGCACTCCACCATGCGCACTGTCCGGTCGCGGTGGTGCCGCAGCCCCAGTGACGAAGCGACAGGAGGACGTCCTCGATCGCGATCGAGGACGTCCTCCGCGCCGTTCATGCGGGCACATCGACGACGTCGTGCTGCACGCCGCCCAGCACCACCTTGAGTGCGCCGGTCTCGGCTGCGGCAGCAAACACTTCGTACGCCTCCTCCATCTGGGCGAGATCGAAGTGGTGCGTCACCAGCGAGCCCGCGGACAGCCGACCGGCGGACAGCATGCGCAGGAGGACGGGCGTGGAGTATGTGTCCACGAGCCCCGTCGTGATCGTCACATCCTTGATCCACAGATCCTCCAGGTGGAGGACTGCCGGCTTGCCGTGCACCCCGACGTTTGCCACACGCCCACCCGGGCGGACCACCCTCGTGCACAGTTCGAAACTGTCCGGTACGCCGACCGCTTCGATGGCCACATCGGCCCCGAGGCCTTCGGTGAGGTCTTCGACGAGTTGCTGAGGATCTTCTCCCGCGTTCACCACGGCGTCCGCCCCGAGCGCACGTGCCGCCTCCAGCCGGGACTGCGCCAGGTCCACGACGATGATCCGCCCCGGGGAGTACAGCCGTGCGGTGGCGATGGCGGCCAGCCCGACCGGACCGGCGCCGACGATGACCACGGTGTCGCCCGGGCGGACGCCGCCGTTGAGCACCCCCACCTCATAGGCGGTGGGCAGGATGTCGGAGAGCAGGACGCCGTCCTTGTCGTCCACCGCGGCGGGGAGCGGGTACACGGACAGGTCCGCGTACGGGATGCGCACGTACTCGGCCTGCGTGCCGTCGATCAGGTGTCCCAGTACCCATCCGCCACCGCCCCGGCACTGCCCGTAGCGCCGCTCGCGGCAGAAGCGGCAACGACCGCACGAGGAGATGCAGGACACCAGCACCCGGTCCCCGGGACGGACCGTCCGCACATCGTCGCCCACCTCTACGACTTCCCCGACGGCCTCGTGGCCGAGCACCCGGCCCGGCGTCACCTCGGGCAGGTCACCTTTGAGGATGTGCAGGTCGGTGCCGCAGATCGTTGTCGTGCCTACTCGGACAATGGCTTCCGACGCGTCCTCGATATCCGGGTCCGGTACCTCGTCCCAGGAACTCTTGCCCGGCCCGTGGAAAACGAATGCCTTCATCGCGATCGCTCCCTGGTGCGCGTTGCTCCGTAGCGCCCTTCCACTGCCATCCTGTGCCGAAGTGCCGCCGACGTGCATGGGCCGGTCGGTACCCAGAACGGGTGCACCGGCCCAATCGGAGAAGCCGGCCGGAGAGCGAGAGTGGAATTGCGCCCGCAGAACGCGGGCTCCGGGCCGGCGCACGCGGTACCGGGCATGGTCGATGTTGAATGGGAACCCAGCCGTCCCGTCGGGGAGAACGCAGGCTCCACGGCACGCGGCGATGAGCCGTCCGGCGCTGGCACCACCAGGAAGATGTGGGCAAGGCAGGGGCCGGAACGCACGAGCGGGCAAGGGGCAATCATGGATGACGCACCCCAGTTCTCGGAATCAGCACCCATCAAGGTGTTCCTGCTCGATGATCACGAAGTCGTACGCCGGGGCCTGCGTGATCTGCTCGACACCGAGCCGGACATCGTGGTCGTCGGTGAAGCCGGCACCGCCGACCATGCGCTCGCCCGCGGGCCCGCGCTACGACCGGACGTAGCAGTCCTGGATGTACGTCTGCCGGACGGCGACGGCATCAGCGTCTGCCGAGAACTGCGATCCCGCATGCCCGGCCTGGCCTGTCTGATGCTCACCTCGTTCGACGACGACGACGCGCTGCTGGACGCGATCATGGCCGGCGCCGCCGGATACGTGCTGAAGCAGATCAAGGGATCAGACCTTGTCTCCGCGGTGCGGGCCGTCGCATCGGGCCAGTCCATGCTCGATCCCGCCACCACCACACGTTTGATGAGGACGCTCCGTCACGACGACACCCCTGCCTGTGCTGCGGACGACGCCCTTTCGGGGCTGTCCCCGCGCGAGCGCGAGATCCTGGACCTGATCGGCGAGGGGATGACGAACCGCCAAATCGGCAAGCAGCTCTTCCTCTCGGAGAAGACCGTGAAGAACCACATTTCACGGCTGCTTGCCAAGCTGGGTGTGGAACGCCGCATCCAGGCGGCTGTCATCGCCACCGAGGCCCGTCCTCACGCCCCATACGCCGACGGGAACCGCTGAGGGGGTCGGCCGCCTCTGCATGGGCGGTCGTCTCGCCCTTCGCCCTGTAGCGCGCAGGCCAGGCCCCCGGTCCTCCAGAGCGTGCTGGAAGTCGGCGTTCACCCCGTAACAGGCTCAGGGGGCCATCGCAGCCCCCAATCCCTGCGGGACCGATGCGGGCCCGTCCCCTCCCGCTAGGTTTTCCCAGCCGTCTCCGGGCCGCCCATGCGCGCGGCCGCGCGACGCCGAATCAGCCTGCTGCACCGTCCGCGTGGTGCGCCGCCACCGGATCGGTCGCGCACGACCAAAGGCCGGAATTCCCGGCCGGTTCGCGCGAATAACCCCCCTCCCCACCGCCGATACGGAATGCTTATCCAGCATTACGGCGAGCGAATAAAGCGTTCCTGATATGACGCAGGCCACATGACCTGCGTCACTCTTGTGCCGATTTGAGGCATTTGCCGTGTGGGGTGGGCCATATGACGGGCGTCACTCCGAAGCCGAATAGTAGACCATCGAGGCCCGTTCTCCGGCCGCGAAGCCACTTATTCCATCATTTCTCGCACCCGGCACTAATCGCAGTAGTAAGAGGTGGGCATTGACCCGGGATTCCCTTCC
>NZ_JBSFCW010000061.1:0-20455 GCF_053593595.1 Streptomyces sp. NPDC002206
AGCAGATACCATCTGCCCATCCACGACCACCGACCGAAACCAGCTCACAAAACGACCAACAGATCATCTTCAGAGCACGTCGGTGGATCGAGGCTAAGGCATCCGCCGCTCGATCATGGGGCGATGGGCGAGGTACCGCAAGAAGTACTTGATGAGCTGTCGGCGCTTTGGCTGTGGCAGGGGTCAGCTGGAGCTGCGACTACGACAAGTGCCCCTGCCTGTTATGGAAGCGCGGAATCAAACCCGTAATCGCCCAACGTGGAACCGCCCATGGGTCCGGACTTGGCAAGGTGCGCCGGGTGGTTAAGCGTGCGTTCGCCTGGCTCCACCAGTTCGAACGACTCCGCATCCGCTACCAGCGCCGCGCCGGCGTCCACCGGGGCCTGCTCGAACTGGCCTGCAACATCTTCTGCTTCCCATATCGCTGCCCATGTCCCACCGCTACCTGCACGAGGGACTGACCGTGCTCGCCGACCACGCCCCGAACCTGTCCACCGCGCTGGAGCGAGCCGTGGCAGTCGGCTACACCCATCTCAACCTCGGCGGCACGGTCATCCGCACCGACCGCGTCGCCGCCCCCGGCCCCAACGGCGCCGATCTTTGGTGGTCAGGGAAGCTCAAGCACCACGGCGGCAACGTGCAGGTCAGCTCCGCCCCGGACGGCTGGCCAGTCCGGGTTTCCCCGGTCCGGCCCGGCCGAGAGCACGACACCACCTGCGCCCGCACCCACGGGCTCATCGATGCGCTCAACCCGCTCGCCACCACCCTGGACATGCCCACCCTGACCGACCTGGGCTACGAGAACGCCGGCCCCGGCTTCCGCCACCCGGTCAAGAAACCCCAGGGCGGCGAACTCGCCGAGCACCAGCAAGCGTTCAACAACGTGATCCGCGGCATCCACGGCGTCGCCGAGCGCGCGAAAGCCCTGCTCAAGGTCACCTTCAAGGCCCTGCGCCGGGTCAGCTGGACCCCGCCGCCATCACCCGCATCGCCCGCGCCGCCCTCGTCCTGCTCCAGATCGAGCACGGGCGCACCACCTGAAACGAAGATCACGAACCGTCACGAAACGTTACCGAGAAGGGTTCAGTGTGTCTCAACGAACTACCCCAAAGGCTGACGGACTGTCCTCATGCCTGGCAGAGCCAGACAGTCGCGCGCATGCGGAGGACGAGGCCCCGCCCCCCTTGCGCGGGGTCCGGGGCGTCGTCGTATTCCCGAACCAGTCAGGCCGAAGCCCCGGTTCCCGTAGCGGGTGCCGGGGCTCCGTGCTGCCAGCCGCACGTCCAGTGCCATATATCACAGGTGACAATACGTCAGCTCGCCTATTTTTACGCCGATTTAATGATCTTGTCAGCCAGGACGAGCGCCGAATATTTTCACCACGCACGCGTTACACACATCCTCTGTCCGATCTCCAGGAGATCAACATGCGTAAGACGATAGCCGCGTTCATCGGCACCTTGGCCCTGTTCCTCGGCGGGGTCGTCATGGCCCCCACCGCGGGCGCCGCCGGGTACGGCTGCTCCGGCAACCTGATCGACACCTACGACGTCAAGACCAGCAACGGTGTCAAGTACGGCGTGGTCTACCTCTACTACAGCACCGCCAATGGCGGCACCAACTGCGCGGTCACGGTGGATACTTACTTCGGTACCAGCACTTCCAAGGACATGTCCATCTTCATCGGCCGCTGTGCCGCCGGAAGCTCGGCCGGGTCGTCGTGCTTCCAGGACCAGTACACCTCCGACACCGGCAACTACAGCTGGTACGCGGGTCCTCGCTCCGTCACGGGCACCGCAAACCGCTGCGTCACCCTGAACGGGGTCATCCACAACCCGTCCGGTAGCTCGCTGGCACAGGTAGTGACGCTCTCGGTGCACTGCTGACGGCCTGATCGTCCGCAGGTGGTGCCTCCGGTGCCAGGCCCGGAGCCGCAGGAGCATTTCGCGGCTCTGGGCCTTCGCCGTGCCTGGGCTAGTGCTCTGACCGGGAAGGTTCGCCGGATCTGCGGTTCCAGCGGTTGGATGTCCGGAGACGTCCGATCCGACCGTTGGGGGTGTGGTGGCTGAGCCTGTCCGTGTGCGCAGGTTGACCGACCAGGAGGGCCAGAAGCTGCAGCAGATCGTGCGCCGTGGCAGCACCAGCTCGGTGCGGTACCGGCGCGCGATGATGCTGCTGGCCTCGGCTGGCGGAAACCGGGTCCCGGTGATCGCGAAGCTGGTCCAGGCCGACGAGGACACCGTCCGCGACGTGATCCACCGGTTCAACGAGATCGGCCTGGCCTGCCTGGACCCTCAATGGGCGGGAGGCCGTCCCCGCCTGCTCAGTCCTGACGACGAGGACTTCGTCGTCCAGACGGCCACCACCCGCCCGACCAAGCTCGGCCAGCCCTTCACCCGCTGGTCCATCCGCAAACTCGCCGCCTACCTGCGGAAAGTGCACGGCCGTGTGATCCGGATCGGCCGCGAGGCATTACGGTGCCTGCTCGTCCGCCGCGGCATCACCTTCCAACGCACCAAGACCTGGAAGGAGTCGCCCGACCCCGAGCGCGACGCCAAGCTGGACCGCATCGAGGAGGTGCTGGAACGCTTCCCGGACCGCGTGTTCGCATTCGACGAGTTCGGGCCGCTCGTCGAAGCCCATTTCGGGCCTCTGCGGCAGTTCACGATCGCCAACTCCCACCACCGCAACCACAGCGTGCAGACCCGGGCCCTGCACGCCTACCTGCGCTGGCGTAACGCCAACGCCCGCCACCCCGACGTCCTCGCGGCGCAGCGTCGCGAACGCGCCCGCATCCGCAGCGAGAAGGGCATCCGCTGGGACGGACGCCCGCTTCCCGCCGTGGCCTGACAAGCGACCGAGCCGAGAGCGTTAGACCCTCACACCACGCGCGATTCGGTACAGCACGTTCGGACGCAGTGGCCCTTCGGGCGCGGTGGGGTCGTCGAAATCGTCAGCCGGGTCTCGGGTCATGCCGATCCGGCGCATCACTGCTTGGGAACGGAGGTTGGTAGCAGTCGTCACTGCAAGGATCTCGGGGAGTTCAAGCGTTTCGAAGCCGAAGGCAAGGCCAGCCAGGGCGGCCTCGGTGGCGTAACCCTGGCCCCAGGCCCAGCGAGCGAGCCTCCAACCGATCTCTACCCCCGTGAACGGCATGCCATCATCCACCTTGTCCAAGCCCGCGAAGCCGATGAACTCGCCCGTGGCCTGCAATTGAACTGCCCACCATCCGTAGCCTCGCTGGTCGAACTCGGCCTGGAACTGCGCCACGGAGGCATCGCTCTGTTCACGGGTGAGCAGGTCGCCCAAGTGCTCCCGGACCTCGGGATCAGCATTCATCGCCGCCCACGGTTCAAGGTCGGAGTCTTGCCATCGACGGAGCACGAGGCGATCGGTATGCAGTTCAGCCATGCTGCCCAGCCAACGCGAGCGCTGTCCCCAAGGCAATCCATTTTCTTCGGGACTGCTACCGCCGCAGAAGGAGAATGCACGGCTGGCTCCAAGACTGACGAAGCGACCACCGCCCCGGCGAACCTTCCCGGTCAGAGCACTAGCTGGTCAGAACACCAAGAGGGCGCAGTCGTCGGCTGCGCCCTTGGTGGTTGTTGGCCGAAGCGCGTGGACGCGCAGCACGGCGGGTGTCATGATCACGTGGGCGTCGGCGCGGGTCCGGCACGCAGGGAGGGACCATGATGCTCTACCTCGCCGTATCTGTTGTTCTGCTGGCGTTGCTCATCGCCGCCTCCGGCGTAGCTGCGGTTTCCCGCGGCTGGGTGCTCCCCACGAACCGGCGACCGGTCCGCCGTCCGCGCCTCTACGGCTGGGGCCAGTTGGTGGTTGCCCTCGCCCTGTGCTGGCAGGTGTTCTTCCTTCTGGTGCTCAACGATCCCGACATCCTCGCCCCCGACATCCGAGGGTGGGGGACCCTGCCAGGCAGCGCGCTTTTTCTGACCGGCCTCATCCTGATGATGGTGAGCCGTCGTACGGGTGGTAATCGGCAGGGCACGCCCTAGCGGTGGGCCACTTCAACGACTTCATGTAGAAGCCCGCGCTCGGGGCTGTGGGCATCATTCCCGAACCGTCCGCCCCCGGTCATGCGATGCACGCGCTGAGGCACTTCTACGCCTCCGTGCTCTTGGACGCCTGCGAGAGCATCCGGGCCCTGAGCCAGTACCTGGGTCACTCCGATCCGGGCTTCACCCTGCGCACGTACACGCACCTGATGCCGAGCAGCGAGGGACGTATCAGGAAGGCCGTGGAGGCCCTCTACAGGGCTTCCAGGAACCATGATCACGGCCCAGAGGCGGCCCAGTAGGCCCATAACGACCCCGCACGGCAATTAAATTGCTGGTCGGGGCCCATGTCTCCGCGACAGCGAGGCTTCATCTATTTCTGGCCGCTGTATACGGGCATGTCCATTCCGGAGAATTCCTGGCGCAACCGCATGTGGCTGGATACCTGGATTTGACCGGCCTCTTCCTACCGCTGCCGGTCGCGGTCCGATAACAACTGCCCCTGGAGTCACTACCGTCCCGTAAAGTGCTCACAAGCGCTCTCTTGAACATGTTCAAGAGAGCCTCCTGGGGAGGGGGACTGCACAGATGCGCAGTGGAGCGAAGGTCGCCGTGATCGGCGGAGTGTTCGTGCTGGTGATCGGCGGTGTGGGGTACGGGGCGTACAACGTGCTCGACGGGCTCGGGGGCGGCGGGGGCGACGGAGCGGACGGCCGCCCCGCCTCCGCCGCGGTGAAGACGGGGCCGCCGAGCGAGGCGGAGATCAGCGAGACGTCGAAGAAGTTCCTCGAGGCCTGGGCGGCCGGCGAGGCGGCGGACGCGTCCCAGCTCACCAACAACGCGTCGGAGGCCGAACCGGCTCTGAGCGGATACAGCGCCGAGGCCCACGTCACCAAGGCGGTGATCACTCCGGGCCCGGCGACCGGCACGACAGTGCCGTTCACGGTGAAGGCGACCGTGAGTTACGAGGGGAAGTCCAAGCCCTGGTCTTACTCCTCCGAACTGACCGTCGTGCGCGGCCTGACCACCGGCCGGGCGCTGGTCGACTGGAAGCCCTCGGTGATCCATCCGGATCTGGCGGACGGCGAGTCGCTCAAGACCGGCGAGGCGTCCGCCCCGTCGATCCAGGCGCTCGATCACAACGGCAGGGTGCTGACGAAGGAGAAGTACCCGTCGCTGGGGCCGATCCTGGACGCGCTGCGCGAGAAGTACGGCGAGAAGGTCGGCGGGACCGCAGGCATGGAGACCTGGATCGAGTCCACGGGCGAGGACACCCCGGACCAGACGCTGCTGACGCTGTCCAAGGGGAAGCCCGGCAAGCTGCAGACCACGCTGGACGCGAATATCCAGGCGGCGGCCGAGAAGGCGGTCAAGCAGTACAGCCAGGCCTCGGTGGTCGCGGTCCGGCCGTCCACCGGCTCGATCCGCGCGGTCGCCAACAACCCTGCGACCGGCTTCAACGCGGCCATGCTCGGCAAGCAGGCACCCGGTTCGACGATGAAGATCGTGACCGCGTCCATGCTGATCGAGAAGGGCTTCGCCTCGGCGAACCGCCCCGTCGAATGCCCGAAGGACGTGATGTACCAGGGCCGCACCTTCCACAACCTGGAGAACTTCTCGCTCCCGGACACCGACACGTTCACCACCAGCTTCGCCCGCTCCTGCAACACGGCCTTCATCAAGCTGATCGACGACGTGGACGACGACTCCGCGCTCGCCAAGGAGGCCCGGGACGTCTTCGGGATCGGCCTCGACTGGAAGACCGGCTCCGCGTCCTTCGACGGCAGCGTGCCCGAGGCCACCGGCGGTGAGGCCGCCGCGCAGTACATCGGCCAGGGCACCATCCAGATGAACGCACTCAACATGGCGTCCATCACCGCCACCGCACGCAACGGCACCTTCCGGCAGCCGGTCCTCGTGCCGCAGGAACTGGACGGCCGTCAGCTGGCCACCGCATCCCGTTCGCTGCCCGCGTCCGTCTCCCAGCAGGTGACGAACATGATGCGACAGACCGCGAGCTGGGGCACCGGCAAGGCGGCGATGGCCTCGGTCGGCGGCGACAAGGGCGCGAAGACCGGTTCGGCGGAGGTCGACGGACAGGCCACGTCCAACAGCTGGTTCACCGGCTTCAGCAATGACCTCGCGGCCGCGGCGGTCGTCCAGTCCGGCGGCCACGGCGGCGACGCGGCGGGCCCGGTGGTGGCCCAGGTGCTGCGCGCGGGGCCGTGATGTGCTCCACCCGGGGTCCGGTGACCGAAACGGAATCGCGTGCCCCGCTGGGCGGCCGCTAGCGTGCGGGGGCATGAGTACTCCCGACGCCACGGCTCCCGTCACCGCAGCTCCTGAGGCCGCAGCTGCCGAAGCCCACCCCCGATTCGCCGAGGCCCTGCGCGAGCTGGGCCTCGATGTCGAGATCCGCCGTTTCCCGGAGGCGACCCGTACGGCTGCCGAGGCCGCCGCCGCGATCGGCTGCGACCTCAGCGCCATCGTCAAGTCGCTGATCTTCGAGGCCGACGGGGCGCCTGTGCTGGTCCTGATGGACGGCTCCTCGCGGGTCGACGTGGAGCTCGTGCGACGGGAACTGGGCGCCGGGAAGGTCAAGCGCGCCGGAGCCGACCTGGTCCGGGAGACCACGGGATACGCGATCGGCGGGGTGCCGCCCTTCGGCCACCGTACGAAGACACGGGTGCTGGCCGACCGCGGGCTGCTCGACCACGATGTGGTGTGGGCCGCGGCGGGCACCCCGCACACCGTCTTCCCGCTCGACCCCAAGACGGTCATCGGGCATGCCGGCGGCACCGTGGTGGACGTGCGCGAGCAGACGAAGTGACGCCGCTGGTCGCGATCGCGGTCCTGGCCGCGGCGATCACGCACGCCAGTTGGAATGCGATCGCGCACGCCATCAAGGACCAACTGCTCTCCTTCACCCTGATCTCCGGGGGCGGGGCGCTGCTCGGCGCGGTCACCGCCTGCTTCGTACCGCTGCCGGCCGCGGAGGCGTGGCCGTATCTGATCGTCTCGGCGATCCTGCACGTCGCCTACATGGCGCTGCTGATGCGGTCGTTCACGCTCGGCGACTTCGGCCAGATGTACCCGATCGCACGCGGCACCGCACCCCTGGTGGTGACGGTGCTCGCGGCGGTCTTCGTCGGCGAGCGGCCGGACGGCTGGGCGACGGCGGGTGTGGCGGTCGCCTGCACCGGGCTCGTCGGCGTCGCACTCTGGGGCATCCGGGGCTCGCAGACCCGCCCGCACTGGCCGGCGATCACCGCGGCGCTGGCGACGGGTCTGGCGATCGCCGGCTACACGACCGTCGACGGGGTGGGGGTCCGGGCCTCCGGCACCCCGCTCGGCTACATCGCCTGGCTGATGATCCTGGAGGGGCTCGCCGTCCCGGCGTACACGCTCTGCCGCCGCCGCGGGCAACTGGCCGCCCAGCTGAGGCCGTTCGCGGCACGGGGGCTGCTCGGCGCGGCTCTGTCGGTGGCCGCGTACGGGCTGGTCCTGTGGGCGCAGACGAAGGCCCCGCTGGCCCCGATCGCCGCCCTGCGCGAGTCGTCGATCATCGTGGGCGCGGCGATAGGGACGGTGTTCTTCAAGGAGCGGTTCGGCGCACCGCGCATCGCGGCGGCCGGGCTGATGGTCGTCGGGATCGGGCTGATGCTGCACACGAGTTGAGCGCTCCGGCCCGGGCACGCGGCGCCGCTCCCGGGCGCCAGCAGACGTGCCGTGAACGGACGTGACACCCGAGGATCACCTGTCACGTCCGTACGCGAGAGGCATGCCGCCCGGCGGCGGCCACCCGGCTCAGTCCTCCGCGATCGCCCTCCGGAAGCCTGTGTTCACAGCGAGCAGGCCGCCGTCCACCCGCAGCGTCGTCCCCGTGATCCAGGCCGCGTCGCGGGAGGCGAGAAAGGCGACCGCGGCCGCGATGTCGTCCGGTTCGCCGACCCGGCCCAGCGGGTAGACCGCGCTCACCCGGTCCAGCTCGAGGTCACGTCCCGCCCAGGCGTCCGTTCGGATCGTGCCGGGCGCCACCAGGTTGACCCGGACCCCGCGCGGACCGGCGTGGCCGGCGAGCGTACGGGTCAGACTGCCCAGTCCGGCCTTGGCGGCGCTGTAGGCGTGGTTGCCGAAGTCCTGCTCGCCGTTGACCGAGCCGATGTTGACGATCGCGCCCCTCCCCGACGCCACCAGATGCGGCAGAGCGGCGCGCGAGCAGCGGTACGGGCCGGTGAGCGTGGCGTCCAGATCGCCCTGCCAGACGTCGTCGGGCTCGTCCTCGAAGAGCGGGGTGTCGGGGGTGCAGCGGTACGCGTTGTTGACCAGCACGTCGAGCGTGCCGAACGCCTCGACCGCACGGGCCACCGCAGCCTCGACCGCTGCCCGGTCGCCCACGTCGCAGGGCAGCGCCTCGGCGGTGGCGCCCGTCTTCCGTATCGCCGCCGCCGTGTGCTCGGCGCGGTCACCGTCCAGATCGGTCACCAGGACGCGCGCGCCCTCGCCGGCCAGCCGGCGGGCCGTGGCCGCGCCGATGCCCTGTCCCGCGCCCGTGATGAGTACGCCGTATCCGTCGAACCTGGAATCACCGGTAGGAGTCATAGCGCCGACCGTACTGCTCTGACCAGGGCCTGGGCACGGGGATCGGCGGTGACTCCCTTCTGCAGACCGTTCGTCACATAGCCGAGCGCTATGCCCGATTCGGGGTCGGCGAAGCCGAGCGAGCCGCCGCGGCCCGGGTGGCCGAAGGAGCCGGGGGCGAGGAGCGGGGCGGCCGGGCCGTGCAGCATGTATCCGAGGCCGAAGCGGGTGTTCACGACGAGCACCCGGTCCGGGCCCGCGGACTCCTCGGTGCGGGCCAGGGTGAGCGTGGCCGGGGCGAACAGCCGGTGGCCGTCGACCGGGCCGATCATCGCGGCGTAGCAGCGGGCCAGGGCGCGGGCGGTCGCGATGCCGTTGGAGGCGGGGAGTTCGGCCGCCCGATAGGCGGGGTCGTTCTCGTCGGGCAGCGGGTCGATCGCGCCGAACGCGCGACGGGTCAGCGACTCCGGGTCGCGGTAGGCCTCCGTGACCGACCGCTTGGGGCGCAGCCGCAGGGCGCCGCCGTTGTCCTGGAGGGCGGGTGCCTCGACCGGTCCGATCCGGCCCACCCGGTGCGCCTCTTCCGCCGGCAGCCCGAACCAGAAGTCCAGGCCGAGCGGGCGGGCGATCTCCTCGGCGACCCAGCGGCCCACGGTGCGCCCGGTGACCCTGCGCACCAGTTCGCCGACGAGCCAGCTGTACGTCTGCGCGTGGTAACCGTGCGCGGTGCCCGGCTCCCACTGCGGGCACTGCGCGGCGACGGCCCGCGGCCCGGAGATCCCGTCGGCGGCCTCCTGCGGCGTCAACGGCCGGTCGAGGGCGGGGACCCCGGCCCGGTGGGCGAGGAGGTGGCGCACGACGACGCGTTCCTTGCCGGCCGTCTTGAACTCGGGCCAGTACGTGCCGACCGGCGCGTCCAGGTCCACCTGGCCGCGCTGGTGCAGCAGCAGCGGTACGGCGGCGGCTATGCCCTTGCCCGCCGAGCGGACGATCTGCACGGTGTCGACGGCCCATGGCTCCGCGCCGTCGACGTCCCTCGTACCGGCCCAGAGATCGACGACCTTGCGTCCGTCCCGGTAGACGGCGACCGCGGCCCCCCGCTCACCACGGTGCTCGAAGTTACGGATGAAGGCGTCCCTGACCGGTTCGAATCCGGCCGCCACCGTGCCCCGTACGTCCACGCCTGCTCCTGCACTCCCGCTCATCCCCCCATGGTGCATGGCGCCGCAGGTGAGCTGTACCGCGGGTGACCTTCAGCTCAGCACGATCGAGACGTCGATGTTTCCCCGGGTGGCGTTGGAGTACGGGCAGACCTGGTGCGCGCTGTCCACCAGCCGGGCGGCCAGCTCCTGGTCGACGAGCGGCAGCGACACGTTGAGGGCGACCGCGAGTCCGTAACCGTGCGCCCGGTTGGGGCCGATGCCGACCTTGGCGGCGACCGTCGAACCGCTGAGGTCGTATCCGGCCCGTCGGCCCACCAGCACCAGCGCGTTGTGGAAGCAGGCGCTGTAACCGGCGGCGAACAGCTGCTCGGGGTTGGTCCCGTTGCCGTCGCCACCGAGCGCGGGCGGCATCGCCAGCCGCACCTCGACCTGGCCGTCCTGGCTGGTGACATAGCCGTCACGACCACCGTGGGCGGTTGCCTCCGCCACGTACATGATCTTCGTCGGCCTGGCGTCCTCGGTCATGCAGCACCCCCGCGATAAAGACGTGTGCGCAAGAACGTTGCCCACAACACACCCGAGCGGACCGCACGCTACCAGCGGGTAGCCAGGTCGGCCGGGGTGGGGTCGGCGGGTGCGGTCCGCCAGTGCGCCGACGCGCGTGGCGAGGGCGTGCAGCTCCGCCGGCAGCCGCGCCACCTCGCCCTCCCCGGGCCCCGCCCCGTCAGGTCACGGCTCGCTGCGCCCCGTACAGCGCGAAGCGGAGCTGTTCGTCGAGCAGCCGCGAGGCCGCGGGGAAGGCTGGTGTCGTCGTCGGTCACGCGCCCATTGCCACGGAGCGCGGGTCGAACCCGAAGGGCAGCTCCAGACGGTGGGCGCGCATCAACTCCCCGTCGCAGAGCAGGTCATGCGTACGGTCGTCGGCGGCGATGACACCGTCGCTGAGGATGACGGCGCGCGGGCAGAGCTCCAGGGCATACGGCAGGTCATGCGTGACCATCAGCACGGTGACGTCCAACGACCGCAAAATGTCGGCGAGCTCACGCCTCGAAGCGGGGTCCAGGTTGGACGACGGCTCATCCAGGACGAGGATCTCCGGCCGCATCGCGAGCACGGTGGCCACGGCGACGCGGCGGCGCTGACCGAAGGAGAGGTGATGCGGGGGCCGGTCCGCGTACCCCTCCATGCCGACCTGCTTCAGAGCCTCGACGACCCGCTCCTCCAGCTCGGCGCCGCGCAGCCCGGAGGCGGCGGGTCCGAAGGCGACGTCCTCCCGGACGGTCGGCATGAAGAGCTGGTCGTCGGGGTCCTGGAAGACGATGCCGACGCGGCGGCGGATCTCGGCGAGGTTGCGCTTCTCCACCGGGAGACCGGCGACCCGGACGGTTCCGGCGCCCGCGTCGAGGATGCCGTTGAGGTGGAGGACGAGGGTGGTCTTGCCGGCGCCGTTCGGGCCGAGCAGGGCGACGCGCTCGCCGCGGGCGACGGTCAGGTCGACGCCGAAGAGCGCCTGGTGACCGTCGGGGTAGGCGTAGGCGAGGCCGCTGACTTCGAGGGAGGCGGGGGGCGTCGGTGACATGCTCATAGGGTCCATCCCAGCAGACAGATGACAAGGGCGAGGACGGGGAGTGCCGAGGCGTACGCCCACTGGGCACGGGACGCGGTCACTTCGTCGATGACCGGCATCGAGCCGGTGTAGCCGCGACTGACCATGGCGAGATGGACCCGTTCGCCGCGTTCGTAGGAGCGGATGAAGAGGGCGCCCGCCGATGCGGCGAGAACCCCCCACTGCCGCATGCCGCGCGCCTCGAAGCCCCGGGAGCGGCGGGCGATCGACATCCGCCGCATCTCGTCGCTGACCACATCCCCGTACCGGATCATGAACGAGGCGATCTGCACGAGGAGCGGCGGCAGCTTGAGCCGCTGGAGGCCGAGCAGCAGGGAGCGCAGCTCGGTGGTGGAGGCCAGCAGCACCGAGGCGGCGACGCCCAGGGTGCCCTTGGCCAGCACGTTCCAGGCGCCCCAGAGGCCGGGGACGCTGACCGGGACACCGAAAAGTTCGGTCTGCTCACCCGGCACCACGAACGGCATCAGCAGCGCGAACGCGACGAACGGCACCTCGATGAGCAGCCGCTTGAGGAGGAACCCGGCCGGGATCCGGGCGAGCACGGCGACCGCGGCGATCAGCGCCGCGTACAGCGCGAACGCCCAGACCGCCTCGCGCGGCGTCGAGACGACGACCACCACGAAGCAGAAGACGGCGGCCAGCTTGCAGTGCGGTGGCAGATCATGGACCGGCGAGTGCCCGTGCCGGTAGAGCTTGTGTGCGTGCCCGGCGCCCATCAGACGGTTTCCTCGGTGCGCGCGTCAAGTGCGTCCGGCGTACGGCGGCGGCGCACGGCCCAGAAGACCCCGCTGCCGGCCACGACCGTGGCGCCGACCCCGATCACTCCGGCGAGACCGCCGGAGATACGGGCGTCGGAGATGTCCCGGACGCCGTAGCCGGCGAGCGGGGAGTGCTTGGACGCATGCGGCTCGGCCTTCTCGTCGATGCCCTGGTCGGCGGCGACCTTCTCCAGGCCGTCCGGGCTGGCGGAGGCGTAGAAGGAGACGAAGCCCGCGAGGACGAGGGCGGCGACCAGGCCGGTGGCCCAGACCTTGCGCGTCGACCGGCCGGCGACGGGGGCGGTCTCGCGCGCCGGCGCGTCGACGAGTTCGCCGCCGACCCGGAGCTTGAGCGGTGCGGTCAGTCCCCGGGCGCCGTGCACCAGGTCAGGTCGGACGGCGATGACGGCGCCGACGGTCAGCGCGGTGATCAGGGCCTCACCGATCCCGATCAGGACGTGTACGCCGACCATGGCGGTGAAGACCTTGCCGATCGCGATGTCGGTGGTGCCGCCGATCCAGTAGATCAGCGTGAAGACGACCGCCGCGGCCGGTACGGACACCAGCGCGGCGACGAACGACGCGGCCGTCATGGAGCGGCGGGTCCGCGGCAGCACGCCGACCAGGCCGCGGAAGAGGGCGTACGCGACAACGGTGGTCGTGATGCCCATGTCGAGGACGTTGACGCCCAGCGCGGTGAGCCCGCCGTCCGCGAAGAGAATGCCCTGCATGAGCAGGACGACGGATATGCAGAGCACCCCGGTACAGGGACCGACCAGGATCGCGGCCAGCGCCCCGCCGAGGAGATGACCGCTGGTACCTGCGGCGACCGGGAAGTTCAGCATCTGCACGGCAAAGATGAAGGCGGCGACAAGGCCCGCGAGCGGCGCGGTGCGCTCATCGAGCTCGCGGCGAGCGCCCCGCAGACTGACCGCAACGGCACCCGCGGCGACGACACCGGCGGCGGCGGAGAGGGGTGCGTTGATGAATCCGTCGGGTACATGCATGAAGGAGGCTCCGCTTCCTGCGTTGCTGCGCGGGGGCATGAACCTCTGAATGATAGAGCCTTGTTGCGAATCATTCGCAAGAGCGCATACCTCACAGCTGTGCGCCCCGGCCGCCCCCTCACCGCGCCAACCGGTCAAAATATGGGACATTGGATGGCAAGAGTGAACAAGTAGGAGGAGCCGGCCATGTCCCCTGTGATCGAAGAGCACACCGAAGCCCGGCTCATCACCGAGGCCACCGACACCTTCGCGGTCCCCGTCGACCTGCAGTGCGACGCCGGCTCCGACCCGCGAACCGTCCATGTCGCCTTCCCCGGCGGCACCGACTGGGCCTTCGGCCGCGATCTGCTGGAGGGCGGGATGCGCTCCCCGGCCAGGCGCGGCCCCATCCGGATATGGCCGTGCGGCCGAGCGCAGCTGGTCGTGGAGAAGCACTCGGCGGACGGCGTCGAGGTGGTGCAGTTCGACAACGCGTCGATCATCCGCTTCCTGCACCGCATCCACGACGAGAGCAGCCCCGAGGCCGCGCAGGCGGTGACGGCCCGGGCGTGACGGCATGGATGAGCCCCCGTGCCGCTCGCACGGGGGCTCATCGTCGCCCCGGTCCCCCGTCCCCACAGGTAACCGGCGCAGTCCGGGGCCGCGCTCCGCTCAGACGCGGGCCCGGGGCTCTCAGGGGGTTGTCCCCCCTCGACAATCAGACCCGGATCAGCTCGCGCTCACCCTGGGCGTCGCCATGACCCTCGCCGTCGGACGGCGTCTCGCCGAGCTGCTTGCGCAGCTTCTCGCCCTCCACGTCGACGTTGGGCAGCAGCCGGTCCAGCCAGCGCGGCAGCCACCAGGCGCGCTTGCCGAGCAGGGCGAGGACCGCGGGCACGATCGCCATCCGGACCACGAACGCGTCGAAGAAGACCGCGATGGCGAGCGAGAAGCCGATCATCTTGATCATCGACTCGCTGGAGCCGATGAACCCGGCGAAGACCGCCATCATGATCACGGCCGCGGCGGTCACCACGCGGGCGCCGTGCCGGAAGCCGGTGACGATAGCCTGCGGGGGCTTCTCCCCGTGGACGTACGCCTCGCGCATCCGGGTGACGAGGAAGACCTCGTAGTCCATGGCGAGGCCGAAGACCACACCCACCATGAAGATCGGCATCATGGACATGATCGGGCCGGTCTGTTCGACACCGAAGAGTGAGCCGAGCCAGCCCCACTGGAAGACCGCGACGACCGCGCCCAGGGCCGCGACGACCGAGAGCAGGAAGCCGAGGGCCGCCTTCAGCGGCACCAGCACCGACCGGAAGACCAGCATCAGGAGCAGGAACGCCAGGCCGACGACGAGCGCCAGATACGGCAGCAGCGCGTCGTTCATCTTCTGCGAGAAGTCGATGTTCATCGCCGTGGAGCCGGTGACCAGGACCTCGGCGCCGGTGTCGGACTTGATGTCCGTGCCCGCGTCGCGGATCGCGTGGACCACGTTCTCCGTTTCGGCCGAGCTCGGCCGGTCCTGGGGAACGACGGTGATCATCGCGGTGTCGCCGGCCTTGTTGAAGGTGGCCGGGGAGACGGCGACGACGTGCGGGATACCGGAGATGTCGTCGGTGACCCGGTTGACCGCGGTCTTGCCGTCCGAGCTGTTCGCCGTGTCCACGACGACCATCAGCGGACCGTTGAAGCCGGGGCCGAAGCCGTCGGAGAGCAGGTCGTAGGCGCGGCGCTGGGTGGTGCTGGTGGGCTGGGAGCCGTCGTCGGGCAGGCCCATCTCAAGCGAGGCGGCCGGCACGGCGATGGTCCCGAGGCCGATGACTCCGACCAGCAGCACCCACACCGGCTTGCGCAGCACGAACCGCGCCCACCGGGTGCCCATGTTCGGCTTCGGCTCCGTCTTGATCTCCGCCTCGGCGGCCTTGCGTGCCTTGCGTCCCATCACCCGCTTGCCCGCGAAGCCCATCATCGCCGGGACGAGGGTCAGCGCGATCAGGACGGCGATGGCGACCGTGCCGGCCGCCGCGAAGCCCATCTTCGACAGCATCGGGATGTTGACGACAGCCAGGCCGACCAGGGCGATGACGACGGTGAGACCGGCGAAGACGACCGCGGAACCGGCCGTGCCGACCGCCCGCCCCGCCGCTTCCTCGCGCTCGCGGCCCTCGGCCAGCTCGGCGCGGTAGCGGGAGACGATGAAGAGCGCGTAGTCGATGCCGACCGCGAGGCCGATCATCATCGCGAGGGTGGAGGTGGTGGAGCCCAGGTCGAGCACGTTCGCCAGCGCCGTGATCGTCGAGACGCCGATGCCGACGCCGATGAGCGCGGTCAGCAGCGGCAGCCCGGCCGCGATCAGTGACCCGAAGGTGATGACCAGCACGACCGCCGCGATCGCCACACCGATGATCTCGGTGGCACCGGTCTCCGGCATCACCTGGAGCGCGTCACCGCCGATCTCCACGGTGAGCCCGCCCTGCTGCGCCGCCTTGCCCGCGTCCTGGAGGTCGTCCCGGGTCGCGTCGGTCAGCTCCATCGAGCTGACCTTGTAGGAGACCGAGACGTACGCGGTGGAACCGTCCTTGCTGACGGCCTTGCCCGTGTACGGGTCGGTCACCGAGGCGATCTGGTCCGATCCGGACTTCAGCTCGTCCGCGACCTTGCGCACCTCGGCCTTGTTGGCCGGGTCCGTCATCTTCTCGCCGTCGGGTGCCTTGAAGACGACCCGCGCGGTCGCGCCGTCGGCGCCGGCGGCAGGGAAGCGCTGTTCCAGCAGGTCGAAGGCCTTCTGTGCCTCCGTACCCGGAATGGAGAAGGAGCTGGAGGTGGCAGTGGACGCGGAGGCCGCGCCGAATCCGGCGAGCGCCAGCAGCGCCACCCAGACGAGGGCGACATAGCGGCGACGCCGGAAGGCGAACCGTCCGAGTTTGTAGAGGAATGTGGCCACGGGGGCGTACTCCCGGTCAGGTCGTGTGAGTGGAAAAGGGCGTGAGGAACCAGCCCGACGACGAGAGCGGCGTGTCAGGTGGGGCTTGGGGAGAGGGCCGTACGGAGGGGACGGGGTCAGACGCCGAGAGCGGGGAGGATCACGGAGTCGACATAGTCGATGAGAAACGCCCGGTCGACGGCGCGGTCCTCGACCAGCTGCCGAGCGGCGAAAGCACCGATCAGCATGTGCGGTACGTATTTCAGCGCCGGGTTGTCCGGACGCAGCTCACCCCGGTCCACCGCTCGGCGGAGCAGCGTGTCGAGGCCGGTCATCTCCGGCTCGATGAGCAGCTCGCGCAGGGCCTGGTGGAGATCGGGATTCTCGTGAACGGCATGCATCAGGCCCCGCATCAGCGCGGAGTCCTTCTCCATCTGGCAGTCGTCGGCACGGCCGAGCGCGGCGTGGAAGTCGCCGCGCAGCGAGCCGGTGTCGGTCTCGGCAAGGCCGCCCGGCTTGTTGTGCCGCAGCGCCTTGACGGCCAGCTCCGCCTTGCTCCCCCACTGGCGGTAGAGGGTGGCTTTGCTGGAACGGGTGCGGGCGGCGACGGCATCCATGGTCAGGGCGTCGTAGCCGACCTCGCGCAACAGGTCGAGCACCGCGGCGTACATCTCGCTCTCGCGCTCGGGCGTGAGCCTGGTGCGTGCCATGGTGCGATCTCCTGTTCTCCCGGTCATACGTCGGTCGCTCGTACATCAGTCGACCGAACGAAACTGTTTCGTACACATCGACGGTACCTCGCCGACTCAGCGAAACTAAATCGTTTCGCTTGTGTGCTGCACCACAACTTGCCGCGCCACGAGTTGCCGGGGCCCTCTCGCGCGGAAAGCATTGGGGGGTGAGTGACGACGTCGCGTATCTCCGTTTCCCGCACCTCCACGAGGACCTGCTCTGCTTCGCGGCCGAGGACGACCTCTGGGTCGCTCCCCTCGTCCCGGAGGGGCACCGGGCCGGCCGGGCGTGGCGGGTGACCGTCGACCGGACCCGGGTCAGCCACCCGCGCTTCTCCCCCGACGGAACCCGTATCGCCTACACGACCTGGCGCAGCCTCGACCCCGAGATCCATCTCGCCCCGGTCGAGGGCGGGCCGGCCCGCCGGCTCACCTACTGGGGAGCCACCGACGCCCGGGTCCGCGGCTGGACGCCCGATCCGGGCGAGCAGTCCCACATCCTCGCCGTGTCCTCGCACGCCCAGCCGTTCTCGTACTTCTCCTGGGCCTACAGCGTCCCCACCGACGGCTCCCCCGGCGGGAAGCTCCCCTGGGGCCCGGTCGCCGACATCGCGGTCGCGGACATCGACGGCGAGCGGCGCACGCTGCTGCTCACCGGCACGCCGCCGCACGAACCGGCCGCCTGGAAGCGGTACCGGGGCGGGGCGATGGGACGGCTGTGGCTGCACGGCGTGCGGCTGCTGCCCGATCTCGACGGCCATCTGGACGCACCGATGTTCGTCGGCGGGCGAATCGCGTTCCTCTCCGACCACGAGGGCGTCGGCAACCTCTACTCCTGTCTGCACGACGGCAGCGATCTCCGCCGCCACACCGACCACGACGCGTTCTACGCCCGGCACGCGTCCAGCGACGGGCGCCGGGTCGTCTACCAGTGCGCGGGCGAAATGTGGCTGGTCGACGACCTGTCGCCGGACGGGGTGCCGCGGAAGCTGGAGGTGCGGCTCGGCGGGCCGCGGGCCGGGCGGCGTACGTACCAGGTGCCGGCCGCCAGCCATGTCGACTCGCTGTCCGTGGACGAGACGGGCCGGGCGAGCGCCGTCGCGGTACGCGGCAGTCTGTACTGGCTCACCCACCGCGACGGGCCGGCCCGCACGATCACCGACACACCGGGGGTCCGGATCCGGCTGCCCGAGATGCTCGGCAGCATGGGCCAGGTCGCGTACGTCACGGACGCGGACGGTGTGGACGCGATCGAGATCGCCTACCTGCCGCGCGCCACTGGTCCCCGGGAGCCGCGCCGGCTGGCCTCCGGGCAGATCGGCCGGGTCCAGGAGTTGACCTCCGACCCGGACGGCGAACGGCTCGCGATCGCGACGAACGACGGTCGCCTGCTGCTCCTGGAGACCGCCGAGGAGTCCACCGGCGAACCGACCGAGCTGATCCGCTCCATCAACGGCCCCGTCCGCGATCTGGCGTTCTCGCCGGACGGCGCCTGGCTGACCTGGTCCCACCCCGGGATCGGCCGCTCGCTGCGGCAGATCAAACTGGCCCGGATCATGGGGCCCGGCGCGCCGGTGATCGTCGATGTCACCAACGGCCGCTTCGAGGACGAGAACCCGGTGTTCACGGGCGACGGCCGGTACCTCGCGTTCCTCTCCTGGCGCGGCTTCGACCCTGTGTACGACGTCCACACCGGCGACCTCTCCTTCCCGCTCGGCTGCCGCCCGTACCTGGTGCCGCTCTCCTCGGCCACCCCGTCCCCGTTCGCTCTCTCACCGGAAGGGCGCCCGGCGGCGGGCGGCCTCGACCCGGTCGACGCCCCGGAAGCGACGCCGGTCGAAGGGGCAACGGTCACGGTCGAGTTCGAGGGGCTGGAGAGCCGGGTGACACCGTTCCCGGTCACCGCGTCGAAGTACTCGGCGCTCCATCCGGTCAGCGGCGGCGGGCTCGTCTGGCTGCGCTGGCCGATCTCGGGCGCGCTCGGCGAGACGTTCGTCAACCCTGCCGACACCTCGGGTCGCCCCACCCTCGAACACTTCAACATCACCAAGGCCAGAAAGACCGAACTCGTCGGCCATCTCGACTGGTTCGCTGTCAGCGGCGACGCGACACGGCTCGTCGTCATGGACGACGGCGAACTGCGGGCCGTACCGGCCACCGAGGCCGGCGACAGCGACTCGACGGTCTACCTCGACCTGCGGCGGATCCTGCACGACGTCGACCCGCCGGCGGAATGGCGACAGGCGTACGGGGAGGCGGGCCGCATCATCCGCGCCTACTTCTGGGAGCCGGACATGTGCGGCATCGACTGGGAGGGCGTGCTCGACCAGTACCGGCCGCTGGTCGAACGGGTGGCGACGCCCGACGAGTTCGCCGACCTGCTGCGCGAGGTGCTCGGCGAACTGGGCACTTCGCACGCGTACGTGGCACCCGCCCGCCGCAACGAGGGCCCGCCGCACTACCAGCGGCCGATCGGACTGCTCGGCGCGAACCTGGTGTGCCGGGACGGAGCCTGGGTTGTCCGGCGGATCCTGCCCGGCGACTCCTCGGACTCCAAGGCCCGTTCACCGCTCGCCGGCACCGGCATCCGGGAGGGCGCGATCCTCACCCATGTCGACGGTCGCCCGGTGGACCCCGTCGCAGGCCCCTACCCCCTCCTCTCCGCGGCGGGCGGCACCACGGTCGAACTCACCTTCCAGCCCGGCGAGGGCGAGGGCCCCGCACGACGCGTCGCGATCGTGCCCCTGATCGACGAGCGGCCGCTGCGCTACCAGGACTGGGTGGCCAAACGCCGCGAAGTCGTACGCGAACTGAGCGGCGGCAAGTGCGGCTACCTGCACATCCCCGACATGGGCGGCTCGGGCTGGGCGCAGTTCAACCGGGATCTGCGTCTGGAGGTCTCCCGCCCCGCCCTGATCGTCGACGTACGCGGCAACGCGGGCGGCCACATCAGCGAGCTGGTGGTCGAGAAACTGACCCGCACGATCCTCGGCTGGGACCTGACCCGCAACGCCCAGCCGGTCTCGTACGCCTCCAACGCCCCCCGCGGCCCGGTGGTGGCCCTCGCCGACGAGGCGACATCCTCCGACGGCGACATGATCACCGCCGTGTTCCGCCTGCTGAAGCTGGGCCCGGTCGTGGGTCAGCGGACGTGGGGCGGCGTGGTCGGCATGACCGGCCGGCACCGGCTGATCGACGGCACGGTGATCACGGTGCCGATGAATGCGGCCTGGTTCGACGAGTACGGCTGGTCGGTGGAGAACCGAGGCGTGGAACCGGACCTGGAGGCCCTGCGCACCCCGCTGGACTGGGCGGAGGGCCGCCACGCGGTGCTGGACGACGCCGTGCACGTGGCTCTGAACCTCCTGAAGACCCAGCCGGCCGCCACCCCGCCCACGTACGAAGCAGTTCCGGACCGGGTACGCCCGCCCCTGCCACCGAGGTAACTCGCCGCGGGAACCCGCCTCCACGGCCTGCCCTCAAACGCCGGACGGGCTGATTGCCCGCGCCGGCTTTGAGGGCGGTTCGGCGGGCGAATGTGAGCCCACGACGATGGCAATTCGCGAACTCCGTCCGATGACGGCAGCTTGTGAACCGGTCCGCCGACGACCGCTCGTGAGCCCCGTCCCCCCCCCGGTGGATGCGGGCCGTGCGGGCGTAAGAAGGC
>NZ_JBSFCW010000062.1:0-20124 GCF_053593595.1 Streptomyces sp. NPDC002206
GCGCACGCATTCCTGGATGAACGCCTACGGCAAGCTGCGGCGCTGCACCGAGAAAAACGGCATGGTCGTGGACTTCTATCTCCACCTCGCCGCCGTACTCGTCACGCTCCGCATGCTCATTCGACGCGCGACCAGCCGCTACCGCTGGGACAGCCGCCCGAGCACCCGACGCCTCAAGTGATCCATTTGCCGGTCGGTCTAAGACTGCACTGTGCCCAGGGCAGTCTCCAGTCCCTCTCGGCCGGCCGCGATGAACGCGGTGAGCACCAGTGCCATGGCGCCCATCGCGAGGGCAGCGTCGAGCTTGCCCTGCAGGCCTTGAGGTGCCGGGCGGTGCGGCGCATCCAGAAGACCATCCAGGTGACGAAGCCCACCGCAACGATGGGCAGGCTGCCCCCGAACGCCTCCTGGGCATCGAAGGACATCTGGGAGGAGGTGAAGGTGAGCACCGCGCCGAAGGCGAGGCTGAGTGCCATCGCGGTCAGCACGCTGGCCCAGATGGGCGGCAGACGGTCACGGCGACCGCTCTTGACCAGGTAGGCGACCAGGATGTCGACGACGAGGGACGCTTCGAGTCTCCTCGCGCAGGCCGATGAGGTAGTTGGCGAACACGGCGTGGACAGTAGATGAGTTACCTATCAAGTCCCTGTGTGTCAGATCTCGGCCCGGTGTCGGCGAGGTCACGCTTGAACCTGTGCCGTTCAGAAATGCGTCGCTGCAGGTAGTAGGGGGTCTGGTGGCTCTCAGGGTCGTCGCGCATGACGAGGTTCGACAGGTATCCGCTTGTAGGAGCGCCCTGCGGCAGGAACCCCTCGCGGGTGTGCTTGTAGAGCAAGTCGGGCCGGCTGACGGAGAAGCTCTGTCCGGTGGCCTCCAGGTACACGCTGCGACGCCCGGTGCCACGGTTCGACCAGGTCTGGTTCGGCCCGGGCGGAGACACGGTGACCAGCCGGGCGGTGGTGTACGTGCTCAGCGTGCGGCCGATACGACGCAGGCCGATCTCCCGGAGACCGTTGCCGTCCTCTACAAGATCGATCCGGTACTCGCGCTCCGTCGGGCGAGCCCAGGCGTCCTTCAGCGCGGCGTGGACGTGTCGTTCCCGGATGCTCCCGAAGAAGTCGGCGATGTCCAGGCGGATCACGGTGTGGGCTCGTAGATGGATGGCGGCACAGTCCACGACCGAGCGGCCACCTCGGTAGGCGAACGCTGTTGGGTGGGGCTGGAACCTGGCTGGAAGAGTCTACAGACGGGCCAGGATTCCCTGCTGCATCTCGGACAACCGCGGGACCAGGGCATGCAAGGTCCTCAGCCCGCCGCTGTGTTTGGGGATCCGGTGCTCGGTGTACGGGAAGATCGAGCCGCTCACCGCCGCCTCGAGGAACTGCGCAGGGGTGAGGTCTACGAAGTTGTCTGCCATCGTCACCGAACCGCCTCGTCCCTCACCTGTAAGACGCAGCCGGCGAGCCTCACCTTGAGCCGTTCCACCGCCCCGCCACGGGCGGTCCGCTGTATCCCTCCGCCACCCTGTGCAAGCACAGGGCCCGATCCCCAGTACCCGATGTGATCAGCACCGAGGTGCCCCGGACCGGAGGGCCCATCGCAAGGGATGGATTCCTGAGACCCGCCGACTGCGTTGAGTCGGATCGTAGCCTCCCTATGAGTCGAACTCACCATGCGGGGGCACTTGATGACACACCGAATCACGGTGCTCCGCACAGCGTCCGGCAGCACGATGACAGCCGCAGCGTTGACCTGCTCGTGACTGTCCTGAACGTCGAGGGCGGCGGCGTGTACGGTGACGAACACCTGCTGGTCAAGGAGTCGACAGCTCGGCCCGGACGGTCTTGCCGCCGGGTGGGTGGGGGACGCAGTCCCAGTGGTCGGCGAGGGCGGCGACGAGCAGCAGGCCGCGACCGCCGGAGTGCAGCGCCTCGGGTTCGGCGTCCGCCGGAGGGGGCTGCGGGTACACCTCCCCGCGGGCGTCGGTGACTTCGACGCGGAGGCGGCCGGCCGCCGGGTCGAAGACGAGCGTGAGCCGGAAGCAGCGGCCGGGCACGAGGCCGTGGAGGACGGCGTTGGCCGCGAGCTCGGCGACCACGAGTTCGGCACGCTCCGTGAGGTCCTGCGGGGCGCCCCAGGTCCGCAGCTCGGTCACGGCGAGCAGCCTGGCCAGCCGGGCGCCGCGCCGTGTGGACGACAGGAGCTGGGTGAAGGTGCGGGAGAGGCGGTCGACTTGGGGCAGTGCGTGGTTCATGGCGTCAGAGTGACGGCCGGAGGCGCCTGGGGGCGAGAGCCGCACCCCGTACGCGGAGTCAACGTACGGGCACGAAGAGTGGACAGTACGGTGTCTTTTCCGTCACGCTGAGTGGCGAGCCCAGGGCGGTGTCAGGAGCCGTCGCGGTGTGGTGCGGAGAGAGGCGGGGCGGATGGGCATCGGTGTGGGGGAGGCGGCTGGGGGCGTTGGCGCGCAGGGGGTTCCGGCGGGGGAGTGGGAGCGGGAGCCCCATCCGTCCGACAGTCTGCGCACGTTCGGTGCGGTCGTCCAGGCGCTACGCGAACACGCGGGGCTCAGTCGGATCGAGCTCGGCGCCCGGGTCCAGTACTCCAAACACACCGTGGAGTCGGTGGAGTTGGGCCGACGGATGCCGGACGGGGTGTTCGTGGAGCGTGCGGAGGAAGCGCTCGGCAACACCGGTGCCCTGCGGAAGGCCGCTTGTCATCTCACCCGGGGCGAGGCGGGGCTCGCGGCGTGGTTCCGGCGGTGGGCGCGGCTGGAGCGGGAGGCGGTGAGCCTGTGCACGTACGAATGCCGGTTGGTGCCGGGGCTGTTGCAGTCGGAGGCGTACGCGCGGGCGGTGTTCGAGGGCACGATCCCGCTGCGGACGGACGTGGAACTGGGAGAGCAGCTCGCGGCGCGGATGGAACGGAAGGCGATGATGCGGGAGCGGCCGACCGTGCCGTTCAGCTTCATCGTCGAGGAGCACGTGTTCCGGCGGCGGTTCGGTGGCGCGGAGATGATGCGCGAGCTGGTGAACCATGTCCTTGAGCTCACCGCCCCGCGCAACGTGACCCTTCAGGTGGTGCCGCTGGAGGCCGGGCTGCACGCGTGCCTGGACGGGCCGGTGCAGGTGCTGGAGACCCTGGAGGGGCGGCGGCTCGGGTACTCCGAGGGGCAGAAGAACGGGCGGCTGATCTCCGACCCGAAGGAGGTGAGTGTGCTCTGCCAACGCTATGACACACTGCGCTCGCAGGCCCTGAGCCCCAACGAATCCCGGGCCTTGCTGGAGCGACTTCGAGGAGAACGATGAACAGCGGTACGACGGAACTCGCCTGGTTCAAGTCCAGCTACAGCGGCAGCGAGGGCGACAGCTGTGTGGAGGTCGCGGTCGCCGAACAGACCGTTCACGTAAGGGACTCCAAGGACGTGACCCGTCCGGCTTTCGCGGTGGACCGCGAAGGCTGGGGACAGTTCGTGCGGTTCGCGTCGGAGCGCTGAGCGACGGGAGGGCGTGCCGTCGGCTGAGCGGTGGACGGCACGCTTTCGCCGTGCTCAGGAACCCTTTGTCTTGTCCGTGGGGGCGTAACCGAGGGCCGCGCGATTGATGAAACGGTCACCGAGGTCGCGAACGGGCGCGGGTTTCGGCTTCTGTGCGGCGTTCTTCGCCGCCGTGGCCTTCTTCGGGGTGGGCTTCTTGCCGCCCGCACGCCCGGCTGGTGTCGCCTTCGCCTGCTTGGCGTTCTTCGCGGCCGGCGTGTTGCGCGCTGCGTACTTCTTGCGGAGCGCCGAGAGCTTCTCGCGTTCCTGGACGGCCACGTTGGTGGGGAGGGCGCTCGTGAGGGCCCGAGCCCGGCTGAGCGCGTAACGCGCCTCGTTCCAGCGCTTCCTTTCGATTGCCAGGCGGGCCACCCCGACGGTCTGCTGCAACGCCTTGATCTTCGCGGGCTGCCGCTTGGGTATGGGGGACTCGGCGCCGCTGCTCCGCCGCTGCCCAGCGGCACGGGTACCCCAGTCCGTACCCGAGGTCAGGACGACGACCGAACGAGGGTTGCTGCTCTGGCTTCGACGTACCACGTGCGTTGTTCCTTGGATGAGCGAGGGGGACTCCTGGGTGACCGCAGGTGCGGCCACCCAGGAGCGGGTCAGTCGTAGCGGGGGCCCTGGCCGGGGGTGGGGTGAGGGTAGAGCGGTAGGTGCCGGACTCGCGTTCATCCCGGAATGCGAACCCGGCCTGGCGAAGCTGTCGGTGTCGGACCTGGTGCGCCTCGACCGGGCCATCGTCACCATATCCATGGACCCGAAGATCGGGCCCGAACGCTTCACCCGCGAGGGCCATGTGCCGCTGGGGGAGTACACCGAAGGCACCACCCGCGTGCTGTACCACGTCACGGTCCTCGGAGCCCTCGTTATCTCGGGTGAATGTAGCGTTTTTGCAGGTCAAGAGCTTCTGATGTTGTGAGTCACGGTGCTGGCGGGAACTGTCGGTTTCAGCCCGTCTGAGGAGTGTCAGAGGTCTGTCCTAGAGTCTCGGCCGTGACGACTCTAATGATCGATGCAGGTCCGGTTGACACTGCTGCTCAGGTGACCCGGACTGGTGGAGTGCCACTGGCGCCGTCCGGCACTGTGTGGCCCTGCTGTGCGGAGTGCAGTGGGCCGATGCAGTTCCTTGCCCAGGTGGTCTTGGACGACCTCGGAGACGGCGCTGAGGGTCGCGGAATCCTCGCGATGTTCGCGTGCCAGAACGATCCGGGGATGTGCGGTGATTGGGAACCGGACTCCGGTGGGAACCAGGCATTTCTCTTCCCTGCTGAGGATCTTGTCCCGCTGCCCCAGCCAGCTGATGCTGACGAGACGCTGCTTCAGCTCGGCTCCGTTCGAACGGTCAGCCTGGTGCAGGTGGACGAGTCCGACTATGACCTGGCCGGGGAGGAGTGGGCATCGAGAGAGGACCGCCCGGCTTCATCGGTGCTCGGTCAGCTCGGCGGGACTCCCGCCTGGATCCAGAATGACGAGACCCCTGCCTGTCCCTCGTGTGCTTCTCCAATGCCTCTGATCGTCCAGCTTGAGGAAGGCCCGGATCACAGCACTGCCATGAACTTCGGTGGCTGCGGCGGCGCTTATGCGTTCGCCTGCGAGCCGTGTGGGTGTGCGAAGTTCTTGTGGCAGTGCTGAGGGGGCTTCCGGTGCCCGGGCTGGTGGATCAGTTCTGCTCGCGCATCATGCGCCTGAGACTGGTCCTGGCGCCGGCGAGATCGACCTCCAGCGCTTGGACCCGTTCGGTGAGGGTCCTGTTCTCGGCCGGGGCTTCGCGGGCTTCGGCGGCCAGGCGGTGGTTCTCCTGGGTGAGCTCGTCGAGACGCTCGCGCAGATCGTGGCCGCCGAGGTGGTCGAACCCGCGGCCGAGCTGGCGCCGCATGCCCTCGCGGAGGTCGTGGATCTCTTCGCGTAGTCGGCGGATCTCCTCACGAGCCAGTAGGAGGTCGGTGCGGGTGCTGGAGGGGCTGACGACCCGGCCGGAGTCCAGGTCCCGGACTGGTTCCTTCTCCTGCTGCTTGCGTGCCTTCTCGTTGTGATCGCGGACGCCGGGTGCATAGGTGAGCCAGGTGGAGACCTCGGCTCGTTTGGCGACGGCGGCGAAGGTGACGGGTTCGCCCTCCTTGAGCATGGTGTCGAGGGTGCTCAGGACGCGTCCGCGCTTGGTCAGGCTGTCGCGTTGCCGGGCGGCCCGCAGGGCGTCTGCAGGGGCGGTTGAGGGGCTGTCAGCGGGCATCGTCGTCCTTGGCTGGGCGGATCACCGTCAGGGGCAGGAGCTTGTGCTCCTGGGTCGCGCGGACCTTGTGCAGGACCGCGCTGGCCTCCTCGACTTCGGACCGCTCCTGGTCGTTCATGCTGCTGAGTTGCTCGCGTATGTTGTCGAGGATTCCGGTGAAGGCGGTGATCTGGTCGGTGAGGTTGCGGATCACGAAGTCGTCCGTGTCCATGGCCATGGCGGTCTCGCGGTCGGCGCGGAGCGCGTTGAGGTGCTCCTCGATCGCGAGCAGGTAGGACGGGTCGGGCCGGTAGAAACCGCAGCCGGCGCACTGGAACCGCAGGGGGCAGCTCTTGCCGCCGGCTTTGATGTTGGACGGCTCGGTGCAGTTTCCGCAGGGGACAGCGACCGAGCGGGCCTCGTAGGCCAGGTCGGTGGCGAAGGGCGCCGGCCGCCCGGCGCGGTCCACCACGTGCAGGCGCATGGTCTGGACGGCCTCGCGCTTGCGCTTCATCGAGACGTCGTAGTAGCCCATGGTGGTGACGATGGATCGGTGATCCATCAGCTCTTTCAGAACGTCGACGGCCACTCCGGCGTCGGCGTGCCGTTGCGCGTAGGAGTGGCGGAACGCGTAGGGGAAGATCAGCGCGCGGTCGAACGGGAGGCGGTTGCCGGAGTGGTCGAGTTGGTCGCTGACGAGCTGGGGGATGGCTTTGATCCACTCGCGCAGGTAGGTGCCCAGGTAGCCGGGCTCCATGTGCGGGACGCCGCTGCGGTGGGTGATCGCGGGGAACAGGTAGTCCTTGCCGGTGGCCGCTGCCGGGATCAGCTCGCGGCGGGCCTGCCAGCGGCGGATCGCCTCGGCTGTCTCGCTGGCGATGGGCAGTTTGCGGCCGTAGCGGCGCTTCTTGTGGTTGTCCCAGATGAGCACGTCGCCGTCGTCGGTGAGTTCCAGGCAGTTCCGCCGCAGGCTGGTGACCTCGACCGGTCGGCGGCCGGGGCGAGGAGGAAGCCGCAGCGGACCCCGTCGTGGCCGCCGCCTGGCGGCACGTCCGGGCCGCCGGCCCCCTCCGGGCCGGCGAGCACATCGCGATCGGCCGGTTTATGATCCACCCACCCGCCTACCAGCGGCCCTCGCCGTCCATGGACCTGATCATCCAGCGGATCCTCGCCGAATACCTGGCACCTGACCAGCGGGCCTGGTCGTTCAATGTGCACCCGGACCCGGAGTTCCTGATGACTGCTGCTGGCCACCGCGCCGAGATGACCATCCGCTTCGCGATCTGGGACCAGATCACCGGTACCGCCGCCATGCCCACCGCGGCCTGACTCGAAACTGCCACCCGGCCCCACCACACCCTGACACGCCATCAGCCGGTCACACCCCCACCAACGTGACACAGCCCTTCGCACGTCGACCGGGCGGGCCGTGCCCCGCTGCCCAGACTTCTGCCCGAGGAGTCAGGTGACAGTCCAGCCGTGCAGCTGGCGGGCGATCCGGGCGACACCGAGCGCCCCGGAGGCGGCGTCCCGAACGAGTGCGAGGGCTGCTTTGGGCGGGTAGTCGAGCCGGTGTCCGTTGAGGGTGAGGTAGGCCTCGGCGGAGTGCCAGGCGAATGCTTCGTTGGAATGCTCCAGGCAAGGCAACTTTGCCAGGGTCTGGAGGAGGGCTGCTGCTTTGAGGTGCAGGGAGCCGTAGATGTCACGGTCCATGGCTTGGGCGTTGACGCGCGCGACCGCGGCATAGAGGGGGCCGTAGTCGTCGATCTGGGGGTCGCCGTCGAGGAGCTCGGCGGCGTGCAGCAGGTAGGTGACGTCGAGCGGGTGGATCGGTTCGGGCTGGGTCACGCGGCGTGGCCCTGCCCCTGCTGCTCGAACTCGCGCGCCTGCTGCTCAGCGGCACGCTGCTCCGCGGTGGCGTCGATGCTGCTGGGCTCGGCGGCGAACGCGGCGCCGCTGCGAGCCATCGATTCCTTGAAACTGTCCAGGAACCTGTCCTCGATGGCGGTGGCGCGGGCGTAGGCGGCGGACAGGATGTACTCCTGCATGCTGACCCCTTCCTGCTTTGCGGCGGCCGCGATGGCGGCCCGCTGCTCGGGATCGGGGAAGCGTAGGTTCATGGCCTTGGGTTCCGACATGGTATTCATGGTACCAGTGGTACCAACTAATGCCCAGGCCTCCGCCACCTGCTACCCCGGGAGCTGTGAAACTCGGCTGCCTGGAGAAGCTCGGCTTGACCAGTCGCAACGGACAGCACTCGCGCTCCTGCCGACTCACCGATAGCGACAGGAGCGCAACGGTCGGCACCCATACCTCCGGTTTGCGCTCAGCTCGCCGTCGCTCAGGTGGCCGAGCGCCTGCAGGTGGGTGCTTGGTTTCGAGCGCGACAGGAACAGGTAGCGGTACCAACGCAGCAGTTCAAGGCGTTCCTCGTTGCTCCAGTAGGCCAGCCTGGTTCCCCCCTCTCCCATGGCCGTGTTGGTGGGGTCGCTGGAGTGTGGGCCGCAGTCGCCCGGTTCAGGATGTTTGTAGGCGGCCTGGAACTTCTGCAGCATGGCGTAGTCGAGGTCAAGCGGCGCGGCGTAGAAGATCCCGAACGTGCGCAGGTGCTGCTGGATCGTGCGAATCTCTTTGGGCTCGAGATTGTCGCGGATGTCGCTGGCCTCGTCGTAGCCTTTGAGCCCTTCCAACGGCTCTAGCCCGCTTTCCTTCAGTCGGCTGCAGACGTCACGTAGCCAAGCTGGTCCCGCTCCGGCCCTGCCGTAGTCGAGGTCCAGCCAGGTGGCATGTGGGATGTCCAGGTCGTTTACGGCGCCGCGCTGTCGGCCGTCCTCGCCGCCGTCCTCATCGCCGCCACCCGGGCAGCCGCGCCGTCGTCGCGACCGGTGCGCTCGCCGCGGCCCTCGGGCCGTGGCCTGGAACGCGATCCTGCGAGCCGCTCACGGAGAGCAGTTCTTCACCTACGCACCCGTGGTCGTCTTCCCCGTCAGCTGGCAGGACACCGGCTCCGGCGTCTTCACCCTCGCCGCCGCGGCCCGGCCGCTACGAACTGGTGTGCAACGAACCCGGCCACTACGCCGCCGGCATGTACGCCGAGCTCGATGTGACCGGCTGGTAGAGGCCACCGCCCGCGGGATCCTGGGCCGCCCGCTACGGCGCACGCCAGATGCCAGAGCGGCGCCCAGGGGCTTGGAGCGAGCCTCCAGCCATCGTCAGCACCGGCGACGTCTTCCAGCGGCCCTGCGACCGGCGCGCTCCAGCTCTGGAGCGGGGTTCCTGTAGGTGCCAGGCGGATCCTGATGTTGACGCCTTCCGAGGCAGGGGTTGTGCTGGAAGAGGGGTACACCCCGAGTGAAAGGCATGCCCATGAGCCGTGACCAATCCCTGGTCGACGCCGACTGGGTGCAGCAGCACGTGGACGACGCGAGCATGGTGATCGCCGAGGTCGACGAGGATGTGAGCGCCTACGACACCGGTCACATCCGGGGCGCGGTGAAGCTGGACTGGAAGAACGATCTGCAGGATCCGGTCCGCCGCGATTTCGTGGACCAGAAGCGCTTTGAGGAGCTGATGTCGGAGCGCGGCGTCACGCCCGACCACACCGTTGTCCTGTACGGCGGCAACAACAACTGGTTCGCCGCTTATGCCTACTGGTACTTCAAGGTCTACGGGCACGAGCGCGTGCGCCTGCTCGACGGCGGTCGCAAAATCTGGGAACTGCAGTTGCGGCCGCTCACTGACGAGGTGCCGCAGCGACCGAGGACCGGCTACACCGCCAAGGAGCCGGACTGCTCGATCCGGGCTTTCCGTGACGAGGTGCTGGCCTCGATCGGGCAGCAGAACCAGAACCTGATCGACGTCCGCTCCCCCCAGGAGTTCTCAGGTGAGCTGCTGGCCCCCGCCCATTTGCCGCAGGAGCAGGCGCAGCGCGGTGGTCACATCCCCGGTGCCAGAAACGTCCCCTGGTCCAAGGCGGCCAACGACGACGGCACCTTCAAGACAGACGAGGAACTCCGGGCGCTCTACCTCGACGCAGGCGTCGACTTCGACCGCGACACCATCGCCTACTGCCGGATCGGCGAGCGCAGCGCCCACACCTGGTTCGTCTTCCACGAACTGCTCGACCACCCCAACGTGAAGAACTACGACGGCTCGTGGACCGAGTACGGCTCGATGGTCGGCGTTCCGATCGAGAAGTGACCCCGCCGGAAGCATAGGCGGGGCTGCGCGAGATGGATCAGAGATGACCGCGACACCTGTGGATCCCAAACCCACCACCCGAACCGTCGTGACCGGCCGCGTCCAGGTCGCCGACGGGCCGGCCGCGGGCGTCTGGGTCCGGCTGCTCGATCCGGCAGGGGAGTTCGTCGGTGAGGTAGTCACCTCCGCGATTGGGGAATTCCGCTTCTACGTGCCCCCGGGGCACTGGGTGTTGCGGGCGCTCTCGCCGCGTGGTGTCACGGAGATGCCGGTCGAGGCGGAGCCGGGCCGGGCCACCCAGGCCGAGCTGCGGCTCTCCGAGCGGCTGCCCGATAGCGTGGAGATCATCCAGATCTCCACGCTCAGCCTCGGGAACCGCAGCTACCTGATCACGGACGGGTCGGTCGCGGTCGCCGTGGACCCGCAACGTGACCTGGAGCGCGTCACCAGTGTGCTCGAGGACCGCGGCCTGCGGCTCGACACGGTCGTGGAGACCCACCTGCACAACGACTATGTGACAGGCGGTCTGGAGCTCGCACGCCGCTGCCAGGCGGCGTACGCGGTGCCAGCCGGGCCGCCCCTTGGCTTCGACGCCGTCCGGGTCGGCGACGGCGACCAACTGACGGCCGGGAAGCTGCGGATCCAGGTGATCGCCACACCCGGGCACACCGACCACCACCTCGCCTACGCCTTCGCGCCCGCCGACGGGGCGCCTCGGCTGGTATGCACCGGCGGCTCCCTGCTGTACGGCACCACGGGCCGTACCGACCTCATGGGTGCAGACCTGGCCGAGCCGCTCGCCCACCAGCAGTACCGATCAGTGCGCCACCTGGCCGAGGTACTACCCGAAGACACCGTCATCCTGCCGACCCACGGCTTCGGCAGCTTCTGCGCCGCGACGACCGTCGGCGCGGTCCAACGCTCCACCATCGGCCGCGAACGGGCCGTGAACCCTGTCTTCAGCCAAACCGAAGACGCCTTCGTGACCGGGACACTGACGGGTTTGGAGCCCTGCCCCGCGTACTACCGCCGGATGGCGCCGATCAACGCCGCCGGGCCGCCGCCCCGCGCCTCGCTCCCCGGGCCAAGGCTTGCGGATCCGGCCGAACTGGCCGACCGGATCACAGCGGGCGAGTGGGTGGTCGACGTGCGTCCGCGAGCCGACTACGCACCGGTCCATCTGCCGGGCACGGTCAACTTCGACGCCTCCGGATCCCTTGCCACCTACCTCGGCTGGCTGGTTCCGTTCGACGCCCCCGTCACCCTGCTGGCCGCCGACCACAACGAGTTGCAGGCAGCCCGCATCGAGCTGCTGCGGATCGGCTTCGACCATCTTGCGGCTGCCGCCGTCGGAAACCCGCTCGAATGGGTCGGCCCACAAGAGCTGGCCTCCTACCCGCGATCCGACTTCGCCACCCTCGCCACTGTCCGGACCGGGCGACAGGTGGAGGTCCTGGACGTCCGCAGTGACCGCGAGTGGCGCTCCGGCCACCTGCCCGGTGCCCGCCACATCCCGCTGCCCGAACTGCCCAACGCCATCGTGTCCCTGCCGGAGGCCGAGCACTGGGTGCATTGCCGCAGCGGCTTCCGGGCCGCGATCGCCGCCTCGCTGCTCGCCGCCGTCGGACACCAGGTCGTCCTCATTGACGACACCGTCGAGCACGCGCGCCCCGTGGTGCAGGAGGGGTAGCGCACAGAGGTTCGAGACCGAGTCCGGCGGGGTCGGCAGGCCACTCCGTTGGGCAGCGCCCCATCGGCTCCCCGGGGGCATCGATGCGGCGGCATGGGGTGGAGGCGTGCCACGCGGCCGCGGCGCAGGGGCCGAGAAAGGCATCATCCCGGGCGCGTCGACCTCAACCACGGTGACGCTGCGGCCCGGCCGCTCCGAACTGGTGTGCAACGAACCCGGCGGGGCCCCTGCGCAGGTCAGCCGCCGTCAGGCTCGGAATGTCCCACGTGACCCTCTTCAGTTCCTGCTCGACGTCGTAGCGGTTTTGTTCCGTCGCTTCGGCGTGGTCGGTGATCGCCACCTGCACGCGGGCCACGGTCTCCACCGTCAGCCGGTTCTCCTGCTGCTCGGCCCATGCTGCCTTTTCCAGTTCAATCAGTTCGTCGCTCAGTTCGATTGCCACGGGGCGCGATCGTACTGGCGGTGGCCGGTTCACGGCACGCGGGACTCGCCAGTTCCTACACTCGGCCCCATGACTGAATACGTGCAGGTATCCACGGCCACGGAGACGAAACAGTAGGCAATCGACCTCGCGGGCCCGGTAGTCCAGCAGCGGCTCGCCGCCGGTGCGCAGATCATCGGGCCGGTCACGAGCGTGTTCTGGCACTTGGGCGAGTACGGCACGGGCGAGGAGTGGCAGCTCCTCCTCAAGACGACGACGGACCGCTACCCGGAGCTGGAGGCGCACCTCCTTGAGCATCACCCGTGGGCCAACCCGGAGCTGTGTGCCGTACCGATCACCCTGGGAGCCGAAGGGTGCAAGAAGTGGATCGCTGACTCTGTAGCTCCCTAACCGGCCGCATGCTCCAGAAGGTCCCGGACGACGGATAGATCCGCGTGAGGGCGTAGCTGGTCGAGTAGCGGGGCGATGCGCTGCCGGGGCCGGATGGAGGCGACACCTGTTGAGAGTTCGAGCGCGCGGCCGGTCGTCACGGCCGCCTGCTCGACCTCGCCGGCCGTGAGGTAGGCGTTGGCGAGCCAGGAGAGGTAGAGCGCTTTGTCGCGTGCGTGGTCGTCGGAGTACCGGTTGAGGGCGTCGGTGAGGACGGGTACGGCGCGGAGAGGACGACGGAGCTCGGTCCAGCAGCGGCCCGTCATGATGTCGAGCTCGGTGTCGTCGACCCAGACGGACCAGTCGGGCTGAGGTTCGTCGTCCTGCGCGTCGGCAAGGGCCTTGCGTGCGGCGGTGAGGGCGACTTCTCCGTGCCGTCCGCCTGGTTGTCGAGGGCGCAGGCCCAGGCGAGCCGTTCGTAGAGGAGGGCGCGGACGGAGGACGGCGTCCGGGCGGTGATCGTGGCGCAGGAGTCCTCTGCGAACGCGACGGCGGTGCGTCGGTCGTCTGCGATGGTGTTGTAGGCGAGGAGGGCCAGGCTGTTGCCGTAGAGGTCGGTGTCCTGTGCGTCGCGCGCGAAGTCGCGGCTCTCTTCGTAGAGGGATTCGGCGTCGCGTGTGCGACCGCCGTCGAATGCGGCCCATCCTGCTTGCTGGGCCTGTTCGGAGAGGAGCGCGGTGAGTCGGCGGCGCGAATCGTCGGTGAAGGAGCCGCGGCGCAGGAGTCCCTTCGTGAATTGGAGTTCGCCGAGGTACACGCGGTAGGTGTCGCCTCCGCCGAGGCTGTCGTCGAGGCGTCGTAGGCGGGCGGTGCGTTCGCGGAGCCGGTCGACGTAGGCGTCGGTGATGCGGCGCGGCGGGTTGGGCCGGTGGAGGACCGGGAGGGCGGCGGCGAGGCCGGTGGTGGTTGCTGCCTGGAGGATGGTTCGGCGACGCACGTACGGTCCGTTCTCTGTGCTGGATGTTGCAGCAGGAGCGGCGTCCGTCTCCCACGGGCGGGGAGCGAGGCCGAGCACGCGTCCGGGGACGTGTAGAGCATCCGCGATCTGCACGATCTTCTCGAAGGTTGTGATTCGGCCTTGGCCACGCGCGAGTGTCCCGACCCGGTCGGGCTTGATGTCGCACTCGGCGGCGATCTTCGAGTAGCTGATCCCCGCCCGTTCGCGTGCGAGCCGGAAGACTTTCCCGAAGTCATGACCGGTCAGCGCGCGTTGCATGTCCTCGTCTTTGAGGAGGTCCCGCGGCAGGGCCGTGGGTGGCTGGTAGATCATGCGGCACTCTTCCTGCTCGCCTGAGTCTGCGTGGTGGTCGTCCACGGTGTGTACCCTGCGTCGGCAGGTGGCGAAGGACGCCGAACTTCTTGTCCTGCGTCACGAGAACGCGGTGCTGCGCAGGCAACTTGCGGGTCCGGTGCGCTACGAGCCGGCGGACCGGCTGTGGTTCGCGGCGTTGTCCTCGTTGATACCCCGGCGTCGTTGGGCGCAGGTGTTCCCGGTGGCTCCGGGCACCGTGCTGGCGTGGCATCGAAGGCTCGTGGCGCGCCGGTGGGACTACAGCAAGCGTCGGAGCAGGCCCGGCCGGCCACCGACCACGAGGGCGATCAAAGAGCTGGTGCTGCGGCTGGCCGCAGAGAATCCTGTCCCGCTCGAAAATACGATTTCGCGGCTGTGGCCTGCACGTTTGCTGATCCTGGCGACAAGGCCTCGACTGGCCTGCGACGATCTGCGGATGTCGCTGGCGGTCGTCGCCACGCTCGTCCGGAATCTGATCACTGTGCCCGCTGCCGTACTGCGCAGCCGTATGGCCAAAGATGCGGAAGTTCTCGTGCTCCGGCATGAGAACGCGGTGCTGCGCCGGCAGATCGCCCGGGTCTGCTACGAGCCCGCCGACCGGATCTGGTTCGCCGCACTCTCCCGGCTGATCCCGCGCGAACGCTGGCGCCAGGTCTTCGCGGTCACCCCCCACCACACTGCTGGCCTGGCACCGTCAACTCCTCGCCCGCAAGTGGGCGTTCACCCAACGCCGCCCCGGCCGACCCTCCACCGCGCCCGCCGTCAAGCAGCTCATTCTGCGTCTGGCCCGCGAGAACAGCACCTGGGGTCACCGCCGGATTCAGGGCGAACTCGCCCGCCTGGGCTACGCGGTCGCCCCGTCCACAGTCTGGGAGATCCTGCATGCCGCCGGCATCGACCCCGCCCCGCAGCGCTCCGGGCCGACCTGGCGCCAGTTCCTCACCGCCCAGGCCCACGGCATCATCGCCGCCGACTTCCTCCACCTCGACACCGTGTCACTCAAGCGCCTCTACGCCCTGGTCGTCATCGAGCACGGCACCCGGCGCCTCCACCTCGCCGGCGTCACCGCCCATCCCGCCGCGCAATGGACCGTCCAGCAGGCCAGGAACCTCGCCGTGATCCTGGACCGCCGCATCGACTCGCTGCGTTTCCTCCTCCGGGACCGGGACAGCAAGTACACCCGTGCCTTCGACGCCGTCTTCGAGGCCGACGGCGTGGAGATTCTGCTCAGCCCACCACGGGCACCCAAAGCGAACGCGATCTGCGAGCGAATCGTGGGCACCCTCCGCCGCGAGCTCCTCGACCGCATGCTGATCTACAACGAGGCCCACGCCGTGAAAGTGCTGACCGAGTACATCCAGCACTACAACGGACACCGTCCCCACCCATCCCGCCAACAGCTACCCCCGGACAGCGATCAACCGTCCAACCCGACCGCCATCACCGACATCCAGGCCCACCGGATCCGGCGACAATCCATCCTCGGAGGATTGATCAACCAGTATCACCGCGCCGCCTGACCAAACGACACCACCGCAGCTCCCAGCACCGAATCGTATTTTCGAGCGGGACAGGCTACGGCAACGTCCGCAACTACGCGAGCAGGACTCTCGGTGGCAAGCCCCGGCCGGTCGGGCCCGGCCGCCATCGGCCCGCGCCGTGACCCGCTGGCTCCTGACCCACCCGGACGCCCTGGCCGAGAGCGACCGGATCCAACTCAAGGCCGTACTGGACAACTGCCCCGAGCTGGACTCCCTCGCCAAGCACGTGCGGACCTTCGCCCACATGGTCACCGACCTGCAAGGCGACCAACTGCCGCAGTGGATCGAAGCAGCCAGAGCCGCTACCGATCTGCCCTGTTCGCCCAGCACCTCGAACGCGACCTTGACGCCGTCGTCGCTGGCCTGACCCTGCCCTGGAAATCCGGTGTCGTGGAAGGCCATGTCAACCGTATCAAGATGCTCAAGCGTCAGATGTTCGGCCGCGCAGGCTCCGAACTCCTCCGAAAACGAGTCCTGTTGGCGTGACCGAGCGTCACCACACCACACAAATTGGACAGGAGCCCGAAGATCAATTACAAAGCCGCGAATGAGTCGGCGCGTCACTGCTCATCGAGGGATGCCTGCCGGGCAAGGAACTCCTCGAACGCCGCCTTCTGCTTCGGATCCATGAAGCCCTGGCGTACATTGCGGGCCTTCTCCTGGAGCCAGTGCGCCTCGTCGGGGTCCAGTAGCTCGGCGACCACCACGCCTTTGCGAGCAACCGCCGTGCGCCCTCCTACGCGACGACGAAAGAGCGTGAACGCGCCGAATTCCGCTGGGTGGGCCAGTTCCGGCTCCTCCGCCACAGCCCGGTTCTCATCCCCAGCATCACTCGTCGGGTAGGCGGTGGGGGCCCAATGCTCCCAGAGCGCCAGCGTGGCCGCGGGCACTAGCACTGCGCGTTCCGCCTCTTCACGCCCCTCCCACATGAACGTGACAGTGACGGGCTCGCCGACCGCCTCCGCCAACCCGAGCACCCTCTCCATCTCATCATTGATCGGGTAACCCGCCACTACATCGATCTGAATGCCCATGGTGCCTGAGGCTACTGGCAGCTTCCGACACGCTAGACCCACAGCTCCTCCGCCTCGTCGACCACGGCGCACCAGGTGGACCGTCCGAGACCGGTGATTTCACCGACTGAGCGCCTGTCCGAGGCAATACTGCGACGGAGAGCAACCACTCCACACAATTTGGGCCAGAGCCGGTTCTCGCGAACAAAGCCACGCGCATCGATGGATTTGGGAGTGCCCCCGACCGCCGGGGTGTCGACGAGAACGGGAGGCAGTACCAGCGGAGAGGTGGTCGGCGCGGCGCAGCTGCCAGGTGAGGTGCTCGCGTGAGGCACGCCACTTGTCGAGCCGGGATATCACGCCAGCGGCGGACATTGGTCTCGGGCCGCCTCATCTTTTAGACGTCTCGACGGAGCCGATGGGGGTGGTTACTCGATGTCGACTCCGTGTGCGCGGGCGAGTCCGTCGAGGCCGTCAGCCCAGCCCTGCCCGATGGCCCGTAGTTTCCAGACGGGTTGGCCGTCCGTGTGGTGCCGGTAGAGCTCGGCGATGATCATGGCGCGGATGTTGGGATCTGCTGGGGGCTGGAATGTCCAGGCGGCGCCGGTGGCACAGTCCATGTAGAGCGCCGCATGGGTGAGGGCGGCGCAGGTCAGGCCGGTGTCCACGTCCATGTTGATGGAGACGACGACGCGTTGGACGTGCTCGGGCAGGGCGGTGAGGTGTACGGCGGCCTTCTCGGTGACGTGAGGGCCGTCGGCCTGCTTGCCCAGGAGGCGTGACGCGCCGTTGGCGGCAGAGGGCTGGTTGTAGAAGACGAAGTCCTGGTCGTCGGACACGCGGCTGTCCGTGCCCGTCAGGAAGAGGGTCAGGTCGGCGTCCGCTCCGGCGAAGGTGAACGCGATCAGCATTCCTTGCCAGGCCTCTTCCGGCAGCACCACTGTCTGACCGGGGACGAGAGACGTGGGCGGCTCGCGGTGCGGTTGCGGGGTCGGGTTCGGAGGACGGGGTGAGATCGGTGAAGTCGCCGTGTCGCTCTGCCATTCCGCGAAGGTGCGGATCCGGTACGGATCGGATCCGGTGGTCGGCGTACGGCTACCTGGCGTGCTGTTGGCACCGAGGCCGATGTCCAGGTCGGCCAGGGAAGGTTCCGGTGTGTCCGGGTCCTCTTGGGCGTGGTCGAGGAGGTCCTGGAGTCCGGTAGTGCGGCTGGTGTCGAGCGGCTTGATCGTGCTGGAGAAGGTTCCGGAGGTTGTTGTGGTGACCGAACACGCCACGTCCTGCCCGATGTCCAGGAATCGCAGGGCGTCCTCGGGTTCGTGCCAGGGTGCCGACTCGACGGCCTGGCGGGTCCAGCGCCCGTAGGTCACGAAGCCGAGGAGCTGGGTGTCAGGGAGGCGGGTGAGAACAGCGAGATCGATGGCAGTGATGCCGGGTGCGGTGGCGAATCCTTCCTTGAGGGTGGCGATGATGTTGGAGCCCATGGAGGTGAGCCACCACAGGGTCCGGTCTCGTTTGGTGAGGTTCTTGAGGGTGGGGCGCCCGCTGGGCGTGAGGCCCGGGGTCTGGGTGGGCATCGCGTCGAGATCCTGCTGGCGCATGACGACCGACAGCACCGAGCCGTCGACACCGACTGCGCACCCAGCAGCCGGATTGTCGGAGAACGCGGTGTTCACCGCCTCGCAGACGGTCTCCTCGTCGTTCGCCGCGAGTGCCTGCCACCAGTGTTCCGCCTCGGCGCACAGCGATGCGTGCGCGGCATGCAGACGTGCCTGTTCGGCGGACAGGAAGGAGGGCGCCTCCAAGGCCGCACGGGACTTGGCCGCGCTGCGTTCGGCGCGGGCGAAACGGCCCACTTGCTGCAGATGGAACGCCTGCGCCTCGGCTTGCGCCCAGGGCAGGCCCAGCGGGGGAGGCCCAGGCACGACGGGCTGGCGCGCCATCGGGAAGGACTGCAGATGCACGCTGGTCATCTGCCGGCGAAGCTCCGTCAACTCGGCAATAGCTGCATCCCGCTGGGCATCCTGCTGTGCCCGCTCCGCCTGCCGACGTGCCCGGTCGAGCTGCGCCGCCGAAGGCGCCACGGACCTGGGGCGCGAGGCCGTGCGGCGGGTACTCGTCCCGCGACGGCTGCCTCCGCCGCGCAGCGAGCTGGAGGCATAGAAGGGGCCGAGGCCGGACGAGACGCGGGTTCCGCCGCTGCCGACGCTGATGCGTGCCGCGCGGGGACCGACCGACGTACGTACACCTCGTGTTGAGACCCGCACACTCATTCCCGGCACACCGACCCGGAAGCCAAACCCCATGGCAACTCCTTCTCTTCTCAAGGAGTCTGCCACCGAACCCGCCCGCACCGACTGGGAACGCCACCAGGGCCAGCCTCGACGAACGGCAGCGCACCCTGACCGTCCTCGCCGCTCTCGAACTCGACGGGACGTCGACGTGCAGTGATTGACGCCGCCCCTGCTGGTTCCCGGTGAGGGCCTTCCACGCGTTCCTGCGGAGGACCGCCTGTGACTGACCGTACCCATGCAGTGCCCCGAGTTGTGAAAGTCTGTTCATACATGAGCGGGTTTCCCACCCGCGACTTGCGCGTGCGAAGTACCGCCGAGTAACAACATGTTCCATGAACTTTTTCAGCCGCGGCACCACGCTTCGACGCCCGGCGGCGCCCGCCGCTCCAACTACTCCCGCTGCTGCCGTGATGCCGGATCCCGCCCTGGCAGCTCTCACGGGAGAGTGGATGATCGACCCCGCCCACAGCAGGATCGGTTTCTCCGTGCGACACGCCATGGTGACGACGGTGCGCGGATCCTTCGGTTCGTACGAGAGTCGCCTCTACTTCGACGGCCGGAACCCGGCACGCTCCCGCGCGGAGATCGTGCTGCACACCGCGAGCGTCGACACCGGGGTGGAGCAGCGTGACGCCCACCTGATCGGGCGTGACTTCCTGGACGCCGCGAAGTATCCGCGGATGAGCTTCACGAGTACCGCCGTTCAGCTCGTGGGCAAGGACGTCTACCGCATGACCGGCGACCTCACCATCAGGGGCACCACCCATCCCGTGGAGCTGGACCTCACCTACATCGGCCATGTCACCGACCCGTTCGGCTACGAACGGGTCGGCTTCGACGGCACCACCACCATCAACCGCTCGGACTGGGGCCTGACCTACAACGCCCGGCTGGCGGAGGGCGGGGCGATGGTCAGCGAGCGGCTCCGCCTCCAGTTCGACATCGCCGCGATCCGTTCCACCTCGGAGCACTGACCCCGCCCAAACGGGAGGTGTCTCCGGCATCGGCCACCACCGGATCGGCATGGCCACCCTGCCCCCGTCGCGGGTCACAGCCGCAAGCGCCCGGATTCCGCACCAGTTCACCCACACAGCAAGCAACAACTCAGCACGCCCGAGGCGGTTGAACTTTCCCGAGATGGTTTGCTCATGCGTCAGGCGAGCGCGGGCGTGCGGCGGCCCCACCGCGCTTCAGGGGAAGAGCGCGACGGGGCCGTGTGTGCACCGCGTGAGCCGGGAACGGACGGACCGGCGCGTCGCCAGTTTGCGACCTTGCGAGACTTTCTGTCAGTAGAGCCCGTGAACCGTGAGTCGGCCGGTCAGCAGCCGTTCAACACCGACGCCCGCAGCTCATCGCGGTCACGGACAACGTCAACCAGTCTAAGCCTCGATCCACCGACGTGCTCTGAAGATGATCTGTTGGTCGTTTTGTGAGCTGGTTTCGGTCGGTGGTCGTGGATGGGCAGATGGTATCTGCT
>NZ_JBSFCW010000063.1:0-19493 GCF_053593595.1 Streptomyces sp. NPDC002206
TCGGAGCCCGCCTCAACTGGCTGCTGGGGCACGGGGAGGCGCCGCAGTGGAACCCCGACGCGAAGTTCATCCAGGTGGACATCGAGCCCAGGGAGCTGGACAGTAACCAGCCGATCGCGGCGCCGCTCGTCGGTGACGTCGGATCCGTGCTCGAGGTGCTGGCCGAGCGCACCAAGCCGGGGCAGATCTCCGCGCCCACCGCCTGGCGCGAGGAGCTCGCGGCGCGCTCGGCGCAGAATGTCGAGAAGATGGCCGGGCGTCTGGCTGCCGATCCGCACCCGATGCAGTTCATGGGCGCGCTGCGCGCCGTGCGCGACGTGCTGCACGACAACCAGCACGCGTACCTCGTCAACGAGGGTGCCAACGCCCTCGACATGGCGCGCAACGTCATCGACATGCACGTCCCGCGCCACCGCCTGGATGTCGGCACCTGGGGTGTGATGGGGATCGGCATGGGCTACGCGATCGCCGCCGCCGTGGAGACCGGCCAGCCAGTGATCGCCGTCGAGGGCGACAGCGCCTTCGGGTTCAGCGGCATGGAGCTGGAGACGATCTGCCGGTACCAGCTCCCCGTCACCACCGTGATCATGAACAACGGCGGTGTGTACCGCGGAAACGACGTCAACCCCCTCGACGACGCCCCGTCGCCCACCACCCTGATGCTGTCCGCCCGGCACGACCTCATGATCGAGGCGTTCGGCGGCAAGGGCTACCGCGCCACCACCCCCGCCGAGGTCACCGCGGCCCTCACCGAGTCGCTCGCCGCGGGCGGCCCCGCCCTGATCGACTGCGCCATCGACCCGGGCGCGGGCACGGAGAGCGGTCACATCGCACACCTCAACCCCAAGGGCATCACCGTCGGCAACATCGTGCCGTCGAAGAAGTGACCCGCCCACCACACCTGGCAAGCCACCTCTCAACATCAGCAAGCACTACCGCGGTTCACCGCACAACCCATCACGAGAAGGACTCAGACATGAGTGAACAGCCGCTCGCAGGCCTCAAGGTGATCGACTTCACCGGGGTCCAGGCCGGCCCCGCCTGTACGCAGATGCTCGCCTGGTTCGGCGCCGACGTCATCAAGGTCGAGCGCATCAACGGCGGCGACGTGACCCGTCAGCAGCTCAGGGACATCCCGGACCTCGACGCCCTGTACTTCACCATGCTCAACTCCAACAAGCGCTCGCTGGCGATCAACACCAAGACGCCCGAGGGCAAGGAGGTCATGGAGAAGCTGATCCGCGAGTCGGACATGCTGGTCGAGAACTTCGCGCCCGGCGCCATGGACCGCATGGGTCTCGGCTGGGACTACATCCACGAGCTGAACCCGCGCCTGATCCTCGGCTCGGTCAAGGGCTTCAACGACGACTCGAAGTGGAACGACCTCAAGGTCTACGAGAACGTCGCCCAGGCCGCCGGCGGCGCCGCCTCGACCACCGGATTTTGGGACGGCCCGCCCACGATCTCCGGCTCCGCGCTGGGTGACTCCAACTCCGGCATGCACCTCATGATCGGCCTGCTCACGGCGATCATCCAGCGCGACCAGACGGGGCTCGGCCAGAAGGTCTCGGTCTCCATGCAGGACGCCGTCCTCAACCTCACCCGCGTCAAGCTCCGCGACCAGCAGCGCCTGGAGAAGCTCGGCTACCTGGAGGAGTACCCGCAGTACCCGCACAGCGAGTTCGGTGAGGCCGTGCCTCGCGGCGGCAACGCGGGCGGCGGCGGCCAGCCCGGCTGGATCCTCAAGTGCAAGGGCTGGGAGACCGACCCCAACGCGTACATCTACTTCACGGTCCAGGAGCAGAACTGGGCCCGTACCTGCGAGGCCATCGGCCACGCGGAGTGGAAGGATGACCCGCAGTACAGCACCGCCCGGGCGCGCCAGCCGCACATCATGGAGATCTTCGGCGAGATCGAGAAGTGGCTCGCCGACAAGACGAAGTACGAGGCCGTCGACATCCTGCGCAAGTGGGAGGTGCCGTGCGCCCCGGTCCTGTCGATGAAGGAGCTCGCCGAGGACCCCGACATGCGCAAGAGCGGCACCATCGTCGAGGTCGAGCAGAAGAAGCGCGGCACGTACCTGACGGTGGGCAGCCCGATCAAGTTCTCCGGGTTCAAGCCGGACATCAAGGGTGCGCCGCTGCTCGGTGAGCACACCGACGAGGTCCTCACGGACCTGGGCTACGACGCGGACGCCATCCGTAAGCTGCACGAGGGTTCCGTCGTCGCCTGACGCCGTGTCCGCCTGGTGACAGGGGGAACAGAGGGGGATGTCCCGCGCGCGACCAGCGCGCGGGACACCCGCGTGTGCGGACCCGGAACAACGAGGAGGGCAGGGAACCCGGGGTTCCCTGCCCTCCTCGCGATGCGCCGCGTTTCACACGGTCGTGGCGCGGACGTTCGCGTCGGCGAGGCGGCGGCGCAGCTCCTTCTCCTGGGCGCGGCGCGCGGTGACATCACGGATGACCGCGCCGACATGCCCGGCGCCGCCCTGCGGATCCGGCAGGAGGCACACGCTGAACTCGATCGACAGGCTCGACCCGTCGGCCTTGAGCGCGGGCACGGTCAACAGATCGCTCGCGCCGTAGCGGGTGGTGCCCTTGGCCATCGCCGCGTGGAAGCCGTCCCAGTGCGGGCGCCGGTGCCGCTCGGGGATGATCAGGTCGAGACTCTGGCCGAGCACCTCGCTCTCCTTCCACCCGAAGATCCGCTCCGAGCCGCTGTTCCAGAACTGGATGAGCCCCTCGCTGTCGACGATGACGATGCCGTCGGGCGCGTGGATGGTCATGTGCGCGAGCAGTTCGGGGTGCGGGACTGTCATGGCTCCTCCGGGTGGCGCGATGGGGGTGTACGGCCAGTCGTAAGTATACTGAATGCAATCTCCCCATCTAGAGGTGATCTGAGAAGTAACGAAGAGTAGCTGTCGTGCAGTTGACGAACCTGACCAATTCGGGAACCTGGGCGCCTTGAATGAGTCCCTGAGCCCGAAGTGTCTGGATCCGCTCGCGCACACCGGTCAACCGGTCCCCTAAAACGGGCCGCACGGGACCTCGCCGAGTTGGAGTTGAGTTTCCCGGGCGTCACCGCCGCTTGCCGGCCGAGCTTGACCCGCTTCAGTCGCTGCGGGATTGGCGCACAACAGCACCATGTACTTCATGCCAGGAACCCTGATCCGGAACTCGGGAAACGTATGCGGTCACTGGGCCCGCGGATCAGCGTGTGAGTTGGCGGGGCTGCGCGTCGGAGGCGACACCCGCCAGTAGCCCTGCTCCGACCGGTGTCTGTAGTCCGCCTACCCTCTCGTCCGCCAGCGCACGGGAGAGGGTAGGCGAAGCCGTCGTCGCTGTGTGTGGCATCCGGCGTGGTCACTTCTGTGGCGTCCGTGAGACGGGTGAAAAAATACGACACAAGGTGTCGAGTTTTGGGTCAAGCATGATGTCACCGGTCGGCGTCGATGACGGACGTGGACCAGGCCGTGCAGATAGATAAGGAACTCAATGGGATTCATGCCCGACACATCGGCACCGGACCTCCACGGAAAGATCGCGCTGGTCGCGGGGGCCACGCGGGGAGCCGGGCGCGGCATCGCCGTCCAGCTGGGCGCGGCGGGTGCGAGGGTCTACGTCACCGGCCGCACGACTCGGGAACGGCGCTCGGAGTACGACCGGCCCGAGACGATCGAGGAGACTGCGGAGCTCGTCACCGCCGCGGGCGGAACCGGCATCGCGGTGCCGACCGACCACTTGGTGCCCGAGCAGGTCCGTGCGCTGGCCGAGCGCATCGACGCCGAGCAGGGGCGGCTCGACGTGCTGGTCAACGATGTCTGGGGCGGAGAGCGGCTGTTCGCGTTCGACAAGCCGGTGTGGGAGCACGACCTCGACAACGGACTGCGGCTGCTCCGACTGGGCGTGGAGACCCACGCGATCACCAGCCACTTCGTGCTGCCGCTGCTGGTGCGTCGACCGGGCGGTCTCGTGGTCGAGATGACCGACGGGACGTCCGCATACAACGGAAAGCACTATCGCAACTCGTACTTCTACGACCTGGTCAAGAACAGCGTGTTGCGCATGGCGTTCGTGCTCGCGCACGAGCTGAAGCCGCATGGCGGGACGGCGGTGGCGCTCACCCCGGGATGGTTGCGTTCGGAGATGATGCTCGACACGTTCGGGGTCACCGAGGACAACTGGCGCGACGCGCTGGCCACGGTGCCGCACTTCTGCATTTCGGAGAGCCCGTCGTACGTCGGACGCGCGGTCGCGGCGCTGGCCGGCGACTCCGACGGCGCGCGCTGGAACGGCCAGTCGCTGTCCAGCGGGCAACTCGCACAGGAATACGGCTTCACCGACCTCGACGGCTCGCGCCCGGACTGCTGGCGTTACCTGGTCGAGGTCGACAACGCCGGCAAGCCGGCGGACGCGACCGGGTATCGATGACGGCCACCGCTCACAGGCCGGGGCGTTAACAGCAGTAGCAGTTCAACGCCCCGGCCCGTGAGCGGGCCATCGGTCGCTCCGGGCGGCTGGGCGCGGTGTCACGACTCGTCGCCGATATCTTCCCCTCGGCACCCCTTCATCACGCACCAAGGCCGCGGCTCGGGGCGAGGTGTAGGCAATTGCTGCGGCAGAGTCGGAAGGGGTGGACAGGTGGCGATCGAACAGGAGGCCGCGCCGGAGCGCGTGGGCGCGATCCGGCTGCCGCGCGCCCGGGTCGTGCCGCTGACCGCCACCTCCACGTTCTTGGCTGGGCCGGCGCACGACTCGACGGGCAGAGCACGGCGTGGAGCATCCGTCACCTTCACCTGACCCGTTCTCGCCTGAGCATCGCGCAGCAGAGGTTGAGCCGCTGCAGACTCTCGCCGCACCCGGTCGCCTGTCCCTGGTGGTCGGTGATGGCAACATGCTCGGGTTCGGCCACCCGCAGCCGGACTGGAGCCCCGCTGCCTCCCCCTCCGCACCGCACCCAGCGCGTCCAGGACGAGCACGGCGGCCTGCGGACCGACCGCACTGCAGCGAACCTGCTGCAGGATGCGGGATTCATCGATGCCGCCCACCGACTGGGCGATGACCGGCCCACCGGAGGCTTCGGACACACTGACGTCGAACGGCGCCAGGACCCGATCCTCCTCAGCCCCGCCCTCGCCCCCGCCCTCGTGTCGTACGACGTCCACACCGAGCCCACCGAGCAGGGCTTCAGCAACCACTGTGCTGTCTCCGCCACTCTCGACCTCGACCTCATCCCGGCCTGAGCACCCAGCTACGTATCAGCGCCTAAAACATCCACGAGGCAGCGGCGACCCCGCCGAGCAGCAGATCGCCATGCTCGCTGAGCACGACCTCGACCTGCTGTGCGTCCAGGAATGCGGCGGTGACGGCTGACTGGACAACCCCGAACCCCACGTCTGGGAAGGCACGGGGCCGGTGCTCAACCAGTGCGCCCACGGGCTCGGAATGAAAGGCGTAACCGCCCGGAGCCGAATTGACCACCGGCACGCCGCGCTCCTGCGGCGCCGCGCCGGCATCCGCCACCACTCCACCAATGAACTACTCACTCGTCGCGCACCGCACGTCCGCCGACATCAGGGCAGGCCACATGATGAGGCGGGACGAAAGCCCCACAGTCGCACCCGTGTGCCCGATTCGGCTCGTCCGCGGGTGCGCGGCGGGTGACGATGGGCTGTGACGGTGTCGCGGCGGGAACACGTGGTGGATGACATGGAGCGGGCCGGAAGGCAGGATGCAGAGGCGCTCGGTCGTCTGGAGCGCAGGCATTTTCTCGCCGTTGCTGTGGCCGGTGCGATGGCGGCCGGCTGCCGCTCCTCCGGCCCCAAGGGGCCCGGAACCGAGACCGCCTCGCCCGGTTCCACCCGGTTCATCGGGGACGGTGAGCGAACGCGGGCGGGAAACCCCGACTGGCGTATCCGTTCGGAGGGAACGCCCGAGGCTGTCCAGGGATACACCGACAGATGCAGCGTGCTGCCGGGCGAGGAGTTCGGTTTGTACGTGTCCACGACCGCTTCCGGCTTCCGGGTCTCGGCCTTCCGGGTCGGCTGGTACGGGGGACAGCAGGCGCGCCTGGTGTGGCGTTCGCCCCGTATCGCCGGATCGGTTCAGGCCCGGCGCCGCCTGCTGGAGGTCACTCGTACCGTACGGGCCGACTGGAACCGCACGCTCGGCGTACGTACCGACGGCTGGCCGGAGGGGGCGTATCTGCTTCGACTGGAAGCGGACAACGGGCACCAGCGCTATGTGCCGTTGATCGTCCGTTCGGCGTCCGGCGCGGGCAGGACCGTCCTGATGCACGCGGTGTCGACCTGGCAGGCATACAACGCATGGGGCGGGTACAGCCTCTATCACGGCGAGGACGGCGCGTACGGGACACGGTCGCTCGCGGTCAGCTTCGACCGGCCCTATGACCGCAGCGGCGCCGAGAAGTTCATGGCCTACGAGAGGGCGGTAGTGGTTCTCGCGGAGCGGCTGGAAATTCCGCTCGCCTACACCACGGGGGTGGACGTCCACCGCGAACCCGGCGTGCTTCACGGCGCGCACGCGGCGCTCTCCCTCGGGCACGACGAGTACTGGAGCCAACAGCAACGGGACCACGTGACCCGGGCTCGTGACTCCGGTACCAATGTGGCCTTCCTCGGTGCCAATGCCTGCTTCCGCCGGATCAGGCTGGAGCGGGGACCCACCGGCGACGCACGCACAGTGGTCTGTTACAAAACCGACTACCGGGCGGACCCGTACCTGACCGACCATCCGACCATGCCGACCAATGACTTCCGACGGCAGCCCGGAGCCGACCCCGAATCCTCCCTGACCGGCGTCCTCTACGAGGGCTATCCGGTCGACGCTCCGTATGTGGTCCACGCCGACGATCACTGGCTCTTCGAAGGGACCGGGGTCAGACGGGGGGACTCCTTCGACCATCTGGTCGGGGTGGAGTATGACCGGGTCACCCCGGGGATGCCCACCCCGGCGCCGCTCGAGGTCATTGCGCACTCACCTCTCTTCTACAAGGGTGCGCCAAGCCATGCGGACTCCGCGTACTACACCGTCCCCAGCGGAGCGGGCGTCTTCGCTTCCGGGACGATGCGATGGGTTGAGGCCCTCATGGCCGGAACTCAGGACAACGGCCGCAACCATGGCATGGACGCACGCACCGGACTGTTCGTCACCCGCACCACGGAGAACCTGATCCGTGCGTTCGCGGAGGGCCCGTGCGGCAGGAACCGGCCGAGGCCCCGGGAGAATGCGAGCGCCCTCTACCCATCGCACCCCGAACTTCTCGGTCGTCGCTGATGACGTCCCGCCGGGAAGGGCTGGTCGGGAACGGCATACCTGTGGGAGGAACTGCGAGGCGGCCCGGCCCACGCCGTCACCAGCGTCCAAGGTGAAGAGGACGACGTCGAGGATCTCTTTTCACATGGACCGGCCAACTCCCGGCGGTTGCCGGGACGACCACGCCGGGAGAGCCACCGTCGGCCGTTCGGCGCCCGCGCACATTCGGTGCCAGGACCGGGTCTGCACGTTGAACATTCCAGATTGGACCTCCACGCCGCCGCAGTGAAGATCTTCCCGGCCCATTCCCTGGGCCCCCGCTACTTCAAGGACCTTGCCGGCCCCTACCCCGGCGTCCCCCTCGTCGCCTCAGGCGGTGTCAACAGCGCCAACGCCGCCCAATTCCTGGCCGCAGGAGCCCAGGCCGTATGTGCCTGCTTCCGCCATCGCCGCCGCCGACTGGTCCACCATCACCGAGCGCGCCAAGCACTTCATGGACGCGCTGTAGCCACTGCCGGCGGACTGGCCCCTTCCGATATCGCAACCATCTGCAGCCTTTTCGATGAAATAACAGACACCCGTGTCGCCGAACAGCCGACGAGCAGACGACGGCGCGTGCCCGGTGGGCCGAGGAGATCGTGCCCGCCGTGCACGCTGCGTAAGTTCGCCTACCTGCAAGCTGGAAACGTCGCTCGACAACGGCGACCGCGAGGGCGGCCGGGGCTTCGCCGAGCGGACTGGGGTAGACCCCGCGAGCGACGGCGACACCGATACCGTACGGATATAGTCGCCGGTCATGGAGCTACGCACGCTGCGCTATTTCGTGGCCGTCGCCGAGGAATGCCACTTCGGTCGGGCCGCCGCGCGGCTGCACATGAGCCAGCCGCCGCTGAGCCGAGCGATCCAGCGGCTGGAGACGGACCTCGGCGTTGTACTCCTGCACCGTTCCGCCACCGGCGTGGCGCTCACCCCGGCCGGCGCGACGATGCTGGACGAGGCGCGCACCCTGCTTCGCCAGGCCGACCAGATGCGCGTGCGCGTGGCTGCGGTGGCCGGCACCGCGGCCATCACCATCGGCATGCTGGCGGACAGCGCCGACCCGGGCGTGATGCGGCTGGCCGTGGCGTATCGCCGAGAGCACCCGGGAGTCGAGGTCCGCATCCGCGAGACCGACCTGACCGATCCGACCTGTGGGCTACGCGCTGGGCTGGTCGACGTCGCCCTGACTCGCGGGCCGTTCGACGAGAAGGGCCTGACCGTGCATGAGCTGCGCGCGGATCCGGTGGGAGCACTGCTGCGCGCCGACGACCCGCTGGCCCACCGCGACAGCCTGGAACTGGCCGACCTGGCTGACCGCCGCTGGTTCCAGTTCCCGGAGGGTACCGACCCAGCCTGGCAGTCGTACTGGAACGGCGGCGAGCCTCGCGAGGGTCCGGTGGTGCGGGCCGTCCAGGAGTGCATGCAGGCGGTGCTCTGGAACGGTACTGTCGGGATGACCTTGATCGGGCACGGCCAACATGAGGAGTTGGTCGTGGCACCGCTGATCGACATGCCGCCGAACCGCGTGATGGCGGCGTGGAACAAGGGGGACACGAACCCGCTGATCCGGTCGTTCGTCCAGATCGCGGAGGCCGCCTACCGCGAATGAAGTGCAGGTTCTCGCGGCGCGTCTGCTCAGGCACAGCGTGATCGCGGTCTAGCCGCGGACGAGGTCGCCACCTCGTCGCTGCACGGCATGGAACCTGGTGCGCTCCGGGTCCGGACGTTGACGCTGAACAACTGAGACGCCACCGAGCGCCGGTGAGTCGGGGTTGGTGCTGATCATTTGAGCAGCTTCGGGATCCCGTCGTATGCAGAAACGTCATGGGACGGGACGATTTGCATGGTGTCCGCGAGTGCGATCATACGAAGCATGTCCTCGCGCACCAGTTGGGGATCAGTGTCGGCGAGCATGCGCATCATGAGGGGCCGCTCGGCACGACGGCGGATGGCATCGAGTTGCCAGGTCAAATCGCCGATGAAGGCGTACCGCTTACCGGTCGGCAAAGTGACGAAGACGATTACGGAGCCATTGGTGTGGCCACCAGCGGCGGCGACGACTATCGAGCCGTCGCCATAAACATCGAAGCTCGACGAAAAGCCAAGATAGGGTGCGGTCTTGAATTGATATCGGTGCAACTTGTGACTTGCGGAGACCTCGCGGAAAACTCTTCCGCCTTTACCTTCACCCGCATATTGCAGTTCGCCGTCATTGATCCAGATGGGAAGCTGGAGATCGTCGAGACCGCTCACGTGGTCCCAGTGAGAATGCGTTACCAGCACACCACGGAGCCTGCCGTGGTCGTAGCCACTGGCTTTCAGTTGCTCGCTCACGGTCCGGGCCAACTGGTGCGGAGCGCGCTCCATCCGCGGGAGAGCCTGCATGTGCGCCGCAACCTGGGAGCCGAAACCCGCATCGATCAGTAGATCACCCTTGGGGTGCTGCACCAATACCGACGTTGCAGCGAAATTGCGCTTTTCGCGGAATGAGCCGCCTTTGAACGCGAAGACCGCCCTGGTTTCGTAGGTCCCCGTAGGCAACTGGTAGATAGCCATGTCAGCTGGCGGCGCGGCCTCGGGGAGAGGCCCCGCCCAGGCGGAGGGCATGGGAAGAGGTGACATGCGAGCTATCCTCTGGCGCCCGTACCCGAGTGTCCAATACCTGTTCCGAAGGCCCCATACCCCTGAGGTATCGGGCCCTTCCGGGCGATAGAGCGGCATTGGCGATGCCATTCCAAAGAGCACGCAGCACCCGTCGGCACCCAACCGCACTCCGACCACTGCGGCTGGCTGTTCGACCACAACGGCAAAGCGGTGTTCTCCCACGCCGACATCTGGTGGCGTCCATCCCGACGCCTACCCGCTCCGCCAGGCTCTCCGAGTGGCTGCCGTACGGCTGGCGCACTGCATCGAGCTGCGCCGCAAGCCGAGCACGTACGACAAGTTGCGCGCGCGTCGGGGGTGGGCAGGCCCCGGGCGCTCAGAACGCGGCGGAGGTCCTCGCGGCACGCGGTCACCGCGTTCACGATGAGCCGGGTGTGTTCCAGGTCCGCCCAGGCCGTGAGCGCGGCGGCCTCTGCCGCGGCGCTCAGGCCGAACGGCGGAGCGGTCTCGCGCACCACCCGTATCACCTCGGGCGAGCCGACGGCGTAGCCGGCCCGCAGGCCCGCCAGCCCATAGGCCTTGGAGAGGGTTCTGAAGACGATGACGTTCGGGTGCTCGGCGACCAGGGCCGCCACGTCCGTCTCCATATGGTCGAACTCCTGGTAAGCCCGGTCCAGCGGGATGAGGACGTCGCCGGGTATCGCGGTGATCAAGGCTCGCAGTTGCTTTGGGGGCAGGGTCGTTCCGGTGGGCTTGTTGGGAGCGCACACGAGGACCGCGGAGATCCGGGGGTGATCGCGGCGAGCATGGCGTCGCAGTCGTGAAGGTACGCGTGGTCCAGGGGGGGCACGGGGACGGCCTGCGCGTCCGCGATGCCGATGAGATCGGGTACGCCTCGTAGCTGCGCCAGGCGGTTCTCCACGTGCTGCGGCCCCTTCGTAATGCGCCTTTGGGTGAGGCTTACTCCGGGACCGATGCCCTGTCGACGAGCTCGGGAAAGGCCTTTTCCCGGACCACACGAATGCGTTTGCTGACAAGTGTGCGTAGGACGGACCACTGGGCGAGCAGCAGGTCGCGATCGAGGGAGGCGACGACGTCGGCGCGCTGCCCCTCCGTCGGAATGGTGCGGTAAAGACTCATCCGCTGACGGGGCGGTCAAGGTCGTAGGAACGAAGACCCGACCGCACGACGTGCAGTGGCAACTCGACGCGGCCATGCACAGGACCGGCGAACTCAGTGAGCGAACTCGGCAAACGGCGCACGTAGCGGCCACGCGGCACGTCAGCGACGGGAGGTGATGAGCTGAGCTATGAATCCACATACGGATTGTTCCACTTACGGCGAGAGCCCAGAGTCCTCCGAGCCGTCCGTGACGCCGTGGAGGATCACCGTATGGCGTTCGGGCGCGACGCCGCTCTCTCATGGGGCTGCCCGCTCTTACGACTTGAGATGGACCACGATCCTGCCGTCGTTGGTCGGGTTCGTCTCGAAACGTTCGTACAGCTTCTTGATGTGTGGCTGGTTGAGGAACGCGAGCACACGCTTCTTCAGCTTGCCCGAGCCCTTGCCCGGAATGATCTCCATGGTGGTTTCGCCGCTGCGCGCTGCCTTGAACATGGCCTGGCGCAGGGCCAGTTCGATGTCCCGGTTGTTGCGGAAGATCGGGTGCAGATCCACGGTGATCAACGCGGAGCCTCCTGTTGTGTCCGGCGGCGTGGAAGGCCGCGGCTTGTTGGCCAAGGCTATGCGGCACCGTCCGGGCGCCGGCCGTAGGTTCCGACACGTCACCGGTCGCGTGGCGCGTCCCGAGGTACGCGCACGAGCCCGCCACCGCCTCGACGTCGGCAGCCTGTCATGGATCAACCACCACCCCGACGGCCACCCCGCATGACGGGGGGCCGCCCGAGCCGTAGACGAAGTACCCCACCTTGGCGTGCGCCGCGGCGTCGGCGATTGCGCGGTGCGGCTCGACCTCAGCGATCGGCGGCGGAGAGGATTCGGCGAGCCCGTTCCAGCAGGGGCTTGTCAACCATCTCCCCGTCGACCAAGGTGACGGGGAGTCGCTGGCGGTGACCACGGCACGCGCCCACCGCTGTTTGCTTTCGGTAGGGGTGAAGTGGGCCGTCACCGCAGCGATCTGGGCGGGGTGGATGCACAACTTCCCGGTGAAACCCAAACGGCGGGCGTGGACGATGTCCGCGGTGAGGGCGTCCATGTCCGTCACGCTGGTGGTGACACCGTCGACAGGGGGACAGGGGCCCGCGGCGGCCGAAGCCGAGACCAGCCTGGAGCGGGCGTACGCAAGTGGTGAGGAAGCCACGGGATTCCGTGCCCTGGAGGCCTGCTGCGAGGAAGTCCGGGGCCGGGTCAGTGGCGGCGGCCGTCGCGTTGGTCCAGTAGCGCGCGGTGGGCCCGTACCGGTCGAGCAGGGTTCGGGCATCCGCCAGCACGGCGTCCCGGTCCGGGCGGGAGCGGATGGGGGCGGGCTCCGACTGCCATTCCTCGGCCAGCCAGGCGATGACCGCCTGGGTGGTGCGGCCTTCGACCTGCCCGAGCAGGCCCTACTTGCCGGACAGGTCGACGAAGCCGACGTGCCAACGGTCCACGGCGGTCTGCCAGATCCCGGTGGCCTCGTCGGGGATCCATCTCGGCCAGCCTCGGCGGATCTCGTCGATACCGAGCGCCTGCACCGGCTCGGGCTGAGCCAGCAGCACCGCCCGGGCGTGACTGTTGAACGCCGCCGCAACGACCGGCCAGGAGAGCGCATAGTCGCGGGCCGCCTGGACGACCGTGCGGCCCTGATCGGCCACCGCCGCCCCGGCCGCAGCCCGTAATCGTGTGGTTAGCCGCTTACGTGGCAGTACTGGCGGGACCGACTTGGTGAACGAGCGACGCTGGCACGCCGGCTCGTCGCAGCGCCAGCGGCGCTTGGCCCACACCAGCCGTGGTCGGCGGCCACCGACCGATAGGTCACGCGGCCGGGTCACCCGCCGGCCCTTCGACCGCCGCGCCCGGGCGCCGCAGTCTGGGCAGTGGCGTGCCCGCTCACCAGCGGTGACCAGGTGCACCACCGGCGCGTCGGTGTCGTCGGCGACCCCGACCACGGCCAGGCCGTCAAGGCCCAACAACCGCGTCGTATCGTTTGCCACGTCCGTAGCTCTTCTGTTGTGATCATCTTGCTTCGACAACAACGTGATCTACGAGAGCTGCCGGCATCTATCGGTCAGGGTCCACAGTGGAGCCCCGTCCGGCGCTCAAACCCCCACCAATTTCGAAGAGCCGACATCCGTCCCGGTAACGGAGGGCGATTTGAGGCTTGCAGTGATGGACTGGTGTCCCCGAGACTGTCCATATGTGGAGACGCGCACAACCAGTCGGGGACAGAGACGTGGCACGTCAGATGCGAAAAATCTATAACCAAATCCCCCCGGGCAGTCGCAATGATCCAGTCGCCGCCGCTAAATCATACTCGGAACTACTATTCGAGCCAGGAGGATTCAGGAGAACTGAAATCTTGGGCGAAAGAAGGCTCGTCAAGAAAAACTTCAATATTGGATTACAGGACGAAATCGGAAATTTTGAACAGCTCACGAAGCGCGCCGTACTAGTCTCCGACACCCTATTACTCTCGCACGGGCCACACGCCCCCTATTGCCCCATCGGAGTAAAAAGCCAAACCGACGACACGACCGATTTCGATACTGGTCGGCCCCAACAGGGCACCACGCGAACCGTTCATTACGGGATCCACTGCCCAGACATGACTGCGCTTGGAACCTGGCTACTTGAAGCCGAACCAATCATCAGGGCCGGTCTCGCTTGGTATCTACCGAGCTACACCGCACGTACGGAATACACCGGTGCGGCAACAAGTTCCCACCCACCAAGGCGGGTTTCCGCGGTCGACTACATCATCAGGGGAGGGAGGCTGATCGATCCTTCGGAATCCAAGCCCGTGAAGGACCGCTTGGTTCGCCCTGTACTCGAGATCGACCTTCCATTCATTGACGGTGTCACCATGGGGGATTTCAGTAAAATCACCATCGATGAATTTGATTCCTACAAGGGGTTCCGAGGATTCCTGCGGACAAGCTTCCTCTCGATGGGTGATGCACTAAATTCTGAACAGTCCCAGCTTGAGTTGACGAAACTTCGCCTGGAGATCGAGGACCAGGTTAGCGCCATGGCATCTGACCTTCGCGCTGCCAAGAGAAAGAGGGCGCTGGGCGCAGCTAGCGCTACGGTCGCCTCTACTGCCGCCCTCCTCATCGCCGTGGAAGGGTCGGTAATGGAGCGAGTGCTCACGACTCTTGGGTTAACCACGGCGGGAACCTTCTGGGGTGCAATCAAGGATAGGGTCGAGAACGGCCCCCGCGCGATCGAAAATGGCAAATGGTACTACGTCTGGGTTCTTTCCCGGAAGGCTAATTCCCTGTAAAAGAATGCGGGGCGGGCGCCCGGACTGATCTGCCCAGTGCTTTGATATGCCTTGCTGCCTCATGCCCCCTGGGATCTGTCGGGAGGCGGACCGGCCGCTGTTAGTGAGACACCTGGTCGGGGCCAGGGGCGACCGGGCCACCGCCCGTACTCCGATCGTCACGCCACAGCCCTGTGCCCGCATCTGGATCAGATGCGGGCACAGGCATCTCGGCTGCGGGAGTGTCGCTGCGCGTGATCGATTTACGCGTCGGCGGGCTCGTACTCGATGGGCTGCTGCCCGCAGCCAACGGCGAGCGCGGCCAGTGCGTCGGCTTCGGGCTGGTCGACGGTCAGGTTCCACCTGAGCTTGGTGGAGACCCAGTCCGCGGCGTAGGTGCAGCGTGCGTCGGCCAGCGGCGGCAGCCAGGTGCTGGGGTCCTGGTCCGCCTTGCTGCGGTTCGTCTTGGCCGTGACAGCCACCAAGCTGCGCTCGGTGGAGAGATCATTCGCGTAGACCTCACGCCGGGCCGCAGTCCACTGCGAGGCGCCCGAGTCCCACGCCTCGGCGAGCGGCACCATGTGGTCGATGTCGAGTCCGCCGGGCGCGGTGAGCGTGGCGCCGTCGTAGTACGAGTACCACTCACCTCCGACGATCTTGCAGCCCGGTTCGACAGTGACGGGAACGCGCGATTCGGCCTTGAGCACCTCCGCCCTCGTGTTACAGCCGTCCTTGTCTGCGTCCACCCAGTGCTTGAACTTGGTGCGCTCCTAGCCGTCGCGGGCTTCGGCGGCGAGCGGCAGGCGCTGAATCGCGTCCGACAGGGTCAGGACCTCAGCCGGGGCCTGGGCGTGGGCGGGGGAGGCAGCCAGAAGGGGCAGGACGGAGAGCGCGGCGGCCGCAAGGGCCCGCGCAGAGATCTTGATCATGCAGCCTTGCTACCGGCCACCTGCGGCTGCGGGATGGAGAACCACTGCCTCGTCACCCGCCAGAGCGGGAAGTCGTACCGGACAGACAAAAGCGCGCCCCGCCCGGGCCGAAGCCTTGAATTCCAGCGATCGACGCAACACGGGGGTCAGTGTGAGGCGGACACGAGCAGTTTATGCATGCGCTCGGCTGGGGTTTCCCAGCCGAGCGTTTTGCGTGGGCGGCTGTTGAGCTCAGCGGCCACGGCGCCCAGCTCCTCGCGGTGGCGGCGCAACGGGTCGGCGTCATCCGACCGGCCGGCCGGGCCCGCGCCGGGTGGCCGGATCCGCGAGGCCGAGCGGGCCGAGCTGGAGCGGCTGCGGCGGGAGATGAGCGAGAAGAACAAGCGGATACGCGAGCTGGAGATGGAGCGTGATGTCCTCAGCGATGCATGGTCCTCTGGGTGAAGTGACCGGGACGGACCCGGCCGCCCTGGCCGCGTTCATCGGTAACCAGAGGACCGAGCACCGCGTCCCGCACCGTCTGGCCTGCCAGGTCCTGGGGGTGTCGGAGTCCTGGTTCTACAAGTGGCGCGACAAGCCCACCACCGCGCGTGAGGTCCGGCGCGGACAGCTGGCCGACACGATCCGGCAGATCTTCGAGAGCTCCGGCGGCACCTACGGTTCCCCGAAAGTCTGGCTCCTCCTGGTCCGCTCGGGCTGGCGCGTCTCGGTGAACACCGTCGCCCGCCTGATGGCCGAACTCGGCCTGGCCGGACGCAAGATCCGCCGACGGCGCGGGCTGACCCGGCCCGACAAACGGCCGGCGGCTCCGGACTTCGTGCGGCGGGACTTCACCGCCGACGCGCCCGACCAGGTGTGGTGCGGAGACATGACCGAGATCACCACCAATGAGGGCAAGCTCTACCTGGCCACCGTCATCGACCTGTTCTCGCGTCGGCTGCTCGGCTACGCGATGGGTGCACGCCATGATGCCGAACTGGTCGTGGTGTCCTTGAACATGGCCGCGGCCACCCGCGGCGGTGACGTGAAGGGCGTGATCTTTCACAGCGACCGCGGCAGCGAATACGGGTCCCGGCGCTTCCGCCGGGCCTGCCGGCGCCTGGGCGTCAACCCAGTCCATGGGCCGCGTCGGGTCGTGCTTCGACAATGCCGTCAGTGAGGCGTTCAACAGCGTACTCAAGGTCGAGTACGTCCACCGGCACACGTTCGCCATCCGCACCGAGGCCCGGCTGAGAATCGCGACCTGGATCACCGGCTTCTACAACACGCACCGACTACACAGCGTGTGTGGATATCAGAGCCCGATCGACTACGAGCACGACCATCGAGCCAACTCCGCCTTGGAGCTGGCCGCTTAGAAGATCTCCACAGTTCGAGGGGATTGACAGTGTGTAGAACCCGCGGATTCGAGAGCAACGGCGGACCTTTGACCTGCGGTGTTGGAGGCGGTGCGCATTGTGGGGAGTAGGTGCTGTCGGCGTTCAGTGAGCAATCGAGGGCTGGGCGACACTTGTAGGCGCCACATTGAGTTAGATGCCTCAGGCGTCTGGATTGGTGCGGCCACCCTGGGACAGGGCGGTCAGGCGGCGGCGCCTGCCGACGAGAGGACTAGTGCAGCGACGCGTTGATCCTGCGAGGGTTCACACCGCCTTGAGCGGGGTTCTGTCGTAGGTCCAGCGGAACGGACGGGCCTCCTCGTCGCAGGCGAGGGTGACGTAGTGTCAATACGGGTACACCCACTGTGGGGGAGCTACTCCGTCCGCTCCTCCAATGGCACGACTTTGAGGGGGCGTCAGCGTCATGCCCGAAACCTGGGACGCCCGCGTCAAGGCTTCCTCCACAGCGTCCGCCCGTTCTCTCAGGGGCGGTGGTCGCCCAATGCTCCTGTCGTTGGAGTCCATCGATGACCTAAGGGGGGCGGCCACGCTCGCGAGCTGGCTGGGACGCCCTTGCGTCGATGAGGTCGTGGTCCGGACTCCGTGGCTGGTCGCCGAGGAACAAGACCGGTCGGCCAAGGCAATCCGTCGTCTGTTCAACGACTGCGGCTGTGGCGTGGGGATGACGGCCTTCGTCGTCGCCACAACCGCAGTCCTCGTACTCCAGCTCTCGCGGCACGGCTGGTCGTGGGCACCGGTCGGGACGGCCCTCCTCGTCGGTGTCGGTGCGGCCGTCGTCGGCAAGCTGCTCGGCCTGGCGTGGAGTTGTCTTCGCCTCCGCGCCCTGCTGCGGCGCATGAGCGGGGCGTGACCGGCCGCGGGTGCGGCAGAGATCCCTGGCCGGTGCACCGGGCAGGGAGGCCAGGAAGGAGGATGTCCCATGGCCCTGGTCTGTACCGAGATAACGGAATGGGTGGAGGAGCAGGTCTCCAAGCCCATCGAGGAGTGGGAGGAGCGCCAGGAGAAGAAGTGCAAGGAGTACCCCTGGTACGACCCGCGGGGCTGGGTCTGCTGGTTCGTCACCTATCTGGTGAAGGTCGTGCGGTGGGTGGTGGTCACCGTCGGCAAATGGGTCACGCGAGTCGTCTGCACGATCGTCGCCACCATCGTCGACATCGTCGGGGACGTCCTGGGCGGTGTGTGGGACGTCATCGTCGGCATCGTCACTCTCGACTGGCGCCGCATCCTGGACGGTCTGCTCCGCATCGGCATCGGCGTCGTCCTGGGAGCCCTCCGACTCGTTCGCGCACCCCTCGGCGAGACCGTCGGCTTCATCATCGATGAAATCAACGAGGCACGGCTGAAGAGGCACGTCCGCGGGCTGTTGGAGGCGGCGTACACCGGCAGCACCCTCGCCGAGATCAAGGAGGCCATTCGCCTCGACCACGGCGCGTTCGGGCTGCGGCTGAACGCCACGGCCTTCCGCACCGTGCTGGACTCGGAGACACCCTCGCCGCGCGAGCCGGCCGTACCCAATCTCGTGGTGCTGCACGAGCAGGGCCGCATCAACCTGCGCGAGCTGTGCGGCTTCGAATTCAACGAGGGGTTCTGGAACCGCAAGCGCTACAAGACCCTGAAGAAGGGGGATGTGGTCGGCGGAGGCGGCTTCGGCGAGATCGACAACCCCATCTCCGAGGACGAACTGGACACCTACCTCAGCTCCCGCGGATCGCGGGGCCCGGCCTTCATCGCCCTGCCCATGCGCGACGGCGCCCTCGACAAGAAGGTCAGCACGGCCGAGGGGAAGGGCCGTGAGCTGGCGCTGATGCTCAGCTTCGACCGGACCACCGTCCCGGTGACCGAGGCACCCCACATCGTCCACAACGGCTTCGACACAGGCATCGCGAACTCGTCATTGAGCGAGTTTCTCATCGAGGTCATCGGCCGCACCGACAAGACGGCAGACGACACCGCGGCGCGGGCCGAGCTCTGCCACCCCGTCGTCGTCGGCGTCTTCCGGTACACGGACACCTTGCGAGGCCTGGCCGGCAATCTGCGCCGGAGCGCCTGCGGCCTGAGCGCGCAGGACGCCTCCGGTGCGGCCTTCATCGACAACACCCCGGACGAGATCTGGAAGTACGTGCCGATCCACGAACTCGGCCACTACTTCGGCCTGTGCCACGTCGACGGCCTGGACCGGATCATGTTTTCGGCCAGACAGAACACCTGGTGGCGCGGCTGGCTCCTGCCCCGCCTGGCCTGGAGCGCCTTCCTGCGGGGTGAACCTTCATTCGTCTTCGACGAGGCGAAGGCCGTCTGGGACTACATCGTCGCGAACTTCAACGCCGAGTGTCTCGGAGCCCGTTCGCAGCGTTCACCGATCGGCTGAGGGCGCATCCCGCGCCGTGGCTACCCGCTTCGACAAGCGAGCGTTCGTGTTCCACGGCACGGTCACCCTCACCGCAATCCGCCTTTGGCTCCGCTCATAACCCCAGCTGAGCTCAGGGCGTCAAGGCGCCAGCCAGGATGTCCAGGCCAGCCTGGACGTCGCCACGCCAGTTGAATCCATCGTGGGAAGTGGGCATCCGGCCCCACAATAGGAGCAAGAGCTGCTCCGCTGTGCCGGTGAGCGTGGCAACGGGAGTTCCTGGACCATACGTCCAGGACGCTCCAAGGTCCGTTGCCTCAAGACGCAGGGCGCGCTCTGCTGGCTGTGCTCGGCTTCGTACTACCTGCCGCGGCGCAATCGTGTCGAAGGTGTTGTCAGGTTGAGCGGGGCCCTTCTCCGGTGGCATGATCATCTGTACGGTCGGATCGTCTGGAGGGGCTGCTCGTGGACGCGCCGTCGTAC
>NZ_JBSFCW010000064.1:0-18078 GCF_053593595.1 Streptomyces sp. NPDC002206
GACGTGGCCGGCACCTTCGAGCCGCAGATCGTCAAGAAGCGCCAGCGGCGCCTGGGCGGCGTTGACGAGATGGTGCTGTCCTTGTCCGCGAAGGGGCGCTGTCACGTTGGCTGGCTGAGTGGGATGATCTTCGGGTTGATCATGCTGGAGAGGGTTGTCCGTGGGGGACGTGTCGCCGTCGTACAAGGGCCATCGGTACCCGGTCGAGGTGATCTCCCACTGTGTGTGGCTGTACTTCCGGTTTCCGCTGTCCTTCCGTGAGGTGGAGGAGCTGATGCTCGAGCGCGGTGTCGTCGTCTCGCATGAGACGGTCCGCCGCTGGTGTGCCAAGTTCGGGCAGAGCTACGCCAGCGCGCTGCGCCGCCGGCAGCCCCGGCCCGGCGACAAGTGGCATCTGGACGAGGTCTTCATCAAGGTCAACGGTGAGCGGAAGTACCTGTGGCGGGCCGTGGATCAGGATGGCAATGTCCTGGACATCCTCGTGCAGAACCGACGGGACACTGCCGCGGCCCGGCGGTTCTTCCGCAGACTGCTGAAGACGACCCGCACAGTGCCCCGGGTGGTCGTCGCCGACAAGCTGCGCTCCTACGGCGCGGCTCACCGTGACGTCATGCCCTCGATGGAGCACCGCTCGCACAAGGGTCTGAACAACCGGGCGGAGAACAGCCACCAGCCAACCAGGCAGCGTGAACGGGCGATGAAGGGCTTCCGCTCCGTAGGTGGGGCCCAACGGTTCCTGTCCGCGTTCAGCGGGATCTCGCCCCACTTCCGACCCCGCCGCCACCTGATGACCGCACACGACTACCGAGCCGAAATCCGCCGGGCGAGGTGAGGTGACGCGGTACTGCAGCTTTCGCCGCGAACCGCACCAGCCGCCGCGCCGGAGACGGGGACGAATGAGACCGGGACGGGCGGGTAGCTGTCCGCAGTCGGCCGGGAAGGGCAATAACGCCTGGGGAGGTCGAAGGGTCCTTCCCTGCCGACAAAATCCGGTACGGCGGGAAGTAAGACGTTCAGCATGGCGGCGATTCTGCCGGGCGGGTGAGGTGACGCGGCACCCTGAGCCAGCAACGCGTCACCTCACCTGGCCCAGGTCAGGCCTCGCGGTGCCCGGCGAGCGCCCGCTCGAGGGCGTCAAGCATGGTCACGATGTCGTCGATCTTTCACGCTGTCCGGGGTGCGCCTGAATGTGTGTTCGCGGTGATCGAGCATGCCTGCCGGCGGATCCGGATCCTCGGCGCCACCGCGCCACCGAGCGCCTCCTGGGTGACGCAGACAGCGAAGAATCTCGTCATGGACCTCGAAGACGCCGGCTGCCGGGCACGGTTCCTGATCCGGGACCGCGACGGGAAGTTCCCCTCGCTGTTCGACGCGGTCCTTGCCGAGGTGGTGATCGAGGTGGTGCCCAGCGGGGTGCGGATGCCGCGCATGAACTCGGTCATGGAACGGTGGGTGCAGACCTGTCGGCGCGAGCTGCTGGACCGTACCTTGATCTGGAATCAGCGGCACCTGCTGCACGCCCTACGCGAGTTCGAGGACTTCTACAACTCCCATCGGCCCCATCAGGGCATCGACAACGCCCGCCCTCCGCACCCGTTGCCGGTCCCGATCAGCGATCCGGAGCAGATCGCTCGCCTCGACATACGGAGACGTGAATTACAGCGCGGACCGTGAGTACGGTGCAGGGGCCGGTGCATGTGTCCTGACTTGGATGGAAGAATGAATCCAAGGAGGAGAGGAGGGGATGAAGTTGAGTGAGGGTGTCACCATAAAAGAACGTGCGTACATGTACACCAAGACCCAGATCCTCGACGGCGCTCTCGCTGGCGGGGCCCTGATAAGCGAGGGGCAGATCTCTCAGGCCCTGGGCATCAGCCGTACGCCCGTCCGTGAGGCGTTCCTCCGACTCGAAGCCGAGGGGCTGCTCCGCCTCTATCCGAAGCGGGGAGCGGTGGTCGTCCCCGTCTCCGCCAAGGAGGTGGAGGCCGTGCTCGAAAGTCGGGAGCTGATCGAGTTCTTCGCCGCGGAGAAGATCGCCCGCTTCGGGGACGAGGCGCTCGCACAGCTCGTCGAGGCCCTGCGCACGCAGATCGAGGAGCAGAAACGGCTGCGTGAGGCGGGCGACGGCAAGGGGTTCGTCGCCGCGGACCAGGCCTTCCACCAGCTGATCGTCAGTGCCGCGGACAATCCGATACTCCTCGACCTTTACGGAGGGCTGCGCGACCGGCAGCAGCGCATGGGCCTGTCCGCCGTGGCGCATGACCCCGACCGGCTGAGCACGACCAACCGCGAGCACATCAAGCTGGTGGATCTGCTGGAGCGCGGCGACTTCGCCGGCTACCGCAAGGCGCTGCGCGAGCACCTGGGCGGCACTCGCGCAGCGGTCCTGCACGGGAGTTGAGCCTAGGGCAGCATCCACCCCAGCACCGGTGTCGACTGCAGATATACCAGTGCGCACATCGCCAGCAGCAGTGCCAGACTCCAGCCGATCACCCGTCGCAGCAGCTCTGGCTCCCGGCCGCCCAGGCCGGTCGCGGCCGCGGCGATGGCGAGGTTCTGCGGCGAGATCATCTTGCCGAGTACGCCTCCCGAGCTGTTGGCGGCCGCGAGGAGTTCGGGACTGAGCCCGGCGCCCTTGGCTGCGTTCACCTGGAGGACGCCGAAGAGGGCGTTGGCGGAGGTGTCGGAGCCGCTGACCGCGACGCCCAGCCACCCCAGCACGGGGGAGAGGAAGGCCATCCCGGCGCCGGTCGCGGCGATCCAGTAGCCGATCGTGGTCGTCTGCCCGGACAGGTTCATCACATAGGCGAGCGCAAGCACCGACGCCACCGTGAGAATCGCCCAGCACAGCTGGTGCAGCGTGCGCCTGTACGCCCGTACAGCGATCCCGGGCCGCACCTGCAGTGCGAGCGCGGTCACCAGGCCGCTGAACAGCAGCAGCGTCCCTGTGGCAGGCAGCCAGTTGAAGGCGAAGGTGGTGGCCTTGCTGGGGGCGCCGGTAGCTGCGTCGGCTACGTGCAGGCCGGGCCAGGCGAAGGTCTCGGCGCCGTGCGCCAGCCACGCCTTGACGGAGTTCAGCTGGCTCACGGCGAAAACCACGATGATGATGGCGTACGGGAGATAGGCCCGTGCCACCGCGCCCGGACGGTCCTTTGCCTCGGAGATCGTACGCAGCCGCGCCAGCAGGGCCGGGTCCGCGTTCTCACTGCCACCGGCGATGACCGGCGGGGGCTGCAGCCGGCGCCTGGCGGAACCGGGCACGCCGATCTTCGTCGCGTGCATGACAAGGACGGTGACGCCGAGGGCGGTGAGTGCGGCGACGACGTCCGTCAGCTCCGTGGAGATGTAGTTGGCGCAGGTGAACTGCGCCACCGCGAAGGAGAGTCCGCAGGCGAGGGCGGGCGGCCACGTCTCCCGTATGCCACGGCGGCCGTCCACCAGGGTGACGAGCAGCAGCGGTACGACGGCGGCGAGCAGGGGCGTCTGCCGGCCGACGGCGGAGGAGACGGTGTCCAGGGGGATGCCCGTCAGCCGCGCCAGCGTGATCACAGGCGTACCCATGGCGCCGAATGCCACCGGAGCGGTGTTCGCCAGCAGCGCCGCGCTGGCCGCCTTGAACGGCTCGAAGCCCAGCGCGATGAGCATGACCGATGTGATGGCCACCGGCGCGCCGAAGCCCGCCAGCGCCTCCAGCAGCGCGCCGAAGCAGAAGGCCACGATGACGGCCTGCAGCCGTCGGTCGTCGGAGAGCCTGCTGAACGACCGGCGCAGCACTTCGAAGTGCCCTGTATCGACCGTCATCTGGTAGATCCAGAGGGCGTTGACCACGATCCACATGATCGGGAACAGTCCGAAGACCGCGCCTTCGGCGGCGGAGTCGAAGGCCTGCCCGGTCGGCATGTCGTACGCGGTGATCGCGACCACCACGGCCGTGCCGAGGGCGGCGAGTCCCGACCAATGGGCCTTGAGTCGTACCACGCCGAGGAGGACAAAGAAGACTATCAGGGGTAGTGCCGCGACGAGCGACGACCAGGCGAGTGAGTTTGCGAGCGGGTCCAGTACGGGTTGGAACACAATTGTCTCCAGCTGCGTCGGTGGAGTGGAGCGGAATTCACCAGGGACGGACGCCCCGAATCGCTGCGTCGACGATCTGAACCGGGTGCAGCAGCGGCAGCGAGCGGTCGAGATGCCTGCCGATCTGCAGCAGACAGCCAGGGTTGGCTGTCACCACGGCCTCGGGGGAGGTGGTGCGGATGTTGTCCGCCTTGCGGCGGCCGAGCTCCTCCGCCGCCTCAGGCTGGACGAGGTTGTAGATGCCGGCGGAGCCGCAGCACATGTCGGCCTCGGGGATGTCCACGAGGTCGAGGCCCGGCACGCTGCGCAGCACGGCGCGCGGCTCGTTGCGCACGCCCTGGGCGTGGGCGAGGTGGCACGCGTCGTGGTAGGCGACCCGCGCCGGCACCGGGTGGCGGGGTGCGACCGGGGCCAGCTCGGCGAGGAGCTCGGTGACGTCCCGTACCTTGGCCGAGAACGCGGCCGCCCGTTCGCGGTAGTCGGCGTCGTTGGCGAGCAGTCGGCCGTACTCCTTCAGGGACGAGCCGCAGCCCGCCACGTTGACCACGATGGTGTCGACGTCGAGCGGCTCGAAGGTGTCGATCAGCCTGCGGGCACGGGCCAGTGCCTCCTCCGCGCGCCCCGCGTGCTCGCTGAGTGCGCCGCAGCACCCCTGCGCCCTGGGCGCGATGATGTCGCAGCCTTCGGCCGTGAGGACGCGTACCGTTGCCTCGTTGACCTCCGCGAAGAACACCTGTTGGACGCAGCCGGTGACCATGCCGACGGTGCGCCGGGCGGTGCTGGCGGCGGGCGTACGGTCCGGGGTGCGGCGCAGGGCCGAGCGCAGCCGTACGTCGGGCATCAGCGCCTCAAGAGCCCGCAGCCGCGCCGGGAGCCGGGCGAGGAGGCCGGTCCTGGCGAGGACGTTGTGTATGCGCAGCCGCTGGTAGAGCGAGCCGATGACGGCGGCCAGGCGCAGACGGCGCGGATAGGGGAACAGCCCGAAGATCAGGCGCCGGAAGACGCGGTCGGAGCGGCTGCGGGTCCAGTTGCGCTCGATCTGCGGGCGCACGCTCTCGATGAGCTTGTCGTACTGCACCCCCGAGGGGCACTCGGTCACGCAGGCCATGCAGCCCAGGCAGGCGTCGAAGTGGCTGACGGCGGCGGCGCCCAGGGGCGCCTCGCCACCGCCGATCAGCTTGATCTGGTAGATGCGGCCGCGCGGCGAGTTCATCTCCTCGCCGGTCAGCGCGTACGTGGGACAGGCCGGCAGGCAGAAGCCGCAGTGCACGCAGTCCGAGACGAGCTCTTGGGACGGTGGGTGCTGCTCGTCGAAGCCCTCGCCGGACTTCCCGGGCTGGAGGGTGGCCATGAACGCTCCTTACGCAGGGATGGCAGGCGGGTACGTCAGAACCAGGGCGTGAAGCGTCCGGGTGCGCACCGGTCGTCGGGGTCGAACTGCCGCTTGAGGGCGCGCAGTACGGGGACAGCGGAAGGTGCGGGCCCCCAGGCATCGGCGTGCGCGTCGACACCCTCGCGGCGCCTGCGCAGGGTGACCGTGCCGCCGAGTGCGTGGACAGTGTGCCGCCAGGCCGTCAGGCAGGACGCGTGCGCGGCGACGTCATCGCCCCGCAGGCGCGTGGTGAGGACGCCGATAGCGATGCTGCCGGTCACCGCGACATCGATGCCATGGCGCCGGGCGCCTTCATCGAGCGACCTGACCAGCTCGGGCAGATGCGCGGGCCGGGCGCCGACGCGCAGGATGGTGTCGCCCTCGCCGCCGCGGACTTGAGCGGCGAGCCGCCCCCAGCACTCCTCGCCGTCGACCGCCCGCGCGCCCGCAAGGCCGGGCACCGATGCGGCGATGCGCATCCGCTCCTCGACGCCACGCGGAGTGCCATGGAAGCGGATCAGCATCTCCTGCGCGCCGTCCCACTCCGCGGCGACGGGCTCCAGCGGCGACCGGATCGCGGCACGGGCCGCTGCGAGCGCCCCGTCGATGCCCTCCACGGGAACGGCCAGCGTGGCGGTCGCCGCGGGAAGCGGATGCACCCGCAGCGTCAACTCGGCAATCAGGCCGAAGGCGCCGAGCGAGCCGGCGAACAGCTTCGCCAGGTCATATCCTGCGACGTTCTTGATCACCTGCCCGCCCGTCCGAACGACAGATCCGTCGGCCAGCACCACGGTCGCGCCGATCACCAGATCGCGCAGGCTCCCGAAGGCGAGCTGCAGGGGACCGGCGTCGGCGCTCGCCAGCAGACCGCCCAGCGTCGCGCCCTCGGCGGCGGCCGGCGGGTCGCAGGGCAGCCACTGCCCTGCGGGTGCGAGCAGCTGCTGCAGCTCGTTCAACCTCATGCCGGCCTGGACGCCGACCGTGAGATCGGCGGCGGTATGGCTGATCACGTCGTCGAGGCCGGCCGTCTCGACGACGACGCCGGACCGGGACGGGGGTGCCCCCCAGGAGAGCGCCGATCCCGCGCCCGTACAGAGCACGGCCTCGCGGGCTGCGGCCGCCGTGCGCATGACGTGGGCGGCTTCCGCCAGGCTCTCAGGACGGACGGCCTTGTCCGCCATGCTCTTCACCACCTCTCGATGACGCCGGCGGCCTCGAGCGGATGCGGCCGGTAGGGACCCGGGCGCTCGCCGCACAGCCGCGGAGTGGGCAGGACCTTGCCGGGATTGGCCAGGCCCTCGGGGTCGAAGGCCGTACGCAGCCGATGCATGGCGGCGAGATCGGTCTCGCCGAACATCCGCGGCATCGAGCACGCCTTGTCCAGGCCGATGCCGTGCTCGCCGCTGAGCGAGCCGCCCAGCTCAACGCACATCTCGGCGATGTTCCTGGACAGTTGCTCCGCACGCTCGCCCTCCCCGGCCTTCTCGTCGAAGAGGACCAGGGGATGCAGATTGCCGTCGCCGGCATGGAAGACGTTCGCCACACGCAGGCCGTCGGCTCGCGACATCCCCTCGATGCGGCGCAGCGCTTCGGCCAGCCGAGTGCGCGGTACGACGCCGTCCTGCACCAGATAGTCGGGGCTGATGCGGCCCACCGCGGCGAAGGCGGCCTTCCGGCCCTTCCAGATACGGGCGCGCTCCTCCGGGCCGGCGGCGATTCGGATCTTGGTGGTGCCGTGCGTTCGGCAGACGGCGGCAACCCGTTCGAACTGCTCCTCGCACTCCGCCTCGTGACCGTCCAGCTCCACTACCAGAGCCGCTGCGGTGTCCAGGCTGTAGCCGGCCCCGACCGCGGACTCGCAGGCCTCGATCGCCAGCGCGTCCAGCATCTCCACCGCGGCGGGCACGATGCCACCCGCTATGATCTCGCTGACCGCGTCGCCCGCTTGCTCCACGCTGGGGAAGTCGGCCACAAGCGTCCGTACGCACTCGGGGGTGCGCAGTAGTCGTACGGTGATCTCGGTGGCGATCCCGAGGGTGCCCTCGGAGCCGATGAAGAGGCCGCAGAGATCCGGGCCCGTGGTCTCCGGTGCATCCCCGCCCAGTCCGACGATCGATCCGTCCGGCAGCACGACCCGCAGAGCGCGGACGTGATGCACCGTGAAGCCGTACTTCACGCAATGCGCCCCACCGGAATTCTCCGCGACGTTGCCGCCGATCGTGCAGACGGTCTGACTCGACGGGTCCGGCGCGTAGTAGAGGCCGTGCGGCGCCGCGAGCCTGGAGATGTGGGCATTGGAAACCCCCGGTTCGAGGACCATCCGTCGGTCATCGGGGTCGAACTCGAGGACCCGCCGCATCCTGGCCAGCGAGATCACCACTCCGTCAGCGAGCGGCACCGCCCCACCGGAGAGCCCGGTCCCAGCACCGCGGGCGACGAAGGGGATACCCGCTTCGGCACACAACGAGACGGCGGCGGCCACCTCTTCGGTACTGCGGGGGAGGAGGACGAGGGCCGGGATCTGGCGGAATCCGGTGAGCCCATCGCACTCGTAGGTGCGCAGTTGCAGCGGGTCGTGAAGGACCGAGTGCGGGCCCAGGGCGGCTTGGAAGCGGCGTCGAAGAGCAGCGTCGATCATGGGACCTCCTTGAACCGTGACGAAGCGACAAGTACGCAAGGTTCCACGATCTGAAAGTGGGAGATCGCAATACGGAACTTAGGTCTCTATGTATCTATGCGTCAATGCTTCGTTGCATCTATGTTCCGGAGAGCGAGAAGCGGCCCACGCGGGAACGCCTGGGCGGGCATCCGCACCGGCCGACGCCACAACCACGGACGGCAACGTGGCGCTCAACCACTCGGCGGTTTACGGCACTTGGCAGGACAGCCGCTCAGCAGCCTTGTCGACGCAATCCCGGTGTTTCGCCAAGTGTCTGTACGCCCTCACCGGGACAACTCCCGGTGGTTCGCCCGTCCTCGGCAGGTGGAGGTGCGCGGTGGAGGCGGCCCAGTCGGCCGTGGAAGCGCTCGGCGGGCGCGTCGCCCAGCAGAGCCAGAGGCGGTGCCCGAGCCTCGTCCGCTCGGAACTCGGCCCCGGTGCAACCGCCAGGAAAGCGCGGTTCGCCAGGGTGACGCACGGCCTGTGATCTGCCGCTGCAGGACAGTCAACTGGTGGTGGAGCGTCAAGATCTCGATGTCCTTGTCCGCAGCGCTCATCGGTCGCAGCCGGATGAAGGCGAACATGCTCGACACGGACAGGTAGGCAGTCGCAAGAGCACGATCCACGGCGTTGTCAGGTTGAGTGGTGGCCTTCTCAGGCGGCATGATCATCCGTCTGGTCGAATCGCTGGAGGGGCTGTCCGTGGTGACGCCGTCGTACCGGGGCTTCCGCTTCCCTCCGGAGGTCATCTCCCACTGCGTGTGGCTGTACCACCGCTTCAACCTGAGCCTGCGCGACATCGAGGAGCTGATGCTCGAGGGCGGCATCGAGGTCAGCCACGAGACAGTCCACCAGTGGACGCGCCGGTTCGGCCCGGCTTATGCCGCTGCTCTACGTCGGCGCCGTCCGGGGCCTGGTGACAAGTGGCACTTGGACGAGGTGTTCGTCAAAATCAACGGCGTGCAGCGGTACCTGTGGCGGGCCGTGGACCAGACGGGAACGTGCTCGACATCCTGCTGCAGAACCGGCGGGACGAGGCCGCGGCCAGGCGTTTCTTCCGGAAGCTGATGAAGAAGACCCGGTCGGTGCCCCGGGTGATCGTCACCGACAAGCTCCGCTCCTACGGCGCCGCCCACCGCCACGAGATGCCGTCGGTCGAACACCGCTCGCACAAGGGCCTGAACAACCGGGCCGAGAACTCCCACCAGCCGACGAGGCAACGCGAGCGCGCGATGAAAGGCTTCCGATCGGTGGGTGCCGCACAACGGTTCCTGGCCGCGTTCAGCGGCATCTCACCCCACTTCCGACCCCGCCGTCACCTCCTCACCGCCCCGAACTACCGCGCCGAGATGATCATCTGCTTCGCGATCTGGGACCAGATCACCGGCGTCGCCAGCCTGCCCGCCGTAGCCTGAGCCGCTGTCACCACCGAAGCCGAAACGCGTCGAACCGGCTCACACCCTCGATCACTCGCTCAACCTGACAAAGCCCCTCGCGGACATCGCGATGCTGCGGGCAGAACCGGCCGTCTTCGGCGCGGTCGCCTCCGACCCGACCGTCTCCCGCCTGATCGACGCCCTCGCCGCCTCCGGGGAGAAGGCCCTGCAGGCCGTCCGGTCCGCACGGTCCGAAGTCCGCTCACGCGTCTGGTCGTTGGCGGGCAATAACGCCCCCGATGCCGACGGGCAGATCATCGTCGATCTCGACGGCGTCCTCGTGATCGCGCACTCGGAGAAGGAGGACGCAGCCGCGACCTGGAAGAAGACCTACGGCCACCACCCGCTGACCGCCTTCGTCGATCACGGCCCCGGCGGAACCGGAGAGCCCGTCGCCACCCTCCTGAGACCGGGAAACGCGGGCTCCAACACAGCCGCCGACCACATCACCACCACCCAACTCGCCCTGGTCCAACTACCGAAGAAGTACCGAAGAGGACGACAGACGCTGATCCGCACGGACTCCGCCGGCGGCACCCACGACTTCGTGTCCTGGCTCGCCAGGCGAGGACGATGGCTGTCCTACTCGGTCGGCATGGTGATCACCGAAGCGATCCACGAACACGTGCTGAAGGTCCCCGCCTCGGCCTGGACCCCGGCCGTCGAAGCCGACGGCGAGGCCCGGGACGGGGCTTGGGCCGCCGAGCTCACCGGCAAGCTTCTGGACGGCTGGCCGAAGGGCATGCGATTGATCGTCCGCAAGGAACGGCCCCATCCCGGGGCCCAGTTGAGGATCACCGACGCGGACGGCATGCGTATCACCTGCTTCGCGACCAACACCCCTGACCGGCCGATCGCCGAGCTCGAACTCCGTCACCGGCTGCGGGCCAGGGCCGAGGACCGCATCCGGGCCGCCCGGGCCACCGGACTGCGGAACCTTCCTCTGCAGCGCACCGCCCAGAACCGGATCTGGCTGGAGATCGTCCAGATCGCTCTCGACCTGCTGGCCTGGATGCCCATGCTCGCCCTGACCGGCAAGGCCCGGCTCTGGGAGCCCCGCCGCCTGCGATTCCGCCTGTTCTCCGCAGCCGCCCAACTCGTCACCACCAGCCGACGCCGCATCCTCCGCCTCGCCCAACACTGGCCCTGGACCAGCCAGATCACCGCCGCCCTCGAACGGCTCGCACTCCTGCCCAACCCCGGCTGACCAGCAGATTCACCCGCCCCGACGACAGCACCACCCAACCTCCGGGCAGTGGAATCCGGCGCCCACCCGACGCGACGGCCGGGCCACCAGCCTGCCCACCATCAGCCCCGAAAAGCGAGAGGTCCGCCGACTCCGTCGTCGGACCCTCAAGAAAGTTCGAGGTTAGATGACGTAGCGGCGGATCATGCTGCCCTGTTCCTTGTGGTCGGCGTGGTCTGTGCCGTCGAGGGTGAAGTAGCGCAGGGCCGTGAACTGGGCCTCGATGCGGTTGAGCCAGGAGGAGTTCGTCGGGGTGTAGGCGATCTCGATGTTGTTCGCCGCGGCCCAGGTGCCGACCCGTTGGCGCCGTTTCGTGGTCAGATGCGCGGAAAAGTTGTCGCAGCTCATCGGTGATCTCGGTGAACTCGAAGCGGTCGCCAGTACGTCGGTGATGTGCCGCCGAAGATCGCCGACTGGGTAACGACGTTCCTCTCGTCGGCAGCGGACTTTGACCAGTACGAGCAGAAGTCCGTTCCCTTTGCCCGAAACTTTCGCGTAACAGACTCTTTCTTTGGCTGATTCGCGGCTATACGATCCGAACTTGGACCGAGCCAATTGCTCACCAGCGATCGCGGTGGGCGCTTACGCGCAGCTCGGAGTTGTGCACGCACTTGGCGTCACCCCGTCCCACCCGTAACGCAGCGACCGTTCACCCGTCTGGCTTTCCCTCTGGACTTATCGGCGCATACCGCACCTTTCCCGGCCGGGCCGTCTCCGCGCGACGGCCCGTTGGTCGGGCATACCCCTGAGGAGGTTCCATGCGCATAGCCCTCCGCCGCCGCCTCACCGCGTTCGGCGTGATGCTCGCGCTCGTGGGTAGCACGCTCATCGGTTTGGCATCGACGTCCATCCCGGCCGCGGCGTCCGCTCCAGCCGCAGCCGTGCCGGAGAGCTCCGGCAATCAGTACAGAGTCCTGGTCTTCACGAAATCCACGGACGCGGACCCGTCGGTGATCGCCGCCGGTGTGGGCGCCATCAGACAGCTGGGCGATCAGCTCCGGTTCGCGGTTCAAGTGACCGACGACGCCCGCAAGTTCGACGAGGAGCACCTCAAGCAGTACCGCGCCGTCGTCTTCCTCAACACCAGCGGCGACGTGCTCACCACCGCCCAGCAGGACGCCTTCGAGGCGTACTACCGGGCGGGCGGCGGCTTCGTCGGCATCGGCTCGGCGATCGAGGCCCAGCCCGGCTGGGCCTTCCTGTCCGACGCCCTCGGCACCCGCGCGTCCGGCCGGACCGAAGTACAGCCCGGCACCATCAAGGTCGCCGACCGCGTCCACGAGGCGTCGAAGAACCTGCCGGAGTACTGGACCCGTTCCGACGCCTGGTACAACTTCAAGTCCAATGTGCGCGGCAAGAGCCATGTCCTTGCCACCGTCGTCGAGGACACCTTCAAGCAGCAGCCGTCAGGTGAGACGCTCACCGGCATCAGCGGCGGCACGATGGGGTACGACCACCCGGTCACCTGGTGCAAGGACTGGGAGGGCGGGCGCTCCTTCTACACCGCGCTCGGCAACACCGCCGCCAGCTTCCGCGAGGGCGACATGCGCTCGCACCTCGGTGGCGCGATCAAGTGGGCGGCCGGGCAGGCCGACCCGGTGTACTCCGACTGTGGCGCGACGGTGCTGTCCAACTACCAGCAGACGGCCGTCGCAGCCCCGCCGAACCTGGGCGAGCCGATCGGCTTCGACGTCCTTCCCGACGGCCGGGCCATCCAGACCGACCGTCGCGGCAGTGTCCGGCTGCACGACTCCAAGTCGAACACGACCACCGTGCTGGCCCAGATCCCGGTCTACCAGAACAGCGAAGACGGCATGTACGGGCCGGGAATCGACAACGACTTCAAGACCAACCACTGGGTTTACCTCTACTACGCGCCACCCACCGTGAAGGACGTGAAGCTGTCGACGGGTGAGGTCGTCACGCAGACGACTCCGTCGGCGGACGCGCCGACCACCGGGGCCTCGCCGGCGGTTTGGGATCCCTGGGTCGGGTACTTCCAGCTGTCCCGTTTCAAGTTCGTCGATGCCGCCGGGGACAAGCCGGCGCACCTCGATGTCGGGTCCGAGCAGGAGATCATGCGGGTTCCGGTCAACCGCGGCGCCTGCTGCCATGTCGCGGGCGACATCGACTTCGACAAGCACAACAACCTGTGGATGGTCACCGGCGATGACACCCCGGCCGGTGGCGGCAACTCCGGGGGCTTCGCGCCCTTCAACGACATGCTGACCACGACCGGGCAGTACAACGCCCCGTTCGTCGACGCTCGCCGCTCGGCGCAGAACACCAATGACCTGCGCGGCAAGGTCCTGCGCATCTCGGTCAAGGACGGCGACATCGCCGCCGGCGATCAGAACCGGTTCGGCGGCGCCTACACGGTCCCCTCGGGTAACCTCTTCCCGGTCGGCAAGGACAAGACCCGTCCGGAGATCTACGGGATGGGCTTCCGCAACCCGTTCCGGGTCCAGGTCGACGAGAACGACGTCGCCTACGTGACCGACTACTCGCCCGACTCGCAGACCCCGCAGAACTTCCGCGGGCCTGCCGGGACCGGCCGAGTGGAGATCGTGCGCAAGCCGGCGAACTACGGCTGGCCGCTGTGCGTGCGCCAGGACCTGCCGTACTACCGCTGGAACTTCAACACCTCCACGCCGCTGGACAGTCCGGCGCAGCCGTTCGAGTGCGACAACCCCGAGCACGGGCCGCAGAACAACTCCAGGTGGAACCTCAACGGCGGGCCCACCGTCGAGCCCGGCCTCGAGTACGGCCCGCCGGTCACCAACCCGGACATCTGGTACTCGTACACACCCGAGAACCGGGCGGACAACCCGATCGGTACGCCGTGTCTCGCCTACTACAACGGCTCCGGTGCCACCACCTGCCCGCGGCTGTTCCCCGAGCTCGGCACCGGCGGTGTCGGCCCGCAGGGCGCGGCCAAGTACCACTTCGACCCGGACAACTCGGACCCGACGAAGCTGCCGCCGTACTACGACAACGCGATCTTTGTCGGCGAGTTCACCCGGGACACCCTGAAGGAGGTCCGCCTGGACTCGAAGGGCAGGGTGTTCAAGATCAACGACGTGCTCGACTGCGCCGGTCTCAACGCCAGGCGGGTCCCGGACACGAACAAGCCGTTCGAGTGCGACAACCCGATGGACATGCAGTTCGACGGGAACGGTCACTTCTACCTGCTCGGCTACGGCGACGGCTTCTTCAACAGCAACGCCGACGCCGGCTTGTACCGGTGGGACTACGTGAAGGGCAAGCGCGCACCGATCCCGGTGCTGGCGGCGACGCCTGCGAACGGCTCCGCACCGCTGAACGTGAAGTTCTCCAGCGCGGGCTCGCGGGATCCCGACGCGGGCGACTCGATCCGGTTCGAGTGGGACTTCAACGGTGACGGAACCGTCGACTCGATCGACCCCGACCCGCAATACACCTACACGACGCCGGGACAGTACACCGCGAAGCTGACCGTGCTCGACTCGAGCGGCAAGTCCGCCTCGGCGAACACGACCATCACGGTCGGTAACACCGCGCCCGTCGTGACCGTCAACACGCCGGTCGACAACGGCCTGTTCTCCTTCGGCGAGAGCATCCCGTTCTCGGTGACGGTCACCGATCCCGAGGACGGGACGATCGACTGCAGCCGCGTCGAGGTGACGTTCGTCCTCGGCCACGACACCCACGGCCACGCCGAGCAGAGCGTCCACGGCTGCACGGGTGTGCTGACGACCGATGCCAACGACGTGTCCCACGGGGGCAACGTGTTCGGTGTCATCAGCGCCTCATACACCGATCGCGGCGGTGCCGGCGGCGTTCCGGCGCTGACGACGGTCACTCAGAACCAGGTCCGGCAAAAGCGCCAGGAGGCCGAGTTCGCCCTGGAGGAGTCCGGTACCAACGTCGCCACGACGAACGACCCGGCCGGCGGCAGCCAGCACCGCGGCAGCCTCGGCAACGGCGACTGGATCGCCCTGAACGGACCGTTCGACCTGCACGGCATCGACTCGCTGACGTTCCGGGTGGCGAGCACGTCGACTCAGGTGCCGGCGGGTAGCCCGATGGCCGCCGTCGAGGTCCACCTCGACTCGGTCGGCGGGCCGGTTCTCACCACGGCGAATCTCACGTCGACCGGTGCCACGGCGACGTGGCAGAGCCAGAAGTTCCCGATCACCGACCCGGGCGGCAAGCACAAGATCTACCTCGTGTTCCGGTCGGTCACCGGCGGCCAGACCGGCGGCAACCTGTTCAACCTCAACTGGGCCGAGCTCGGCGGACAAGGAGTGAGCGCGTCCTAGCACCACCCCGCGGCCGGGGGCGCCGTGCGATTACCGCTGCACCCCCGGCCCTGACCTGGTTCAGCCACTTCGAAAGAGGGACCACAATGGCCTTCGACAGCAAGTTCAACCGGCGCCGGTTCATGGTCGGCGCGGGCGGGGCGGTGGCCGCGGCGTTCAGCCCGATCGGCCCCGCATCCGTGTTCACACCGGCCCAGGCGAGCGCAGCCGACGGGCGGCTGATCCCGGGCGGCAAGCTGGGCACGATCGCCTACAGCCAGCGCGACGTGCCCACGCGCGTCGGCATCGCGGCGAGCGCGGCGCTCGGCGTCTCACCCACCATGGGCCGCCTGGGCGGCCCGAACTTCCCGCAGGACCCCACCGACCTCGGCCCGCTCGTGCCGCTGCCCGGCGGCTGGGTGGAGCTGTTCGAGTTCCTGGCGAACTGCGGCTTCAAGCAGATCGAGTTCGCCGGCTACGGCCAGAACGCCGCCAACCCCGGCGGAGACGTGCCCAACCCGGCACCGGGCGGCGTCACCACACCGCAGTCGCGAGCGGCGTACCTGGCGTATGCGCGTACGCTGCGCGGCTTCCTCGACGCGTACGGTCTGGAGGTGATCGGCAACCACGGGTTCATCCCGAACACCTGGAACGGCCCCAACAGCGCCGGCGGCGCCATGTCCGCGCAGGATTACGAGCGGCTGCAGACCGAGCTCGAATTCGCGGCGATCCTGGGCACGCCGTTCATGGGCACCGGCAGCGACCCGACGAACTCGGGCAACCGCAACATCGAGCCGTGGACCGTCGCCGGCGAGAAATGGGAGGCGCTGAACACGATCAGCCAGCAGTGGGGCATCCACCTGTACACCCACAACCACTCGCCGGCGTACAACTTCCTGCAGGACGGTCCCATGGTCACCGTGACCCAGGACCGTGTGACAGGCAGGCCGATTGCGCCCACGCAGGTGCGGGGAGAGTCGGGCAAGCGCCTCATGCAGCACTATCTCGACATCACTGACCCGGCCCTGTGTGTCATCGAGATGGACGTGTACTGGGCGCACGTCGCCCAGCACCAGTGGCGGTGGCGCTACGACTGGGAGGGCAACCGTGTAGAGGACGTCTTCGACCCGGCCGCCCAGGTCGCCAAGCAGCCGCAGCGGTACCAGCTGTTCCACGCCAAGGACGGCGACGCCACCGGCGAGGCACCCGGTGTCGGCAACGGCTACAACTTCATCCCGTTCGGCGACCCCCGCAGCGACATCGACTACACCACCTTCTACAAGAGCGTCGGTGCCAAGGGTCACTACAACTCGAACTACGAGCAGGACAACGCCCCGGGCGGCAACTCGGATCCGGGCCAGTCCCTCAGGTTCTCCAGGATCAGTGCGGCTGGCATGGCGACACTGCGCGGCTGACACCGGGCAGCTCTCCGTCCCGCTCGCGTCGCGGCGGCCACGCAACCTGGTGGTCACCGCGGCGGGAGCGGGGTGCGCGCCGGCAAATCCCGTCCCGGGCTTTTGCATAGAAGAACAAAAGTTCTAGGGGTGGCGAGGCGCCCGCGACCGCATCCAGGCCGTGATCTTCGCCTACGACCACGGCCTCGCCCGCCCCAACGTGGACTGAGCGGCGGCCGGGAAGCCTTGCACCGACCGCGCGGCAGCGTACCGTGCAGGCGGCGTGCGTCAGGGTTCCAGGCGGTAGCCGTGTCCGCGCAAGGTGGTGATGCGGGGCAGTCGGGGCAGCACGTCGTACGGCGTCCGCGCTGCCTCGACCAGAGCGGCGGAGCCGGTGCGGCTCCAGGTGGGGACGTAATCGTTGCCGCGCAGGCCGGTTGCCAGATGGTGGCCGATGGTGTCGTCGTCCTCGACGACCAGGACACGCAGGCGGTGGGGGTCGGCGGTGACGGGCGTGCGCATGGTCGGCAGCCTAGGAGCGGGCGCGGCAGACGGCCCGTCGGTCCTGCGCGGTGCGGTCACAGGTCGCGCAGTTCGGGCCCCTTGCGGTCCGCCCGGCTTCGCTTTCCATCGTGGTTTTGCCCGGTGGGCTTTTCCTCCGCCTCACGGGCGGCTTTTGCTGTCCGCCGCAGGACGGAGACAGCGCCGCTCTCATCCCCGGCCCTCCGAGCATGTCCTTCACGGCAAGGTGCCCCGGTCCGATGCGGATGCTGTTGGTTAATCCGGGGTCCTGGTCACTTCGTCCCGTCGATCGTTTGGTCGGCGGGGCGAAGTGCTGCGAAGTGGCTGGTGCGGGCTCGTGGTTGGCCGGTGATGTGGGAGTCGATGCGGGCGAGGTTGATGGCGGCGTCGGTGAGCTGGTGCTGGAGGCTGGTCTTCGCGAGGCCTCGGTAGCGGGATCTGCGCAGGCCGCAGCGCCCGACGGCCTGGGAGATGGTTCCCTCGACGCCGGCTCGGATCTTGTACCGCTCTTTCCAGGTATCGGTTCGCTGCTCGGCTCGCGCCGTGCGGACGGTTTCGTGTTCGTCGCGGCCCTGCCGGAGGTTGAGCTCGCGGCGTCGTGGCGAGGGTGAGCTGACGCAGTCGCGCAGGTGAGGGCAGGGGCGGCAGTCGGCCGGGTTGAAGCGGACCCGGATGACGGGCAGGCACTGTTGGGAACGCCGCTCGGCCCACTGCGTACTGACGATGCCGTTCGGGCAAGTCACCCGCTCGCGGTCCCAGTCGATAGTGAACGCGTCCTGCCCGAAGGGGCCGTCGGCCGACACGGCGGTGTTGGCTGCCATCGTGTGGGGCTCGTAAAGTCATCGTTGCTGGTGGGAGCTCGCGTGCAAGGCCCTCGGTGGTGGCTGGGATGCTGCACCCCGTGATCATCTCGATCCTGTACCGGGCCACCCGGGCGTTGCTGTCCGTGCCTGCGGTGCTGCTGCGCCGGGACACGGTTAAGGACGCCGAACTGCTGGTGCTGCGGCACGAGAACGCGGTGCTGCGACGACAGCTCAGCGGTCCGGTCCGGTCCGCTACGAGCCCGCAGACCGGTTTTGGCTGGCCGCGTTGTCG
>NZ_JBSFCW010000065.1:0-17099 GCF_053593595.1 Streptomyces sp. NPDC002206
CGGCGCCGCCCACCGCCATGAGATGCCCTCGGTGGAGCACCGCTCGCACAAGGGCCTCAACAACCGGGCCGAGAACAGCCATCAACCGACCCGTGGGCGTGAACAGGCGATGAAGGGCTTCCGCGGCGTCGCGGGAGCCCAGCGGTTCCTGGCTGCGTTCAGCGGCATCTCACCCCACTTCCGGCCCCGGCGCCACCTCATGACCGCACCCGACTACCGCACCCGACTACCGCACCCGACTACCGCACCGAAATGATCACCCGCTTCGCCATCTGGGACCAGATCACCGGAACCACATGCCGACCCGCCGCGGCCTGACCGACTGTCACCATCACGGCCAGACCCGTCCCGAAACCGCGCGCATCCCCAAGCACTCACTCAACCTGACAACGCCCGGCCGAGGGAGTCGTCGCCCTCAACCGCGTGACCGTCAACGCCTCCGTCACCACCCTCGCGGTGGGCACGTCCGGGACCACCCTCCTGACCTTCAACGAGCACGCCCACTTCGCGGGCGATCAACGCCACCTGCTCACGTACCGCTGACGGCGCCGGCGGACATGGCCGGCACTGTGCGCCGAGACCGTCACCTGCCGACCGGCGCAGTTGCCGCCTGCGACAGCGCCGGAGAGGCGGCGAACAGTGCGTATACGGAGGCGCGGACCTGTGCGGCGACGGCCTCGGGGGTGGAGGTGTCGAGCTTGCCGTCGAGATGGAGGAAGGCCAGGCCGTGCACGAGGGCCCACACCGTCGTCGCCAGGGCGGCCGCGTCCTCGGCGCCAGGGAAGGCGTCGCGGATGATGCTCTGGACGTACTCCGAGATGACGGCGGTCGCGGCGACCCGTTCCTCGCTGGCCGGATCGCACGGCTCCGCGAACATTGCCCGGAACAGGGCAGGGTGCTCGAGGGCGAACTGCACGTACACGACGGCGACGGCGGCCAGGTCGTCGGGCGTGGAGGGCGCGGGGTGAGCCGCGGCCAGGTGCTGGGCGAGCTCGCGGTACCCCTCCGCGGCGACGGCGGACACGAGTGCGTCGCGGTCCGCGTAGTGACGGTAGGGGGCCGTGGCCGAAACGCCGGCCCGGCGGGCGACCGCGCGCAGGGAGAGTGCGGCGCTGCCGTCCTCCTCGAGCAGCTCTCTCGCGGCCCTCAGGCAGGCCGCGCGCAGATCCCCATGGTGATACCCACCGGCTTGAGACACAGGTCACACTCCCTCATGTTCGCGGCGCTCACATGGCCCCTCTAATGTGAACGGTGCATACATCATAAGCGATTGAGATGGAAGAGGGAACTGGGATGACCAGTGAGCTGTTCTCGCCGCTGCTCCTGCGCTCCGGGCAGGTCCTGAAGAACCGGATCGCGAAGGCGGCCATGGAGGAGAACATGGCCGCACAAGGCCAGCTCCCCGGCGAACAGCTATACACGCTGTACCGGCGCTGGGCCACTGGCGGCACCGGCCTGCTGATCACCGGCAGCGTGATGGTCCACGCCGAGGCGCTGACCGGCCCCGCCGGCGTCGTGCTCGACGAGCACTCACCCCTGGAGCCGTTCGCCTCGACCTCGCCAAGGACCTCGTCAAGACCAGCCCGCTGCCGCTGATGCTCACGGGCGGTATCACCCGGCGCAACACCGCGGAGAGGGTCTTTTACAGCGGCGTCGCGCTCGTCGGGATGGGCACCGCCCTCACTCTCACTCCCGACCTCCCTGAGCGCTGGAAGAACCACCGCGAGGCCGACCGCCTGATGGAGCCGGTGACCTGGTCCGACAAGGCCCTCGCCTCGGCCGCCAGCATGGCGCGGGTCCGCCACCTGATGCGCCGCATCGCCCGCGGCCGCAACCTCAAGCCCGGCACCTCCCCAACCTTTGCTCTGATCTCCGAACGCCGTAAGCAGCGACGCGCCCTACGCACCTACCGCGCCTGGCTGTCCAAGGGGCGGAGCGCCGCCGGGCGGTAAATCACCCCTCATAGCAACGTCACCGGACGGCGCCGGTATCCCCAGCGGGTCGGGGACGCCGGCGCCTCCGTATCGGGGGCGCCGCCCTAGCTAGGTCGTGTCCAGAAAGTCGGGGGATGAGTCGGTTGGCAGCGGACGGTGCCTATGTCGTAGCGGGTTGCCGGGGCCCGGTTCTAGATCTGCCCTCGGGAGAGGCGGTCCACGCCGACCTCGCTCCCTGAGACACAGAGCGAAGACCTGCCGGGCCCGCCTGAACTGCAGCCTGCTGAGAGGACTCCGGCGCCAGGACAGTCCGAGGCCCGCCTGGTGTCCGTCGACGCTCGCCAGGTATCCGTGCCGGTCTGCCGGTCCCATTTCGGGTGGGAGATGAAGTACTCCGTCCCGGCGTCGCCAGTGATGTTGCGGCCTACGACGACCGCGGTGTGGCCGTCTGTGCACGGGATCCGGGAGACCGGTCACCGGTCCTCGTCGACCAGTGCCTCGTATGTCGCGTCAGTGTCGGCCTCGTCGGCACCGAATCAGACCGGATGAGGTTCGTTGTCCTCGGTCTGGCACCGCCACAGCAGGTAGGGGGGCCAGAAGCCCGGCAGTGACAGTAGTCCCTCGCCCGCGACCAGCGGGTCGTTCTCGAATCTTTCGATCAGCACGAGTTCAGACTGTCAGCCGCCTCCGACATGCCCCGCACTGTTCGAAGCCGTGCGGGGGTAGGTGCGCGCGTTCCTACCCTCACGAGCGGTGGTGCTGCCCGGTGGATCAGGTGAAGAGGGCGAGCCCGTCGTGTGGACAAGCCGCCCTCTTTCATGACGTGGCTCGATCGAGGCCAGGGCTGTGTGGCAGACGCTGTTCAGCGGACGCCGACTGCCTTCATGACCTTCAGTGCTCCGGTCAGGAGGGTGGCCCAGGTCTCGGGGGAGATGCGGGCCGGCGGGTAGAAGCCCTGGATGCGCTGGTGGGCGACGGTCTGGGCTTCGGTGTACTTGAGGATGCCGTCGGCGCCGTGGCGACGGCCGAGTCCGGAGTCGCCCATACCGCCCATGGGGGCGTCGATGCTTCCCCAGGCGGCGGCGAAGGCTTCGTTGACGTTGACGGTGCCGGCGTGGACGCGAGCGGCGACGGCCCGGCCGCGTGCCCCGTTGCTCGACCAGACGCTGGCGTTGAGGCCGTATGCCGTTGCGTTGGCCTGTGCGATGGCCTCGTCGACGTCGCGGTAGGAGTAGATCGAGACGACGGGGCCGAAGGTCTCGTGGTCGTACAGCGTCATGTCGGGGGTGACGTCGGTGAGGATGGTCGGCTCGTGGAACAGCGGTCCCAGATCGGGGCGTGCCTTGCCGCCGGCGAGGATGGTGGCGCCCTTGGCGACCGCGTCGGTGACGTGGGTCGTGACGGTCTTGAGCTGGGAGGCGGTGGTGAGGCTGCCGACGTCGATGCTGTAGTCGTAGGCAGCGCCGATCTTGAGCTTCTTGGTGCGGGCGACGAACGCGGCGACGAACTTGTCGCGGATGGACTCGGCCACGTAGAGGCGCTCGATGGAGACGCACAGCTGCCCGGCGGACGGGAAGCAGGCGTTGACGGCGCCCTCGGCGGCCTTGTCGATGTCCGCGTCGTCCAGGACGATCATGGCGTTCTTGCCACCGAGTTCGAGGGACGCGCCGATGAGGCGCTTGCCGGCGTCGCTCGCGATCTGGCGTCCAGTGGCGGTGGAGCCGGTGAACATCATGTAGTTGGCGTTGTCCATCAGCGCGCCGCCGATGGAGCTGCCCCGGCCGATCACCATCTGCCAGACGTCGGCCGGCAGGCCCGCCTCGTACATCAGGTTCATGGACCACAGGGCGGTGAGTGCGGTCTGGGTGTCGGGCTTCTGCACGACGGCGTTGCCGGCCATGAGCGCCGCGATGGTGTCGCTGGCGGCCATGCTGAGCGGGTAGTTCCACGGCGAGATGACGGTGACGACGCCCTTGGGGTGACGCAGCTCGGTGGTGTGGGTGAGCAGCGGGATCGCGCCGCGGCGGCGCTTGGGGCTGAGGTACTTGTCGGCGTTGCGGGCGTAGTAGCGGGAGACGATGCCGATGTCGACGACCTCGAGGTAGGCGTCACGGCGGGTCTTGCCGTTCTCGGCCTGCATCAGGTCCAGGGCCTCCTCCTGCCGTGCCAGGACGAGGTCGTGGTAGCGCAGCATGATCCGCTTGCGCTCCGATATCGGAGTGGCCGCCCAGGACTTCTGCGCGATCCGGGCCCGCCCGAACGCGGCCTCAACGTCCTCAGGGGTGGAGACGGGGAAGTCGGCCAGGGGCACGCCGGTGTAGGGGGCGTTGGTGGTGACCCGTGCGGCGTTCGGCGCGGCCGAGACCCGCGCGGTCAGCTGCGTGAGCAGGGCCGGGGTGATGGACGCGGGCAGGCCCAGGCCGCGGGCGGCCGTGGGGCGCTTGGCGTGGTCGGTGACCATGGTACGGACTCCTTGCTGCTGCTACTTGTTCCGGCTCCGGACCGAGGTGGGCACCGGCATGTGGAGGGCGGCCTGGCCTTCGGTCATGACGTCGAACTGGATGGTCCGCTTCGGCTTGAGCGACCGCAGGTCGTTGGACATGCGGCCCTCACCGAGGTGGAGGGTGATGCCGCTGGTGCTGCGCGTCGTGCCGGCGTTCAGCACGTTGGTCTGGTTCAGGGTGGAGTGCCACGCGCCGTTGATCGTCGTGTACGAGGTGAGCGAACTGACGCGCTCCCCGCTCACATAGGCCTTCTGGGAGGGGGTGTTCGCCAGGAGCGACAGGTCGACTCCGCCGGCGTCGTTGGCCACACTGGCGCTCGTCCGGTGGTCGTTGATGTCGACGTCGAGCCCGGTGACCCACTTGGGGAAGCCGTAGCCGTCGTGGCCGCGGACCTGGGCGATGTCCGTGTTCACCGGCAGCGACAGCACGTAGGAGTCGAGGTGCTCGTTCTTCAGGCCGGAGACGAGGTCGAAGAAGCCGAGCTTTCCGTGCCGGGCGGGCTTGACGGCAATGCCGACGGCCGCTTCGGTGTAGAAGTCGATGTCGCACACGTCGTAGCGGAAGAACATGACCGAAACCAGGCCGAGGCCCGGCGTGATCTCCAGCGGCGAGAGCTCCTCGGGCAGACGGCTGCGGATCGCACGGGTCGGCGCGACCATCGTGAGCCGGGCGGTGGAGATCGTGTAGTAGAAGTTCGGGGTGAGCGTGGAACCGATCGGAGAGTCGACCTTGATCTTGGGCAACTGGCGGAAGAAGTCCACGCTGCTGACGCGGGGGTCGCGGGCGATCTCGTCGAGGTTGGGGTTCATCCGGTAGCGGTCGTACAGGCCGCCCTTGGGGACCGTGACCTCACGGCCGCCCAGGCTGACCTTGACGGTGTCCTTCTGTGTTGAAGACATAGCGAGGGTTCCTCACTCTCATGTAAGCGGTGTACACATGACTATAAAGAGCTATGTATGCACTGTCAACAATGGGACGCGGGGATTCTGCGGACGGCTCTCGACGGTCGATGGCAGGGGCGCTCCAGTGCCTGCAGCCCGGGTGCCTGAGCGGGGGAGTCGTACCCCTGAGGGAGCGTCACCAGGTACCGCAAGGGCGTCTTCGGCGACGCAATGCTCAAGCGGTGCGAAGAGATCATGCGGGAGGTGTGTGACGGCTTCGAGGTGGAGCTGCGCGAGTTCATCGGCGAGACTGATCATGTGCACCTCCTGGTGCACTATCCGCCGAAGGTCGCGTTCTCGGAACTGATCAACCGTCTCAAGGGCGTCAGCTCCCGCTACCTGTGCGCCGAGTACACCGGCCGGATCAACCGGATCGGGATGGGCTCGGTGTTCTGGTCCCGTTCATACTTCGCCGGAAGCTGCGGCGGAGCGCCGCTGGCGATCATCCGTCAATACATCGAGCAGCAGAAACGTCCGTCGTGGACTGGGGGTCAGAGCAGTCCTCAGATCGGATTCCCGCCCCACCTAAAGGTGGGGATTCCCTCCGAAGAGAGGGATAGGACGGTGGGGCCTGACGCATGCCGCGCGGGACGGCTTACGGCGCAGTCGACTCAATGCGAGGTGACGAAGCAGCACGCTGCCGTGCTAAAGCTTCAGCGGGGAACCTGGGCCTTCGTGAGGACCGCGTCCGCCGGAGAGTAACTCCGCCGCCAGAAGGGCGCGATGGCCGCGCCGTGTACGGACGCTCTTGTCCGTAGGTAGCCCCTACCGGCCTTCCCGGAGCTGGCGGAACGCGGTGGAGAGGATGCTGGACCACACGGTGGTCACAGTTCCGGGCAGGGCTGCCGGCTCGAGCGGCCTTTCTTCATCAGGCTCGGTGGGCAACGGTTCCGCCGGGGCGGCGGAACCCGGTGTCTCGTTGACGCCCGACCGCTGCTCATTCATGTCCTGATCGAGCGCGAAGACAGGATCCGGGAGTACCGGCGCCGAATGCGCAGAGGCCTTCGGCGATGCGGTGTGGATGCCTCTGAGTTGCTGGACATTGTGCCGGTACGGCACGGTGCGGCCGTCGGGTGCATGCGCAGGATTCTCTGCTGCGGGGTCTTCCAGATCCTCCTGCCCACCGAGGTTCTGGATCGGTTCTGCCATCTTCGTGCTCTCTCTGTCCGGGTGGGGGTGGTCTCTGAACGCCCCGTCTGTGCCTGTTGGGTGCGCCTCGCCGCCCGGGCGAAGCGCAACGCCGCTCACGCTCTTGCGTCAACTCCCCAGGCGGGCTGCTGTCGTCCAGGTGGTCCTGGTGCCGCGCCGCCCGAAGTAGTCGGCATTCGTACATGGTTCAGCGGGAGTACCTCACTTGACCAAGGGACTCGGCGTAGAGGGCATCCTGGTACAGAAGGCGCTGATCGTCGGGGACCGGCAGTAAAGCGAAGCCGATGGCGCCTCACGTGTAGCAGGGGCGGGCCACGCGCTCAGGCGCCATCGGCGGTTCTTAGGCCGCTGCCTGGGACTTCGACAGCCAGGCGCGGTAGCTGCGCAGGGCCACTCGCTGCCTACGGCGCTCGGAGATCAGGGCGACCGCCGGGTGGGTGCCGGGCTTGGGGTTGCTGCCGCGGGCGATGCGGCGCATCTGGTTGCGGACCTGAGCCATGCTGGCGGCCGAGGCGAGGGCCTTGTCGGACCAGGTCACCGGACGCATGTGACGGTCGGCCTCGCGGCCCTGGCGCCAACGTGAGGGAAGGTCGGGGGTGATGGCGAGGGCGGTGCCCATGCCGACCACCGCCACACCGCTGTCGAGGACCTTGTCGGCTGTCGCGCGCCGGGTGATACCGCCGGTGAGCATCAGTGGGATGGGGCTGGTCTTGACGAGGTCCTTGGCGAGGTCGAGGAAGTAGGCCTCGCGGGCCTGGGTGCGGTTGTCGGCGGGGCGTCCGGTCATCGCGGGGCTTTCGTAGCTGCCGCCGGAGAGTTCGACCAGGTCGACGCCGAGCGGTTCGAGCATCTCGATGACCTGTCGGGCGTCGGCGGCGTCGAAGCCTCCGCGCTGGAAGTCGGCGGAGTTGAGCTTCACCGCGACGGCGAAGGAGGGCGAGACCGCGGCGCGGACGGCGCGGACGATGTCCAGCAGCATCCGGGCCCGGTTCTCGAGCGATCCGCCCCACTGGTCGGTGCGCTTGTTGACCAGCGGGGACAGGAACTGCGAGAGGAGGTAGCCGTGTGCGGCGTGGACCTCGACGCCGTCGAAGCCAGCTTCCTCGGCGCGTCGCGCGGTCACCGCATACCGCGCCACGGTGTCGTTGATCTGCTGGGGGGTCATGGCGGTGGGGCGGCCGAAGCGGCTGCTGTGCTTGCCCAGGGAGACTCCGATGTCGGTCGGGCCCCATACGACGCCGGGCATGTCAGAGGCCACCTGGCGGCCGGGGTGATTGATCTGCATCCAGATCGCACCACCGCCGGACTTGGCTGCCTTCGCCCAGTCGGCGAACGGCTCCAGGGGTGCATCCTCGTCGAGCACGACGCCGGCGGGGCCGGTCAGCGCCTCGGCGTGGACCATCACGTTGCCGGTGATCAGCAGGCCGGTGCCGCCAGTGGCCCAGTGCTGGTACAGCGACAGCAGTTGCCAGTCGGGGAGCTGGCCGTCGCCGGCCATGTTCTCCTCCATGGCCGCCTTCGCGATCCGGTTCTTCAGGACCTGCCCGGAGCGCAGGGTCAGTGGCGAGAACAGCTCGCTGGTCATCCCGTTCTCTCTTTCATCTCGATCACTCACGATGTGTGCACCACTCACATTAGGGCAAGAATGTAATCATCGTAAACATCGAGGGGTGTGGGGTATGTCGCAGACGGGCGGCTCGTGTCACCGTGGGGCCTGCGCGCGGCCTGCCTGCGGGCCGCGCGGGAGCCTGCTGGGGGGCGTCCCGGTGTGCGGTCGCCCGACGGGTCGGCGTCTTGGCGACAGCCCATATCGCCACTACATGGACCACGATGCTCTTGCCGCCGCTGAGGGATGCCGCGAGCTCGCTCAGCATCTGACCCTGGTCCATCCCTGCGCCCTCCACTCCGGCGCTGTCGCCCCAGGTCCGCGTCTCCGCGTACGCACTGTTCGCCGCCGCTCCCGCATAGGGCGGGGCCTTCGGGGTTGGCTGGCGGTGAGGCTGCAAGGCAGAGCAGGGCAGTCGTGGAGGAGCCTTTCGGAGTCGGCCTTAAAGGCCGGGGCCGGTGGCTCGGCTGAAAGCAGTCCGGGCCCGTTGGCGCCGCTGGCAATGGCGCTGGCGGGCCCAGCTTCGTGTCTTCATGCGCAGAGAAGCACGGGGTGTGTCAGTCGTCGTGGAGTGCGGTTCTGAGGACGTCGATGGCGAGCTAGTGCGCGATGTTGGCGGCGCGGGTGTCGCGGAGGCCGTCCAGGAAGAGGAAGTCGTGGACCATGCCCGCGACGTGGACGGAGGTGACGTCGACGCCGGCCTCGCGGAGCTTGTTGGCGTACTGCTCGCCCTTGTCGCGCAGGACGTCGGCCTCGTCGGTGATGACCAAGGTCGTCGGCAGGCCCTTGAGCTGGTCGAGGGTGGCCTGCAGGGGGCGTGGTGTTCGGCGCGCTGGGTGGGGTCGGTGGTGTAGGCGTCCCAGAACCACTTCATGCCGTCGCGGGTGAGGAAGTAGCCCTCGGTGAACTGCAGCTAGGAGGGGGTGTCGAAGTCGACGTGGGGGAGCCGGGTCGGATCAGCCGGGCTCCAGCGTGGCGGCCGCGGCGCGGATGAAGGTCATGGCGATCTCCAGATCACCCGGCTCGGATCGGTGCGTCAGCTCACCGATCACGCTTGCCACGGTGGCCGCCAGGATGCGCGGGGCGAAATCGTCGGGGCGCCAGCCCTGTTCTTCGGCGAGGAGTCGGGCACCGTCCTGGACGACGTCGGTCAGCCGGCCCCGGCAGAGCCCCTTGAGCTGAGGGTTGGACTGGAGCATCCGGTCGTAGAGCCCGTCGAACTTGTCCGGGGACTCCGCCTGTTCGCGCAGCCACTGCTCCACGGTGTCGAGGATGCCCTGCCCGGCAGGTCTGGCGTGCAGCGCTGCGGCCAGCTGGTCAACGAATGCGTTGAAGTGCGCCATCGCCAGTTCCAGCTTGGTCGGGAAATACAGCGTGACCGTGCGCGGCGAGACCTCGGCCGCTTCGGCGATGTCGGCGATGCTCGTGGCGTCGAAGCCCCGCTCGGCGAAAAGCTCGTAAGCGGCGGTGAGGATCGCTTCCCTGCGTCGAGCCTTGCTGCGTTCCCTGAGGCTGGCACCCGTCATGGCAGAAGCTTACCACCGGTAGTTAATTTACAGTCAGCTGTAAAAATGCGTTACTGTGCAGTGCGTGGTGGAGGGGACCTGCTCTGACTCCTCCACCACGCATATACGCCTTCAGCTCCCATTGATCAGAATTTCGACCGGTTAGGAATGTTCGATGGCCTCACGCCTATACGCCTGGGCGCGCTGGATGATTCGCCGCCGCCGCTGGGTGATAGCCACTTGGATCGTCCTTCTCACGGTCGTCGGAGGCCTGGGAGCGACCCTTCACGGAGAGAGGACCACGGAGTTCACGGTCCCCGGTGTCGAAGCGCAGCGGGCGCAGGACCTTCTGAAGGAGAAGTTCCCCCCGGCCGCCGGTGGCGTCGTACGGATCGTCGTCGCCGCCCCTGAGGGGAAGACCGTCACGGACCCGGCGCAGCAGCAGGCGCTCGACGCCGTCCTCCGCAAGGCAGCGTCGGCGCCCGGCGTCATCACCGTCTCCCAGCCGACCTCGGCCGGTACGGTCTCGGCCGACCGGACTATCGCGTACTCCGATGTCCGTTTCGCTGAGGAAGCGTCCAAGGTCGAGCAGTCCGCCAAGGATGAACTGTCCACCGTGGTGCAGCCCCTCCGGGATGCCGGGATGCAGGTCGAGCTCGGCGGCTCGGCCATGCTGCCGGAGTCCAAGGCAGGAGGCCCGGCGGAACTGGTAGGCGTCGTCCTCGCCTTCGTGATCCTTGCCGTCGCGCTCGGCTCCGTCGTCGCGGCCGGACTGCCGCTGGTGACCGCGCTCCTGGGCGTGGCCGTCGGCGTGCTCGGCACGCTGTTCGTCTCCGGCTTCGTGCAGATGACAGGCACCGCGACCGTGCTGGCGCTGATGATCGGCCTGGCGGTCGGGATCGACTACGCACTGTTCGTCATCTCCCGGCACCGCGAGCAACTCTCCGACCCCGAGATGGACTGGGAGGAGTCGATCGCACGCGCCACCGCCACAGCCGGCAGCGCGGTTGTCTTCGCCGGAGCCACGGTCGTCATCGCGCTGGCGGCACTGTCCATCACCGGCATCCCGTTCCTTACGATCATGGGCCTGGCCGGCGCCGGGACCGTGCTGATCGCCGTCCTGGTCGCCATCAGCCTGCTTCCGGCGGTACTGGGAGTGTTCGGCGAGCGGATGCGCCCGCGCCGCCCCAAGCGGAAGAGCAAGCGCAAGGACCGCACCGCCGGTGCCTGGGGCCTGGCCTGGGCGCGTACGGTCACCCGCAAGCCGGCCCTCGTCCTGCTCGCCGGCATCGTAGGACTGCTGGCGCTTGCCCTGCCTGCCCGTGACCTGCGTCTCGGCCTGCCCAGCTACGCCTCACAGCCCGAGGCCAGCACACAGCACAAGAGCTACGACCTGCTCACCGAGGGCTTCGGGCCCGGCTTCAACGCCACCCTCATCACCGTGCTGGACACCGAGCACATCCCGCAGAACCAGCGGCAGGCCACCGTGACTCAGCTGCGCGGCGCGCTGGCCGCGGACAAGAACGTGACCGCCGTCTCACGCCCGGTACCCAGCCCCTCTGGCGGCGTCGTGGTCATGGGAGTGGTCCCGAAGTCGAGCCCCGACGCTCAGGCCACGACCGATCTGGTCCACCGCATGCGTGACCAGGCCCCCAAGATCGCCGACACGGGCGGTTCCCTCTATGTCACCGGACAGACGGCCATGGCCATCGACGTCGCCGGCAAGCTCGGCGAAGCACTGCCCCTGTTCATCGGTGTCATCGTCCTCCTGGCGCTGATCCTGCTGGCCATCGCCTTCCGATCGATCCTGGTACCGCTCAAGGCGGCACTCGGCTTCCTGTTCTCGGTCGGCGCGAGCCTGGGTGCCTCCGTCTGGGTCTTCCAACAGGGCCACCTGAACGGCCTGCTCAACGTGGCAGCCACCGGACCGGTCACCAGCTTCCTCCCGGTCCTGCTCACCGGCGTGCTCTTCGGTCTCGCCATGGACTACGAGGTGTTCCTCGTCAGCCGGATGCGCGAACACTACGAACACAGCAAGAATCCGGCCGAGGCGATCGCCCAGGGCGTCTCCAGCAGCGCGCGGGTCATCGTGGCCGCCGCACTGATCATGGTCGCGGTCTTCGGCGGCTTCATCTTCAACGAGGACCCGATCGTCAAGGCCATCGGCTTCGCGCTCGCCATCGGCGTGTTCATCGACGCCTTCATCGTCCGCATGACGCTCGTGCCCGCCGCCATGGCCCTGCTCGGACGACGTGCCTGGAGCATGCCCCGCTGGCTCGACCGACTGCTCCCGGACGTCGACATCGAAGGCGCGCGTCTGCCGGCCGCGGCTCCGGCCGAACCTGCCGCGCACCCGCAAACCGACGAGAAGACCCCGCGTCGCAAGACATCCACCCGGGTCTGAACACCCCCCAATCTCCGAGGCCGCCCTGCCGTGGGGGCCCGACGGCCTCGGGTGACACCCTGCACCTCCCTTGGGACAAGGAGGTGCAGGGTGTCTTTTTCGCACTCCACGTACCCGCAGCTGGGCGATGCTCGCGAACCCACTTCCCGTCATCGCACGAGCATCTGGTGCCGGCAGATGAACAAGAACCGGTGCGGGCGACACCCACGGCCGGCCAAGCAGAGCCACGGCTGACCCGAAAGACAGCATGTCTGCTGAGGCAGCCGGAACCCGCCCGGGCGGGTTCCGGCCCCGAGCTCTTGCTCAGCCGTTCCAGGCCAGCGACTGCTCCCACATCTGCACGTAGGCCTCGGCGCCGCTCATCAACTCATGCTCCAGCTCGGCCTGCCGGATCCGGCCTGCGTTCGTCTGCCTCTGTCGACATCGGCTGCTGTTCTTACAGGTGGGAATCGGAGGATGCCTACGGGTACGGTCGAGGTCGCGATTGGACCCGCTGTCCTCCGCAGCTGGCTCGCGGCGGCCGTGAAGGCCGCGGTCTTGCTTGGCAGCCTCGGTGTCGTGGTCCGCAAGCCAGGTGGTGGTGATGCCGTCGTTGACGGCGACCAGGTGCCGCGCGAGCTCCTCCAGCGGGGCCGTCCACGCGGATGAAGTGACCGTCGCGGCACTACTGCGCAGCAGGCCGGATGCGGCCGGGTCTATGTAGGCATTGGGTCCGCTGCGGATGGCCGCCTCGACCGAAGTGCTGTCTGTGCGAGCAGGCCCTGAACCCTGTCACGGGTGCTGTCATGTTGGCTGGCAGGGTGAGATGATCTTCGGGTTGATCGCTGGTGGAGGGGATCGTCCGTGGAGGGCATGTCGCCGTCGTACAAGGGTCACCGGTACCCGGTCGAGGTGATCTCGTACTGCGTGTGGCTGTACTTCCGGTTCTCGCTCAGCTTCCGTGAGGTCGAGGAGCTGATGCTCCAGCGCGGCGTGATCGTCTCCCACGAGACCGTCCGGCGATGGTGCCGGAAGTTCGGGCAGGCCTACGCCAACGCGCTGCGCCGCAGGCGCCCCCGGCCCGGCGACAAGTGGCACCTGGACGAGGTCTTCATCAAGATCAACGGCGATCTGAAGTACCTGTGGCGGGCTGTGGACCAGGACGGCGACGTCCTGGACATTCTCGTCCAGAGCCGGCGGGACAAGGCTGCGGCCAGGCGCTTCTTCCGCCGTCTGATGACGAAGACCCGGGCGGTGCCGCGGGTGATCGTCACCGACAAGCTCCGCTCCTACGGCGCTGCCCACCGCGTGGCGATGCCGTCAGTCGAGCACCGCTCGCACAAGGGCCTGAACAACCGGGCCGAGAACAGCCACCAGCCCACCAGCCCACCAGGCAACGCGAACGGGCGATGAAAGGCTTTCGTTCCGTCGGTGGAGCGCAGCGGTTCCTGTCCGCGTTCAGTGGCATATCACCCCACTTCCGGCCCCGCCGCCACCTGATGACTGCCCCCGACCACCGCCTCGAGATGACCGTCCGCTTCGCAATCTGGGATCAGATCACCGGCGCCACTGGCCTGCCCACCGCGGCCTGAACCCAGGTCGGCACCCGGCACCACCACGCCCCGACGCACCGTCAGACACCCACGCACCCAACAACGTGACAACGCCGCCCGGACAGGTACCGCCCGGGCCGGGCGAAGCAGGTTCGACGCCGCGTGCTGCCGCGCGTCGAAGGCGGGGTACAGAGGCTGGGCGAAGGGGCGGCTCGCCGGCGAGGCCGTTGACGGTGAGCCGGCCGAGGTCGTGGGCGGCGAGTCGGTTCTGCCGTTCGGCGGGGTCCCAGGGGCGGATGAGTATGCGCGGGGCTCCGTTGGGTGCGCTGGGCCTCGTTGACCCGGTGCGGCCGGTTCATCTCCTGCCGCAGCTGGGCCGGTTCTTCCGGTTCGTCGGTGGTCAGCCGGTCATCGCGCTCGCCCGCATCGGCCTGGGTCTGGCGGATCCATCCTCCCCGCACGGTCGGGATGCGGCCCCGGCTCGAGGGGTAGTTGCTTGCTCACGGGCTTCGGTCCGGTCGTGCGGTATGTACGCACTGTTGATGTACGCACTTTTGGTCGGCGTTGCTGTACAGCCCCGCAGCGGGTCGGCGGGCGCGATGACCGCAATGCCGGAGCGCTTGAGATCCTTGACGGCGCCGTTCCAGCTGGAGGAGTCCGCGAAGGAGCCGTGCACCAGCACCACCGGCGGCTTGGCGCCCGGGCGGGGAGACGCGATCTCGGCCGCCTCGGTGGCGCCGGCGGGCGTGGTGACCATCAGGGCCAGCGCTGCCGCACCGGCGGCGGTCCCGAGGGCGGCGTATGTCCGGAAAGAGCGGCTCTTGAGCTTGCGGTTCATCGGTGATCTCCCTGTCGGATACATCAGTGACGGCTCCGGGATGCGGACTGTCCGGCGCCACACCAAAACCCTAGAGCGAAATTACCTCGTGTACAAGTTACACGTGGGTGATGTGCTCGTGGGAGAGGTGATGGATCATGGGTGCGATGCGCCTGACCAGCGCTGCGACGAGAGCGGAAGCACTTCCTGTGACCTGCCACACCAAATCAGCAGAAAAGGGACAGCGTGGCTGTCCTTGCCCGTGGGCGACCGGTTGCGCTTCCCCTGTCACGCCGCCTCCTGCACGGTGACCGGCGTGTACCGGCCACCGCTCGAGGCGGTCGACCTGGCGACCCTCACGGCCGCTGCCCGGAGGTCAACGGCCTTAAGCACACGCCGGCGCCGGCCGGCCAAGGGCAGGTCGTCGGGGTGCCCCTCTGCGAGGGGGTGCCGCGATGCGCGAACGCATCCTCGCCGATGCCCCGCCATCGGCGAGGCCGCCGGGCTCACAGCCGAGGAGATCGCCACCGCCTGCGACCTCCTGCGCCGGCCCGCCGTCGCCACCCGGGGCCATGGCCACCGCCCGTGCCTTCGTGCGGGCGAGCGGCATCGGTCTCTCGCCGGTCCGGTGGCCGTCCAGGAGCGGGCGCAGCGGGCCGGGGGAGAAGCCTGTGCCGGACGGTTCGCGCGACAGCCCACTCGCGCATGTGCTGGTGGGCGTTGTCGCGGAGCGCGGCGTGTGGACACACGGCGGACGCCACCGCGACGTCGTCCCCGTCAGCGACACCGAGCTCGAGAGCGGGATGTACGTGGCCGGACCTCGGAACATCCGCCTGCAGCAGCCCACCGCGCCGGAGCGCGGGCCGGGCGCGGGGGAGCGGGGAGCACGGGGGAGCCGGCACCGGGTGATGCGGCTCTCTCACCGCGGGGCTCGGGGCGACGTCACCTTGGAAACAGGCTCCTGAGCTGAGCAGGCGTGCCCGTCGCTCGGCGAGACACGTGGCCCGGCTGCTCCAGTGGCAGCTGCGCCGGACCTCACGGTCCCGGCTGATGCCGGAGCGCGAAGCGCAGGTGGCGGACCGGCGGTGGATGCTCGAGCGTGGACGGGGCGGCGATTCGGCGACGGGCGGCAGCCGGGTCAGGCTGCGGAGAGGTTGGCTGTCAGGCGCTCGAGGAAGGACTTGGCATCCTCGATCTCCCGAGGGCCGAGGCCGACGGCTTCCCCCATGGCGACGGGGACGGTGAGAGCGCGCTCGCGGAGCTCGGTTCCCTGCTCGGTGAGGGTGATCTGCACCGAGCGCTCGTCGCTCGCCTGGCGCTCGCGCCGGATGAACCCGTGAGCCTGCAGGCGCTTGAGCAGCGGGGTCAAGGTGCCGTAGTCGAGCTGCAAAAGCGTGCCCAGGGTCTTGATGGGAAGGGCGCCGTGCTCCCACAGCACCAGCATCACCAGGTACTGGGGGTAGGTCAGATTGAGCTCCTCCAGCAGTGGGCGGTAGCGATTGGTCACCGCGCGCTGCGCTGCGTACAGGGCGAAGCACATCTGGTCCTCAAGGAGCAGGCTGACCTCAGCGGCGTCACTCTGTCCGGCACCCGTCTCGATCTTGCTCATCACGACTCCTCCTCCGCGCGAATCTTTCACGCATAGTTAGCATACTCCAAAACTTACATGCTCAACATTATATTGTGCACACTTAATAGGTGGGATCGGGCCTCGCCGGTTTTCGCCCGCCGCCGGCCCGCGAAAACACAACCGGCCGACGGCCGGTCCGGTGCGGTGCAATCGCGGGTCGAGCTCAAGTACAGGTCGAGCTCAATCGCAGGTCGAGCTCAACTGCAGGTCGAGCTCGAGCGGGGGCCTGCTCGCCGATGGCTCGGCACCGCAGGCGGCCGGCGGGCGGAGCTTCCAGGATCCTGTTCGTCGGCGGCACCCTCGAGCCGGGCCCGTCGCGGCCACCCGGTGCCCGCGTGGCCCGCATCCCTCCACGCCTTCGAGGATCTTCCGGTGGATCTTCACCTGGCTCCCGCCGTGACGGACCGGCCCGGCCGAAGGCGCCGTCGCCGCAGCGGGCGGGCTCGACATGCTGATCGGCGATGCGGGCGAGACGGTACGCCTCCCGTCGAAACCGTGGGCCGCGGGAGAAGCGGCCCTCCGGAGCGCTGGAACTCCGGACGCCGTGTCGGCGCCGCCGGGCTCGAACCGCAGGATGACCGCCTCGCAGAAGCTTCCCCGAAGGCCCCGCATGCACCGGCTGCGTCGGCGGCTGCCCATGGTGCACCCCACCCCCGCCCCCGCCCCGGCCCCGCCCCCGCCCCACCCCCGCCCCGGCCCCCGCCCCCGCCCCGGGCCCGGGCCCGGCCGCGTCCGGGGCGGCCGGGCCCGGAGGCCGGGGGCGCCGCCGGATGTTTCCTTTGCCACACTCTCAGTTCCCAAGTTTTACTTGCACACGATTTAAGTGTCGGATAGGTTTCCTGTCAGGTTGAACCGCAGGATGAGCCACCCCACCGCCCATCCCGGCCGTCCATCACAGCGAGCCAGGGCCGCGTCTGTCGCCCCGGTGGCCGCAATCACCAGTTGAACCGGTGACGCACGGATGTGTGGAATTCACCGACGCCAAGAAACAAGGACATCCCCATGGATCTGAAACTCGAAATGATCGTGCTGCCCGTCTCCGACATCGACCGGACCAAGGCCTTCTACGAGGCGGTG
>NZ_JBSFCW010000066.1:0-13129 GCF_053593595.1 Streptomyces sp. NPDC002206
CAGCGTCAGGTCATCGGCGAAATGCCGGTCACCGGTGGCGTCGGGCACGTACTTCACACAGACAACGATCCTCAAGCTCACGCCGGCTCTCCTACCTGGGTGTGGTTCCTCAGTCGACCATATGGTACTCAGTACCCTCTGTAAAGGTACGTAGTGTCGAATGGTTGCAGTTGGTGTTAGGTTCCGGGCATGACCGAGGCACGCAGACCAGTGAAGAAGCCACCCATGCGGGAGGTGCTCGCAGAGGCGGCGTTCCAGCTCTTTCTGGAACGGGGCTTCGAGCGGACGACGGTGGACGACATCGTCGCGCGGGCCGGGGTCGGGCGGCGTTCGTTCTTCCGCTACTTCCCTTCCAAGGAGGACGTGGTCTTCCCCGACCACGAGCGCTGTCTCGCCGATATGACTGCGCTTCTGGAGGCGGCCGACGACGGCGACCCGGTGGCCACGGTGTGCGACGCGGCCCGGCTCGTGCTGCGGATGTACGCCGCGAATCCGGAGTTCTCCGTCCAGCGCTACCACCTCACGCGGGAGGTTCCGGGCCTGCGGACCTACGAGTTGTCCGTGGTCCGCCGCTACGAACGCACGCTGGCCGAGTATCTCCGCGGCCGCTGTGCCGGCACCCCGGACGGCCCGCTGCACGCCGAGGTGATTGCCGCGGCCGTGGTCGCCGCGCACAACAACGGCCTGCGGTCGTGGCTGCGTTCGGGCGGCAAGGGGGACGCGGAGGCTGCGGTGGACCACGCCCTCGGGGTCGTGCAGCGGGTCTGGGGTGCCGCAGCCGAAGGCGTCGCCACGCCGGCCGCGGGCGACGATGTCGTCGTGGTGGTCGCCGCCAAGGGCACGCCCATGTGGCGCGTGGTGCAGAAGGTCGAGTCGGCCCTCGCCGAGGACTGACCTTGGCATAGGTACTCAGTACCTTTACCTCTCGGCACTCAGTGTCATATGGTGCGTCTGCGTCGAAGCACGGCGCCGACGCACCCGAGCCGAGTCCAAGGGGTCGAGACGTGTCCCATTCAGTTTCAGCAAGTAGTGCCGCGCCGACGGCGCCGGGTGAAGCCGGACTGATCTACCAGCTCTGCCGCTGGTGCGGTACGGCGTCGTTCCGGCGGCTGTTGTGTCCGGTGTGCGCGTCGAGCGATCTGGACTCCGTACGCAGCGACGGTCTGGGTGTCGTCGTGCGGTCCAGCGTGGTGCACCGCTACACCGAGGCTGCTCGCAACGAGTCCTTGGTCCGGTTGCCCGAAGGCTTCGTGTTCCGATGCCAGGTCGTGGGTACCGCACCGCATCTGGTGTATGTGGGCGCGCGGGTGCGCCCCGTCACCGGCGCCGACCCGGATTCCGGGGAGCTCGTCCTCGAACTCTGCGACCCGGTAGGGCGCGCCGATTGGCAGTGAACCGGTCCCCGGGAAGCCGGACGACCCGGACATCACCGGCAGCCGCGAGCTGCCTCCAGAGAGGACATCCAGGCAGGCGTTGATTCAGCAGGATCGGGGTCGTGGGCTGCGGCCTGATGGGGTCGGGCATCGCAGAGGTCTGTGCCAGGGCCTGCCTGGACGTCAAGGTTGCCGAGCGTGCTGAGGAAGCTCTGGCGGCGGGCCGGTCCCGGATCGTCGCATGGCTCGACCGGGGGCTGCGCAGCGGGAAGTTGAGCGCGTCGGGGCGTCAAGCTCGAGGCCGATCATGGGGGCGTGGGCGGACAGAACGAGCAGCCTCAGCTCCTCCATCACTTCGAGCGTGATCCACTCGTCCCGGCGGCGGTGCAGAGGTGGTTGCCGGGCAGTGCTCGTCAGTGACGCGCTCGTATCCGCAGCCGAACACCAGGACCTGCACCAGCAGCTTCGAACCCGTCACGGCCTGACCGACTGACTCACCCACGAATCGTTGTCTGACCAGTCCCGTTGGACAGCACGTCAGGTGGCGCCCCGTTGCGCCGGTCATGCATGCTGAAGTCGGCCCGGACGGCCACACCGGACTGCAGCAGCTTCTGGTGGACCACCGGATTTCGGCCGGGGTACGAGACCACAACGCTGATATATCCCTCGGGTAGACCGGTCACGGCATACTCGCCCTGCGCGTTCGTCGAGGTCCGCACCAACTGCCGGCCGCTGGTGTCCATGACAGTCACCGCGGCGTGGCGGACGGGCTGCTGCTCGTCGTTGCGGACGGTGCCCTCCAGCATCGGCAATGGCTCGCCGAAGTGGTGGCGGTGGGCCGGAAGCGCGGTAGGCGTGGGCGCCTCCACGGACGGGTCCTCCACCGGCGGCTCCGGAATGTCCTCCTGCTCGTCCTCCGCGCCCCGTCGTGCGGCGAGGCGGTGGTGCCGCCACGCGTCGAGGCCCATCAGGGCCATACCCACTGTGATCCACGTGCACAGCACGAGGACCGGCTCGAGCACCCCCGCATTGTCGAAGTACAGGACTCCCCTCAGGGCGTCCACCGCGTTGCCCAGCGGCATGACGACGTGCAGGTCCTGGAAGAACGTCGGCAGCAGCGGGACTGGAGCCACGCCGCTGGAGGGAACGCTCAGGACGATGTACAGGCCCATGCCCACCATGGGGAAGAACTGCTTGGTGAAAGGCGCCACGCCGTAGGCGAACGTGGCCACCGCCGTGGTGAGCAAGAAGGCGATCGCCAGGACCGAGGAGTTGTTGGGGAAGTAGTCCAGCCCTACTCCGACGAAGAAGCCCACGGCACTGAAGAAGGCGGAGACGCCCACGATCATCATCAGTTTCTTGCGACGGTTGAAGGTCACCGCCCGCAGCAGGGTCGTCGCGAGTATGTAGCCGGGGACGCTCCAGGCGACTCCGAAGTAGACCAGGGTCGTGGCATTCAAGTCCTTGCTCACGGTGGGGGCCACGTCCGTGACCGTGAGCCTCTGGTGGTTGTGCGTCGCAAGCTGGGTGAAGCCCTTGGTCAGCGCCCGCTCGAGAGGCAGCCCGTTGGCCTCGGCCACGTACAGCACAGCATGTCTGCCCTCGGCGACGAAGCCTGCCACTGCGTCGCGGTCCAGCACCGCCTGGCGGGCTTCTCCGGCGTCTGCCACGGCCCTGACATCGAACCAGTCGGGGTGCTTCTGTTGCAGAGCGGCGTCGACTCCGGTTTCCAGGACGCGGTTGGCGACCACGACCTTCGCGTGGTTCGGCTGAGGCTCGTGAAAGGCCGTGGGGAAGCAGAACAGAAGGGCGAGGAAGAGTACCGTCGGGAACATCAGGGTCTCGGCCAGAGTCCTGGCCAGGGGTATGCCCCGAGGGCGCTCGATGCGGTGTTTCACAGCCCCACTCCTTGGACGCCACGGTGAGCCACGTCACAGTGCTCGTGGGACCTGTTGCCGACTGGATGTGTGGCGAGGCCACCGCCGCCGCGCCAGTGCCGGTGGATCAGTTCGTCGGTACCCGAGCTGCGCTCCTCCACCGGCCGCGTTTCGCGGTCGGGCAGCGCCCTCACGACGCTGGCCTGCTTCGCCTCCACGGCCTGCGCGGAGCTGTCGGCGCTGATCCCGGACCTTTGGAGGAAGACCGCGGGACCGCGTCCTCCGAGCCCACCCCCCGCGACCGTCACTCGCGGTGCTACCAGCTCCATGGCACCCCTCTCCGTTCCCCGCACCTGGCCATCGCCATGCCGCGATTCCGTTAACGTACCGATCGGCACATCTACAATTTGTGGACCATACGCGTACCGGCCGGTACAGTCAAAAACGTGCCTCGCCCCGTCAATGCCGAAAAGCGTGCCGAACTGCTGAAGCAGGTTGTGCACCACCTCCAGCACCACGGTCTCGCGCTGACGTCGCTGAGCCAGCTCGCCGAGGCCGTCGGCACCACCAAACGCATGCTTCTGTACTACTTCGGCAGTCGCGAGAACCTGTTGGCCCAGGCGTTGGCCGCCAGCCGTCCTGACACCCGCGCGATGTTCGACGACGTCCACGACAGCGCCGGCCTGCGCAAGGCCGCCCACGCCTTGTGGGAAGCGATCAACGTCGGGGAGCAGTCCGGGGCGTTCCGCATGCTGGTGCAACTGCTCAGCCTGGGCGCCACCGATCCGGAGCAGTACGGCAAGCTCGCTGCCGACACCGTCGAGATCATGATCGCCCCGATCGCCGCCGCCTACGTCCGGCTGGGTCACCCGCCACAGCAGGCGTGGGCAGGAGCCACGCTGCTCGCCTCCGGCCTGCGCGGATTGTGCCAGGACCGCCTGGTGACCCATGACGTCGCCCGTACCGACGCCGCCGCTCGCCGGCTCATCGCTGTCGTGGTGTAGTCGATCAATCGGACGGCTCGTTGGTGGTGTGGAGCAGTGCGGGGGCGCTGCCGGCCGAGGCCGGCCTCGATGCCGACAGCGTTGACGCGCTGGTGCCTGAGGGCTGACGCGTCCGACGAGGATCTCCACCAACTGCGAGGCCCCCCGGTCCTCAGGGAAACGGGGGCCTCGCAGTGGCGTTCGTCAGTGTTGCAGCGGGTGCAGTACGGGCCTCCCGCGCCACGTTGAACACGATGTGGCGCATGGTGCAGGCGCCGGAGGCCCGGTGGTGCGGGCCCCGGCGGGTCGTGCGGAGCGGTGGGAGCCCGGGGCTCAGACGATGTCGATGACGGTACGCAGCGCCTCACCCGTGTGCATCTGCCGGATCGCCTCGTTGATGTCCGTCAGCGGCACGTGGTGCGTGATCACCGAGTCGAGGTCGATACGGCCCGCACGCCACAGGTCGATGATCTCGGCGAAGGTGCGGCGGACGTTGTTGTCGCCGTAGGAGGACGGGAGAACCGCCTTCTCGTTGAGGACCAGCTCGGCCATGCTCAGGCCGCTCTCGTCGGTGCGGAGCCGGCGCCGACCAGGCAGACCGTCCCGCCCGGACGGGTGGCGTCGTACACGGCACGGAGGGTGCCCGGCTTGCCGACCGCTTCAAAGTCGAAGCCGGAGCCGCCGGTGTGACGCGCTCGGAGGCCTCGGCCAGTTCCTCGGGGGTGATCGTCTCGGTGGCGCCGAACACGGATCTGCTCGTCGCCGCTGTGCTCGCGGCGGCGAGCAGCGCAGGGCGGCCGCCGCGCGGACGCTGGAGAACGCCACGGGCCCACGCGGGAGCCTCGACGCACTGCGCCGCTCGTACATCGAATTCGCCCTGAACCAGAGCCACTTGATCGGCGTCCTGGCCGGGGGTCGGACCAGCTCCCCGAGAAGGAACGCAAGGCGTCCCGCCAGGCGCGGCGGGGCTGTCTGGCGCTGTGGGTCCGCCTGCTCGACGAGGTCCGGCCGGGACTCGACACGGCCGAGGCCAAGATCATTGTGAACGCGATGCTCACCACGGTCGACAACGCGGCCCGTACCGGACGCCTCGGCGAACGCCCCGACATCGCGGACCGCCTGACGGACCTAGGTACGGTCCTGCTCCTCGACGAGGGCGTGTCCACCGGCTGATCGCCGGGTCGGGGCGCCACCTGCCGGCTGCCGAGACCGCTCGCCGCTGATCATGTGACTGTGCCACCGCCCGTCCGTCGGCGGTGGCGCAATCGTACATCTGCGCGAGGGTGCTTCAACTCAGCTTTTCTCATTGTGTGTTGAGTGTCGCGATGAGGTGCGCGCAGCTGCATGTGGGTCAGCACGCCCTGACGGGTGAATGTCCCGCCCCGGCGGGCGCCGGGCCGCACATGTCGCCCCCATGGCTGGTTTGCTGCAGCTGGAAACTGGCGCGAGGCTCCGGGGGGCCGCCGGCCGCCCCCGGTGGAAGCGGCGCCCTGCCGGGTGCCGAGCCCACCCGCGAAGGACCGATCGAAGGAGCGTCGTAGTGACGACGATGGGCACAGCAGGGGCGGACGAGACAGAGGAGTCGTACGCGAACGAGCTGCCGGTACGCAGCAAGGAGCCGGGAAACATCGTCGTCAGGTGGATGAGCACCACCGATCACAAGACGATCGGCACGATGTACCTGGTCACGTCGTTCTCCTTCTTTGTCGTCGGCGGCGTGCTGGCTCTCGTCATGCGCGCCGAGCTGGCCCGTCCCGGCACGCAGATCGTCTCGAACGAGCAGTTCAACCAGGCGTTCACGATGCACGGCACGATCATGCTGCTGATGTTCGCGACGCCGCTGTTCGCCGGGTTCGCGAACTGGATCATGCCGCTGCAGATCGGTGCGCCCGACGTGGCGTTCCCGCGGCTGAACATGTTCGCGTATTGGCTGTACCTCTTCGGCTCGATCATCGCGGTGGCCGGCTTCCTCACCCCGAACGGCGCCGCGGACTTCGGCTGGTTCGCCTACTCCCCACTGACCGACGCGGTTCGATCGCCAGGGATCGGCAGCGACATGTGGATCATGGGTCTGGCCTTCTCCGGCTTCGGCACGATCCTCGGCTCGGTCAACTTCATCACCACGATCATCTGCCTGCGCGCACCCGGTATGACGATGTTCCGGATGCCGATGTTCGTGTGGACCGTGCTACTGACCGGTGTGCTGGTCCTGCTGGCCTTCCCGGTGCTGGCGGCGGCACTTCTGGTGCTGGAGGCGGACCGCAAGTTCGGGGCGCGCGTCTTCGAGGCGGCCAATGGCGGCGCACTGCTCTGGCAACACCTCTTCTGGTTCTTCGGCCATCCAGAGGTGTACATCATCGCGTTGCCGTTCTTCGGAATCGTCAGCGAGATTGTCCCTGTCTTCAGCCGTAAGCCGCTCTTCGGCTACATCGGCCTGATCAGCGCCACCATCGCCATCGCGGGCCTCTCCGTGACCGTGTGGGCGCACCACATGTACGTCACCGGTGGTGTGCTGCTGCCGTTCTTCTCGTTCATGACGTTCCTCATCGCGGTACCGACCGGTGTGAAGTTCTTCAACTGGATCGGCACGATGTGGAAGGGATCGCTGTCCTTCGAAACACCGATGCTCTGGGCCATCGGCTTTCTGGTGACGTTCCTCTTCGGCGGTCTGACCGGTGTCATCCTGGCCTCGCCCCCGCTGGACTTCCATGTCTCGGACTCGTACTTCGTCGTCGCGCATTTCCACTACGTCGTCTTCGGCACCGTGGTCTTCGCAATGTTCGCCGGATTCCACTTCTGGTGGCCGAAGTTCACCGGCAAGATGCTGGACGAGCGGCTCGGCAAGATGACGTTCTGGACGCTGTTCGTGGGCTTCCACGGCACGTTCCTGGTGCAGCACTGGCTCGGTGCCGAGGGCATGCCGCGTCGTTACGCGGACTATCTCGCCGCCGACGGCTTCACTGCGCTGAACACGGTCTCGACGATCTCCTCGTTCCTGCTCGGCCTGTCGATGCTGCCGTTCTTCTACAACGTGTGGAAGACCGCCAAGTACGGCAAGAAGGTCGAGGTGGACGACCCGTGGGGCTTCGGCCGTTCGCTGGAATGGGCGACCTCCTGCCCGCCGCCGCGGCACAACTTCCTCACGCTGCCGCGGATCCGTTCCGAATCCCCGGCGTTCGACCTGCATCACCCCTCGGTACGGACCCTCGACGAGGGCGCCCACCATCCCGGCGCCACGCCCGCGACCCCCGGGGACCGGCAGGCGTGAGTGCGGCAGCCCGATGACGAGGAGGAAGGAGCAACGAGTGGACCCCGACAAGGAGAGCGCCCGCGGACTGGCGCAGATGGAGGGCTATCTGCTGTGGAGCGCCGAGGTCGAGGAGGCGCGCAGACTGGCCGTCCGCTTCACCGACGAGCTGCCCTGGCTCACCACCACCCAGTGTGAGGACGTGGCCCGTGTCTACACCGCGGACCGTGTCGCCGCATCCCGGGCGATGCTGGCCCGTATCGCCGCCCGGTCCATCGAACTGCGCGGCGAGTACAACGACCGCTACCGCAGGCTCAGGGCGCGCTGCGTCACGGCCGCAGTCGTCACCGCCGGCGCGGTCAGCGGTACCTGCACGGCGCTCACCCTGCTGACCCGCTGACACCGGGCGCTCGTCCGTTCTGCCGCCCTCAGCAGGCGAACTCGGACCCGGTTCGTGAGGATGGTGGGTGATGGGCGCGTGTGACCGGGCAGGAGAACGGGCGCCCGCGCAGACCCGAGAAGGGACGAACACCGTGGCACGACCCAGGATTCTCGTCGTCGGCGCCGGATTCGGCGGGGTCGAGTGCGTACGCCGTCTGGAGCGCGCACTCAAACCCGGTGAGGCGGACGTCGCGCTCGTCGCCCCGTTCTCGTACCAGCTGTACCTGCCACTTCTGCCGCAGGTGGCGTCGGGCGTGCTCACACCGCAGTCGGTCGCGGTGTCGCTGCGCCGCAGCCGTCGGCACCGCACCCGGATCATCCCCGGCGGGGCGATCGGCGTGGACACGACGGCGAAGATCTGCGTCATCCGCAAGATCACCGACGAGATCGTCGACGAATCGTACGACTACATCGTCCTTGCCCCCGGCAGTGTCACGCGCACCTTCGACATCCCCGGCCTGCTCGACAATGCCCGCGGGATGAAGACACTGGCCGAGGCCGCCTACGTACGTGACCACGTGATCGCACAGCTGGACCTGGCGGACGCCAGCCACGACGAGGACGAGCGGGCCTCTCGGCTGCAGTTCGTGGTGGTCGGCGGCGGATACGCGGGCACCGAGACCGCGGCCTGTCTGCAGCGGCTCACCACAAGTGCCGTCCGGTACTACCCCCGGCTGGACCCGAAGCTCATCAAGTGGCATCTGATCGACATCGCCCCGAAGCTGATGCCCGAGCTGGGGGACAAGCTCGGGCTCAGCGCCCTGGAGGTGCTGCGCGAACGCGGGATCGACGTATCGCTCGGAGTGTCGGTCGCCGAGGCGGGGCCCGACAAGGTGACGCTCACCGACGGCCGGGTGCTGCCCTGCCGCACGCTGATCTGGACGGCCGGTGTCACCGCGAGTCCGCTGGTCGCCACCTTCGGCGCGGAGACCGTACGCGGGCGTCTGGCAGTGACCCCGGAGATGACCCTGCCGGGCTTCGACGGGGTCTTCGCGCTCGGCGACGCCGCCGCCGTACCCGACCTGGTCAAGGGCGACGGCGCGGTCTGCCCGCCCACCGCGCAGCACGCCATGCGGCAGGGCCGCAGGCTCGCCGACAATCTGATCGCCACACTCCGCCACCAGCCCCTGAAGCCGTACGAACACAGGGATCTCGGGCTCGTTGTGGACCTCGGCGGCAAGGACGCGGTCTCCAAGCCGCTCGGCGTCGAGATGCACGGGATGGCCGCGCAGGCCGTGGCCCGCGGCTACCACTGGTCGGCGATGCGGACCAATGTGGCCAAGGCACGGGTCATGACGAACTGGATGCTCAACGCCATCGCCGGTGACGATTTCGTACGCACCGGATTCCAGGCCCGCAAGCCGGCCACGCTGCGCGACTTCGAGTACACGGACTCCTATCTCACCCCGGAACAGGTCCGCCAGCACACCGCGTCGTTGACCGCCCGAGGCTGATCCGGGACGGGTCTCCCTCTGCGGTCACATTCCTCCGGCGCCGCGGGTCATACCACCGACGGACCGAATTCCGTCGCAGTGACAAGCGCAGACCCCGCCGCTCCCTCGCCAGGGGGAGTGACGGGGCCTGCCGGTCTCTCGCCAGGGGGAGCGGCGGGCCGCAGCTCTGTCATACGTCGCGGATCCGCAGATCCATCCGGCCGAGGTCGTCGGCGTCCGCGACGAGGTCGATCGAGACGATCCGCCCGGCCTCGATAGTGAAGCCGATGACGACCCTCGGCCTTCCGCCCGGGGCCCAGACGGCGCCGGGAAGCCCGTCGATCAGGGCGGGCTGTGCTGCCGAGGCACGCCCTGCGAACGTGCCGGCGACCGCAGCGGCCCCCACCGCCCCGGCCGCGCCCGACAGGGCCACCGCGGGGTCGACGCGGAGTACGACGTCCGGGTCGAGCAAGGCCAGCAGCGCCTCGAAGTCGCCGCCGCGCGACGCGGCCAGGAACGCGTCGACGACCTCGCGCCGACGGGCCATGTCGGTCCCGGGATCCGGGACCGTGCCCTGCACACGCCGGCGCGCACGGTCGGCGAGCTGCCGGGTCGCGGCCGGGGTGAGTTCCACGATGGGGGCGATCTCGTCGAACGGCACGGCGAACATGTCGTGCAGCACGAACGCCAGACGTTCCGCGGGCGACAGCGTGTCCAGCACCACGAGCAGCGCCAGGCCGACCGAGTCGGTGAGCTCCGCCTGCTCGTCGGGCCCGATGCCGACGTCGTGGCCCACGGCGGGCCCCGGCAGATGCGATTCCCACGGATCCTCACGGCGGGTGTCGCGGCTGCGCAGCATTTCGAGGGAGACCCGGGCGACGACCGTCGTCAGCCATCCGCCGAGGTTCGCCACGTCGCCGACGTCGGTACGGGTGAGCCGCAGTCAGGTGTCCTGGATGGCGTCGTCGGACTCGGCGGCCGAACCGAGCATCCGGGAGGCCACTGCCCGGGGCCGGTGCTCCTCGAAGCGGGCCGCCAGAAGCTCCTGCTCGTCCATCGGTCACTTTCCTCCGTCGCTCCGTGTCGTACAAGTGACCCATGGGACCAGGCCCTTGTGACACGGCCCGGGCGCCGACACGCCGCCCCGTCGCCCCGTGCGGGAGGCCGATGACCGCCGGACAGCGGTCACCGGCCTCCCGGAGCCGTGACCGGCCGGCTCAGTCGTTGCCCTCGTGGCCCGCGGTCAGCGCCGGGTCGCGCTCCACCACCGGATCCAGTACGTCGTCGATGGCCTTCAACAGATCCGCGTCGAACTTCACGCCTGCTGCCTTCACGTTCTCCGTGACCTGCTCGGGCCGGGAGGCACCGATGATCGCGGCGGAGACGTTGGGGTTCTGCAGTACCCAGGCGACGGCCAGTTGAGCAAAACTCAGACCGGCCTGGTCCGCAAGCGGCCCCAGCTGCTGGACCCGCTCCAAGACGTCGTCGCGGAGCCACCCGGCGACGAACGATGCCCCGCCCTTGTCGTCCGTCGCCCGCGAACCGGCCGGTGGCTGCGCCCCCGGCTTGTACTTGCCGGTCAGCACGCCCTGGGCGATCGGCGACCAGACGATCTGACCGATGCCGAGCTCCTCGGACGCGGGCACGACCTCACCCTCGATGACCCGCCACAGAGCCGAGTACTGCGGCTGGTTGGAGACGAGCGGAATGTTCAGCTCGCGGGCCAGGCCGTGTCCGGCGCGCAGTTGGTCCGCCGTCCACTCCGAGACGCCGATGTAGAGGGCCTTGCCGGAGCGGACCACGTCGGCGAACGCCTCCATGGTCTCCTCCAGCGGCGTGCTGTGGTCGTAGCGGTGTGCCTGGTACAGGTCCACATAATCGGTCTGCAGCCGGCGCAGCGAGTTGTCGATCGATTCGAGGATGTGCTTGCGGCCCAGACCGCGGTCGTTGTGCCCGGGGCCGGTCGGGAAGTAGACCTTGGTGAACATCTCGATACTCTCGCGGCGCTGGTCCTTCAACGCCCGGCCGAGAACGGCCTCGGCGCGGGTCTCGGCGTAGACGTCCGCGGTGTCGAAGGTGGTGATTCCGGCGTCCAGGGCGGCCCGGATGCAGGCGACGGCCGCGTCCTCCTCCACCTGGGAGCCGTGGGTGATCCAATTCCCGTAGGCGATCTCACTGATCGTCAGACCGCTGCGGCCGAGTCGGCGGAATTCCATGTGCCTGCTCTCCCTGTACTGGTACGTGAACACGTCATGCTATGCGCGTGCCACCGTGCCTGCCGGGAGGACTCAGGCGTCGGGCACGGTGCCGTGGATCCGGCGGAGGAAGGCCGCGTTGTCAGGGGTCTGCCGGATCCTGTCCAGCAGCACTTCCAGCATCGCCTGCGGGTCCCTCGTGTGCAGCGCGCGCCGCAGCCCTCGTACGGCGGTCAGTTCGGCGGCGGGGAGCAGCAGTTCCTCACGGCGGGTGCCGGATTGCGGAATGTTCACGGCTGGGTGGATCCGTTTGTCCGCCAGGGCGCGGTCCAGCCGGAGTTCCATGTTCCCGGTGCTCTTGAGCTCCTCGAAGAAGTAGTCGTCGGCGCGGGACCCGGTGTCCGCCAGCGCGGTGGCGAGGATGGTCAGCGAGCCGCCCTCCTCGGTGCGGCGTGCGGCGCCGAAGAGTCGCTTGGGGCCGAGCAGGGCGGCGGCGTCCACGCCGCCGCTGAGGGTGCGGCCGCCGGCGGTCGCCGCGTTGTTGTGGGCCCGGCACAGCCGGGTGAGCGAGTCGAGCAGGATCACCACGTCCTGGCCCTGCTCGACGAGCCGCTTGGCGCGTTCGACCGCGAGTTCGGCGAGTGCGATGTGCTCCTTCGCGGGCCGGTCGAACGTCGAGGCGAGGACGTCGCCGCGTACGGAACGGCGCATGTCCGTGACCTCTTCGGGGCGCTCGTCGAGCAGCACCACCATGAGATGGCACTCGGGATGGTTGGCTGCGACGGCGGCGGCGATCTGCTGCAGCAGCACTGTCTTGCCGGTCCTGGGCGGGGCGACGATGAGCCCGCGCTGTCCCTTTCCGACGGGGGCGACGAGGTCGACGATGCGGGTTGCCGGGCTGCCGCCGGGTGTCTCCAGGCGCAGGCGTTGCCCGGGGTGGAGCGGGGTGAGATCGGCGAAGTGCGGCCGGCCGCTCAGCGCCTGCGGGGAGCGGCCGTTGATCCGCTCGACCGCTGACAGGGCGCGCGGCCGGTCGCAGAGGCCTTCGATGAGATCGCCCCGGCGCAGGCCGTGCCGGCGGACGAGGGCCGCAGGCACCTGGACGTCGGCGGGGGAGGGGTGGCCGCCGTCGGTGCGCAGCGCGCCGTGCCCCTGGTGCGTCAGGTCGAGGACTCCGACCACGTTCGTGGGGAGTTGTTGCTGGTCAAGAGGGTGCTTGAGGGTGGTGGTCATGCGGGGTGGTCCTTTCGCGGACATGGCGAATGAAGGGGCCCGGCGGATGCGAAGGGCGGTGGAATCACGCCCCGGACGACGGGCAGGAAAGTCCGTACCGGACTGGAGGAAGGTGGTGCGGGAAGCTGCGTCGCCGGTCAGGAAAGAACGAACGGAGCAGCGACAGGAGGAGAATCGGCACCGGCGCCCGAATCGGGGCGTTACACACGTGCCGCTTGCACTGTACCACCTGGCGGACGCGGTAGGTGCTGGGAATACCCACGGGCAGTACCCGTCGTATGAGGTTGTGCGACGGACGGCGATCTCGGGTGGTGGGGGGAATTCTCTTGCATCCCTGAGGAGGGTGT
>NZ_JBSFCW010000067.1:0-11564 GCF_053593595.1 Streptomyces sp. NPDC002206
TCCTTGAGCACGGCACCCGCAGGCTCCACGTCACCGGCGTCACCGCCCACCCCACCGCGCAGTGGGCGACCCAGCAGGCCCGCAATCTCGCCGCCGACCTCGGCACCCGCGTCGAGTCGCTGCGCTTCGTTCTTCGCGACCGCGACAGCAAGTACACCGACGCGTTCGACGCCGTCTTCGAAGCCGAGGACACCGAGGTGCTGCTCAGCGCATCTCGGGCGCCGCGCGTGAATGTCCACTGCGAGCGAGTAATCGGCACGATCCGGCGCGAGGCCCTCGACCTCCGACTGGACCTCGGTCAGTCGATGCCTTCGACGATGCGGAAGTCGCGCTCGACGCCGTCGGAGAGGGCGACCAGCGCCTCCTGGTAGGCCGCACTCTCGTGCGCCGCGACGGCCTGCTCGAAGCTGTCGAACTCGATCAGGACGGTGCGCTCGGCGATTCCGGCGTCATGCGCCACGACCCGACTGCCACGGGCGAGGATCCGACCGCCCCCGGCCTCGACGGCCGGACCGGCCAGCTTGTTGTAAGCAGCCAGCTTCTCAGGGTCTGAAATGGTGCGGTAGGCGCTGACCCAGTAGCCCTTGGGCATGGAACCTCCAGTGTTGGGATGAGTGCATCTGACTTACGAGTTGGTCTCGGACGAGCGTCGGCGGGCGAGAGCGAGGCTTGTCAGCGTCGTGATCGCCATGGCGCCGATGCCGACCAGCGCCGCGGTGGTGTAGGCGCTGTCGTCGGGGAAGAGGTGGCCGGGGCCGGTGCCCGCGGCGAGGATCAGGCCGCCGATGGCGCTGCCCAGGGAGTACCCGACGCTGCGGACGACGTAGTTGAAGCTCATGGCGCTCGACGTCTCGCTCTTGGGGGTGACGGCCAGGATGACGCCGGGCATCGCGGCCGAGAAGCCGCCGACGCCGAAGCCGAGCACGCCCATCGCCGCGAACAGTTCGGCCAGGTCCGACCGGGCCGCCGCGAACAGGGCGAACCCGCCGCCGACCACGACGGCGCTGCCGGCCAGGAGCAGGGGGTCGGCGATCCGCGTCCGGACCCGCGGCGTGAGCTTGCCGGCGACGAACCCCAGCACCGAGAACGGGATGAGGACCAGCCCGGCGACGAAGGTCGTCAGCCCGAAGCCGTAGCCGGCGCCGTGCGGCGTCTGCGCGTACCGGGTGATGAGCGTGAGCAGGAGGTACATGCCGATCCCGCCGACGAACATGGCGAGGTTCGCCCCGGCGACCGCCGGGTTCCGTACCGCCCGCACATCGACCAGGGGCGTCGTGCTGCGCAGCTCGATGACGGCCCAGACGCAGAGCAGCACCACCGCGACGACGGCGAGGCCCGCCGCCACGGCGAGGTGCCGGCTCCACAGATTCCGTTCGCCGGCGAGGAACAGCACCAGGAGCAGCGCAGCGGCCAGGACGACCGCGCCTGCCACGTCCACGTGGGCGGAGCGGCCTTCGGGGGCTTCGGGCATGGAGCGCCACGCGGTCAGGAGGGCGGCGGCGGTGACGACCAGGCCGAGGCCGTAGGCGGCCCGTACCCCGCCGAGCTCGGCGAGCAGTGCGGCCAGCGGGTAGCCGACGCCGGCCCCGATGATCGAGACCACCGAGATCAGGGCGATCACGGCCGCGCTGCGCTCCTCGGGGAGGTGGTCCCGGGCCACGCCCATCATCAGCGCCGTCAGCCCGAGCCCGACGCCCTGGGCCGCCCTGCCGGCCAGCAGCCACGCGAACGGCAGCGGCAGCACGGTGAGCGCGCTGCCGGCGACGACGACCGCCAGCGTGGCGAGGATCGTGGCCCGCCGGTGCCGGCCGGCTCCGAGCCGGCCCAGGACCGGCGTGGCGACGGCGCCGCTGAGCAGCGCGACGGTCAGCGTCCACTGCGCGCTGCCGAGCGAGACGTGGAACGAGGTCGCCACGCTGGTGATGAGCGGCGTCCCGAGGCTGGCGACCGCCGCCACGACCAGAGCGATGAACATCAGGGCGGGGACCAGCAGCCGCGCCTCGGAACGCGCCACCGGGAACGCCTTCACCGCGACCCCGCCGACCGGCTGCCCGGTCACTGCTTCGGCCCTTCGCGGTCCTGGCTTTCGAGCTCTGCCAGATGCTTCAGCGCCGGAAGGGCCGCCACCAGCGCCTCGACCTCGTCGCCGGTGAGCTCGCCGATCAACCGCTCGAACGCGTGGACGCCCGCCTGGCGCCGCGTCCGGACATAGGAGGCGCCGGCCTCGGTCAGGCACACCAGCGTGACCCGCTTGTCGGACGCGTCGCCCCGCCGCTCGACCAGGCCGGACTCCTCCATCACCCGGACCAGGGCGGTCATCGCGGGCTGGGTGACGCCCTCGACCGCGGCCAGATCGGTGATGCGCCGCGGGCCGGTCCGGTCCAGGGTAGCCAGGGTGGCGGCGGACGTCAGGCTCATGTCCCGGGGCAGGCGTCTCGCGGCCCTGGTGGCCAGGTCGTAGAGGGCTGCCCCGATGGCGGCGGACGCGCCAGGAGCGGTGTCTTGACGACTCATGCTCGAAGCATAGCTTTTTTATATTCATAGTTTATGGAAATGGTCGACTGGCGCGGGCGGCGCGCCTGTGCCTGCCGAGAACGTCATCCGGGCAGCTCAAGCGGCATGTCGGTACTCGTGGATGACGCCGCCGAGCCGGTCATGCCGGCGTATGTCGAGGCGGGCGATCCGGTCGGGGTTGATGATTGGTTCGGGGACTGGCCGTAGCGGGGCGTCCTGCTGCATGGCCTGGTGTGGCCGGTGCGAGTTGTGGTGTTGTTCGAACTCGCGCAGTGCGTGGAGAAGATGCCGCTGGTTCCAGAGCAGGGTGCGGTCGAGGAGCTCGTGGCGGCAGGTCTGCACCCAGCGCTCCATGATCGAGTTCATTCTCGGCATCCGTACGCCGGAGAGCACCACTTCGATGCCCGCGTCGGCGAGGACCGTGTCGAAGAGTGCGGGGAACTTCGTGTCGCGGTCCCGGATCAGGTGCTTCGCCCGGGCGCCCGCGTCCTCGAGATCCATGACCAGGTTCTTTGCGGCCTGTGTCACCCAGGACGCGGTCGGGTGCGCGGTGGCGCCCAGGATGTGGATGCGCCGGTTGGCGTGCTCGATCACCGCGAAGACGCACATTCGCGCCCCGGACAGCGTGACCGTCTCGAAAAAGTCGCAGGCCAGCAGGGCGTCGGCCTGGGAGCGTAGGAAGTCCGCCCAGGTAGTGGAGGAACGCTCGGGTGCCGGGTCGATCCCGGCCTCCTTGAGGATCTCCCAGACGGTGGAGGCAGCGACCTTGATCCCGAGGATGGCGAGTTCGCCGTGGATGCGCCGGTAGCCCCACGCGGGATTCTCGCGGGCCAGGCGCAGAACCAGGACGCGGATGGAGCGCACGGTGCGCGGCCGTCCGGGCCCTTTCGGGCGGGATGTGCTCGCGTGGCGGCGCCGCATCAGGTCGCGGTGCCAGCGCAGTACGGTGTCGGGGCGCACGATCAGCCGGAGCCGCCGGCGTAGCGTCTCGCGCGGTAGCGGCTGGAGGAGGGCGGCGAGGAATGCCCGGTCCGGCGCGGTGAACGCAGGCCGGACCTTGCCCAGTTGACGCTCCAGGACGGTGATCTGGTGGCGCAGGGCGAGGATCTCGGCGTCCTTGTCGCGGTCACTCATCGGCAGCAGGCGGAGCATCGCGAAGGCGTTAGTGACGGTGAGGTAGGCCAGGCGGATCAGCACGGCTGACCATCATGCCGAAGGGCCGATCGGAAGCGAAGCGTGGGCCCGGTCGGCGCTAGGGGCCATATGCACAGAGAGGCGATCAAGCACCTGAGCTGCACGGATGACGTTCTCGGCAGGCACACCGCTACGCCGAAGCAACCACAGCCCAGCACACCTACAGGGCGGGGGAACCCTCCCGTACATGGCCCCCGAATGCTGGAAGTACCAGCGGGCCACCGGCGCGACCGACATCTACGCCCTGGGCGTCCTCGCCTACGAGCTCCTGGAGGGCACGAGGCCCTTCACCGGACCGTACGAGCACGACTACCAGGAGCAGCACCTGCATGGAACCCCACCGCCGCTCACCACCGCGCCCGCCCTCCTTGCTGCTCTGATCACCGAATGCCTCTTCCGTGCCCCCCAGGGCCGACCCGCGGCCGGCAACGTACTGGAGAGACTGCGCCGCATCCCCACCGCGTCTCTGGCGGGCGGGCTGGCCGCCCTGGCAGAGGCGAACCGGGCCGAAGCCGCGCGCCGCTCCGAAGCCGATCGCCAGGCGTCAGCGGAAGCTACCGAAGCCGAACGGCGTCAAGACCTTCTGGAAGTCGCCGGCACGTCACTCCGCCTCATCTCCGACCACCTCCTGACGACGATCACGAACATCGTCTCCACGGCTGAGGTACGCAAGGGCGACCAGGGAGGCTGGACCGTCCGGCTCTCCGACGCCCAGCTGACCTTCACCGGCGTCAAAGAGGCAGACCCCAGCGCCTGGAACACAGGGACGATGGTGCCGTTCGACGTGATCGCCTCCGCAGTCATTCAACTCAAGGTTCCCAGAACCGGATCGGCTACGAGGGCCGCAGCCACTCCCTGTGGTACTCGGACGCCCAAGCAAGCGAGCGGTACCAATGGTTCGAGACTGCCTTCATGGCGACGCCGATGCGCAGCGCGATGTCCACGATGGACCCGTTCGCCCTCAACCCTCACCACGAGGCCCACGGAGCGGTCGGCCCTGCCATGGGCATGAACCAGGTGGCCTGGCCCTTCACCCCACTCTCGATTGGGGATTTGGACGAGTTCATCGACAGGTGGACGAACTGGCTGGCCAAGGCGGCCAGCGGAGAGCTCGGACACCCAAGCCGCATGCCTGAGCGCGACCCGCACGGATCCTGGAGGAAGTGACGGATCAGCACACAGCGCCCGCCCCAACAGCTGGGGGCGCCGTGGTTGGCTTCGTCGATCTCTGGGAACAGCGTTTGTCGATGGGGTCCGGAGTCAGTTGGTGATCTCTCGGCTCGTGATTGTCGAGCAGATGTGACGGCGCTGCGCGTGGGGACGGCGACGAAAAGGGAAGGCGGGAACCAACGGGGCGTTGGCAGGATGTCCGATCTCGACACCCGATGGGAAAGGACCCGCCGACTATGGCTCGTGCCATCACGTTGATCCGCTCTGCCTCCCTGTCCGACGTCGCCGAGTATGCCTACGCGGCCACGGCGCCCGCCGAGTCACGCCTGATCTTCCTCGCCGGGGCGTGTCCGCTGAACGATGACGGTTCCACTGCAGCGATCGGTGACTACGCGGGTCAGGCAATGAGGGCCATCGAGAACATGCAGGCTGCCCTCGCTGCCTCAGGTGCGTCGCTCCAGGACGTCATCAGCACAAGGGTTCTCGTCGCGTCGGCCCGGCGAGAGGACCTGGTGGCTGCCTGGGAGGTAGTCCGGGACTCGTTCGCCGACCATGACGTCCCAAGCACCTTGATGGGCGTCACCGTGCTCGGCTACAAGGACCAACTCGTCGAGATCGAGGCCGTCGCCGCCGTGCTCGATTCTTGAGCCCACTGACACGCTGTGGCGGCATGACCAGCAGCCTTCACCAACGGCATCTCGATGCTGCGCTGGCAAGAGATCCAGTGCTTCCCGAACTCATCAACACCACCCCTCCGTGGATTGAGGCGCCTCCCAGACGCATCGACATGTGACGTCACTACTGCTCGATAAAGGATGGTCCGCGGCCACGTTGCTGACCGCCGTGAGGAGATCCGGGTTCAGGCCGGCCGGGCCGTTCGCGGCGTGCTCACGTGGTGGTGCGGAGCGCCTCGGGATGGTGGCTGGTGCAGCAGCGTGGATCGTTCAGCTGTTCCACGGCCAGTAGATCCGTCAGGGTGCACGGTCCGTGATCACACGGTCCGGCATGCGAAGGCACCGGGTCGCCAGGACGAGCGGTTCCCTGGGGGTCCGATGTTTACGAAAGTCCACCATGGACCCGTTTCCTTGTCGCCTCGTCTGATTCCCACGGCCGGTCATTGGTCACGGCCTCCGGTCTGCCGTAGGCCGTCAGACGGCCGACACGGCATAGGCCCAGCACAGGTTGGGTTCCATCAAAAACTCCGGTATCGGCTCGTTGGGCCGTCGACGCCGGTCGAGGGCATCGGCGACCTTCAGCAGCTCCTGCGCCGGGGGGGCGGACCTCCGCCGTGTGGGCGGGTACCTACCCGCGGTAGCTCTCCAGGAGGCGTAGCCAGACCTCGCTGATCGTCGGGAAGGCGGGGACGGCGTGCCAGAGGCGTTCGATCGGTACCTCGCTGGTGACCGTGATGGTTGCCGAGTGCAGCAGTTCTGCGACGCCCGGGCCGACGAAGGTGACACCGGCGACGGTGCCGCGGTCGGTGTCGACGAGCGTGCGGGCCTTGCCGCGGTAGCCCTTGGCGTACTGGAACGCGCCCGCGACCCCGGCGATGTCGTGCCGGGTGCTGAGCCGCACGGTGCCGCCGTCGGGGGTGCTCACCACTACCTGGCGGGGGCCGTCGAGGCGGCCGTGTCCGCGCACGAGGTCGACAGAGACGGACTCCAGCCACTCGACCTGATCGTCGTCCCGCCAGTGCTGGACGATGTCATCGCGGTGGGCGAGGACGGCGGCCACGTCTAGCGGCCGGTCCACTGCCCGCCGCAGTCCTGGCACTCGCAGGGCGTCGGCGCGTCCCAGCACCGGCCGCAGCAGCGCCTTGCTCGGCTCACACGCCCAGTAGGAACACTCACCGCCGAGAAGCTCTCGCTCCACGATGACGGTGCTGAGTCCTGCGGCCCGGGTCCGCTCGGCCACGTTCTCGCCCCACGGGACCCGCGCCGATGACGACGACGTCGTAGGTGCGGTCGGTGTCGTTCACGGCGATTCCTGTGTCTCTCGGGTCCCGCATTGCCCGCGTTGCAGGGCCCTGCCCCGTCGGCGACGTGCTCACGCGCGTCCTCGGGCCGTCACCGTCTCACCGGCCGGGCTGGCGTTCGGTGATCTCCTGAAGCACCCAGCCGTTGCCGTCCGGGTCGCGGAAGGTGGCGTAGGAGGCGTAGGAAGTGCGGTGGGGCTCGGGGCCGGGAATCCGCTGCTGGCCTGCATCGCGGTGGACTGCGTCTCCGTCCTCGTGTCCGTGGTGAAGGAGCCCGCCGGCGTCGTGGAACACTTCGCTGACCTCGATGCCCCGCTCGACGAGTTCCGCGCGTGCCTGTTCGACGTCCGAGACGATGAGGTAGAGGCCTTGGGCCGTGCCTGGGGCGGTGGAGATCATTCCCTTACCGAAGATGATGGAGCACTGTGATCCGGGCGGCGTGAAGTGCACCAACCGGTAGTCGTCGCTGAACGTGTTGTCGACGTCCAAGCGGAATCCCGCTGTCTCGTAGAAGTTCTTGGCCTGGTCGACGTCGGAGACGGGCAGCACGATGACTTCGAGCTTCAGATCCATCTCTTTCACCTTCATGGAAGAGAATCCCGGAAGACTGGGAGAATGCGGTCTTACTTGAGCAGGCGAGGGCGAGGGACTCGGTGCAGCGGATGCCGACTTGCCGAGTGTTTGCCGACGATGCCACTCGCGACGACAGTGGCTGGGCGGCGTCTGGGCGGCGGGGGAGGCCCGGATAAGGTGCCGGCAACGGCGAGGTGGCCGCGAGTGCAGCCCAGGCATGCCCTGTCAGTGTGCCTTGCGGGTGGTCCGTGCGCACTTCGAGGAGGCTCCTCGTCCGCGGTGCCACCAGCCGCGCACAGCCTGGCTGGTGGCACCGAAGGTAGCGCAGCAGGCAGGTCGCACACTGGCGGCCTTCGGCGCCTTTGCCGTGTTGCCACCGCCCAGAGCAGCCCATTCCCCGGCATCGGTGGTGCAATCCTCCCTCAGGGTGTGCCGCCCGCCGCCCGCCGCCAGCTGCATCAGCGGTGTGTCGAAGTCGATGTCCTCGACGGACTGCTGGGCCCGGGTGGCGTTGCCGCCGAAGCGGTGCTGGTATGCGGACCACGCCTGGTCGGCGATCGCCTCGCCGACCCCGCTGCCGTGAGGGCGGCGAGTTCGGTGGCCGCGCGGCCGATCCGCTCGCCGAGAGCGGGTGAACTCCAGTCCTCAAGCGCAGCGAAGACCGATGTCGGCGCCGTGAGGGCGCGCAGGGCGAACATGGGCCGGGCTTGGTCCTCGACGACCAGCGCGTGGCGCGAACTGCCGGCGGTGGCACCCAGCAGGACGGGCTTCGCGACCACGAGATCGGTGTCGAGACGCGTCGCATGGCGACTGGGGCTTGAGGTCAGCGACCGCCCTCCGACGTCTGGCCGGGTGCGGCGCAGTCAGCTATTGGGTTTTTGCCGGCTCGCCCAGGCGGAGTGAGAAGGCATGGCCGGGCCGTAACGCCTTCCTGCTATGAACGGGCCGAGCGAAATCAGGCCTCATGCCCTTTTGGTCGGCGCAGATTCGACGACCACGCGATTATCCAGGCGGGCGTGTAGCGGTTACTCCGCAGGGCGGTCGGGAGCGCTCTCGCGCACTGTCGATGGGGCTTCCGTAGCCCGGAGGAGTGCTGCGATCAGCTCTTCCAGGTCGGCGCCCAGGGGGGTGTCGCAGTCCCAGACGGCTTCGTAGGCGATCTCGACGGGCTCCCCTGCCTGAAGGAGGGGGCGGCAGCTGGTGTGCTCGTGCGTGATCTTGGATTGGGGCAGTAGAGCCGCTCCCAGGCCGATCGCCGCCCACTCGTCCACGGCCCGGAAGCTGGCAGCTTCACCGGGGTAGGTGTGCAGGGGCAAGTGATTGTCGCGGAAGAGTTCCGTGGTGAAGGTGGTCAACCCGCAGGTGCTGGGGCCGAGGATGTAGGCGGCGTCCGCTGCGGATTTGAGCTCCACGGGGTCGTTGTCCCCCGAGGCTGCGGGGTCGATCACGACCACTGGTTCCCGGGCGATGACACGGTGCCGGAGCGTGGGCATGCCGGCCGCGGCGGGCACAAGGATGATGTCCAGTCGGCCTGCCTCCAAGTCCCTGCTCAGGGGTTCTAGGTCTGCCTCCCGCAGGACAAGGTCGTGTGGACGCTCCAGGGTTCGGGCGGCTTGGAATGCCTGGGCGACCAGGTCTGCCCCGATCAGGGGTGATACGCCCATGCGGATCGTTTCGGCAGCGGGGCGGGCCAGCCGTTGGCTCTCGGCGGCAAGTGTGTCGAGGGAGCCGAGGACGTTGTCGATCAGGGGCAGGAGCCGTGCGCCGTGTGCCGTGGGGCGCACCCCACGGGGTGAGCGGTCGAAGAGCTTGACACCGAGTTCCTCCTCCAGCCGGGCGACGCCGTTGGACAAGGCCGGCTGCGTCACGCCGTAGGCCCGTGCGGCGGCGCTGAAGGACTGGGTCCGGGAGATGGCCTGGATATAGCGCAGCGTCTCGATGTTCACGATGACGATTATCCCCTCTGCGTTATAAGAGCACGTTATACCCGCATTCATCCCGATCCTCTACCGGCACCCTGTGGATCGTCCTACAGTCTGAACCGTCCCCAGGGCGCTCGAGGCCGGCCACAACGGTGAGCGTTACCTCAAGCCGATCCCCCGCGGTTCTGCCGCGCTTCCCCATTCCTGCCGTCCTCAGCGGTGGCCCTGTGTGCCGTCCTCAGCCGCAGCCATATAGGTCTATTTTGTCGTGAAGTAAACCAATATGAGCCACTACGGGCCCCGCACAGAACACGCACTAAGGAGCACGTCATGTCCAGCAACACCCTTGACTTCACCGGACAGAAGGTCGTCGTCATCGGCGGCACCAGCGGTATGGGGCTGGCCTCCGCGCGCCAGGTTCTGGAGGGCGACGGCAGCGCCGTCGTCACCGGACGGTCCGAGAAGAGCGCCGCGGCAGCGGTGGCCGAACTGTCCGGTTCCGGTTCCGGGGACGTCGTCGGCCTGGCCGCCGACCTGTCCGACCAGGCTGCCGTGGACCGCCTGCGCGCCGAACTGACCGAGCAGCACGCCGACGCCACCCTCCTGGTCAACGCCGCCGGCATCTTCGAACCGAAGCCCTTCCTGGAGCACACCCCGCAGGACTACGACAGTTACCAGGCCATCACCCGGGCCTTCTACTTCATCACCCAGACCATCGCCAGCAACATGATCGCCCGCGGCAACAAGGGCGCCATCGTCAACATCGGCGGCATGCTGGCCCACCAGGCGATGGCCGCCACCCCGTCCTCGGCATACTCCGTGGCCAAGGCCGGCCTGCACTCCCTCACCCAGCACCTGGCCATGGAACTCGCCCCGTACGGCATCCGCGTCAACACCGTGGCCCCCGCCGTGGTGCGCACCCCGATTTACGAGGCCTTCATCCCCAAGGACGACATCCCCGCCATGCTCGACGCGCTCAACAGCTTCCACCCCCTCGGCCGCGTCGGAACCCCCGAAGACGTCGCCCCCACCGTGGCCTTCCTCCTGTCCGGCCACACCGACTGGGTCACCGGCGCCACCTGGGACGTCGACGGCGGCGTCAGGGCCGGCCGCAACAAGTACTGACCGGCCGCCGCCCCCTGTCCCGTACCCGCCCAGCCGACAACACCAGGAGCGCATCGTGTCCTACCACGAGCACACCGACCACCAGTACGCCAAGCACATACGCGCCGGCGCCCCGGAAGCCTTCAAGGCGTTCATGGCCTGGGACACCCAGGTCCTGCGCGGCAGCGACAAGGTCATCCCGCCCAAGTACACCGAACTCATGGCGGTCGCCGTCGCCCTGACCACGCAGTGCGCCTACTGCATCGAGGCCCACACCAAGGCCGCCCACGCCGCGGGCGCAACCCAGCAGGAAGTCGCCGAGACCGTCATGATCGCCGCGGCGCTGCGCGCGGGCGGCGGCTACGCGCACGGTTTCATGGCGATGAAGTTCTTCGACCAGGCCGACAACAGCGACGTCCGGTGACCTGACACGACGGCCGCCGCCGGGCGTAACGCTCAGACGCTCCCGGCGGCGGCCGTCGTGGCCCCACGACTCACCTCTGATCACAAGGAGTTGACACAGATGACCGTCATCAACGACGTCGACATCGACGCACTACGGCACAGCACCAAGACGCTCCGCACCGACCCCACAGTCGCCCGGGCTACATTCACCGTCGACGGATCCTGGCAGGGCGGCTACCGGATCACCACGCGGACGGGCGCACTGACCCAGGGTGGTGAGCGCGACGGGACGCGCGTTGCGAAGTTCGCGATGACCAGCGACGAGCCCGTCGCGGCGCTCGGCACCGACACCGCGCCCACGCCCGCTGAGTACGTGCTGCACGCGCTCGCTGGCTGTGACAAATCTGCTATCGATCACTAGATGGATGATGCGTTGACCTGGGGATCCAGTGATCGTTATAGGACTCTTTGCCCGGGGAGTGTAAAACTAACGGCGGATCTGCTGATCAAGGAAGAGACGCCAAGTGACTGTGCAGGGTGTGGAGTTGGATTCGATCGAGGCCACTGGTCCGGCGGTTCCCGGAGGGGTGCCGGATGACCAGCTGATCTCGGTGCTGATAGACCGGGCCCGGTCGGAGGGCCTGCAGCTGACTGGGGAGGGCGGGCTGCTGCAGCAGCTGACGAAGCGGGTGCTGGAATCCGCCCTG
>NZ_JBSFCW010000068.1:0-11414 GCF_053593595.1 Streptomyces sp. NPDC002206
CTGGGTCGTGGAAGCAGCCTTCGCCCTCCTGCACTGGTTCCGCCGACTGCGCATCCGTTGGGAGATCCGCGCCGACATCCACCAAGCCTTCCTCAGCCTCGGCTGCGCGATCATCTGCTGGCGACGCCTGACAGCCTCTTTTTGATCTGAGTCCTTAGAAGGCGCCTGGTGCATGCGGTGCAACGGTGTTCTGACCTGCCGTGTTGCCGGGGCAGCACCTACCGGCTTCCAACTTCTACACGCATTCGACTGTGGCAGGCCGAGAGAAGCGCTTCACTGGTCTCGTGGAACTCGTTGAGCGACCGATCAAGTGGGTCCAGCAGAAGCATGCTGCCGGCACGGAGTCTTATCAACAGCGCTGCGCTTGGGGTGCTCCTTGTAGCCGCGAAGCGAGTTGGAGCGTTCATGTGAAGGACAAGGGCGGCGACAGCTGGTGGGCTGTCTGCGAGGAGCACCGTGCCTCGTCAACGGTCTTGAACGCCATGCATCCTGCTGAGTAGCACGCGGTTCAGGAGGGCGCTCGGGGTGTCAGGTACCTGCCTGGTCAGAGGCCCTATCCGGTCAAGTCCACGGATGATCCACGGGCGGGCGATGTACACGGGCGTGCTCAACTCAGTGGTGCCGACTGGGCCGCAGCCGTCGTCATCTGGCTCCGATCGTGAGCAGCCTCAGCGGCCTGGAAATCGGGACACGCCGAGCAGGACGCTTCCAGTACTGAAAAAAACAGCAGAGGCCGCTTCCCGTGAGCACTTGACCGAGCCCATGAGGCACAGGACGCAGGACCTGGGCTCGCTCCCATGGATGGATCCATCCGGTGAGAAGTGCGGCCACACCACTTATCGCTACAGCCAGAGCAAACGCGATGAACGCGCCCAGCACCACATACTGCATCGCGCCTCCCCGGGGCCATCGTGGCACACCAGCACGCCAGGGCAGGAGTCCTTCCACCGCGGAAGCGGTGCAGCCGTCACTTGCTGAGCCCCTCAAATGTCCGACCATTCCATGGTCGGCCGGACAGGACCTAGCTGCCAAGGCACGCTTTGATCTGTGGGCTCATCCTTATCAGGTCGATCATGGGATGTCAGCGACATCGGTCGATCGCTTGAAGTCCTCGGACGGTGGTTCGCCGGGGTCCAGGGCTGATCGCCGAAGTTCGTGCCTGTTGGTGTCAGCCGTTGGTGTCAGGCGCTGGATGCCCTCTTGACAGAGCCGCCCGCTGCATCAACGAACCCCACTTCCGGCGAGGACTCGAGCAGTACCTGGCCGCCAGCAAGCAAAGCGCGATCACCGGCCTCGACCTCGAGCCGAACGATGTCCTCCTGCCCTACCCGACGATCAACTTGACGGGCGCGCCCCGCTCTCAGTTGCTGAGCCGCAGCCCCTGAGCGGGCACGTTCCAGGTAATTGAAGATCGACACGTCGCAAGACCGCAGGAGCCTGCCTCCACGCCTGCGGTCCCCGCGGCATGCCCGCATCCCGACCCCCGGTCCGTTCCGACGCGGACCGCCGCGCTTCCCAACGGCCCGGCAGGCTGACTTTCACACAAGCAGGAGCTCAAACGACGAGATCCCGGTCAGACGGTGACCGTCTGACCGGGATCTCGTGAACCGTTCCGAGATGAACCCGTGAACGGCCCAGACGTGCGGGAACCGGGGCTCGAAGCGGGCCGGGATCCGGTCGGAGGTCCGCTCGAAGACCGTCGCCCAGGCGGTGAATCGACCGCCGCCGTTCTTCACCGCCAGCAGGCATGAACCACCCTCCGGGGATACCAGGCGACGCCGCTCGGCCGGAGTCAGTGACTCCCAGGGGCGCCAGACCCCGTTGATCAGCCCTCCCCGGGCGTCCGGTTCGGTCACCCTCAGTGGTTCACCCCATCGCCGCGGCGGCTGTCAGAGTGAGCCCTCCGTCGTGGCAGCCCGGTCCAGCTCGACATAATCGTGCAGCCCGGCCAGGGCCTCGTAAGAGGTCCACGTGGTGCGGAACTTCTTGCCCTTGGTGATTCCGGCCGGCACCGGGAACGGAATGGGAACCGCGGTCGGTTCCGGCGGCAGGGCGGGGATCTCCCAGGGCAGCAGATAGGTGAACTCCTGCAGCCGCATCCCGGTGGCCAGCGCGTGATCCCCGACCGCCGCGTTGCGGGTCAGCTCCCGCCCGTGGAAGCCGGTGTCCTGCGAGCCGTCTGGCGCGAGCCCGCGCAGTCCGTTGCGGAACAGCTCGGTGAAGTCCGGCTCCAAGTACTTGATCGTCACGTGCGGCTTCGGGGTGCGGCGGACCGCCAGATTCACCTTCACCTCCCGGCCGGTCCCGGCGAACAGGGCCCGCGCGGCGCGGCAGGTGAACGGCTCGGCCGTCGCGCACTCCTCGTGTATCGCCCACCGGTAGAACAGCGACAGGATGCTCATGTGCTGGCCCCACGTCGCCGCCGCGAACGGGGCCTTCAACGGGCCCGCCGCCCGATGCTCGGCGTACCGGCTCAACGCAGCCTTCAGCCGTACCCGCGAGTCGAACAGACCCAACCCGTGCTCGGCCAGGAACTCCAGCCACTCCTTGACCACCCGCGCGTAGTTCTCCCACGAGCTCGGAGCTGGCGCCCCGCTGGACGGGAGTTCACGCAACCACCGGTTCACTACCGCCGTCGGACGCGGCGCGGCCGGGCCGTCCTCGAAGCGCAGGTCGTCGTCTATGAGTACGGGCATCCCCTCGGGGATCAGCGGCCGATGCTCGATGTCCCAGGACTGCCAGCCCCGAGACGAGAAGAAGTTCAGAATCATGAGTGGCGACACACCATACGCCTCAGCGCAGCCCAAACCCCCAGGCCATCACCCCAGTTGGAGTCAATCGCCACAACCATCCCCGCGGGTGCGGGGAGCAGATCAACGGCGCGAACCTCTCCGGCAGCCAGGCGGGACCATCTCCGCGGGTGCGGGGAGCAGCCCGCGCTGGTGGCGGTCTTGCTGCAGATGTTGGGACCATCCCCGCGGTGCGGGGAGCAGTTGCCGGCGCTGAGCGAGCCGAAAATGCTCGCGGGACCATCCCCGCGGGTGTGGGGAGCAGGCCCGGACGTCGCCGCCTGCGGGGACGACGTAGGGACCATCCCCGCGGGTGCGGGGAGCAGCGGCCGCCGTAACCCTCGATGCTGGTGTCGTTGGGACCATCCCCGCGGGTGCGGGGAGCAGAGCTCTTCCCGCGCTTCTCTGCGTACGCCACTGGGACCATCCCCGCGGGTGCGGGGAGCAGTTGACGGCGCCGCCAAGGTTGTTGAACAGCCGGGGACCATCCCCGCGGGTGCGGGGAGCAGTTTTCGCGGAAGCGGAGGAGCGGACGCGCAGCGGGACCATCCCCGCGGGTGCGGGGAGCAGTACGAGACCGGGCTGGTCCACCACACCGCGGAGGGACCATCCCCGCGGGTGCGGGGAGCAGGTCAACGCGCTCGCCGGGGCCAACGACAAGCAGGGACCATCCCCGCGGGTGCGGGGAGCAGATGCGCATCAGGCCCTCGATGGCGTCCACATAGGGACCATCCCCGCGGGTGCGGGGAGCAGCGATCTACACCGCAGGCGAGAAGGCGCTCACCGGGACCATCCCCGCGGGTGCGGGGAGCAGTTGAATTCCCACGTATTCTGGCCGCCGAACCCGGGACCATCCCCGCGGGTGCGGGGATGGTCCCGTCGCCAACTGCGAAGTACGGCGGGGCGGGACCATCCCCGCGGGTGCGGGGAGCAGACTGCGCGAGCATGCGCCAGGGGGCACGAGGTGGGACCATCCCCGCGGGTGCGGGGAGCAGTCAGGGCGTACCGGGAAGAGGAAGAGTCCAAGGGGACCATCCCCGCGGGTGCGGGGAGCAGTGGATGTCCTCGATATCGCGGCAGTAGGCCACGGGACCATCCCCGCGGGTGCGGGGAGCAGGAGAACAAGCTGTGGTCGCTCAGCCGGTAGCAGGGACCATCCCCGCGGGTGCGGGGAGCAGCGGTCGCTGTCGACGACGAGCAGCTGCTCACCGGGACCATCCCCGCGGGTGCGGGGAGCAGACCCCAACCGCAGCTGACCACCAAGAACCGGAGGGACCATCCCCGCGGGTGCGGGGAGTAGAGCGCATCGTTGTGATCCGGCATCTCATGAGCCGGACCATCCCCGCGGGTGCGGGGAGCAGCTCTAACAGTCCAGCGCCGCGTCGTGCAGAAAGGGACCATCCCCGCGGGTGCGGGGAGCAGCCGGCGTGCCCGGGGAGCTGGCCCTGGAGCCGGGGACCATCCCCGCGGGTGCGGGGAGCAGGCGCTGGCCGCCGTCGTCTCCGCCGTCGCCCTGGGACCATCCCCGCGGGTGCGGGGAGCAGGGTGCGGGTGCCGCTGCGGTGGCTGTCGCCGCGGGACCATCCCCGCGGGTGCGGGGAGCAGACGAGCTGCTCGTCGACGACCGTGGGCGGCATGGGACCATCCCCGCGGGTGCGGGGAGCAGCCCGTGACCTACAACGCCCTCAACCGCGACCTGGGACCATCCCCGCGGGTGCGGGGAGCAGCGGCGCATCGCCTGCTCCCGGTCGGTCGTCACGGGACCATCCCCGCGGGTGCGGGGAGCAGACTCCGCGACCTGCGGTTTTAGCGCGGGCGCGAACGGTTCTGGAGTACTTTCATAGATTCCGGCAAATAACCTGAATAATGCATTGTCGGCATTCATGCCCTCCCGAAGCGGCGCCGCTTGGATGCTTTGCTCCAGCCCGTCTTCGGGCCATCGCTGTCCTTCCGCGGTGCTGCCTCAGCGTTCGGACGACGAATCAGCGTCAGTCCTTCATGGTCGATCGGGAGCCAACTGTGTTCGTGGGTCCGGAAGGTAAAGCCCTGCTCGTTGTTCGTCGTATGGGCAAGCAGCGCCCTTCCCTGGCCCGCGTACAGCTGTACCTCGTCCCACAGCACGTCGCGAATTCTTGCCGATGGGTTGCCGATGAAGACGCCTGCGGAGATCTCGAGCAGCCAGCGGGTGAGGAACCCTCTCAGACCGACGGGGCAGTTCGTGAGGACGATCACGGTCACCAGAGCATCGCCTCGTCCTCATCGCTGTCCGTCGTGTCCCCGTAGTTGCGGCCGGCTGCAACCTTGCGGTCTCCGTCGCTCTGGAGCGTGACGACATCCTGGTCGCCGGAGACTGCGGGGCCTGGGCCGTCCTGCAACAGGAGTCTTTTGATGTCGTCCACGCAGCGGTCCAGCAGGGACGTTTCGTTGATGCGGTCACGCAGGGCTCTGCGGGTGCGGGAGGCCACGTCCTCTTCGTCTTCCGCGGCGATGTCGAAGGCCAGGGGAATGCCGATTTCGGTCTTGTAGAGGTCGGCAATGTCGAGGACGAAGGACAGTTCGTGGCCGGAGTGGACGAAACCCAGCGCAGGGCTACAGCCGAGGGATGCCACGACCGCATGGGCGATGCCGTACATGCACTGGGCGGCGGCGGTGATGGCCTGGTTGACCGGGTCGCCGGCGGCGAAGTCACCTGGGGTGTATTTGCGGCCGTGCCATCGGATTCCGGTGCGGGCCGCCTGGGCCCGGTAGCAGTCCTTGACGCGGCGGCCTTCGCGGCCGAGGAGTCCATGACGGGTGAGCCCGGCCGGGTCCTCGTCGGGGAACCGCAGCTGGTACATGGCGCGGGCGACGGCCAATCGGCTGCGGACGTTCGCCCACTGCATGGCCTGGGCCTCGGCAAGCGCGGATGAGCGGGTCAGGGCGCGCCCGCCTGCGTAGTAGCGCACGCCTTGCTCCCCTACCCAGGCGACGGCGGCGCCGGTTTCTCTGAGGACGGTCATTGCCTGGTGTGTGATGCGGGTGCCGGGGCCCAGGAGCAGGGTGCCGATGGTCGCCGACGGAATGTGGGTGGTGCCGTCGGCGTCCTCGGCGGTGATGGCATTGGCGTCCCGGTGCACTGTGCAGCGCTCCAGGTAGATGAAGGACAGCCGTTCACCGGTGCGGGTGAGGTGGCGTGGGGTGAGGGCAGTGCGCTGGGAGACCGTTGTCACTCTTTCACCCCGTGCTGGTGAGTGGTGCCAGGGTGATGAGGCCGCAGCCGTACGCCTTCGCCTTGCCGATCCCTTGTGTGAGGGTGCTGCGCAGCGCGGCGGGGTCGGTTACTTCGAGACGGCCGTCGAAGGTGACCGTCACAAGGCTGACGGACCTCCCACGGGTGCCGGCGCTGCGGGACTTGTCGAAGGACAGGTCGCGTTTGTCACGGACGGTCAGTTCGTACTGGTCCCCAGGGTGTTCGTACTTCTTGAACGTCGTTCCGCCGGGCAGCAGTCGTTTGCCGTCCGGCTTCTCGAGGATGCGGAAGCCTCCGCGCTCCTGGCGGTCCAGGAGCCACGCCATCTGATGCACGGGATTGAGATGGGCGGTGCGCTTTTTCGGCTCGTCCGCCTTGCGGCGGATGTGGTGGACCGGGTTGGCGGTCAGCCGGAATGCCCAGCTCTCCCCCGCGGTCAGACGGTCGAGGAACGGGGCGTACGGCCTGGTCTGCCAGCCGGGAGTCTCCGGGTCGGTGGCCGCCGCGGGCCAGCCGGCCTGCTCCACGAGGTGGGTGAGGTCGGGCCGGGCCGGGCTGACGATGTACAGCAGCACCTCGGCCCGCGCGTTCTGGTCGAGCCGCCACAGCACTCGTGGTCCCTCGGGGGCGGCCGTGTCTGTGGGGAGCAGGCCGGGGAACGACGCCATGACTGCCGCGTGGAGCACCTGGGGGGAGGAGAGCAGGCGGCGGGCGCCGGGGCGCGCGGTGTTCACACGGAAGCGGGTCAGGAACATCAGGCGCTGTCCTCCAGGGCCTCGAACGGGTCGTGGCGGGGATGCCGGGGTGCGGCAGCTGGGTTGGGGATGTCCACGGTCCTGCTGACCACGGTGCGCAGGGCGTGCCGGCGGTGTTCGGCGGCGAAACTGAGGGGCTGGTCGCGTTGGAAGTCCGCGTCGTGTTCGTCCTCGTTAGCCTCGCGCAGGACGACGAGGGACACCGTGGCGTCTCGGTGGTGCTGTCGGCGGTACCAGGGGGCCGCCTGCCATGGTTCGTCCGTGAGTGCCTGGTGGAGTGAGACTCCGTCGTAGAGCCCGAGTTCGACCGGGTGGGCTGGTGGGCAGGAGCGGCGGCCCAGGAACGGCGGGTACACCGGTGCGCGCAGGGCGGCGTGCAGGGTGGTGAGCAGTGCCCCGTCGCCCTCGAGGGCTGCGACGAAGACTGCGTCGGCGAGGTAGAACCGCTCGGACAGCGGCATGGAGGTACCCGTGACGCCGTGGTGTGCAGTCTGGAAGTCCCGTACCCGGGTGCCTGGCTGGTCGATGCGTACGCCGAAGTGCAGTGCGCCCAGGCTGGCCAGGGCTTCGTCGTCGCCGCGTTCGATGCCGGAGGCTGCGGCGAGCATGCCGATCACGCCGCTCTTGGTCGGCGCGGACTCGGTGATACGGCGGGTGAAACGGGCGGAGGCCCCCCAGGACTGCAGGGGGCCCGCCAGTCGCAGGGTGAGCACGCTCATGCGGGCTTCTCCAGGCGCTCGGCGACGGCCTGGCCGATCGAGGTGACGAGCTCGTTGATGCTCGCCGATTCGGTTCCGATGCCGGCGAGTTTCTGTGTGTTCGGGCCGACGCGGAGCACCCATGTGAGGGTGGAGTCCTCGTTTCCGTAGGCCCGCTCGATGTCGGGGATGTACTCCGCCAGCCGTGCGGATGCCTCGGACACGTGGCCGCCCTGGTTGCCGCGGACGGGCTCCTCGAAGGCGGCGACGAAGCTGATGGGGCGGGTGGTGCGAAGCTTGACGATCACGGCGTCAGGGAGCGTGTGGTGACCGAAGGTGTTGATTTTGCCGGTCGGCAGCGACTCGGTGAAACCGCGGACGAAGGCTTCGACGGCGCGGCGTACCGGGGTGGTGCGTGACTCGTCTTCGTGCAGTCCTTCGCCGAGGTTGGCGGCCAGCTGATGGACGCCGAGGGCTGCGTAGCGGTAGAGGGTTGCCGAGTTGAAGTCGACGGTGCCGATCATTCCGGCGCCCGGCTCGGTGTCCTTGTTGTGGTCGTCGACGGCCGTGAAGTAGTCGGACTCGTTCTCGACCCGGTGAACGCTGATGGCATGGGCGACCTGGACAGCGGCGTCAACGTTGATGTCGGCGGAGTCGGCGACCATACGGCCGAACAGTGCGATGTCCACGGAGTGGCGGGTGTCGGCGATCTGCTTGGCCCGGGCCTTGTTGTCCTTGTCCTTCAGGAACGCCTTGATGTCCGCGGCTCCTTCGACGGCGAGACGGGCGAGTCCGTCGAGCTGGCGGGCGCTGAGGAACATGAGGTACTTGGACTGGGGTACCGGCTCCGCCGCATCGTCCTCGGCGCCTTCTTTCGCAGAGCCCTTGCGTTTGGGTGCCTCGATCTTCAAGCCCGTGGCGACGATGACCTCGGCCGCCAGCTTCAGGGCGTCGGCCTGCCCCTGTGAGGGGTCGGCGTCGCAGATGTGGTCGGCGAGGACCTCGACGACCTTCTTGGTGCGCACGCCCAGTTCGCTCGGGTCGAGGAGGCTCTCGGCCTTGAAGTAGTCCCGGGTGGCCTTCTTCCATGCCTGGCTGGAGACTCGGGCCCGCGGCACTCCCCCGTACACCGCGGTCTTCGGGGCACCGGTGTCGTCCCGGTTCAGGTTGCTGGGCGGGACGGTCTGCAGGGCGTGCACGTCAAGGTAGAAGCGGGTCACGAGGTGTCCTTGTCGGTGTGGGTTGTGTCAGTGGTGTCGGTGGTCGTGGCCGGGGCGCCGACGGGTGTCTGTTCCCCGGTCTTCTGGTCCTCTTCGTGCCAGGCGTGGAACGACCGGCCCCATTCCCTGCGTACGTCGTCCGGACCGCCGGGCTGCTGCCAGCGGTAGAGCTGTCCGGCGAGCAGCGCGTAGTCGAGCGGGAACTGGTCGCGGCGCAGCAGCAGGACGATGTCCCGCAGGCGCTGGGCGAGGGCGGTCAGATCCGGTGCCGTTCCGGCTCGGACCAGGCGTTTGCGCAGGGGTTCGTCGATCTCGCCCGGCTTCATCATGCGGCGCACGGCGGCGCCTACTCCGCGCGGCTTTCCGCGGCTGCCGCTCTGGTGCATTTGGGCCTCGCGGCGGGACTGCTGGTGCAGGGCCCACAAGGTGAGGGCCACGTGCAGGGCATCTTCGGCGCAGACCAGTTCCCTCTCGCTCAACGTGCGGGCGCCGTTGTGCGGTTCGTGCAGCGGGGTGGTGTCGATGAGGTTCCACAGGTCGGGGAGCTGTCCGGCTTCGCGGCCCGCACCTCTGCGGAGCCTGGCGAGGGCGGCAACGGCCGTGGCCTCGTCGGCCAGATATCCGCGCTGGAGTGCGGTGATGCGTTCGCCGGCGAGTTGTTCGACGCGCCGGCGGACGGTGGGCGGAGCGGTGGCGGTCGTCATGCGTGCACCTTCGTGGCGGTCTCGGTCACCGGGGCACTGTCTGCGCCCGATGGCTGGTCGGGAAGATTCGGGTGGCCCAGGGACCTGTCCAGGCGGGATCGGAACCACTTGCCCGCGAGAGCGGAGTTGAGCCACTCGGTGCCGTTCTTGACCGTGATGGTCCGGCCTTGCCATGCGGCGTCTCCGGCCTCGGTGATGAGCCGGTCGCCGAGCCTGCCCACGATCCGGTGCACCCGGCGCTGCCATTCGGTGCGCTGCTCGTACGGGTCGCCATGGCCGGCCAGGTCGGCCAGCCACGTGCGGTACGCAGTGTCGAGTGCTGCAAATCCGAGATCGCGTGCCGTGGCACCGGGTCCTTCGGTCTCGGTGCCGGCGGCGCGGGCGAGGTCCGTGGCGAGGTCGCCGAGTGCCTTGACGGCGTCGTCGGCATCGGTGACGGCGCCGACGGCCTGCTCGGCGAACTCTCGTTTTTGCTGGTGGAGCAGGACCACCGCCATGGAAATGTGGTCATCGACGACCTCGTCGATGACGGACTGCTGCGTGCCGTACTGGGCGCCGACGATCCGGGCCCGAACGAGGAAGCCTTCCTCCAGCTCGCCTTCTGTCACCAGACGCGCAATCCACTCGAGGACTCTGGGCCGCAGATAGCTCGCGGCTTCCGCGCCCTGGGACGCCTCGGTCCGGTCGGCGATCAGGGAGGCGATCCCCCGCCAGGCGGAGCGGGCCGGGTCGTGTTCGCGGGGCATGTAGACCAGGGGTTCGCCATGCTTCTTCTCCTGCGCAGCACTGCGCCGCCAGGCGGTCATCGGCTCGTAGACGTGCTTGTTGCGCGCGGTGAGCGGGTCACCGTAGCCAAGGACCACGCCGTGCACGCCGTCGGCGTCTGCGTGCAGGAGCAGGCGCCGCGACTGCCAGGTGTACAGGTCACGTACGCCCGTGGGCGGACGCTTCGGACTTTCGCCCGGCCCGCACGCCTCGCGCCGCCAGGCAGGAAGGTCGTGGTCGCCGTCGGAACTCAGGCCGGGGGTGTCGGCCGGAGCCACGAGGTTGAGCAGGAGGGTTTCCCGCAGTGTGTGCCCCTCTGCGAAGACTCCTCCGAGATTGCCGGCCCAGCCGACTCCGAGCGGATACACCTTGCCGCCCTTGACCCGGTCGTCGTCCACGACACCGGTCTTGATGCCGGAGGTGTCGTAGGCGTGTGTGTGGACGACCCAGCGGGCGGCCTCGGCGAACGTGAGCCGGTCGACGGTGGGCATCCGGGAGCTGAAGAAGGGTTCCCCGTTGGGGACATCGGCCACGATGCGGTTGAGTGCGAAGACCTCGTTCTTCGCCGTGTGCAGCCCGGCAACCTGGAAGAACGGTGCATGGGCATCGAGCAGGTCGAACCGGGGGCGGTGTTCGTCGAGATAGGCGGCCAGGGGCGCGAAGCAGTTTTCATCCGCCCATAGATCTGCCCAGTGCTCGGCGTCTCGTGGCCCGTCGAACGCGTCGTGGGCCAGGGCGAGCAGCAGGCGCAGCAGGGCGAATTCCTGGGTGGGCAGGTCCCCGACGAGCCGGCGCAGGGTGCCGGCCTGTTCGAACACCTCGCGCAGCGACAGTTCGTCCTGGGCACCGTCCTGTCTCAGCACCGGAATCCAGGGCTGTGTGGTCAGGTCGAACGACAGCGCGCCCGCTGTCTCATCGCTTGTGTCAGGCACTGCTCACCTCAAGTCCGTCGCTCTTGCTGTACCGGAGGGTGAAGCCTGCCAGGTGGGTCTGACAGCCCGCGACGAACGGACGGACCAGCGGCGCCAAATCGCTGGCCTCTGCGGGCCTCGGCCTGGCCCAGGTGGATGGCCTTTTAGGCAGGCCATCCATCGCGGCGCAGTCGGTGCGTCTTTGCGGAACTGCCTTATGACCTGGGGCAACTCGTTGATTTCTGCTAAGACCGACCGGCAAATGGATCACTTGAGGCGTCGGGTGCTCGGGCGGCTGTCCCAGCGGTAGCGGCTGGTCGCGCGTCGAATGAGCATGCGGAGC
>NZ_JBSFCW010000069.1:0-11170 GCF_053593595.1 Streptomyces sp. NPDC002206
TGCGGCAGGATCTGATCGAACTTGGCCCGCAGCGCCTGTGCAGCGAGGCGGCCTGGCAGACACGCAGTCATATCTCAGACTCCCACCAACACCCCCCTACCGAGCACTCATTGAAATGCGGGCCCCCGGCGGTACCGGTGTACTGGCGCTGGACGGCGACGGTGTGGATGCCCTTTTTCACGTCTCCGGTCTCGTCGACGACCCGCACCGCGGCCTCGTCATGGAGGTGCTCGACGACGTATTCGCGCACGTCATCACGGACGGCGTCGGCGTCCCAGGCGGCCCGGGACAGCAGATGCTGCATGCCGTGCGGACTGGTCTCCCCGGCCCACTCTGCGATGGTCCAGCAGTTCTTGCGAGGCAGGTCCGACAGCAGACCCAGTACCAACCGCCCGGCCCGCAGGCGGGGTTCGTACCGGGCGAACCGGCCAGCGATCCGGCCCATGGCCACCTCGAACGCCTCCCGCCATTGGACGGGATCTATGCGGTGACCTGCGGCCACCGTCTCGTCGTTAGTCCACACAACTCGCGATGATCAACGGTGGCCGCACCCGTGCCTGCACCGGCCCCCATGTGACCGAGCGCGACATTTGTCACCGACACGGGCGGGTGACCTGGGGTCTGTTCTCAGGCTGAGCGCGACAGCTGTCACAGTCTGGGCACTGAAGTTGTCACCTGCCGCGGGTTTGCGTGGTGGCTTTGTTCACGGGTTTGGGCAGCGGTTGCTCAGCGCTTTGGAAGGCGCCCAGACAGTGCCACTGTTCGATGTTCACGAGAGACGACAGCACTCGGCCGCCAGCCACAGCTGCGCCAATCGAACGCCCCAGCCCAGGAGAACGGATTCCCTCAAGCGCATGCAGTGGTCATGACCGAGTGATCTACTGGATGCTCCAGCGGTGCGGGTGGCAGGGATCTTTGGGGCAGGCAAAGATGTTGAGTTCGCCCCAGCGGCCCACGGTGACCTCGGTCGGCTTGGCGTACAGGTGTGTGGGCAAGTCTTGTTCTTCGAGCGGCTTCCAGCTGCCGCTGCCGCCGTCCCATTCCGAGCTGTCGATGGTCAGCAGCAGGTGCATCGGTGTGGCGCAGGCCAGGCAGTTCATGGGGGACGCGTCCGTGGTATGCCAGGAGGCGAAACCGCCCACGCGCCAGCCGGGTGGGATGGACAGGTCGTACTGGTAGCCCACTGGCGCGGCGGCGTCTTCGTCCTCCGACTGCTCGGCCTCCTCCTCCAGGGCCTCTTCCCAGGCATCGATCCGTGCGCACAGGTCCTCCGGGAGGAGGCCGCCGAACGGGTAGGTGGCCACCTGCTCCGGATGCAGCACGCACGGCTCGGGCACGTAACCCTCGAAGCCGACGACCTGCGGCTGTGGCGGTGAAGTCTGCACCTCGGTGACCTCCCACGACCGGCGCCAGCGCAGGTCGAGCAGCATGCCGTAACGGGTCGGCCCGTGTGCGTCGAAGGGGCACCAGAACACCTGGAGTAGATCGCAGTCGTCCGGTCCGGCCGGTAGATCGGGGATGTCCCTCCGGTGCAGCTGCGCCACGCCGATGAGTGGCAGTGGATCGGTCGCAGCATTTTCTTGAATGCGATGTTTCTGGTCCAGCTCCTCCAGTAGCTGCCGTTCCTCGTTTGTGGGGCCCGGGTTCGATTCACGGAGCCATGCGGAGGCCAGGATCTGCCGCCGCCGGTGGATGTCCGCCGGGCGTCGGCCCCGTGCATGGCTGTGAGGCTCGGTGCACACCGGCCAGGGTTCGTCCACCGGCCACAGCAGCGGCCCGCCCACGGAACTGGCTGCCACATCAGGTCGCCCCGGGCGCGGATGGAGCCGGGTGGTAGTGCCCCGATGGGTCGCCAGCTCCGGGAAAAGCGCCTCGACATCGAGCGGGCGCGGCGGTGTGGTCCTCGACATGCACGTGACCTTAGACGGTCACCGGCCACCATGATTCGGCCCCCCGAAGGCGCCCACCTCTACCAGCGCTGTCGGAACCCGTGAGCATTTCGATTCCCACGTGGGTGTTGGCTGCCTCCCACACTGGTGCACAACTGCTGTCCGGTCTCGGGTTCTGGCACAACTTCTGTGGTGCATTCACGCTCCGTCTTCGTCGATGATCAGATGGAGAGCGTCAGGACGGCGGCGAGAACAACCAGAACGGCCAGTGCCCCGATGGCGGCCTGCTTGAGGCGGGCGCGGCGCCGCCACTGGTGGCTGAGCAGGATGTAGGCGCGCTCATCGTTCGAGATATCGTCGGGGTTCGATGCCATCCTGAGCTCTGCCTCGGCCAGGTCCGCTCCACGCAGCAAGCGGCCGGGATCGCGATGCTGCGACTCCCAGCGGATCAGGTCAGCCCTCAGCGTCTCCTGCCAGAGGCGGTGGTCGTGGGACTCGACAAGCCATTGCCTCCCGGTGTGCCAGAGCCTGGTGAGCGCCTCATGTGCCAGGTCGACCATTTCCTCCTGTGCGGCATCACCTGCGGCACGGGAGAGGACGACGAGCCTTCTGTGGGCCAGCGTTCTTGCCGTGTCGGTGAGTTCAGGTGCGAGAGCAGTGGCGCGCGAGGGTCTGCGGAGAAAGGGGTCGCCGGCGCCGGGCCGGGACAGCTGAACGAACAGTCTGCGCATATCCACCCGTTGGCGTTCGGTCAGTTCGGCGAAAACGTCGTCCGCGTGCCTGACCAGAACTCCCGTGACGCCACCAAAGGAGTCGTACGCGGCGTGGGTGAGCGTCGAGCGGGTGCGGTTTTGCCACAGCCCGTTGAGGACGATCTGGACGAGCGGCATGAACCCGGGCTCGTCGCCCGCGTCCGCGACAACCCGTTCCAGCAGCCCTGGCTCGAACTGCAGCCCCGGAACGTCTCCGGTTTGCGCGGATATCACGCGCTTCAGATCATCGACGGCCAGCGGGGCGAGCAACTCCACGGCGTTGCCGACGAGGTCGGTCGCAGCGGGCGTCACCAGCGCACCGAGGGAGTCGGGCCGTCCGGTGGCGAGGACCCGCAGCACGGACGTACCGTCCTCGCCCGACACGGCGGCGACCAGGGCGAACAGGTCGCGCGCCGCAGCCGGATCGGCGTCCACGTAGTCGTCGAGTGGGTCGATGAGGAGGACGTGCCCGGCTCCCCCTCCCCGGGCGAGGATCCTGCCCCGCAGCTCGGCGTGCGCGTCGACGCCGGTCTCCAAGAGCCGTCCCAGCTCCTCCGCCTTGGCGAGCCGGTCGCGCACGTCGAGCTCCGGCTCCAGGATGCCGGTCAGGGCCGTGGCGAGTGACATGGCCGCCGACATCCGGGGCGCGGGCCGCAGCTCAGACACGCTCATGCCCTCGGCCCGTAGCCGGGGCAGCACTCCTGCCCGCACGAGGGACGACTTCCCGCACCCGGTGGGCCCCGACACCAGGGTCACCGGCCGGCCACATACGGCCGCGTGTACGCGGCGGATGTCGGCATCGCGACCGTGGAGGAGTTCGGTGTCGTCCTCCATGAACGGCGCCAGCCCTGGAAAGGGGCTCCGCGAGTGCAGCATCTGTTCCTCGACCAGACGGGCCGACGGCAGCAGAAACGCGGTGCGCTCGCCGTCGTGCGCGGCGAGCGCCATCCCGACGACGGCGCTCAGCTCCCGGTCCCAGACCGGCGCCCCGCCGAACCCTTGGCCGATGCGATGCACCTCTGACGACGTGTCCATCTGCAGCCAGCCATGTGCCTGGTGTCCGCGTAGTGTCCCCGTCGCCCATCTGCCGTACGCGGCGGTGGTCGGGAAGCCGAGCACCGAGCAGGCGTGCCCCCATGCGCCGGTCGCGTCGACAAGCGGCGCCGGCCAACTGCCGTCGACCGGCGCGTCGAGCCGCAGCAGCGCCACGTCCTCTCCGTCGCGTCGCCAGGTCATCACCCTTGCTCCGGTCCTGGGGCTGCCGTCCAGCAGCGGAAAGTCGAGTTCCACCCGCTCGTCGTGCACCCCGCGTGTGGTGTCCGGTTCGAGCCTGAGCGCCGACGCGACGACATGCGCGCAGGTACACACCACGTCGGCGGCGACGAGGAACCCGGAACCGATCACGTCATCGGCGGCCGAATAGATCCGGACCTGCGACGCGGCGATCGCCGGGCCCACGCCGCTCGGGCGTGGGCCCGTGAGCTTCGGAGGGAGGGCCCGGTTGCGGGCGATGCAGATCTGCCCTGCCGTGTTGAGGTTCATCCTCTCCGGCAACGGACCTGACGCGGCCAGAAGTCTCTCGCGCATCCTGCCGAACAGGGCCTCCATACCGAGCAGTTCACCGGCACCCGGCACACCCTCCTTCAGGGTGCCGAGCAGTTCACCGGTGAACGCGGTGAACTGCTCCCCCGGCTTGGCGAGAGCCAGGGCCGTCGGCCCGGCGGCCGCGATGACATACGTACCCTCGACGACGGCCCTGCCGACGATGTCCGTGGCGTTGCCGTCCATCGCCGCCTGCAGGGCCCGCCCGCTGAAGCAGCAGTCGATCAGTACGACCTTCTTCTTCGCGCCACTGTTGCGGATGACGCGCCTCAGATACTCGAAGCGAAGCGCCGAGTGCACGAGGACGTCTCCCTTGCGCGACTCCGAGAGGGCCAGATACAGCTCCCAGTTCAGCGGGTCGGTCAGGCCGTGCCCTGCGTAGTACACGACCAGAGTGTCACTGGCGCTGTCTGCGGCCTGTCTAACCACGCCGAGGACGTCGTCAGCGCTCGACGGCTGGGCCATCACCGCGACCCTGTCCTTCGGCACGCCCCAGATCTCCGGGTCGGTCAGCACGTCCTGGAGGCCGGTGAGGTTGTTCGCGACGGCGGGTAGATCCTCCAGTGCGGTGAAACTGTGGCAGCCGATGAGGACCACGCTGGAGGCGTCGCCGCGGGAGAGCGCGTCGGCCATACGGAACCTCAGGAGTCCGAGGCAGGGGCGGTGCCGGGGTCGTCGGATCCAAGGTCGGCGTCCGGGGCCGCGCCGCGGAGCGTCTCGATGAGGGAACGGATGACCTCGGGGTCGTCGCTGTTCACGGTGACCGGCACACCGTTCACCTCGATACGAACGGATGGCTGCGGTGACGGGCGGCTGGAGCGCCAGGCCGCCAAGGTCGTCAACAGGCTTCCCAGAGCGAGCGAGTTGGAGAGTACGACGTTCACGACGTCCAACGCGCCGCCCATGCTGCCGGGAGCCTGAACCCCTCCCATGAACATCCGCGCCTGCCCACGGAGGTTCTGCTCCTCATGCAGCCAACGGAGCAGAGCCTCCGATTCGCCACCGACCGCCTCATCGACCTTCAGAGCGAGTTCCATACGGCGAAGATTATCGCTTTCACATGCGAACCCGATGGCCCTTGGCCCAACGCGCAGTATCTCGATATCCGCGTTTACCGGCAGCACTGCGACGTCCGCGATCGCCGGGAACAGCAGCTTCTCCAGCCGGAGCACGACCTCTTCCACGGCCCGGACTGTCAGCCCAGCCGCACGGACCACGGCCTATTTCGGGCGACTTCGCATGCCGCTTGGGAACGCTCAGCCGGTGATCGGTGGCGTCGCCAATGCCGAACTTCTTGAGGAGCAAGCCCCGATCGTGACCGGCCTTCCAGGCATCATCGCGACGATGACGGATCCGTGGCCTGCCGCCTACGGTTCAGCGGAATTCCTCAGAGCGTGGGCTCGGCAGCCCGGCTTTCGGCTCCTGAAGTAGCCGCAGGCCAGCTAGTTTTTAGGCCAGAAGCACACGCTTGCGTAACAGGGTGAAGCCGGCGCGGCCGAACATCTGACGCTTGAGCATCTTGATCCGGTTGACATGGCCTTCGACGACTCCGGAGTTCCAGGTCGGGGTCAGGCCAGCGATCACTGCATCGCGGTCGCGGTCGATACCTGCGGCAAGCGTGTGGAGGCTCGGGAGGTCGTCCTGTTTCACGGCGTCGAGCCAGTCCGGTAGTCGCTCGCCCTGGCGCTCGGTGAGCATGGTCGCGAAGGACCGGACGTGCCTGGTGAGGGCGTCGATCTCGGGGCAGTTGGCCCGGACGTTCTTCAGGTGGAGTTGCTCGGCATCGGACAGGGTTTCCGGGCGGCGCAGAACCCATCCGGCGACGGCCCGGGGAGAGGGCGGCCGGGCTGTCACGGGCCGTGGCGAGGTGCGTTTCTGGCGGACGTAGGCGCGAACGCGCTGGTAGCTGCCCGGTAGCCGAGCGGGACAATCTCTTCCCACAGTTTCCAGGCGTTGGTGCAGCCCTCGTTCCAGCGGTCGTCGAGGTAGGTCTTGTACTCGTCGAGGACGGAGGTCCGGGCCTGCCACTGACCGGTGAAGAGGTCTTCCGGCTTGGCGGCGTCCGCGTACCGTTTGACGGTTCGGCTCGTCATGCCGAGTTGCCGCTGGATCGCGCGACGGCTGTGTCCTGCCTCCACCAGGGCATGGACGCGTGAACGGTTCGGGTTCGGTCGGCGAACCGGTGACCGGTCGGCCACGGCGAACCGGACGACTCCTCTGCAGGGTCGGGCTCCGCCTCGGCCATTGCAGGCGTCTCAGGGACCAGGACGCGCAGACACTGGCGGTGCTGGGCGATGCTCCGCTCAGCGGCCTCGCTGAGGTTGTGCCAGAGATGCCACCGGTCCGCGACCTGCACGGCCTGCGGTGCGCCGGCGGTGGCGCCCTCGGCGAAGAACGGGGCGCGGTCCCGGCATACGACCTCGATTCCGGGCCGTTCGGCCAGCCACACGGCCAGGCTCGACGACTCCCGGTCGGGCAGCAGGTCGACCGGCCCGCGGGTTTCAACGTCCACGAGGACGGTGCCGTAGTTCCGGCCTTTACGGGTGGCGTACTCGTCGACGCCGACCACTCGCGGGGCGGGCACCCCCGGCTCGGGAAGTGCGTCGACAAGCCGCAGGACCGTGCTGCGGCTGATCGGCACGCCGATGACGTGGGCCAGGCGGGCGCCGGCCCGGCCCGCGAGGGCGAGAGCGATCGCGGCCAGGGTCGAGCGCAGCCGGTCGGTCCGCTGACCGTGCCTTCGGGTCAGCCCGGGTATTTGCTCGACGAACGTGCGACGTCCGCACTCGGCGTTCCGGCAGGTGAACCGGCGCACCCGCAACTGGAGTACGACGCTTCGCCCCGCACTCGGAACATCAGCGGGAAACCGCAGGTAAGAGCCGTGAACCCGGCAGGACCACGCAACTGCCGGGTCCTGGTGCTGTCGTAGCCGCGGTCGAGGTTGAAGTTCACCTCCTGAGACAGAGCTCCGACCTGGTCTTTCGTAGCCTGGAGGGTAGGGCCGAGCAGCGGCGAGTCATGCAGGTTGGCACCAGCGGAGACGAGTCCCAGGGGCACTCCGGCCGCGTCGGAGGACACCGACCGTTTCAGGCCCTGCTTGCCCCTGTCGACCGGCGAGCGACCGGCCCTCTCTCCGCCCGAGGGCGCCTTGGTGATGCAACCGTCGACCGATATTTCAGCCAGCCCGAGCCCGATCACGCGGTCGTACGCCTCCAGGGCCAGAGCATGGACCTGCTTCGATATCCCCAGCTGGGCCCAGAGTTTGACGCGGCGCCGGATCGTGCGGTCCGAGCAGCCGGGGCTGGGTATCCGCTCGTAGCCGGAGCCGTGCACCAGGGCCTGCACGATGTGCTCGAAGACCACCCGGTCCGCCACCCGGCGGCGATGACAGCCCAGTGGATGGGTCGACGCGTACTCGTCCCGCATCGGCAGCAGGGCTGCGAACTGGTCCCACAGGGGTTCGAGCAGGCAAGATGGAACAGCAGGCACGGGCCCTCCAGTCATCACTGAGCGTAGAGAACTCCATGATCACTCAGGCCCGTGCCTGCCTTGCGTCCAGGCGACGGGCCAACGGCAACTCCCACCATTTGCCGGTCGGTCTAAGGTTCCTCGGTGTCTCGTGTCTGGTTCTCAACGGGTTCGGTCGGTGCACTCTTCGACCACACTCGTGGCTGCGGTGCACCAACCATGATCTCTGACTGCGGATCATGGAGAAACTCATCGGCCATCGCCCGCCGCTTCCGCCGGCCTCGGCCATCCGGATCACTTCGGTGAGCCACACACGTGCCCGGTCGCGAGACCTACCAGCAGCGCAACAGCGACGAGCGGTGCATGACCCGCCGCAACCGGTGGCGCGGCATCTTGATGTAGTCGGGTTCGGTGATCCAAACGAAACGGCCTGGCTCCAGCTCGCCCTGTACCTCTGCTACGAGTTGCACTACCGCGGCTTCGACGGTGTGGACGGTGCCTGGGAGTGGGATCCGGAACCGCTCAGGGTGCGTGCCGAGGTGGAGCCAGGGTTCCTGGCGGCTCTGCGCACTGACGTGCTGATTGCCGAGGATGTCGGCAGCGCGCTGGACGAAGCCGTTCTGGAGCCGGTGGACGCCGAGAGCGTGTCCTACTTTCCGCGGGACGAGGGAGGCGCACCCGGATGTGGGGACGGTCATAGGTCGCCGGCTCCTGCGCGAGCCATGATCAGCCCGGCAAATGTCAGCAGCCAGGCGCCCACCGCGATCCACAGCAGGACGTGGCCCAGGCGCTCGAGCAGTCTGATATCTGCCGTCCCCGCGAGGGACAGCGAGGCCACCGAGGTCATACCGAGCGGGAAGACCGTGGCCCAGCGCCGGACGTCGTAGGTGAGACGTGGCCGGTAGACCTCTGCGCACAGCAATACGGCGTACCAGGTGAGGGCGAGTGCGAGGAGCGCCAGCGCGGCGGCGCGCAGTACCGTGTGCCCGTTCCCGGTCCACTGCGGGGACGCCAGGAGCTGGGAACCGGCCATGGCCGAGATGGACAAGGCGCCGGCAGCGACCCATTGGTCGCCCGCCCCGGTGAAGATCTGCCGGAAGTCGAAGCGGGTCAGCGCCAGGACGTACAGCGGCAGACCCAGGCAGAAGAAGACCAGGGCTGCCCAACCGAGCCAGTCGCAGCGGTACGCGACGGCCAGCCTCCCGCTGAGCACCGCGAGCCCCTGCGTGGCGACACAGATCAGGAAGACCCCTCCTGGCATGTGGCGCTTCCCCCGACGCACGACATTGATCAGCAGCCCGGGCCACAGCAGCACGGCCAGAGCAAGCAGGGCCGCGGCCACGTTCTGCCACCCCAGCAGAGAGAGCCGCGTACCCAGTACCGTGGTTGCCGCGACCGCTGTGAGCGCGGGCGGGGTTGCGGCCTCTGCCGTCCAGCGGTCCCGGTCGCGGAACAGCTTGTCTGCGAAGGCGGCGGCAAGCAGGAGCCACAAGGCCTCGTCGAGGCCGAGGGCGCTCAGCGACATGATCTGGTGGCCGGTCAGATACAGTCCGACGGAGATGATGCCGGTGGCCATGACGGCGGCGCCGGCCGCGGCGGGCGGATCAAAGCCCCAACAAGGTGCCCGACGGTTCACCGTCTCATCTCATCAATGGGTCTTCGTCCCCACCACTCGGGGCGGCCGTCCGTGGGAATCCCGTCACCCGCTCCGTCCGTCAGGTCTTCGGCGGTCATGGTGATGCGTGACGCCCGCTGATAGACGGGCAGCGCCGACCGACGCGTCGGCCGCCACCCGGCTGTACCCGGGATGGTGAGCGGGCGAACACGGCAGGGCCACGCGGGGCAGCGATGGGCCGGCTCCTCATGATGAGAGAGCGCCATGCCTTCCCGCGTCGAGGAGTTGGCAGATTGTCGCCAGGGCGACAACCTGCCAGGTTCGGCTCTTTTGCGGGACCGGTCCTTCCGACTAGCTTCTGCGCAGCGCTACATCGCCTGGCGTACCCGGTCCTCTGCTTGTCGAGCATCGGGACTTCGACGTGCGATTTTCTGAATCTGTGAGGGGAACATCCCATGCACATCCCCCGTAAGAGGCTGCGGCGCCCGGCCGTCGCCGGCGGGGCGGCGCTTGTCGTCGCCGTGTCGCCGGCGGGCCTTCCCGGTGCCGCGGCGGCGACACCTTCGCCGGAGGAGGTGAGCCTGCTACCCGAGCCGGAGAGGGAGGCGACGCCGTCGACGACGACCTTGATCACCGGGGACATGGTTGCCTACGCCGCGTCCACCCTCGCGGTCAGCTGTGCCGACTCGGGCACCTTCATCGCGCCTGCAGGGCTGCGCGGGGAGCGGAGACAGCGGACATGAGGGACGCGGATGTGGTGCCCGAGGCCGAATGGGAGGGGTTGGGGGTCCCTCACTTCGACCGGCGGGTCTACCTGGAGGCACTGCGCCACCCCGACACCGGGGTCATCGGCTGGGCCGATGGGCTCGGCGCCGAACCGGGGCGGGTACGGGGCGCCGCCGAGCGCCTGCTGGATCTCGGCCTGCTACGCAGCACGGTGGAAGGCCGGCCGCGGCTGGAGCCGGTGGACCCGCGGCTTGCGATGCGTGCGGCCGTTCGGCGGCGCCAGGAGAGAGTCGACCGGTTCGCCGCCACGGCCGGCGAGCTCGCCGAGGAGCTGTCGGTCGTCTACGAGCACGGTCGGCTGCGGGCGCGGCCGAGCCGGATTCTCGAGGTGATCGAGGGAACGGGCGCCGCGGCTGCCCGGGTGGCAGAACTGCTGGCCGGAGCCGAGCGGGAGGCCTGCGGCATCGATGCCCCGCCGTACGTGACCCCGTCCGGCAACGGGTCCGGCAACGGGTCCGAACACCGACTGCTCAACCGCGGCGTCCGCTTCCGCACTCTCTACGCGGCCGAGTGCCTCGACGTCCCCGAGAAACTCTCGAGCGTCCTGGCGGCAATCGGCTGCGGTGAAGAAGCTCGGGTGCTGCCGGCCGCACCGCTTAAGCTGCTGCTGGTCGACGGCCGCACCGCGCTGCTGCCGCTCACCGGGAGTGAGGGCAGCAGCCGCCACCGCTCGGTCGTGGTGCACGGTTCGACGCTCACCGATGCGCTGCAGGCGCTTTTCGACACTCTGTGGCGACAGGCCGCCCCGCTGCGCGCCCGGGGAAAGATGCCGGATCAGACGCTTGCGCAGGAGGAAGGACTGACCGCAGCCGAGCAGAACCTGGTCGAGCTGCTCGCCTCGGGAATAACCGATGAGGCGATTGCCCGTCACCTGGGGGTGACTGCACGGACACTGCGCCGGCGGATCAGGGACCTGCAAGACCGACTCGGCAGCTCCGGCCGCTTCCAGGCGGGGGTGCGGGCAGCGAAGCGCGGCTGGCTGTGAGCCGGAGAAGGAGATGCGGCGGGGCCGGCCCCCGGTGGGGGCCCGGGCGGGGCCCCGCCATCGCCTCGGTGGG
>NZ_JBSFCW010000070.1:0-11152 GCF_053593595.1 Streptomyces sp. NPDC002206
ACGATGTGGCCCACCGGCTCGGCTGGTCGGACTGGCGACGCCGCCATCAGGCCCGGTCCAGAGCCAGCCATTACCGACGACAGGCCGCGCAGTCGATCAGACTCACCCCCTGAGGATACGGACGCCCACACGCCGGCGTCATCGACACTGTCCTCGGCAGACGCCTGTACGCGCTGGCGTTCCTCGAACACGGCACCCGGCGCCTATACATCGCCTGCTGCACTGCCCACCCCACCCGGGAGTGGGCAGTGCAGCAGGCGCGGAACCTGACCGCCGGCCTCTGCACGCGCATGGAACCCCTGCGCTTCCTCCTACGTGACCGCGACGGCAAGTACGACCAGTCCTTCGACGCCGTCTTCGAGGCCGAGGAGATGGAGATCCTCAAGAGTGCACCGCGAGCTCCTCGGATGAACGCCCACTGTGAGCGGGTGATCGGCAGCATCCGGCGTGAGGCCCTCGACCATGTCCTCATCATGAACGAGGCCCACGCCCGGCGCGTCCTGGCCGCCTACGAGCGGCACTACAACGAGCACCGCCCCACCGAGCAGGCAACCAACTACCTCCGGGCGCCGACCAGCAGCCCATCACCGTGCACGACCTCGAAGTCCGCAGACTCCTGCGCACCCGCATCCTCGGCGGCGCCGTCAACGAGTACCGCTATGCGGCTTGACCTGCAGCAACGACTTTCCGAGCCCCACAAGGTCAGTTGATGGTCCAGTCGCGCAGTTGACGGGCGATGCGGGCGACGCCCAGCGTCCCGGCGGCGGCGTCGCGCACGAGGGCGACGGCCGCCTTGGGCGGGTAGTCGAGCCGGTGTTTGTTCAGGGCGAGGTACGCCTCGGTCGAGTGCCAGGCGAAGGCCTCACCGGAGTGCTCGAGGCAGGGGAGTTTTGACAGGGTCTGCAGCAGTGCGGCGGCCTTGAGGTGCACGGAGCCGTAGATGTCGCGTTCCATGGCGCTGGCGTTGACCCGCGCGGCGGCCGCGTACAGCGGTCCCAGGTCGTCGACCTGCGGGTCGCCGTCGAGGAGCTCGGCGGCGTGCAGCAGGAAGGTGATGTCGAGCGGGTGCAACGGTTCGGGCTGGGTCACGCGGCCTGGCCCCGCTTCTGCTGCAGCTCGGCACGGGCCTGCTGCTCGGCGGCCCGCTGCTCCGGTGACGGGTCGGTGCTGCTGGGTTCGGCGGCGAACGCGGCGCCGCTGCGCGTCATCGACTCCTTGAAGCCATCGAGGAACCGCTGCTCCACGGCGGTCGCGCGGGTGTAGGCCGCGGAGAGGATGTACTCCTGCAGGCTCACTCCTTCCTGCGCGGCTGCGGCGGCGATCGCGGCCCGCTGCTCGGGGTCGGGGAAGCGTAGGTTCATGGCCTTCGGTTCTGGCATGGTACCGACGGTACCAGTGGTATCACCTTTGGCCCAGAGCAATGGCTCCGCCGGGGTGAGGTGCAGGAGAGGGCAGCTCTGAAGTCAGCGGAAGCCCCCACCGGGCCGCGGATCTCGCCCAGCCGGAAGTAGTCGTCCTCCGCGTAATCCCCAAGCGCGAGGGCGTGCGAGGGATGAGACAGCAGCGAGACTGTGCCCCTGAAGAGTGCGCGCACGCGGTCGGGATGGAGCTGAAGCTCTCGCCTATCAGCTCGTCCGAGGCGTGATAGAGAGCCTTCGCCGGGAGGATGGTCGGTCATTGGCGGGCGGCGTATCGGATCCAGGTGTCGGTGAGGGCCTGGAGCGCGGCGGGTGGGGCACCGGCGCGTTCCAGGTAGTGGGTGTATGTGAAGAGACGGTCCGGTCCGTCGGGCCACCGGGGATCGGCAGCCGCGAGACGGGCGATGCCTCCTCTCGGCGTTCTCTCTTGTGTGAACTGGGCCAGCCAGGTGTTGAAGCTGCTCGTCATGCCCCACCTTCGTTCACGTCGGGTCCGTCGCCGCCTGCTGTGGGGCTTTGCTGCTCTTTGGAGGCTTGGCATTCGTGACGGTGGCGGCAAGAACGTTTCTGGCCCTTCGTTCCACCAGGATGGGAACGTAGGTCCGGACTTTCGCGTGGCGCAGTGTTTCGTGAGCTGTTCGCACGAGGGCGTCGACGGTGTCGTGGTCTGCGGCGGGGAAGGACGCCGTGAGCCGCTCCGTCACGTGGTGCAGTGCTGCCTGCTCGGCGTGGGCGCGATGGGCAGGTTCGCTGTCTTCCAGTCCTTCCGGCTTTGGGTCTTCGAGGGCTTTCATGCTCCAGGGCTTTCATGGTCCTACCAAGAGGGCGCTGGTCAGGCTGGTCGTTCGGTGGGGTCATCGAGGCTCTGCGGCGCTGGTAGCACCCAGCGAGGGTGGGGTACGGGGAACGGGGTCACGGTTACTCGCGGCTCGCCGGTCGGGGCGTGTTGAGTGCTGAGTTGCGCCATTCCGGCTTCAGCGCGCCGGTGCAGAGCGATACGCACGATCACCGGCGCTACTCCGAGAGCCCGGGCAGCGGCGTGAAGCGGGAAACTCAGGGTGTGCGCGAGGCAGATCTCACGCGCGTCGGTCACGAGATCCACCAGCAGCCCGGCCGCGACCATGAGCAAGCTGCTGGGCCTTGAGCACCCAGTCCTTCAGACCGCACCGCCATCGTCTCCGCGAGTACTCCGTTCCTCTGGCGGGACGTCTCCTCCAAGTCTCCGAGGCCACTGCTCCTCCTGCACTCTGGGTGGGCTGAATGAAAGGAATCTTGCTGGTGGACCCGCGACACAAGATCCACTTGACGGTTTCACTGCATCGCCTCGTCTGAACCCCTTTTCGGGACCGGTCATCGGTTATGTTCCTGGCTGCCTCGTGGGCAAGCCTTCGCAGCCATGGGCAAGCGCCTGCAAGTGCGGTGACGGCTGCCGCGTACGGGAGGGCTGGGCTGTCCCGGGGTGACCCGCCGTTGTGGTGCTGCGGTGGGGATGGGGGATCTCAGCGCACGACGCGGGTGCCGCTCCAGTCGGGGGAGGCGCTGAGCGAGCCATCCACAAACATCAGCGGTGGATCCGGGCGCAGGGCAGGCTGCTGCGCCAGTCGGAGCAGCCATCAAGCTGAAGCGTTCCGGAATATGCACTATGGGCGGAAAGGCCCCAAGGGCCCGATGGTGAGTGAGGGTGATCCGGTGGAAATTGGGGTGTCTGATGACTGGGTATTTGACTGGGTCAACAAGGCGCGTGAGGTGCCGCTGAGGAATGGGCTGGTCGGGCTTCTCGCGGAGCTGACCATGTATTACCCTGTGCGGCCACACCCCGCGCACAGGGTTGACCTGCCGCTGCGGAGCGCTGCCGCCGCGCTCCGGATTCCCGCGGCCGAACTGCACATCTGTTTGCGTCGGCTGGCCAACGCAGGCCTACTCACCTATTCGTTGTGGCCGGACAGTGAGAGAACTCTGCACGGCGCGATCACGCTGATTCCCGTCGCCGGTTCGCCTGTGGATTCTGGTATCTGAGCCTGATGGGGCGAACAGAGGGACCTGGGGCGTTGGTCGACGTGCTGTTGGACGAGGGTGCGGTGGCGGTCGCGCCGCCAGCGGTGTTCACGGCCAGTATGGGAGCGGCTCCTGCCCGGACGTTGTTGGACGTGCTGGAGGCCACCACTCGCCGGTACCCCGATGCGCTGGCGGTCGATGACGGGACCACGGCGCTGAGCTATCGGGATTTGCTGACCGAGGTGGACGCGATGTCGGGGCGGCTTCGGCGTGCGGGCATCGGTGTGGGTGGCCGGGTCGGGGTGCGGATGCCCTCGGGGAACGTGGAGTTGTATGTGTCGATCCTGGCGGCGCTGACTGCCGGAGCGGCCTATGTGCCGGTGGATGCGGAGGATCCGGATGAGCGGGCCGAATTGGTCTTCTCCGAGGCCCGGGTCGCAGCGGTCATCGGTGCCGGAAGCGAGCTGACGCCACGCGCGGGGGCGAGCGGTGTGGCGGGATACCCGGGGCCCGACGATGATGCCTGGATCATCTTCACGTCCGGGTCCACTGGGAAGCCGAAGGGAGTGGCGGTCACCCACCGGTCTGCGGCGGCGTTCGTCGACGCCGAGGCACAGTTGTTCGCTGTCGAGGAGCCGTTGGGCCCCGGCGACCGGGTGCTGGCGGGACTGTCGGTGGCGTTTGATGCCTCGTGCGAGGAGATGTGGCTGGCGTGGCGGCACGGAGCCTGTCTGGTTCCCGCGCCGCGGTCGCTCGTGCGTACCGGACCTGACCTGGGTGCTTGGCTGGTGCAGCAGCGAATCACCGTGGTGTCGACAGTGCCGACGCTGGCTGCGCTGTGGCCGACCGAAGCATTGCGCGGAGTGCGGTTGCTCATTCTTGGGGGCGAGGCGTGCCCGCCCGAACTCGCGGCCCGGCTCGTTGTCGCGGGGCGTGAGGTGTGGAACACCTATGGTCCCACCGAGGCCACCGTCGTCGCCTGTGCTGCCCGGCTCACTGCGGACGGACCGGTGCGTATCGGGCTGCCGCTGCCGGGGTGGGCCCTCGCGGTGGTGGACTCCCGCGGCGAGGTTCTGGGGATGGGCGAGGTCGGTGAGCTGGTGATCGGCGGGGTCGGGCTGGCCCGCTACCTTGATCCGGCCCAGGACGCGAAAAAGTATGCGCCGTTGGCATCACTGGGCTGGGCACGGGCCTACCGCAGTGGGGACCTGGTCAGGGCCGAGGCAGCAGGGCTGCTGTTCATCGACCGGGCGGATGAGCAAATCAAGCTGGGCGGGCGACGGATCGAGCTCGGCGAAGTGGACGCGGCCCTGCGGGCACTGCCGAACGTGGCCGGCGCTGCAGCGGCCGTGCGCACCTCGGCGAGCGGCGCCCCTCTGCTGATCGGGTACCTGGTCACCGCATTGGATCCGGACGCGCCGGACGAGACGTTCGACACGGCGCAGGCGCTGGTGCGACTCCGGCAGTTGCTGCCACCGGCCCTGGTCCCGCTGCTGGCTGTGGTGGACACCTTACCGACCCGCACCTCAGGCAAGATCGACCGTGCCGCACTGCCCTGGCCCCTGCCCGGGACGGACCGGCACGCGCCGACCCCGGATCTTGTGGGTACCGAAGGATGGCTCGCCACGCAGTGGCGCGAGATCCTCGGCAGCCCGGTGCAGAGCGCGGACGCGGATTTCTTCTCCTGCGGCGGCAGCAGCCTAGCTGTCGCCCACCTGGTGTCCCGGATCCGCAGCCGCTTCCCGAACTGCTCGGTCGCTGACGTCTACCAGTACCCGACGCTGCGCGCCCTGGCCGCGCGCCTGGACGAGCTGGCAAGCGGTCACAGTCCCGCGCGCCAGGTACAGCCCACGCCGCGCCGTGCTGCGCTCGCCCAGACGTTGCTGATGGTGCCGCTGCTCACCGTGGCCGCGCTGCCTTGGGTCGTGGCACTGGCAGCGGTCGGAAACGCACTCCACTGGCTCGGCTCCTTTCCCTGGGCACCCGTCGTCTCCTGGTGGTGGGTGGCCATGGGCTGGGTGCTGTTCGCAAGCCCCGCAGGTCGACTGGTGATCGCGGCGTCAGGTGCGCGGCTGCTGCTGCACGGGGTTCGCCCGGGCACCTATCCTCGCGGCGGCGGCGTGCACCTGCGCCTGTGGACCGCTGAGCGTCTGGCAGCGCTCAGCGGTGCAACCCACCTGACCGGCAGCTGGCTGACCTGGTACGCCAAAGCGCTGGGGGCCCAGGTCGGCGCGGATGCCGACCTGCACGCACTGCCATCAGTGACCGGCTTCCTCGAACTGGGCGGGGGCTGCGCAATTGAGCCGGAGGTGGACCTGTCCGGCCACTGGCTGGACGGAGACCTGCTGCACATCGGCCGTATCCGTATCGGTTCGGGGGCAACCATCGGATCTCGCAGCGTCCTCCTTCCTGGGGCCAGGATCGGCAAGCGGGCAAGCGTGGCGCCGGGTAGCGCGGTGGCCGGCTTGGTGCCCGCCGGCCAACGCTGGGCGGGTGTACCGGCCCGCCCCACCGGCAAGACGCCGCACCGCGGGCCGCGGCGGGCCCGTCCTCCGCACAGCAGGCGATGGGCCCTCGCCTACGCGCTCACTTCAACGGCACTGACGGTGCTGCCTCCGCTGGCCGCGCTGCCCGGGCTGATGGTGACCGGCCTGTTCCTGCGCGGACAGGCCGACCCAACAGCCGCGCTGGGCCACGCACTGCTCTCGGTGCCGCTCGCCGCAATCAGCTCACTGATGTGCTATGCGCTCCTGCTGCTGACGGGCGTGCGCTTGCTCAGCTTCGGCCTGCGCGAAGGAAGTCATCCCGTTCACAGTCGGATCGGCTGGCAGGCCTGGGGCACCGAACGGCTGATGGACGCCGCCAGGGTCGGTCTCTTCCCCCTGTACGCGAGCCTGCTCACCCCGGCATGGCTGCGCGCACTGGGCATGCGGGTCGGACGCCGAGTGGAGGCATCGACGGTGCTGGCACTGCCGACCATGACGCGGATCGGCGACGGCGCGTTTCTCGCCGACGACACTATGGTCGGCTCCTACGAACTGGGCGGCGGCTGGCTGCGCATCGCGGCCGCACGCATCGGCAAGCACGCCTTCCTCGGCAACTCGGCCATGGCCGCACCCGGACGCTCAGTGCCCAACCGAGGCCTGGTGGGCGTGCTGTCCGCCGCTCCCAAGCGCGCCAAGGCGGGCAGCTGCTATCTCGGTATGCCACCGATGAAGCTTCGGCGCACTGCCGAAAAGAGCGACCCGAGCCGTACCTTCGAACCGCCACGCCGCCTGGTGTTGGCCAGAGCCAGCGTGGAGCTGTGCAGGCTCGTGCCGGTCATGTGCACCGTCGCGCTCACGGTGCTCGTGCTTGCCGCCTTCGAAGTACTTGCGGTGCGGCTGGGGTTCACCGCGGCAGTGCTGGGCGGCGGACTCCTCCTGTTCACCGCAGGCGTGCTGGCCTGCGCGGTCGCGGCGGCGGCGAAATGGCTGCTGGTCGGCCGGTTCCAGGCCATCGAGCGACCGCTGTGGAGCGCGTTCGTGTGGCGCAACGAGCTGGCCGACGCCTTTGTGGAGGTACTCGCCGTTCCGTGGCTCGTCGGAGCGATCGGCGGTACCCCGCTGATGAACCTGTGGCTGCGCTGCCTCGGAGCCCGCATCGGGCGCGGCGTGTGGTGCGAGACCCGCTGGCTGCCCGAGGCCGACCTGGTGCGGATCGGGGACGCCGCGAGCGTCAACCGCGGCTGTGTGCTCCAGACACACCTGTTCCACGACCGGATCATGCGCATGGGGGAGGTGATTCTTCAGGAGGGGGCTACCCTGGGTCCGCACACCATCGTGCTGCCCGGCGCCGATGTCGGGTCCCATACCACGGTGGGACCGGCATCACTGGTGATGCGCGGTGAAGCCGTGCCTTCCGGTACCCACTGGCTCGGCAATCCGATCGCCACCTGGCCCAGGGAAAGTAGCATCGAAGAGTAATGGCCGAGCGAAATCGCAGCACGCTTCGCCCCTCGTCCGGAGCAGCCACATCTGCGGACTCTTATCTGCCCGAGCACGGCAACGGCGGTTACCGGACCACGCACTACGACCTGGAACTGCGCTACCGGCCCGACTCCGGACGACTGTCCGGACGGGCGGCGCTCACTGCGATCACCGAGCAGGCACTCACCGACTTCACCCTCGATCTGGGCGCCTTCCGGCTCGACCGGGTGAAGGTGGACGGCATCCAGGCCGCCCGGTACACCCACCGGGCGGGCAAGCTGCGGATCTGGCCCGCCCGAGCGCTGCGCGCCGGGAGACCGTTCACCGTAGAGGTGCACTACGTCGGAAACCCCCGGCCGATCCGCAGCCACTGGGGCGATCTCGGCTGGGAGCAATTGGACGACGGCGCACTGGTCGCCGGACAGCCGATCGGCGCGCCGTCCTGGTTCCCCTGCAACGACCACCCCGCGGACAAGGCAACCTACCGGATCTCGGTGACCGCACCATCGCCCTACACGGTGCTCGCCAACGGCAGCCTGCTCACCCGCACCACACACTCCAGCACCACGACCTGGGTGTACGAGCAGCCGACGCCCATGGCGAGCTATCTGGCCACCGTGCTGATCAGCCACTTCGAGACAGTCGAACTCGCCCCTGCCCCGATACCGCAGACAGCGGCCGTACCTGCCAGGTTGCTCACCCGGTTCCGGTGGGACTTCGCCCGCCACTCCCAAATGATGACCACTTTCGAGCACTTCTTCGGCCCGTACCCCTTCGACCGGTACGCCGTGGTCGTCGTCGACGAGGAGCTGGAAGTCCCCGTTGAGGCCCAGGGGCTGTCCATCTTCGGAGCCAACCATATCGACGGACACCGTGGCTTCGAGCGACTCGTGGCCCACGAACTGGCACACCAATGGTTCGGCAACAGCCTGACCCTCGCCGCGTGGCGCCACATCTGGCTCAACGAGGGCTTCGCCTGCTACTCCGAATGGCTGTGGTCGGAGTCCTCCGGCGGCAGGCTGGCCGCCGACCTGGCGACCCAGGCCCACGCCAGCCTCGCGGCACACCCGCGGGATCTGCGGGTCGCCGACCCCGGCGTACGGCAGATGTTCGATGACCGGATCTACCTGCGCGGGGCACTCGCACTGCACGCACTGCGCACAACGCTCGGCAGCACCGCATTCTTCGCCATGCTCCAGGAATGGACCGCGACCTACCGACACCGCACAGTGACGACGGAAGCGTTCATAGCCACAGCGCAACGGCACACCCCCAAGCCGCTGGACGAGCTCTTCACGACGTGGCTCCACGACACCCAGCTGCCGGAACTGCCCCAGCCCACGAACTGGCGCGGCTGAGGCGCCCCACCACCCGGCGACGGAGTCGTGACCGTCCCTGCGGCCTGGCCCAGACCGGCCTCATCACCCTTCGACCAGCTCTCCCTTCGGCGTATCGCCTGGTGCTGAAATCCGCGGCGCGGAGCAGGCTGTAGGACATGAAGATCAGTACTGATGCGACACAAGAGATCGAGCGCAAGTACGACGTCACATCCGACGCGGAATCGCTGCCCCCACTGAGCGACGTCGAGGGCGTAATCCAGGTGGAAGAGCGCACCGAGATCTTGGACGCCACCTACTACGACACCTCTGACCTGCAGCTGAGCACACACGGCATCACACTTCGCCGACGCACAGGAGGCAGCGACACCGGGTGGCACCTCAAGCTCCCATCCGGACCAGACACCCGCGAGGAAATCCGCGCGCCCCTAACCGACGAGACAGCTGTGCCAGCCACGCTCGCCTCCCTGGTACGCGCCCGCACACGCGACCAGTCGCTGCACCCCGTGGTCCGTATCGTGAACGTACGCGATGTCCGACGCCTGCTGGATGCGGAAGGCAGAGCACTCGCCGAGGTCTCCTACGACAACGTCACAGCCCACCCCATCGACCCTTCCACGCCCGAGGTGGCCGCCTCCATGGATTGGTCTGAGGCCGAAGTCGAACTCATCGAAGGCTCGCCCCCCTTTCTCGACACCGTTGAGCACCACCTGACTGCCGCTGGCATGCAGCGCAGCAGATCGGCATCCAAACTCGCCCGCGTCCTGGGAAACCGGCTGCCGGCCAGGCCGTCCGCACAGCCAACGCGTCCCACTCACACACCGCATGGAACGAAGAAGAGAAAAACTAAGAGACCCTCCGCAGCCGACGTCGTTCTCGGATACCTGAGCGAACACACGGCCCGCATCACCGACCTCGACATTGCAGTTAGACGCGACCAACCCGACGCAGTCCACCAGATGCGGGTATCCGCCCGCCGACTGCGCAGCGCCCTGAAGACCTTCCGCACCGTGCTGGACCGTAAGGCCACCGAACCGCTCGCCGACGAACTCAAATGGCTCGGCGCAAAACTGGGCGTGGACCGCGACCGCGAAGTCCTCACCGCCCGACTGTACGAGCGGATCGATGAGCTCCCGGAATCGCTGATCGTGGGCCCGGTCCCCACCCGAGTGGGCGCCTGGTCCGACGCGCAGCGCACAGAGAACCGGTCCGGCCTGATGACCGTCCTCAACGGCCCCCGCTACCTCGCACTGCTACGGGCCCTGGACGCATTGCTCGCACAACCACCCCTGCTTCCTGGCTCCGACAAGCGCGCCATCGCCGCCTTGCCCAAGGATGTGCTACGGGACTGGCAGCGACTCGTCAACCGGATCCAGCCCACCTGGACAACTCCACCGGGACCCGAACGAGATCTTCAGCTTCACAAGGCCCGCAAGGCGGCAAAACGAACCCGTTACGCCGCTGAAGCAGTGCAGCCAGCTCTGGGCAAACCCGCCAAGAAGTTCCGAGTCCAGATGAAGGCCTTGCAGAAGCTGCTCGGCGAACACCAGGACAGCGTGGTTGCCCGTAACACCCTTCGCGACCTTGCCGCGCAGGCCACCCTCGCGGGTGAGAGTTCCTTCACCTACGGACTCCTGCACCACGTTGAGCACGACCGGGCCGATGACGCCGAGCGGCAGCTGCCTGCTGTCTGGCAGACGGCCTCCCGCCCCAAACTCAGAAAATGTCTCGTTCGCTGAGAGGGGGCCAGTAGACCGCTCCTGCTGCCCTTCAGCACCTGTGCCAGGGCCGCCACCACACGCTCGTCTTTGTCACCTGTCGGTGAATGCGGCCGAGCAGCCCACAGGTCCTCGGTCCAGGAGCGCGGGACGTACAACTCCCGGTCGTTGGCGGCGTGTCCGGTATACGCGGAGTAGACCAGGTAGACCGCGCCCTGGGCATTCTCGGTGCGTCCTGGGGCCCGTAATTGAATAACTGTCAGTGAAGGTGCTCGATGGGAGTCGCCCGGGCATGCAGTTGTTCCAACGTGCGGGCTGCCGAGCCGGGTAGAGGCGCGACGACAACTCGGTGCAAGTCGAGGAGCCGGTTTCCGTCTTGGAACTGGTTGGACAAGTTGGTGCGGGTGACGCCCAGCAACTGTGCCAGGAATGTACTGGGCACCGCTTTGCGGCGGCGCAAGATGGCTGCCAGGAGTCGGTGGGAGTGGTTCCAGGCTGCTGGTTTGCGGGTGGAGGTAGCTGCGTGGGCGGTGGAACCGTCGCTGGAATGCCGCCTCGGCCATGGCGTCCCAGTATGGTTCCGAGATCGCCACCAGGTGTTCGAAGTGGGTCCGTGGCATGCCGGTCAGGGCCGGATTGGTGAGCATCATGGTCAGGTCCGGGTCGATCCGGTGGCCGACTGCCAGCACCTCTGGCGTTCGAGGTGGGACAGGAGC
>NZ_JBSFCW010000071.1:0-9759 GCF_053593595.1 Streptomyces sp. NPDC002206
GTTCGGCATCCTTGGCGGTGTCTCGGCGCAGCAGGACCACGGGGACGGACAACAGCGCGCGGGCGGTGCGGCAGAGCAGGAACACGATCATCAGGGCACCATTACAAGTCCCCACCGACGAGCCCGGACGCGGACGCTGACCAACAGCGACGACTTTACGAGCCCCACAGGGGCAGCGCGGCGGCGCGCAGCAGGGCCGTCCGGGACCGGTAGTGCTCGGCAAGCAGACTGCTGTACGCGCCCTGACCGGGGCGAGGGTTTCCCGCGGCTCGGCCACCGTGCTCTCACGGTCGGCCGGAAAGGTCCTGTTCTGCCCAGATGGTCTTGCCGAGGCGGGCGTGCCGGGTTCCCCAGCGCTGGGTGAGCTGGGCGACCAGGAGCAGGCCGCGTCCGCCCTCGTCGAACACTCGGGCCCGCTTGAGGTGCGGCGCCGTGCTGCTGTTGTCGCGGACCTCGCAGATGAGGCTGCGGTCGTTGATCAGCCGCAGCCGGAGGGGCGGCGCACCGTATCGGATCGCGTTGGTGACCAGTTCACTGACCACCAGCTCGGTGATGAAGGCGAACTCCTCCAGCCCCCATGCCGCCAGCTGGTCGAAGGCGTTCTTGCGGGCCCCGGCGACGGCGATGGGGTCAAGCGGGATGTTCCAGGTGGCGACCCGGTCGGCTGGCAGCACCCGGGTGCGGGCCAGGAGCAATGCGATGTCTTTCTCGGAACGCCCGGGGACCATTGCGTCGAGAACGGTGTCGCAGACGGCTTCAAGAGACTCGGCGGGCTGGGCGAGGGGCTGGCGCAGCAGGTCGACCTTCTCCCCCGTGTCACCGGCGTTCCCCTCGATCAGGCCGTCGGTATAGAGGGCCAGGATGCTGCCCTCGGGCAGTTCGACCTCCACCGCTTCAAAGGGCAGGTTGCCCAGACCGAGCGGCGGGCCGCTGGGGAGGTCGAGGAAGTCGACGGTGCCGTCCGGGCGCCGCACCACGGGCAGGGAATGTCCGGCGCGGGCGAGGGAGCAGCGGCGGGAGACCGGGTCGTAGATCGCGTAGAGGCACGTGGCACCGACGTCCCCGGTGGAGTGGGGACCGGAGGCGGTGGGAGCTTCGGCGTTCAGGCGGATGACGACGTCGTCCAGGTGGGTGAGCAGCTCGTCGGGAAGGAAGTCGAGGTCGGCGAGGGTGCGCACCGCTGTGCGCAGCTGGCCCATGGTCGCGGACGCCTGGATGCCGTGACCGACGACACTGCCGATGACCAGGGCGACCCGGGCACCGGAGAGCGGGATGACGTCGAACCAGTCGCCCCCCACCCCCTCCTCTGTACGGGCAGGCAGGTAGCGGGAGGCCACCTCAAGCCCTGTCTGCTCCGCCAGTCGCCAGGGCAGCAGGCTGCGTTGGAAGGTCACGGCCGTCGTGCGCTCGCGGGTGTAGCGGCGAGCGTTGTCGATGCAGACGGCCGCTCGGGCGGTGAGCTCCTCCACCAACAGCAGGTCGTCCCGTTGGAAGGGCTCCGGCCGTCGATGGCGGATGAAGAAGGCCACACCGAGGCCGACGCCACGGGTCCGCAGCGGCGCCACGATCACCGAGTGAGTGCCCAGGTCACGAAGTCGGGCGGCCTCGACCGGTTCGTGATCCGCCCATCGGGCGAGGGCAGGATCGGTCATCTGGTATATGGCGGGCGCGACCGCCCCCAACCACTCGGCAGCAGGGGAAGATACGGCGGGGGTGGTTGTCTCTCCCACTCCGACCGAGGACTCGGGCGCGCCCGGAAGGATGGACCGCTGGGCGGTACGGCGCATGGTGACCGGGCCCGTCATCGGGCCGGAGGGAAGCTCTCCGCCGCCGTCGAGGCCGGTCAGCAGATCGACGGCGACGAAGTCCGCGAGCCGCGGAACGGCCAGGTCGGCCAATTGCTGCGTGGTCACGGTCACGTCCAGGCTGGTACCGATGTGCTTGCCGGCCTCGTTGAGGAGCAGCAGCCGCTGCCGGGCCTCGTACTGTTCGGTGGTGTCCTGCGCCGCGAAGCACACTCCGCACAGGCGGCCGGCCGGGTCGTTCAGCGGGGCGAGATGGATGGCCCATGCGTGTTGGCGCCTCTCGCCCGCCACGCGCAGGTAAACCTCCAGGTACTGCCGCTCACGCGTCTCCAGTACGCGGCGCATGGCCTGCTCGATCCTCTCGCACGCGGGGTGCGGTGCCGCCTCCGTCATGCGCATCCCGCGCACCTGGTCCCCGGTAAGGGCGATCGCGTGCTCCTCGTCGGCGTTCGTGTGCACATACCGCAGATCCGTGTCGAAGATCGCCAAAATGCACGGCGACTGGCTGAAGCACCACTCGATCGGGACGCCGTCCTCCGCCCGTTGGGCCGGTCCCCGGGCCGCGTCCCATACAAGGAGCCAGTCGGACCCGTTCCGCCCCACCCGACGATGCGCGAGCAGCTCACCCGACACAGGGTGGCCGTCCCGGTGCCGTACCGCCACATGCCCTGTCCAGCTCGGCTGACCGGCCAGGAACGCCCCGTCAGCCGGTGCATCCTCGGCCAGAAGCTCGACAGCCGGCCGACCCACGACATCCTCGGGGCGGTGGCCGAACAGACGCCGGGCGCCCTCACTCCACCCGGTCACGACGCCCTGCTTATCGGTGGTGGCCGTCGCGACGTCCGCCGTACCGAAGGCATCAGCGGGCGGATCCTTGGAGGTGGCGCCGTGGCCCGTCATTGCAACTCCTGTGCAGAGAATCTTCCCCGACAGCCCTACCCGCACACGGGCCAGGAGCCGCGCAGTGCTACGGCAACCGGACTACTGGCGCCGAAAAGTCATCCGCGCAGACCACAGCCTTGATCATTAATTCGGCAGGGTCATTCGGGGCCGGCCTCGAGGAGATCGTGCCGGGGGTCACCCACCGAGGCGACGGCATCGGACGCTGGACCGCCCGGCAGGTAAGGGACTGGCCGCAGCTCAACGAGGAACAGCAACGCCGACTCACGGGACTCGGCGTGAAACCGGCTGCACAGCCCCAGAAGACGGCGGCACTCGGAGGCCCGAAGACTGGGGCCGGGAGGGGCTCCGACGCGTTCACACGGGGCGTAGCAGCCCTCGCCCAGTACATCCAACGCGAAGGAAAGACCGTGGTCGGAAGACAGCAAGCACGTCGAAGAACTCGCCGACGGCACCTCCGTACGACTCGGCGTCTTCCTCAGCAACCAGAAAAGCCGACGCCACCGACTCACCGACCACCAACTCGCACAGCTCGCCAACCTCGGACTCGACTGGGCATGACTGTCAGCCGCAGCAGGGCGGTGAAGCCTGACACGTCATACCGACCGGCAACCAACTGACCTGCATCATCACCAAAAGCATCAGCCCCAGATCGGCATTCGTGTCACCACTCGAATCACCAACCACAACAAGCTGAACAGAAGAAACCCCATACCTGACGCACCGACATCACACTGCCGGGCCGCACGGGCGGTCAGCTCACGGTGGACCGCGGCCACATTCCCCTTCCACAGCGTCAACAGACCGCGCACCTCTGGGGTGACCGCGAAACGGTCCCGCGTTTGGGCCCGCGTTCCGGGCTCGTCGGCTGCAGCTTCGTCACGCTCGGCAGCAGCCAGCCACCGTCACACCGTCCGCTCCGTCATCTGAAGGGCCTCGGCCACCAGCCGCACATGCCCGGTGGTCAGCTTCTGCTCACCGCGCAGGGCCAGCCGCCGGCCCCCGAAGAACCGCAGCCAGCCCTGCCCCGTCGCGCCGCGGGGCCAGGGAGGGGCTGTCATTGCATGTGGCCGGTCACGAGGGAGTGATGCGCTCGGTCCGGCTCGCGGTGATGCGCTGGGCGGCGAGCTCGCGGGCCTGCGTGATACCGATGCCGGTGAGGGTGAGAATGTCGGCCAATGGCACGATGCGGCCGGCGCCGCCCCAGTAGCCCTCGGGGATCTCGGCGGGGAACACCCACACGCGCCGGGGGTCGCGCGGCCAAATTCCGTTCTCGGCGTCGAGAATCGCTTCGGTTACCTCGGCGACCACGGCCTCCCGGGCCTGCCGGTCGAGCTGTCCTTCCGGGACCGAGGCGATCACCCGGTAGCGGGGCGCGTCGACGGGATTTCCTCCCACGTAGAGGGCGGCCGGACGGTGCAGGAAAGCCCACGAAATGGCCCGGGTCCCGGGATCGGCGGGATCGAATCCCTCGTAGCCGATGAGGATCTCGGTGATGCGGTTCAGCAGCGCGGCTTCGGCGTCGGCCTCCAGCGCACCTTCGGGTATGTACACATCGAGCATGGGCATGGCCCGACCTCCTTGCTCTGTTTCTGCGGCTCACACGGAGCGGCGGTTCGGCGCCACTCGCGTGCCAGGACCCCTGGGCGCACGGCGACGTGCTGGCCCGATGGATCCCGCTGACATTTATGAGCATATGCGCATATATCGCGGACGGCAAGCGTGGAGCCTTCCCGCGCGGAGGGGCCGTTCAGGCGCCCCCCTTCCGCCACCAGACGACCCTGCACTCGTGGCGCGCCGGATGGCCGGCGGGCCGTCGCGCGCAAAGTCCGGCCCCACGTGAGGCGTTGACTGTCGGCCGCTCCCCCTGCGGCACAGTCGCCAGGGTTGCGATCGCCGCGGCGGCCGCCGCCGGCATGCCGGGCGGTGGATGGCGACAGAGGGTTGCCGCCCCACACTTAGGAGCATATGCTCCTAAGTGGACGGGGTGCGTTTTTTGGCGTTTCGCCTATTCAGTCGGCCGGTCGCCGGGAGGCGACAGGACCGGAAGCGGAGGCGGCTGCGGCAGCGGCAGCGGGTTACTCGAGCGCGGGTGACCGGTGTGGGCCCGTCCGTCCGAGCAGTGCGCACGGTGCGGCTGTGACTCGAGTGAAGGAATCATCTATGTCTGTCAAGAACAAGGTGCTGGCTGCTGCGGCAGTGGTGACCCTTGCGGGTGGTCTCAGTGCGGTGGGGACTCTGTCCGCGAGTGCGGCAACGCCCGAGTGTGGCGCGAGCTGCATCAAGATCTACAGCGCCAAGTTCGGGACGTCCGAGCAGCCCAACCTGGTTGAGACCGTCTACCGAGGATTGGCGAGGGTGGGACAGCCCACCGCTATGCACCCCGTCAGCACGTACCGTGCGGCCGGGGACATCATCGGCCACCGCGCGGGCGCGGTGTCGGACTTCTACAAGGACGGCCTCGTGTCCGCCGAGGTGAACAAGCACTACGGCAGCCTGCATGCGGTGGAGGTCGAGTATGCGCCGCATGGCCAGCGCACCGGTCTGTGCGCGGGCCTCACTCACACCGCGTACCAGGACGAGGGTCTCACGCTGCAGAAGTGCGGTGTGTCGGCCAAGACCGTCTGGATCATCGACACCGCAGACTCGCCTGCGACGGCCTCCCAGGGCCACTTCCCGCTGGTCAGCGGCTCAACCAGGAACTTCGCCCACCCCTATGCGATGACCTTCACGCACCACGCGTCGTTCCAGCACGGCGATCACAGGCACAGCGGCGATCTGGTTCCCAACCAGATCCGGGTCGACAGGCTGATGGGCAACCCGTCCCACGTCCCCGCCGGCCAGCTCTGGGGCACCACGAAGTAGCACCACTCCTGACGTTGCGAACATGCCTGTGGCGCCGCTCCCGCGGGAGCGCACACCACAGGCGTGTTCGGGGCATGGATCACGAGCCGCACGGATCGGGCGTCGCGATCCAGCGTCAAGCTGACGGCGTCGACGAGGTCTTCGGCTCGCTGGTGACCATCATCTGGAGCCGCAATGAGCAGCGGGCGCTGCATGCACCGGTGGTCTTGCGCACCACCGACACCGGACACAGCTAGCTGGTCCAGCCCGGCCGCGTCCCGCAACCCCGGCCGGTCGGATCGGGGTTCGCGGCGGCCGAAGTCGAGGCCCGCGCCGCAGACCTTCTGATCACCCTCTAGACGCGCCGGGCCGCGAGCGCGGACTGGATCACCGGGGACGCCGCTGCCGCCGTCTCGTCGCCGGTGCACCGCTCGCATCGGCCGGCACCTTCGACGGCCACCACCACCGCACCGAAATCATCCAGATGCTCGCCAAACAGACCCAGACCGCATCCATCGACGTGGGCAAGACGGGACACAGCCTCGGCGACCAGCTGGTGATTGCCGAGGACCTGTACCAGAACGGGAAGAAGGTCGGCGACCACAGTGTGGTGTGCACCTACGTGCACACCGGCCCGGACGCACTGCAGTGCCTGGGCACCTTCTCGCTGCCCCAGGGGCAGATCACCGGGCAGGCCCTCCTCCACCTCCCGGCCGCCTCCGCCGTCGACGTCGCGATCACCGGCGGCTCGGGCGCCTACAGCGCCGCCGGAGGCCACGTCCACACAGTCCCGGCCGGTACGACGGAGAGGCACCCCACTTTCAGCGTCACCCGGTGACCGCACCGGGACGACCGTGGTGAGGCAGCGCAGGATCCGCTGCTGACCCCGCCCAGATCTGCAGGCATCCTTCCTCACCAGGAGGGCCGCACGCCGGCCTGCCGCAATCGCTGCGGGCAGGCCGGCATCAAGCCCGGCAGGACGGGTCTCCTGGCCGTGGTTCAGGCCCGCGATGCCGGACCTGCCTGCGAGGAGCCGTATGTCGTGTCGGGCGGTTTCACGGGCGGAGCGAGAGCATGATCGCGGCTCAGACAGCCGGGATGGGCATGTCCAGTGACACCGTCTTGCCCCGGCCATTGGGGAAGCTGTGCCACCCACCGGCGAGGGCTTCCACGATGGGGAGGCCGCGGCCATGTTCGGCTTCCGCGTTCTCCTCCTCGTCGAGCGCCAGTGGCGAGGGAACGGGCGGGTTGCTGTCGGAGTCCCGTACTTCCAGCCGGACATGATCCGCGAACGCCCTCAGCCGGACATCGACGTCGCTGCCCGCATGGATGAGCGCGTTGGTCACGATCTCGGAGGCGATGAGTTGCAGGGAGTCCGACATCTCCGTAAGCCCCCAGGCACACAACCGGTCGCTGACGAAGTTCCGTACCGCTTTGACTCCTTGGACGTCCCGGCGCTGAATACGTAGGCTGGCCGTTCGCGGCGCGCCCGCGCCGGCGGCGTCCTCGTAGCGGGCCAGGAGCAGCACCGCGTCGTCGCGGCGTTGCTGCGGGCCGGAGACCTCGGCGACGAGGTGGTCGGCCAGGTGCTCGAGATCGGTGCCAGCCGCGCGGTTGCCGGAGTCGAGGAGTGCCTGGGCGCTGGATCCCGGGTCGGTGGCGCTTCCGCCGATCAGGCCGTTCGAGTACAGCATTAGGACCGTCCCGGGCTGGAGGATGTGCTCACGCCCTCGGTAGGCGTCGGGCGCTGGGACGCCGAGCGGGACGTTGGCGGGTGCGCCGAGCGTGCCGGTGCTGGCGTCGGGCCGGAGCACCAGCGGCTCCGGATGTCCGGCCAGAGCCACCTCCGTGGTGCCGTCGGCCGTGTCCAGCGCGAGGACGCAGCAGGTCACGAGCAATTCCGTGCGTAGTGCGGTGAGCAGCCGCGCGGTCCGGTCAATCACCGTGGCGGGCCGGTGTCCTTCGATCGCGTAGGCGGCCACCGCGGTGCGTACCTGGCCCATGACGGCGGCGCTCTCCACGGCGTGTCCTTCCACGTCGCCGACGACCAGCACCATCCGCTCGTCCGTCAGTCTGATCACGTCGTACCAGTCGCCGCCCACTTTCGCCGTGACAGTGGCAGGCCGGTACCGCGCCGCCGTGGTCAGTCGGGGCAGCTCGGGCAGTGTGGAGGGCAGGAGTCGCCGTTGAAGGCATTCGGCTGTCTGGTGCTGCTTCTCGCTCAGTCCTACGCGCTGCACCGCCGCGCCCAGCAGGGCCGCCATCATGCTCAGGGTGGCTCTCTCCCCCGGCGGGAAGTCACGCGGGCCCGGGAACGACAGGCAGCAGACGCCGACGACGTTCTTGTGTCCCATGAGAGCCAGGTCGGTGGTCTGGCTGCTGGCGATGAGAGGCAGGAAGGCCTCGGTTCGTGGCGAATCCTCGTACCAGTCGGGGTGGGCAGCCGACGGGTGGCCTGCGGAGATGAACAGCGGGCGTCCCTGGGCAGCCTGTGCCGCGGGCGTGGGGGCGGTGAGAGGGGTGCCATGGACGTTTCGGACCATTCCTGACGACCTACCGCTGTGCCCCAGGATCCACAGGCGGTTCTCGCCGGCCGATGCCAGGACCAGGGCGTCGGCATGCAACGGCGACATGATGCACTCCTGGGCCGTTGTGACGATGTCGCCCGGGGTGGTGGCCTGGTTCAGCAGGTCGGAGAGCCGCCGCAGTGGATACATCAGGCTGACGCCCGAGGAGCCGGGAACGCCGGACACTCCCCAGCCCGGGGTGTCGGCGTTTGTATCCGCATCGAACCTCGCCGGCACCAGGGCCGGCGTGGGCCCGGGGGCGATCGTGACGCCACGCTCTGCGAGCGCTGCGAGGACCTCGGCGAGTTCGGCCGCGACGTCCTGCACGACCGTATGGTCTGCCCCTCGGTAGTCGCCGCAGGTCTCCGGCCGCAGGACAGTCAGGGCACCGAAACGCCGGCCGGCGGCAAGGACCGGGGCCGCAAGCGTGGCGTACGGGTAGGGCCGGCCGTACTGCTGCTGCGTCGGTGCGGGGTCGGGATCGGCCAGGAACGCTGTTGTCCCCAAAGCCAGAGCACGCGCTGTCGCGCAGGCCGCCTTGAGGGGCATCCGTGCCGGAAGGGTGAACAGGGACGGCGCACCACCTACGATCATCGCCGCGCGGAGCTCGGTGCCGTCCTCGGTCAGGAGATAGACCGCGGCCGCCGCCGCGTCAACCTGCTGCATCGTCTTGCGGACAGCAGTGTGCAGTGCCTCCGTGAGATCCGCGCCCTGACTGTGAGCGGACCGGTCTCGACGGCGGTGCTCTTCGGCTCCGCTGCTCGTCACCATGGAACGAATCCCTCAACGGCGAGTATAGATTCGCAGCCCGTCATGATGCGCGACACAGCCGCTGCCGGGCGGGAAGGCAGCCCTCAGACGTGGTCGTCGTCCGTGCGGGGGGTGCTGCACGTTCTGCGGGCAGGTCCACCGACCTGCCGAGGGGGCCCGGTCTCCTGTGACCGGGCCCCCTCGGCAGGCCTCTGGAGCATGGGAACGCCCCGGGGCCGCGAACCCTACGGACGGCGCCGTTGCCGTCTTCGGGTCAGTCAGGTGTGCAACGCCTCACTGGGTGTCGGTGGTGCGGTCTTCACCGGGTGCCGTGAAGGAGTGGGTTCCGGCGTGGGCGTCGCGCTCGCGAAGGTGGGGTGCCGGCGTGCGGTCGACCACGAGGCTGAGCAGTTCCGGGCGGCTTTAGTGGCCGCGTGTGTCCGCCAGGCGCTTGCGTCGGTCGATCAGCTCGAAGTCCAGGTCGGCGATGACCTCGCCCTCGCCGGACGTGAGCGGTTCGCCGATGATGCGGCCCTCGGGGTCGACAATGGCGGTGAAGAAGCCGCCGGACATCGCAGCGGCTGGGGCGCCGGTGTCCTCGTCGCCGCGCCGGGCCGCCGGCTCAGACGTGCAGGCAGCGGCTTCCCCGAAAGGCTTAGTACTCCAGCCGTACTTCGGTATTTGGGCTGGTCAGCGACCTGACGGCAGGGATTTTAGCCGCGGCGTCACAGGCGTGCGAGGGCTTTGGCTGACAGTTCCTTCGGACGGGGGCCCTGTCGCATATCCGTGGGCGTGTCGGAGTAGTTCTTCAGCGTGATCGATGAGGCTCCGGCAGGTGTGTGGGATCGGGAACTCGAGGAACTCTTCTTGCGGGTCGGCGCCCGCTTCGCCCG
>NZ_JBSFCW010000072.1:0-9527 GCF_053593595.1 Streptomyces sp. NPDC002206
GCGGCCTGGCTCACCCTGTGGGCGATGACCTACAACCTGCTGCGGGCCACCGGCTCCCTGACCTCCGCCTTCCACGCCAAAGCCACCACCGCCACGATCCGCACCCACCTGGTCCAGGTCCCGGCCCGGATCGCCCGCTCCGCACGACGCATCACCCTGCACCTGCCGCACAACTGGCCCTGGCAGCACGCCTGGACACACCTCTTCGACACCGTCCACGGCCCACCCGGCTGACACGAACAGCCCCCACCCGACCCGCCCGCCGCCAGGGCCCAACCGGAACCGAACCCTGTGGAAAAGCTGGGCAGACCAGCGGCTACAACCTGCCCATGCCCAACCGCCGACCTGAAACCGGCTCGAGACCGGTCACAAGATCACTCCCCAAACCACGTCGGTGGATCAAGGCTAAGGCCCCTGACCCCCTCGATGCGAACTACGGGCACGGCGGTCGCTGAGGTCCGCCAAGCACGTCAGTTGGGCGTCTGCGGCTGGTGGGGGTCGGTTGTGGGCTCGGTGGTTGCTGTACCTCGCTGCTGTACAGCGCCGGCTTGGAAGGTTGGGGCTGCTGTGTACTGGTATGCCGTTGCTCCCGATGGCTCCGGCCAGTAGGCCCGTCGGTAGAGGCCGAAGGCACTGAAGAGGAAGCAGAAGCCCACGATTGTGGCGAAAGTTGCTATTGGCGTCGATCCCAAGTGGCGGTGCACAGGACCCACGATGATCGTGCCCCCGGTGAAGGGTGGTGGTTATCCAGGAGCGCTGACATGATCTCGACAGCTGCCTGCCGACAGCGAACGCAAGGTCATCATCCACACGCCGCATTACGTCGGCTGGGCTGTCTCGGAGAGCTGATATGTCTCGCCGCACCCGTGCACTGGTGGGCATTGCGTGTGCCGCGGTGCTCCTGTCCGTCGCCGCGTGCACAACGGATCATTCGGACACCGGGCAACCCACGCGGCCCCACGGCTCCACGACGCCGGTCCCGGCAACGGCCGACACCGTGCCCGGCACCACGCAGCCCTCCCTACAGAAGCCGCCGGAGCTGGACTCTGACGCATCACTCGCCGGCCGCCAGAAGGTGACCACTGGGAACGGCAGCATTCCCTACAGCAAGGGCAAGAAGGGCGACGCCCTGACCATCGCGGTGAGCTGCCAGGGCAAGGGGAAGATCACGGTGACGGTGCGGCCTGTGCAAGTCTCCTTCCCCCTGGAGTGCGGTGCTGACCAGGTCAGCACCGTCTCCAACGAGTTCGCGTTGTCCGGGGTGGAGCGCAGTGGAGTCGTGTCCGTCGAGACGTTCTCAGCCGTGCGTTGGTCGTTGACCGTAGGCCGTGGCGCACCAACAGAAGCAGACCCGCCGGGTGCTGGCTGAGTTTGGCCACCGTGCCCGTGCCGGATGCCAGCTTTGAGATCTGGCCTCATCCTTATCAGGTCGATCGAGGCACCTTCTCGACCATGGTGAACGTCTGTCGACCCATGGTCCGGCTAGCGCTGAGGTTCGGCGTTGATCGGTGACGTACGCCCTTGTTGGTGTCAGCCGCTGATGTCAGATGACCTAAGAGAAGAAGAGAAACACCCCGACTCCGACCAGAAGGCCCCCGATCGCAATCGATCCCGCTCTGGTTCGGCGGACTTTCTGAGCTTCAGCGGAACGCCCTTCCTCGTCCTCTTCCCGAATCACCTTGCCGGTGAGAGCGGCGAAGCCGAGGAACAAACCTCCGAGTAGCGTGAGAACGACGCCCAAAATCCCTACCAAGATCTGCGCATCGCCTTCTTCCGCAAGCCTCACCAATCCCCCCTCCACTTGGACACCGTCTACGGGCCTGCCCCATCCTCAGTGGGGTCGATCAGGCGGTCAAGGGACATGCACAGGGTGCAGCTGAGGTTTCTGCGTCATCAAACAGCTCGACGCGGCTGCTCCGACCCCCAGCACAACCCACCACTCTCCTCAGCTCCCATCCCGTCCGCCGTCGACCCACACGTCTGTGGAGCGGGCGTGGTTCATGGCGTCCAGGTGGAGCGCGCCACTGTACGAACGACCTGGACGCCATGGGCCGCGTCTGCTCGGCTCTGCCTGGGTCGATGGTGGACGGGATGGGAGACCCCAACGCTCGCCACGATGTGCCCGCGGCCGGGAACTGCGCCCCCTCCCACCCGGTGCCGGCCGATCCCCCGCCGGAGGCATCGTCTGTGACCGTAGGCCGCGTTCGTCGGGTGCTCGACTCATGACCTCCAGGCCTATCCACAGTGGGCGGGCGTCGGCGCAGCCGGGGCGGAGCGGGCCGAAGGCAGGAGCAGCAGCCCCAGCGGAGCCGGGAAGCCCGCCCGGCGGAGCGAAGCGCAGCCGGGTGCTTGAACCCGTAGAGAAAGTTTCTACTCACGCAGCCCACTGCTACGCGATGCGCCTGAGGAACTGCAGTCACTTACTACCGTCAACGCCCCCGCAGCGGGTCGCTGCGGGGGCGTTCTGGCTGGTGGGCGCGGACGGTTTCGAACCGCCGACATCTGCTTTGTAAGCCTGGCGCCGACCACAGGACGGACTTGGCTGGTCAGCAGCCGTACAGCAGGGCCAAGCCTGTCAGCGCGTGCCTGCACCGCCTCGCACCCCAATTGACCGTGGCTGACTGCTCGATCTGGCACGGATCTGGCACGCGCGCGCCGCCGACACGTGCCTTGTAAGTTCGATCACGGCCCGGAGGCGGCCCCGGCCTACCGCAACTACCGGGGTTCAGTAGCGCAGCACTGCGGCGATCCGGTCATGTTCGGTGAGGCGGTCGTCGGGGAGGAAGACCACTTCGGTGCCGTGGTCCAGGGCGGTCTCGACGAGTTCGTCGACGATGTCCTCGCGAACGCCGGCCTCCCAGCCGCCCTCTGGTTCGCCGCTCAGTGGGGTGAGGTGGCCGTCGGTCAGCCGAACGGTGGGCTGAAAGTGCTCTTCGACGGCGATCATCGCGGCGCGCCCGGCGCTGGCAGCTTCCCAGACCTCATCCAGCCCGGCGGCGAAGGTTCGCCGACTGCGGGCCTCGTCCAGCGCCGTGTCGACCCGGCTGGTCTCCTGGGCTGCCAGTGCGGCGCGGGCGGGTTCGAGTTCCTGGAGGAGGACGCTTTCGGGGCCGTCGGTGAGGCCACCCTTGACCACTGTGGCGGCCGGGGCACGGGCTGCGGTGCCGACCTCCTGCAGCAGGGTCATGGCCTCGGCGAGTCCGACGAGAAACAGTGGGCGGGGCTCGGCTGACAGCATCGCGGTGAGCGCGGTGTCGACGGTGCGCATGAAGCGGCGGGTGTGCTCATCGCTAAAAGTGCTCGGCTGGTCGCCCACGCGTTCCTTGTGCTGGACGTCCCACTCGCCTTCCGGGGCCACGACGGGGAATCCGTTCCCCTCGTGCAGGTGGAGGGTGTCACCTGCGCCGCTCCACAGGGTCGCCCTGTCGGCGGCGACAGCCAGCACCCAGAAGGGGTGGCCCTGGGCCTTGGCAGCGACCAGGTTGCGGGTCAGGAAGGTGTCGCTGAGGACTACCCGCTCAGGGACGTGACGCGGCACGGTCCAGATCTGGTGCTCCTCAGTGGTGGCGTACAGCACCAGGCCGTCCATGACGTGGCGCAGATCGACGTCGGCCACTGCCCGTTCCAGCTGGGCGTGCAGGTCAATGCGGTCCTGGCGCGATGCCTGCGGGTCGGTGTCGATCCGGCGCTCGGCTTCCGCAAGGAGGTTGCGCAGCTGTACCGCGTCCTGGGCGTTTTCCGGCTCGCGCCGGTGCGTCGGCATCGTCAGGGAGACCGCCGGGTAAGGCCTGTCAGACCGCAGGTCTCGCAGCATGTCGGAAGTCAGGGCATCAGTTTCCATGAGGGTGCCTTCCTGGTGGGCCCTTTGTTCTGCTCGTGCGCTCCGCGCAACCGGCTGTCCGTGACCGCGGCAGCCGTCATTGACGGGTAAAGGGCGGGTTTGACGGCACAACACGGCAGAGGTTGTAGTACGACCGGTATCCCTCGAGGTAGCCGTCCCGCATATCCAGCCTCATTCGGAGTGTTGTTGGGGAAAGAGAACAGGAACAGGGGAGGTTGAGACAGGCCAGTGGCCGGGCGGGTCTCGCCAGGATCAGAGAATCTTCGATGTGAGCAGCGAGGCTGCGCTTTCTTAACATGCTCTCCCCCGTTGGGGTGAGCGCGCGGTTTTTCCACTATGACATGGGAAAGTGGGGGACGCGCGGCAGGAGAGCGCGTTACGAAACCGTCTGGGAAAGCCCCAAATTCCGAGACCAGGTCACCGAGGAACTCCGGGCGGCTGACCGCTCGTTCTGGCACGGATCTGGCACGCGCGCGCCGCCGACACGCGCCTTGCAAGTTCGATCACGGCCCGGAGGCGGCCCCAACCTATCGCTTCTGTGCCTTGAACCAACGGATCACGATGATGGCTAGTCCGACGGCAGCGATGATCGTGACAGCTGTAGCGATCTCGGCGCCCAGGGGCATTACTCCGAACACGTGCGTCTCCCTCGTTCAGTGGTTGCAAACGCCTGCAGATACGCTCTCGGGTTCTCGCGTGCGATGACCATGGCATGCCATCCGGCGCTCGTAGCATCCAAGGCGAAAGTCTTGAGGATCTTCTGAGCTCGGCCTCCTTTTCATGCGGAGGCGTGCGACCGGCATCGCCGAGCCACACGACGCACCTTCCCGTACAATCCCCAAGCTTCCGTCCCGTCTGCCCGGTCATTCTGAGTTCGTGGTGGGACGCAAGATCAGGGCGGCAAACTCTGTTGCGAATGGGGGGCGGGTCGGCTTCGATCACGGCCATGACCGATGGTGCCGCAATCGACGTTGCCGACGACCGGATCATCGCCCAGCACATCATCCGCGGCCTCATGGTGATCCGAGAGCACCTCGGCTGTTCGCTCCATGAGGCGCTGGACATCTTTGCCGCCCGGTACGAGGTGCTGCGCATCGAGCATCCTGATGCCTTCGTGTGCAGTCGTGACGAGTACTGGGTGGGCTTCTACTCGTGAGGCCGCGTCGGCCACCAGTGATGCGTTACCGCTGGCCCCCTCGATGCGAACTATCGGCACGACGATCACTGAGGTCTGTTGGCCTGGCGACACGGGCTGTAGGGATCGGCCACGGTTGTTGGCAGTCGGTGTGGTTGCTGTACTTCTCTGCTGTACTGCTGGCCCTGGGGACGGACTAATACGGGGCGGTGGAACGGTGAGCGCAGTCAGTCGCGGAGTGCTGGCAGTCGTGGGTACAGCAGCCGATGGAATCGAGACGCTGCGCACAGGCATGGTCGAGCCAGCCATCGCTCTCGGCTGGCAAGTGGCCGTGACCCTCACGCCGAATGCCGGCCGGTGGATGAGGGCGAACGGCGAGCTCGACCGGCTGGAGACACTGACCGGCCTGCCAGTACGGGACGCACCTCGCCTGCCGACCGAGCCCCGCCCCCACCCGGTCGCCGACTGCTACGTCGTCGCACCCGCGAGTGCGAACTACATCGCCAAGCTCGCGACGGGCATCGCCGACAACCAAGCCCTGACGCAGGTGAGCGAGGCGCTCGGCACGACCGGCATCCCCGTCGTGATGTTCCCCCGAGTCAACGCAGCTCATGCAAGACATCCGGCATGGCAGGGGCACATCGAGACACTGCGGAAGGCGGACGTAGATCTTGTCTACGGTCCTGACGTCTGGCCACTGTACGGACCTCGCGAGGGCCCAGAAGTTCGAGAGCTGCCCTGGCCCACGATCATGAAGTCCATCCAGAAGGTAGCGACCGATGCTTCTCGCCGGTTTGCGGTGTGATCGTGCCGTGCAGGTACGGCGAGCGCTTGCCAGGGCCTGCCGGTCCTGAGCAGTCGAAGCCGGTGAAGACAGAAGGTACTGATGGTTATCGCGCTCGTTCTATGGCTACTGCTGCCCGTCGCCTGGGCCGCGCTGCCCTGGCTGCCTCCGAACCAGACGTTCGGCTGCTTCGTGGCAGCGGCGCAGTTGATGCTGTCCGTAGCGGCCCTCTCCGTCGGAATGCCGGCGGAGAATCTGCCGCCATGGTTCCTCATTCCAGGGCTGGTCTCCTCTGTGGCGCGACTGGCGTCTGTGCCCTTGATGCGCCCGAGGAAAGGATGAGAGACGCCGTCAGGCGGTGATCTCGACCGGGGAGAAACCGAACTGCGACCCCCGCTTTAGGAGCGTGGTGGGGCGAGTTGGGCGCTGACCCGGGTAACGCCAACTCCTGTGCCACCAACACCTCAGCTCCGCTGGCAACCGCGGTTCCCCTTGAGTCCCCGCTCCATCTGGCACGTCTGTGGCACGGACCGACCCTCTCGATACGAACTCGCCCGGGGCCGCCCTCGAGCGTTGGTATGAGCGCGCATGTGCGGTCGGCCCGGGTTGCTGCTCGTGATCGCCCGTCATGACTGCACCGTCACCGACCCCGCATGACCACCTTGCTGCCAACCAGCCGGTCTGGCAGGCCCTGCCTCTTCGGGCTGAGGTTGGTCACCGTCATGTGGGCGACCATGAATACCGGGACCGTGTTCACCGCGAGGTTGCTCAGGTGGCGTACAAGTGCGGCGCCGTAGGAGAGCCGTCCGCCGTCGGCGTTCCGCACGACCTCCATGCCGAGGAGCCGTTTGCCCACCGTGCCGCCCCATCGCGACACGCTCAGTGGCGAGTACAGCAGCAGGAAGGCGAGCGACCACACCGCGGCCGAGGGCAACCAGACGTCATCCTCCGAGGCCGCCACGAGGATCCGATCGAGGGCGATCAGCGGGCCGAGAATGACAGCCACGGCGATCACCAGATCGATGAGCACGGCCATGCCCCGCCGCATGACGTCTCCCGGGGAGCCGGGCAGCGAACGGGATGAGACAACCATCCAGGGCAGCGAAGAGGAGCCGAGATCGGAACCGAGGTCGTCGCCCAATGACATCCGTCCGAGCATTCCGCATCCACACTTTCGATCTTGGAGCCGTCTTTCGGCCACGGACAGGGCGAACAGGCGCGGAGTCTATATCAGCCCCCATCGCCACTGCTCTCCCTGGCCCCCTGGCCGATTCCGGCCAGTACGCCGAAAGCCGCCCACTCCGGGCCTGGCCGCCCCAAGGGCCGCCCCTCACCCCTCCCGCACCCCGCCACCCGGTCGGCAAGAAACAGTGCAAGTGAACATGCCTCGACGCGGCGGAACCGACAAGGAGACTTAAAGACCAAGCTAAGCGACGCGCGAGGTGTCGGCGACCCGCCCAGTGACACATGTCCACTGCCCAGCGCTCTACCACTGGGGGGTCGAAAACGGCCGCCCCAACTCGAGGAGCCTTCTCCACTTGCGCATCCACAAACACACCGCCGTCACGGTGGCAGCGACACTGATCGGCTCGCTAACCCTGATCGGGGCGGGGGCAGCGGCGGCCACGGCCGAGGAGACGAGCGTGGCACTGCCCAGCTCCTCGTTCCGGGACATCGTCGTCGACGGAGTGCACGACCGGGTGTTCGTCAGCGACCCGACTGGCGGCAGCATCGTCGTCACCGACTACACGGGTGCGGTTGTCCAGCAGATCACCGCCGAGGAGGGGGCCGCAGGCCTCGTGCTCTCGGCGGATTCCAGCAAGCTGTACGTGGCCCTGTCGACGGTCGGCGCGATCGCCGAGATCGACACCGCCACCCTCACCGAGACCAACCGCTACCCGACCGGCGCGGACACCTCGCCCCAGAACCTGGCGATGGCGGGCGGCAAGCTGTGGTTCGGCTACACGGTCGACAGCAACGGCGGCATCGGCTCGCTCGACGTGGCCTCTCCGGCCCCGGCGGCGACACTCGTCCCGAGCGGTCGGTACTGGTACTACGCCCCGGCCCTGGCATCGTCCCCTGCCGACCCGAACGTCCTCGTGGCGGGCGAGGAGGGCGTCAGCCCGGCCACCCTGGCGGTCTACGACACGGCGGTCGGCGGCCTGCAAAAGCGCACCGAACGCTCCTTCTCCTCGTCGCCGTCGATCTCGTACCTCAACGACTTCGCGGTGACGGCGGACGGCCAGAACATCGTCGTCGCTGCGAACAACCCGTCCGACCACCAGATCGTCCGCCTGTCGGACCTGTCGTCGAACGGCTACCACTCGAGCTGGCAATTCCCGAACGCGGTGGCCGTGGCGGCCGACGAAACAGTGGCGACGGGCGCAGACGGCGACTTCGTAAAAACCTACCGCCCGGGCTCCACCTGGCCGGCGTTCCGCGAGTACGCCGTGAACGACCTCCAGCGCGACGGCCTCGCCTGGGCCCCGGACGAGAACCGCCTCTTCGCAATCACCGGCTTCTCCTACGGCAGCGCCCCCACGCTCCACGTCCTCCCGGACGCCGGCAAGCTGGACACCACCCTCAACCTCCAGGCCCCCGCAACCTCCCACAAGGGCAAGGCCCTGACCGTCACCGGACAGCTGTCGGCAGCGGAGCCCTTCCCAACCGGCACGACGGTGGAAGTGACCCGCACGGACGCGGAACACCCGACCGGCACTCCGGTCGGCACCTTCCCCGTCTCCACGGCGACGGGCGAGTTCACGTTCGCGGAACGCCCGCGCGAAACGGGTGACATCACCTACACCGCCACCTACAAGGGCGACAGCCAGCACATGCCCGCAACGACCCAGACGACGGTGACGATCACCAAGTAGCCACCCTGAACACACCACCAAAGGCCCCGAACCAGCCAGGTACGGGGCCTTTGACCTCAGTAGCCGTGCCACGCGACCCCCGGGTCCGGCCGGGCCGCCTGTGGTGGGATGGGCTTCGACTGCCGGTACCCACCGAGTGGACAGGTAGCCCTCCGCCAGAAGCTGTCAACGTAGGACAATGAAGCCTCCATGGCCCGGTGAAACCTGACGCGACGGGCTTGGAGCACCTGTTTGGAAGACGCGGTATGCGGACGCTGGCTGACCTGGGACGCGTCTGACGTTGGCCGTAACTGAACTGTGGCCGAGCTTCCCCGTGAGTCCCCGCCGCTTCCCGTTGGACCGGGCATGCAACGGGCACGGCCCGGATCGCTAGGACTGTCCGGCCGATCACGAGGGTTGCGGAGAAGCGCGTGGACGCGCAGCGCGGCGGGTGCCATGATCACGCCGGTGTCCGGCGCGGTTCCGGCGCGCAGGGAGGGACCATGAAGCTCTACGTTGCCATACCTGTTGTTCTGCTGGCGTTGCTCATCGCCGCCTCGGGCGTAGCGGGGATTACGCGTGGCTGGGTGCTCCCCGCGAACCGGCGGACGGTCCACCGCCCTCGCCTCTACGGGTGGGGCCAGTTGGTGGCTGCCTTCGCCCTGGGCTGGCAACAGGTCTGCTTCTGGGTGCTCAGCGACCCTGACACCCGCCAGTGGGGGTCGCTGAGCGGCGGCGTGCTGCTGCTGACCGGTCTCATCGTGATTATGGTGAGCCATCGCACGGGCGGTAATCAGCAGGACAGTGGCACGCCCTGAGCTTGGCGTTTAACCTCGCCGGTTCACTCGACCCGCTGATCTCGTGTTCTTCGAGGGACAGCAGGGCGGCCGTTCTTCACGCTTCGAGGTGTCG
>NZ_JBSFCW010000073.1:0-9480 GCF_053593595.1 Streptomyces sp. NPDC002206
CAGTGCCTCTGCGCACGTCCACGAGGCAGCGTGCCAGCTCGCAACCGCCCCATGCGACCGAAAATCCTGCAAGATCACGATCTACGGCTGGAGTACTAATTTGCGCTATTTCGACTATTTAATTACGTAATAGCTAACTTGCGGGCGAATGTCGCGCGTAGCCCGGTGATGGGTAGCGCACGAGAACAAAGCGGAGCGCATCAGCGACATGTATGCCAAAGTACGGTTAACGGAAGTGCAACTTCGACCTTGAAGGCGAATATGCAGAGCGAAAAAGAGCCTACCGATTTGATCGAGCCAGGATCACCACTTTTTGCCGTCGAGGAGCAACTCAAGGAGGCCGGTACTACCTATTCTTGGGCAAAATACCCTGATGATTCCGCATGTTTCCTGAAGGTGGAAGTCAAGGCTGGCCGGAAAGTGCGGACGGTGGTGGTGGGTGAAAGAGAGGCGTCTAACTTCATCGGGATCGATTTCAGTCGTTTTAGAGGGATCGGCGACTATGAAGCATACGAGAAAATGGGGGATGAGTCTGTCATAGAGGTTGCACTGTCGGGATATGGGCCGGGCACACGCTTCCTTGAACGAACCCCAGGGTGGATCAGCGAAGAGTCACGGGCGGGAAGAGCTTCTCGACTAGGAGGTTACGTTCAACTAAACGGGACGAGGGGAGAGGAGTGGTCGGCTAGGCTGGGAACGGCATCGCGAGAATTTCGCGCAATTGCAAACGCATCTCAAATAACACTCAGACTGACCGGGAGAGCCTGTCAGACGCACGACGAGGCATTGAAATTCCTAGAGGCCGCCGGAAATTCCGTATTGTTTGAATTTGACCTGGCCTATGGAATTGCTCTGACCATGAGGCGAGCGAGGTCCACCGGCGGCTGGCGTCCCGGCCGGAAGGTACGACTTAGCGACTCACCTCCGGTATTGCCTCGGCTTGAATACGGAGCAGAGCCATTGAGCCTCTACTCGTACGCAAGATCGGCGCAAGGTATGCCACTTCTTGAATTTCTGGCATACTACCAAGTTTTGGAATATCACTTTCCTCGGTACAGTCAGAGGGATTTGTTGGATAAGTTGAGAAATGAGCTACGGGATCCAACCTTCAGGGCGGATGACGAGCGGCACTTGTCTCGAATTCTCGGAATATCTCGCCAAGCGGGCAACGGATACGGTGACGAAAAAAGTCAACTGAGGTCAACTGTCAGGTACTGCGTTTCCGAAGATGCGATCCTCGATTTCTTTGAATCGAACGACGAAGTTCGCGAACATTATGAAAATAAAAGGCAGCCAATCAAAGGAATTTTGCCGCTCGATTCGAAGTCGAAAAAGGGAGATCTTCTAAGTTTGACCTGTGAGCGCATCTACGACATTCGGTGTCGCGTGGTTCACTCGAAGGAGGACGGGGGAGGGCAAGGAGAATCTCTTCTCATGCCGTTCTCACCCGAAGCAGAGTCACTGCGTGCCGAGAATATTTTTATGAGATTCTTGGCGCAGAAGGTACTAATCGCAGGGGCGAAGAATCTGACAGCTTAAATGCGACGAAATCCCTTGCTGGCTATTGTGCCGGACGGGATGTGTTGCCTTGACGAGCTGCAGCCACGGCGTCTCGTCCACGAGATGCATGATGATTTCGCGTGTCTACTCAATGGAAAGCGTGCCGGTGGCCACCGCGGCTTCGTCACCGAACTTCGCCCCACTCTCGCAGTCGAGCAAGAACTCGATGCGTCCGCCGCGCGTCTTGCGGATATCCATGGTCGCGGCGCCAGTAGCGAACGTTCCGACTCGTAATGTCAAGACGATCTCGTCTTGTGGTGTGGGTAAGTACGCCTGGTCGCAGATGCCTGAGCGTGTGCGCTGGTGCTCTCGTAGCGGGCGCCTGCCATCCACAGGGCGCCAGGACCGAGGACCTTCCGGGCCTCCACCAAGCGCGACAGAGCCCTACGACGGCCGTAGCTCCTCGGTCTCTGTGCTATCAGCTCGCTCCTGTATCCGGGCATGTGCCTGCGCATCCAGGTACTCCAAGGCCTTTCCTGCACGCTTTCCGTGCTTACGCCAACGTTCAATGTCGGCCACCACGAATCCCATAGGAAGCACCGTGATGAACAACAACGTCATCGCTATGGCCCAGTAGATGAACCGAGCATCGCCGGGGGCTGCTCCTGACTCATGCCCTGCCCCGCCGTCTTCTGCCGGCCACCTAAGAGTTCGTAACAAGATCTTGCGGGATGGCCCGGTCGGGCGGGTGAGGGGTTCCGGCACCAGTCCATCGCCCGTGATGGCAGAGTCGTCTCGCATGATCGATAATTTCGCGAAAGAGTACCTGCACAGCGATCTGCGAGAGCTGCGCGCGGCGGTCCTCTGGAAGCTCGATGGGCTCGTTGAGTACGACATCCGACGCCCCCTGACCTCGACTGGAACCAACCTACTCGGCCTGGTCAAGCACTTGTCGATCTGGGAGTCCAGGTACTTCGGCGAGGTCTTCGACCGACCGTTCCCTGAACCTCTGCCCCGGTGGGACAACACCGGAGAACGTGACGCCGACATGTGGGCGACTGAACAGGAGACGAGGGATGAGATCATCGACCGCTACCGTCGCGTGTGGGAGCACTCAGACGCGACGATCACCGCCCTTGCCATCGACTCCGTCGGCTACGTGCCCTGGTGGCCACGCCCCAACGTGAAGCTGTTCAACATCCTGGTCCACATGCTCACCGAGACCAGCCGGCACGCCGGGCACGCCGACATCCTGCGCGAACAGCTCGACAACTCGACAGGGACAACAGCCGCATACGCGACTCAGCAGCACGACGCAGCCTTCTGGGATGCCCACCAAGCGAAGATCGAGCGAGCTGCCAAAGCAGCCGTCGCCAAGCCTGATCATTCTGGCTCTACCAAGAGCTCGTAGCACGGGGCTCCGTAGAGCTCGTGACACGATCACGATCCGGCCTTCTTGAGGCGCCTCCAGCAGATGAGACTGCAGGCCAACGAGAGGAAGGCGTCGTGGAGTTCAAGGCGTCGTTCCCAGCGCACGGCAAGGCGTTTGAACTGGTGGAGTAGGGCGAAGGTCTGCTCCACCACGTAGCGGAGCTTGCCCAGGCCCTTGATGTTCGGGGCGCCCTTGCGGGAGATCACCGGCATGATCTTGCGATGCCGCAGCTCTTGGCGCACGGCCCTAGAGTCGTAGGCTTTGTCGCCCAGCAGGGAGTCGGGGCGGCGGCGTGGACGCCCCACCCGTCCGGCAGTGGGCGGGACGCCGTCGACCAGGGCGAGGGTCTGGGTGATGTCGTTGACGTTCGCCGCGGTGGTGATGACATGCAGGGGGGTGCCGCGTCCATCGCAGATCAGGTGGTGTTTACTGCCCGTCTTGCGCCGGTCGACCGGCGACGGACCGGTCTCGGCACCCCCCTTTTCGCGCGGACGTGGGAGCCGTCCACGCAGGCGCGTGACCAGTCGAGCTCGCCGGCCGCGTTCAATTCCGCGAGCAACAGGCGGTACAGCTGGTCGAAGACGCCTGCCTGCTGCCACCGCTCAAGGCGCCGCCAGCAGGTCTGTCTGGAGCCGAAACCCAACTCCAGCGGCAGGAGTTGCCAGGCGATGTCCTGGTATAGGACGAACAGGATGCCCTGCAGACACCGCCGGTCGTCCACCGGCTTCGGACCTGGTGACCGCTCCGGCCAGGGCGGCAATAGCGGCTCGATCAGCGCCCACAAGTCGTCATCCACGATCCACGGCCGAGTCGTCATACACCACGAACGGCCCGATCGTCACACAAGTCACGCCCCACCAGCACCGTTCAGCAAGATCCTGTTACGAGCTCTTAGGCAGCCACTTTGGGGCGAGCCTCTAAGATCATGGCCCCAACGTCGTGCTTTAACGGGCAGGTCCACAGACTGCCCGACTCGCCGGAAGCTTAAGGGGCCATGATCACTCGCCCCAAAGCAGCTCCAGCCCAAAGCCGCTCCGCCGCCCTAGAGTTACACGCTCAGGACTCGGCCACTCGCTGCAATGCGCCCACAATGTGGGCATCATCCTGCCCGTCCCTCCACTGCACAACTTCACGGATAGCAGTATCCGGAAGTGCGCCGCCTTCTGTGTTGAACTCGACGACCGGGCCACTCAGAGGGATATTAGTTACAACCAGCACAGGCACGGCCGACACAGGGAATCTCTCTGCAAGACGTTTCAATTCGTACCTCTCGAAACGGCCACGCCCGTGATACTTCACGACTACGCCAACTTGCCTGTCATCGACATTGACAAAGAAGTCCCAATCACCATCTCGCTCGGCTTGCTGAATCGGGAAGCCGGGGTCAGCGATTGCACGCAGGACCGCCTGTTCGTAGCGGATGGCGCGAGCTTGCGGTGTTCGCGCAAGCGAAAGCGCATCGATGACGCTCTGCGTAGCGGTGACGTAAGAGGTCGCACCTTCCGACGTCAGCATTACGTCGCCCTCATGCACGACTCGATTACGGAGAGCTCTTAGATCGTTGGCTACTCGCGCAAGATTTGAAGGCAGGACCCCTTGTAGCTCGGCTCTCTGAATCATGGCCCCCGGGGTGTACCGGATATTTGAGGGAGGGATTACGTCGGCAAGAGCCGCCTCAAGTTCCTTCCAAGCCCCCAGTACAGCTGCAGTTGGGTTTGATTGTGCCACCCGAAGAAGGCTGGCAAGCTCACGATCAAATCGACCAGACTTTATTTCAATCACGTTCTGCGCATCATTGCCCGCATCGTCTTGATCCTCGGCAGGTTCAACCCGGCGAATCGGCTCGCTGATTTCTGCAGCAATCTCACCTTCAATTTCAGCTGCCTCTTCCGCAATCGCCTCAGCTTGCCTCTGAAAAGTGATGCCACCTATCGGAGTTTCCACTGAGTCGATGTTTCGAACAAGTCCGACTAGTTGCTTCCTGAACACGAGGCCTAGAGCGAGGATCACGGTGGGCCAGATAAGAACCTTGATGTATTCGAGAAGCAGCTTCCAGTCCATGAGCGGCATGATGGCATGGAGGGTTGGCAGGCGTGGTCAGAACGACAACACAGATGCTGCACCTCAACGCACAAACGCCCTCCCGGGCGGTCCTCGGGCCCTGGAAGGGCTCTCAGCGATGCCCAACGTCGACAACTGCCGACAGCTCAGCAGCAGGTCAGGACGTTGATCGATAAGGCGGCCGCAGGTCGCGGCCGCCCGTGATCAGTTGTGGCTGAACTGAGGCCGCAGCCAGCTCACTTCAGGCCTCTTGGTCCTCGGCCATGCCGATAGCGCAACACAGTCGAGCGGTGCATCAACCGCCTCGCGTAGTCGAGAGGCATCGCACCCGCTATGAGAAGGCCGCGACCATCTACCGGGCCGGACTGCACATCCCGGGCATCTTCCTCCGGTCCGCCCAATGATCCGCAGCAAAGGATTAGTTGTCGCGGTGGGTGATCGCGATGCGCGCAGCTGCGGACTTGTCCGCAGCGACAGCATGGCTGAACAGGTTCATGAGCTCTGTTCCTGCCTCAGGATGACCCATCTGTCCAACTAGCTCGCCGTAGTAGCGAGCCAGAGCGGCCATCAGAGGGCCATCACCGCTTTCGACCTCTGCGGCGCCGTTGCGTAGACCTGTAAGGAGGAAGGGCAATGATGAGGCGGAGACCCACGGCTGGGTCAGGGCTTGGATGGAGAGCGTTTCCAGGTTGGCAGGCCTGTGCGAGGGCAGTGTTGCTCGCCAGAGGCCCACGTACGCAGCTTTCAGCCAGGCAGCAGCATGGTCCGGTTCAGAATCGATGATCTGTGCAACCGCATTGAGGACCAGCCGCACCACGGCCTGCGCATCGGCCCAGGCCGCCGGCCGTGAGATCGCTGTAGCTACGGCTCGAGCCTGCCAGCCGTCGGCTTGTGCGGCGAACTCATACAGCTCACCCGAAAAGGGTACATCCATGTAGAAATGCCGAAGGAGTTCGGCCCTCAGAACCATTGCCTCCTGCGGTGCCAAGGTCTGCTCGCGCTGGCACGCGTCGATCAGGGCAAGCGTTCCGAATGCGGGTACGCCCACCGACCGGGCAACTGTGCGCAGAGCTCGGTCGTCGCACCACAACACTGCGTTGTGCTCCTTGGCGTAATCGAAGGCCGTGAGCCATGCCTGCGGGGCGCGCTCTCCCTGCATCCGAGGCAATGCGCGTAGCTCCGGCCTGGCCACCCGCGGTAGTAGTCGCACAAGGTCAGCGGTACGCTCGAGTGTCGCGCGCAGGGCGCTCATCTGTTCCTCCGGAGCAACATGAAGAGTTGCCCGTGCCTCGTCCTCGCTCCAGACCACCGTGGCATCGGACCGCATAGCGAGGGACTCGAGGGCGTGGAAGGTGTCGCCAACGATCTGGTCAGTTGTCACGATGCTCTGGCAGAAGCCAAGGAGCCGTTCGGCAGCACCCGGCTCCAACAGGGCGAGAGATACCGCTGCGCTCGTATCCATGACCACCCGCCGGGTCAGCGCAGCTTGGATGGCACTTGCCTCCGACACGTCCGAGGTCGGGTCGGAGGCGAAGAGGCCGGGAGGTCCCTCGGTGAGCCGCACACACACCTCGGCGTATGACCGGCCGTTTATCAAGGCCAGCATTCCTAAAGGGAACTGGCCTTGCTCGATCCGCTCTCGGATTTCACGGCGGTCTTCATCCTCGTACTCGCGGCGCAGACTCTGGCCGAGTTCTTCGAGTACCGCGCGCGGATCGCTGGCATCGAGTGCGCGGAAATACACGCTGTCGGGGAAGCGCTCCAAGTAGTCCGAGCTCGCTTCACGCAGCAGTTCAGCCGCTTCTGCGGTCATCGGTTGCGTCGTAGCCGTTCGCCAGAGAAGAGCTGCCAGAAAACGCCCCAGCAACTCTTCATCCTGTGGCCAGTGCTGCATCAGTTCCAGCGCACGCCCCGCAAATTGCGGATCAGCAGACAGGCGGGCACCGAGCTGAACCCACAGGATCGCTTCGTCGCGGCGTCGTGGTGCGGCCGCTTCGCCGAGTTCGGTGAGTGTCTGCCACGCTTCGTCGGGCTGTGCCCGTGTGACATAGCACTTCACCAGGGCCCAGCGCGCGTCGAGGTTGTGCGGGTCCAGGCGCAGGAGTGTGATGGCCGCGTCTGTGGCCTGTTCCCAGTTCCCTGCGGCGGATTCTGTCTCAACGAGCAGCTCGTACATGGCACCCTGCGCTGCCCAGCCTGGGCCGGCGATCCGCAGCGCGCTCTCAGCACATTCCTTGGACTTCTCGTAGTTCCTGGCACGCTGGTAGCCACGAGCTGCCAAGGTCATCAGCTGCGCATCGCGCCAGTGTGTCGCGGCCTCCTGCAAGGTGGCTGCAGCCTTTTCGAGATCGCCGAGTTGCTGATAGCGCTGCGCCAGTTTCACGGCGATGGTCGGGTTCTGGTTCGCGTTGGCACGCAGAATCGACAGATCGCCGCCTGCTGTGCCGCTGAGGGCGTGGGCGAGCTTCTCGAGATCAGCTACCGCCTCGGGATAGTCGTCCTTCAGGTGAGAGAGGTCAGGTAAGTTTTGCCCGGACTCCACCAGCCCCATGGCCGCGATGAGCTGGTCGGGACCTGACGTCGCTGCGTCCCAAGTGCGTTGCCAAGCCTCGGCTACCCGCTGATCATCGCTGCTGTCGGCACCGCGTTCCTCGAGCACAGCCAGCACCTGTGCCCGAGTGAACGGGCTATTCACCACACCCAAGAGTTCGCGCGCGCGATGTTCGCGGCCCGTCAGCGCGGCAAACAGAGCACTCTCCTGCAGTACCCGAGAATCCTCCGCTTCTTGCTCGGTAGCGTCTCCTTCCGGAGCGGGCTGGGAGAGAGCCCACGCGGTTGCCAGATCCTGACTGAACAGTGCGGCCCGCATTGCAAGAACGACCGCAGCCGCGCTGTCACCGAACCATTCTCGACGTGCGTTACGCACTCGGAGTGCAACAGCCAGGGCTTCTTGGGCGTCAGCGAGCTTATGGCGAGTAGTACGGTGCCTGGCTCGTTGGAGCAGAGCCTGTGCCAGTTCCATCCCTAGCTGAGGGAAGCGTGCGACATCTGCTTCACGCAGAGCCGGCAGAGTCTGGTCGACCAAGTCCTGTGCCAGGAGGATGCGCGTCCTCAGGAGACGTTGCAGAGCCTGTCCGCTGCTGTCAGGAGCAGTCCACCGGTTCAGGTAGTCCAGGGCTGCGTCCCAGTCCTTCTCAAGGGCGGATCGCACGGAGTAGACCAACGACGAGTCGAGGTCGACAGCGGCCGCTAGGTACGAACGTGCGCTGCCCTCCGTCAACGTCTCCGCCTGTAGGGCAGCCTGGACGATCAAGAGGTCGCGAGGGTACCCCCCCTCGCGTACGGCCCGGTCATAAAACGAGAACGAGGCACTCCCGGCGTCGTAGGCAGATGCCAGTTGGCCAAGCCACGGAAGTGCGCGGGTAGGCGCACTGGAGAGCCACGGTGGTTCATGCTTGGCCCATTGCTCAAGTATGTCGTTCCGCGCCGACCTACCAGAGGGAAGGTTAACGACGGCCGCTTCCACGTCAGGCCAGTGATCACGCAACTGGCGGGCTTCCTCTTGGAGCACCGGTGACAACGTGGCTAGCGACTGCTCGAAAGCGGCCTCGGCCGCCTTCAGAGAGGCGCTGCCGTCGGTCACGTACTGCTTGTCGATGTATGTGACGTTGTTGTTGTCACCCACCGCAGAGCCGATGATTGATCCGCCAGCCGCGACCGCGCCAGGGCCGGCGAAAACCGTCTGTGGGATCTCGACGGGGTTTTCTTCACTCCCCGGGGGGGTGGGTTGGCCCTTGCGGCGAGTCCAGGGGAACGGTGTCACCGTTCGCTGCCTTCCCCGAGAGCGCTGTCCGTGATGTCACCACCCGCTGCGATCCCGTCTCGACCGGCTCGCACGTCATCCGCGTTCCGCCTCGCCGCAGTGCGACTGGGCGACGAGTGGAGGCCGGTGACCTTTGAGTTGTTCCCGATCGCGGAGCCAGTGATGTCACCGCCAGCCACGACCGATCGGCGGCCGCCGCGCACGCGCCGCCCACCCGCGGAACCGCCTCCTGTGCTTCGGAACAAGGCAATCAGAGAAACCAGCAAGCAGAGCATTGAGACGACCGTACCCACCACTCCTACGGTCCGCTCTGTCGTGTCAGGGTCCGCGAAAACCGCGACCAGGACCAGCCCGACGGTCGCTACGCTGGTCAACGCAACCGTCACCGATATCCATATGCGCCCAGTCCCCGCCATAGCCACCAACTCACCGATCCTTCGTCAACGCCCGTTCTGTCCAGAAGAACGGTGAGTGCCTTCATCGGCCCTCTAATGAGAAGGTAGCGGCAAGACGCCTGATCAAGTAGTAAATCAGTGGCAGTTGAGGGAGCGGCGGTTACGCGCTGGCTAGCCCTTCAGTTGGAGATCGACTGGTCCGCTGTAGTTCGGTGATCTGTCGGTGCGGGTAACTGGCCGGTATGCACGCGAAGTTGCTGGATGTGCCG
>NZ_JBSFCW010000074.1:0-9247 GCF_053593595.1 Streptomyces sp. NPDC002206
GCCGGACCAGTGGCCTCGATCGAATCCAACTCCACGCCCTGCACAGTCACTTGGCGTCTCTTCCTTGATCAGCAGATCCGCCGTTAGTTTTACACTCCCCCCTTGCCCGAACCGACCAACAATCCAGGACAGATCGCACCCCTGGACATCCGCCGACGAGATCGGCTCGGCGGAACCCTCCACGAGTACCAACATGCCGCCTGAGCTGGACGGATGATTAATCGGCACCCGCACTGTCAGAGGGTGGTTGTATCGGCGACCGCGGTGGAGGCGATCGCGTCTCCCTGGGGGAGCGTGGATCCGCCAGCCTCGGTGTCCGGGATTCCGCCTGGCCCGGTGGTGCCGGTGCGCTGCCGACGGCGGTCGTTGCACCAGGCGATCGTGCACGCCGCCAGGTACAGCAGGCTGATGGGGGTGGCGAGCAGCAGCATGCTGAGCGGGTCGGTGCTGGGGGTGGCGAGCGCCGCGAAGACGGCGATGCCCATGAGCATGCCGCGCCACCAGCCGGCCATCCGGCGTGCGCTGATCACGCCGCCGAGGTTCAGCAGCACGAGGAGGACGGGGAGTTCGAAGGAGAGGCCGAAGACGAGGACCATGCGGGTGGCGAGGTCGAGGAAGTCGTCGACGGGCAGGAGGTTGGTGGCGTTGTCCGGAGTGAAGGAGATCAGTACCCGTGCCGTGGTGGGCAGGGTCCAGTACGCCACGGCGGCACCGGTCAGGAACAGGGGGATGCCGGCCCCGAGGAAGATCAGGGTGTACTTCTTCTCGTCGCGGTGCAGTCCTGGTGCCATGAAGGCCCACAGCTGATACAGCCACACCGGGCTGGCGGCGACGACCCCCGCAGTGATCGACACCTTCAGCGCGAGGGTGAAGGGTGACAGAAGGCCGTTGAGGGAGATCACGCCGCAGCGGCCCGCGTCGTCCGTGCCGGCCGGTTGGCCCGGGGCACAGCCGGGCAGGGGATCGATGAGGAATCCGATCAGCTGCTTGTAGAACAGAGCCGCAACGACGGTGATGAGCAGGATCGCTCCGACGGCCTTGAGCAGGCGGTTGCGCAGCTCGCGCAGGTGCTCTCCCAGGGACATACGCGCGGCGTCATGTGCTGGTTGGGTCGGCATGGGCGGTCCCGGTCCTTTCAAGTGCGGCACCGGCCGCGCGGGTGCCAGTCGGTGGCTTCGGCGTTTCAGCGCTGGTGGGAGGCGTTTGCCTCGGTCGCCTCCGGGGCCGTGTGCCGGCTCTCGGACGCGAGCTGGTGGGCTGCGGTGGCGTGCAGGGTCGGGGGTTCGTCCGTGTTGTCCTTCTGCATGGCTTTGGTCTCGCTCTTGAGGATTCGCAGTGACTGGCCGAAGGAACGGGCCATATCGGGGAGCCGCTTGGCTCCGAAGAGGAGCACGACGACGACGAGGATGAGGATGATCTCGGGTGCTCCGAGCCTGCCGAACATGGGGGTTTCCTTTCCGAGGGTCTGAAGGCGCAGGGGCGGCGCTCCTGCGCGGGTGGCCTGGCTGCGGGCGGATGCGACAGCCAGGCCCTGCGTGCCGGTGGGCGCGTTGACGGGCCGGGCCGACGGCGGGGCGCCGTGAGCCTTCCCGGTTACGGATCGTTCTTGTCGAGGCTGTAGTGCCCCGCGCCGGTAGCTTCCAGAGGTCCGTGGCCGGTGGCCGCGGGAAGCGGGCCGGGGGCGGCGGCCTTCCCGCGGCCCTTCGAGGTGCTGGTCCCGGCGCTGTCGAGCGGTTCGTCCCCGAGGCCGAGGTCGGCAGTCAGGTCGCCCAGGTCCAGGCTCTGGTCGCCCAGCAGGTTCTTGGCCACGAAGGTCTTCGGGTTGAGGTCCTCAAGCGTCAGGTCCTTGAACTCTGCGGGGAGTTCGTCGCGAATGCTCGCTTGAGCGCTCTGCGAGAACTCGCGGAGCTTGCGCAGGGTCCGCACGGTGTCGGACACCATCTTGGGGAGCTTGTCGGGCCCGACCAGAATGACGGCCAGCACGATCAGCGTCACAACTTCGAGTGGGCCGATGTCGGAAAACATCCATGCCTCCCGTCGGGGATAGTGAAGGCTCCGCCGCTCCTGGACAGGAGGCGAACCGTGGCGCGCCAGTCGTCCAAAGGGAGCCTGCCGAAGGCAGGCCGACCGCACGACGGTGTACGGCTCCCCGGGTACGACTACGCAAGAGCATTCGCTGCGGTCCTGCCCGCCGGGACACCGGGCGGGCAGGACGACTTCGGTCGAGGGCCCCTGCGGTGGAATCAGATCAGCGCAGGAGCCGGGGGACCATCCCTGATCTTGCGTGGGAATCCCGGCCTTCAGGCCGGGCGGGAAACGCATCCTGAGATTCGGAGCCGTGAAGCGGCGTAGTACGCTGCGATCCTGCTTCGGCAGCGGTCAGGGCTTGGCCGTCATGAGATCCCATGCGGTCAAGTGAGAAGCCGCCTCGTTTACGAGGGGGAGGAGTCACACAGGGCTCTTCGGTGAGGAGCTCCGGCTGCTCGAAGGCGGCGACGCTGCCGCCCGGTCGAGCTCGTTCCGTCACGCCCGGGGCGGGCCCGGACGTCTGGCCGTCCGCTAGCGGGACGGGCCGGCGGCGCGCCGGTACGGGGCCAGGAAGCGCGTCAGTTCCGACAGCAGCTCCTTGGGGGCCTGCTCGGCGAGCCAGTGGCCGGCACCGGGGATGACCACGCCTTGCACGTCGTTCGCGAGGGGCTTCATCGCGCCCCCGACCTTGTCACCCCAGCTTTCCGATCCGCCGATCGCCAGGACGGGCATCGTCAGCTTCTTCTCGGTGCGCTTCGCGTTCTGCGCAGTGATGGCGTCCCACGCGCGGTAGAGACCGAAGCCGCCACGCAGGGTCTCGGGGTCGGAGAAGAGACGGAAGTAGTACTCGCGCGCGTAGTCGGGCAGCTTCTGTCCGCCCTGGATTTCGAACTCGTAGCCGAAGAAGATCTCTTCCCGGCCCCTGACCAGCTTCTCGGTCAGCTCGTGGTTGACCCGGTTGAACGGGATGTGCCAGAGCCTGTTGTTGTGATCCTCATCGAGGAACAGGGGCGGCGAGGCCTTCACGGTCGGGGGCCCGGGAACCTCCAGGAGTGCCACGCGGGCGACACGCTCTGGATGATCCGCCGCCAGCGCGTAGCCGATGATCAGACCGGTGTCGTGACCGGCCACGGCGAACCGCTGGTGACCGAGGGCGTCCATAAGAGCGACCAGGTCGTTGGCGAGGGTACTGGTGTCGTACCCGCTCTGGGGCTTGTCGGTGAGGCCGATGCCACGCTGGTCGACGGCGATGACCGTGTAGTGGCGGGCCAGCTCCGGCATCACCATGCGCCACGCGTACCAGTTCTGCGGCCAGCCGTGCACCAGCAGCAGCGGCGGGCCCTCACCTCCGATGACCACGTGCTGGCGCAGCCCGCCGGCCTGCACGAATCGGCTCTTGAACGTCTTGGTGAACCCTGCCGGCAGATGCGGCGCCGTGGCGACCGAGCCGAAACCCTTCGGCCTGCGCATGGCGGGAACGGCAGCAGCGGACGGGGCCAATCCGCCGACCAGCGAGACGCCGGCAGCGGCAGCGGCGGAAGCAGCCGCGCCCCCGACGAAGGCACGTCGCGAGAACCCGCGCCGCGCGCGGTGCGACGGCGGCGTCGAGCCGGGACCCTCCTGGGCCGGCGGCTCCAGAGGAGACATGTTCATGAAATTTCCTTTCGATGTTGCCCGCGCGTCAAGGCGCGGTGGGGACTGACCTCGAGACATAGGAGCATATGCTCATATGTGGTGGCGATGATCCAGCCGCCGACTTCCCAGGACTGCGCGCAAGGGGTGAGCGGGTCGGCCGCCATACGGGCCGGCGCGACCCGTCACACCCTTGGGCGACTGACTCGTGTCAGCGGCCGGGGAAGCGTTGCTTGATCTCCTGGAGCACCCAGCCGTTGCCGTCCGGGTCGCTGAAGGTGGCGAAGGAGCCGTAGGAGGCGCGGTCGGGGTGCAGGCCGGCAATCCGCCCCTGCCCCTCGACCTGGTGGGTGACCTCTCCGTCCTCGTGGCCATGGAAGAGCAGGCCCCCGGCGTCGTGGAACACCTCACTCACCTCGATGCCGCGGCCGACGAGCTCCGCACGGGCCTCCTCGATGTCGAAGACGGCGAGGTACAGGCCCTGAGCCGAGCCAGGTGCGGCGGAGATCAGTCCCCGGCCGAACATGATCGAGCTCTCGGAGCCGGGCGGCGTGAAGTGCACCGCGCGGAAGTCCTCGCCGGCGGCCTTGTCGAGATCCAGACGGAATCCCACCTGCTCGTAGAAGGCCTTGGCCCGATCGACATCGGAAACAGGCAGCATGGTGACTTCGAACTTCATGTACATGTAAGGGTCCTTCTCTCTTGATGTCGGTGAATCTCACACCTGCGACTCACCGGTCCATGGGGACCAAGGGCGGCAGAGCAATTTCTTCTGACCGATCCCGGGTCACAGCGACGGATGCGTTCGCTGTCGCCGGCACGGATGCCGCCGGCCGCGAAGGGCTTGTTCACTCGCCCACTCCGCGAACGAACCGCCCAGTCGTCGAAGCCCTTGAATCCTGCTTCCCGAGCGACTCGCATACCGTCACAGTTAGGACCGTAAGCCATTAGCTCATAACGCACAACCTTCTGCGGAGAGGGTCGCGGCAAGCAGTTCGACGACGAACCGGTCCCAGACGCCTCGCCCCATGCGGAAAACGGGCGCCGTCACCAGGCCGGACGGCAAGGGGTGACGTCGCTCTTCGCTCACATCCCGGCATCAGCACACCGCCCGACGCGGCCGCACGCGGCGTCGGGAAACATCGGACACAGGCGCGGCATCGAGGCACGGGTCACTGGGCGAAGGGTCGGCCGAAGCGACCCGCCGGCCCGCTTCGCAGGTACGGCGGCAGCCGCGGGCGGCCGCTTCCCCGACATTTCGGCGAGCGCACTGCCGGAACCAGCGCCCCGGCACCCGCAGGCACCGCACCCACGGCCAGGCGTCGCGTACTCGCGGCCACGAGCAGAACCCGGAAGGTGAACTGCCTGCCAGTTCGGAGTGACCGTGTTCACCCCCCACCGTCCAGCTCGGCGCCCCGTAATCACCGCCGTCGGTCATGGCCGCCCGGCGACGCGACGGGATGGCGGTCACCGAGACTGTCGCCCCGCCGGACAGAGTTGGCACGTCGCGCCGCTCCCGATCCTCGCGCCGGGCGGGATGGCCCCTTGTTTCCACCACCACGGCTGCGCACACCCGGGCGCGGCCCTACGGTGCCCCGGCCGGGCAGAACGCCACCATCGCCCATGCGAACACACCGCGGCGGCGACCTGGCCGCGGCCCTGCGGGCTCCGCTCCGCGCCCGGGGAGAGATACTCACCTCACGGGAAGAGAATTGCGACCGTAATGGTTTCGGTCATAACCGAAAATGGTTTAGCCTGCCTTCGAGGAAGGAGGACGACACGATGCCCCCGCGTACCACCGAGTGCAGCCCGCTGACCCAGCCGCCGGCGGTCGATGCGGTCCTGCAATTCGTCAACACGCACACCTCAGGCCCCCGCCAGCTGAAGGAGCGCTTCTACAACGCCCAGACCATGCAGGCATGGCTGCTGGAGAACGGCCTGGGCACGCCGACCACCCACGTCGCGGAGGCCGATGCGGCCAGTGCACGCGAGTTGCGCGACGCCTTGATCACCGTGCTGCTCGCTCATTCCGGCGATAAGGACATCACGCCCGAGGTCCTTGCCGAGACTGAGGAATATCTGCGCAGTATCGCCGTCCGGTATCCGCTGGTGACGGTCGTCACCGCCTCGGGGGCGTCCTTGGAGACCACACAGACCGGCGTCCCTGGCCTGTTCGGCACCGTCCTGGCCGGCATCACCGAACTCGCCCAAGCCGGCGCGTGGAACAGGTTGCGGGCGTGCCGGCACCAGCCGTGCCACTTCTGCTTCTTCGACCGGACGCGGAACAGCTCTGCCGCCTACTGCGGCACGAAGTGCGGCTCTCGGGCGTCCATGCAGACCTACCGGCAGCGGAAGAAAGAGCTGGCTGCCAACGCCGACCTGACCTGACCTGACAGGTACGGTGCGTCCCCTGCCCCTGAGCGGGCGCGGCGCGCCGTCGTCGTGCAGGCCATGCCGGGCCGTGCCGGGCGGCCCCCAGGTGGCGCGGGCCCTTGATGCGGCCTCCTTCCCCGGCACCACCCTGGGTTCACGCGGGCCCGGTCCGAACGTTGACGTCCCCCGCCTGCCGATCCTGATCAGCTACACCCCTACCCCGGGATGCGCGAGTTCCGGCGGCTGGCGGAGCGCGGGAGGCTCTTGCAGGAGGCGTCGGGGGCATTCAGTGCCGGTCGGCCGCCCGTGGCCGTGCCAGGCGCCGGCTCATCCGTGTGACCATCGACCACTGGATCATCGCCTCGCTGGTAGCGATGAGGGTCTCGTAATCGCGGGCCAGACGGCGGGAGTTCATCAGCCACGCGAACGTGCGCTCCACCACCCACCGCCTCGGCAGCACCACGAACCCCTCCGTGTCGTCGGTGCGTTTGACGACCTCCAAAGGCAGCGCGAGTTTGTGTCGGCACCAGTCGACGATGGAGCCGGTGTAGCCGCCGTCGGCCCAGATGAGGGTGATGTCGCGATGCAAGCGACGCAGACGTCCCAGCAGGCCCACCGCCGCTTCTCGGTCGCCGATGTTCGCGGCGGTGACCGCGACGACCAGGAGCAGGCGGAGCGTGTCGGTCACGATGTGCCGTTTGCGGCCCGGCACCTTCATCCCGCCGTCGTATCCGCGTGAGACGGACAGCACCGTCGCCGCGGCCCGCACCGACTGCTGTCGTAGCCGCGGGTCCAGTCCTGGCGTTCGGTGTCGAGGATCTGGATGCGATCTCTCGGTTTGGGGACAGTGGTGTGAGAGAAGTGACCCCGGGTGTGTTGATGCTGGTCGGGTGCTGTTTTGGGGTGTGGGGTCACTGTCTTGGACGTGAGAGATCGGTGTGGGATTGCTGTCATGGGCCTTTATCGCGCCAGGTGTGACGCTGTCTCAGTTTCGTGAGTTCTGATCCACTGGCCGACGGGTGTTGGTGTGATCGAGGGGTGGATGAAGGAACTCAGCCGCCGGCGGGGTCGGGCGCGGTTACGGGCGCTGCTTTGCCGGTCGAGTCGGTTCGGGCGTTGCGGGGGCCCGCGGTGCGCCGTCTGCTGGCTCTGCGCCGGGAGGGGGCGCTCACTACCGGGCATGTCAGGTCGGCGGCGGATGCGTTGGGTGTGCGGGAGCGCGCGGTGTGGCGGTGGCTGTCCGCCGCCGAGGTGCTGCTCAGCGCACCTCGGGCGCCGCGCGTGAATGCCCACTGCGAGCGAGTAATCGGCACGATCCGGCGCGAGGTCCTCGACCATATCCTGATCACGAACGAGGCCCACGCCCGACAGGTCCTCGCCGAGTATCAGGAGCACTACAACTGCCACCGGCCACACCGATCACGAGACCAACGACCACCCGAAGCCCCGGAACAGCCAGCGGTGTTGCACGATCGCGTGCCCCGCAGGCTCCTGCGCACCCGCGTCCTCGGCGGGGTCATCAACGAGTACCGATACGCGGCTTGAGCTGCAGCGATGACTTTTCGAGCCCCACAGGTTCGAGACGCGGCGAGGCGTCAGGAACCCCCCGATGGAGCAGCTACGGGGAAGGGAAAACGACTAGCGGTCAGCGGGCCGGCTTACCGAGGAGGTTGTAAAGGTCCATCGGCGTCACGTACCCAGACCACCGACCGTCGTCGAACAGATGGACGCCGGCGTCGAGGTACGCGCGGTCGCATAGCTGGGAGCAGATCATGGAGCGCTCGGTGTCGATCCACTTCCGCAGCCCGGGCACGGGCAGGTGGAACCGGTGCGAGGCGAGCGCGAGGTAGTCGAGCGTGCTGTACGGGACGCCGCGGTACTTGAGGGCGCAGTCGCTGATCGCCTCGCGCTGGGCGTCGGTGAGGCCGGCCGGCGACACGTACAGGACGTCGCGGTCGTCGTACGTCGACAGGGGGCGGACCTTGGCGCCGCCGGGCATCGCCTCGATGAGGAGGCCGCCGGGCAGGACGATGAACGCGTGCTGGTACGCGCCGAACCCGTCGCCGTTGAGCCACTGCCCGAACTGGATGAGCCGGCCGACGGAGCCGGTGATGTTGGTCAGTCCGATGTCGCCGGGCTGCGGGGATGTACGGATCATTCGGGGTCTCCTACAAGGGGGGCGAGGTTCGTGACGATGCGCTGGAGCCACGTGATGGTGATGGCTTCCGCGGCCTGGTCGGACCAGCCGCGGGCGATGAGGTCGGCGCGCATGCCGTCGGCCGCGTCGAACGCCGGGGCCAGGCCCTCGCGCATCAGGAGGAGGTCGTTCGCAAACATGGCGTCGCTCTCCTCCATCTCGTCGAGGTCGGGCGCCGTGGGTTCGGGCGGCTCGGCGGGCGTGCGGAAGAACATCGATCCTCCTATGCGGCGGGGACGGTGAACGGGAGCGTGATGAGGCCGGCCGCGGCGCCGAGCAGGTCCCAATCTGCCGGCCCGTACGCGCGCCGGCAGGTGTCGCAGCGGATGACGGTCCTCCGCGGGTCGTACGTGAGCCTCCCGCCGCACTTCGGCGTCTCGGGGTCGTCCTCGTTATACCCGCGGGCCGGCATCGAGCAACACGGCTTGAGGTCTTCGCGCCGGCGCCGATCGCCGGAGACCAGGCCGCGCATCTCGCCGAGGAGCTTGCGGAGGGTGCGGTCGAGGTCGTCGACGTCCGGATACGCGTGGCACGCCCAGTAAAGGTTCAGGCGCAGCCATTTGACGGTGCCGCGGAGGGTGTTGTCCTGGCCGCCGCGGCCCGGGGTGAGCCGGTAGTGCCGGGTCGTGCGCAGCTCTCGCCGCCAGGCGTCTTCCTCGACGAGCAGGGGCTCGGTGACGCCGCCGCCGAGGAGGGAGAGCACGGCGAGGTTCGCCGGCGGTTTCGACCCTGCGGGTGCCGATAAATCATCCGTGCAGGTGGCAGCTTTGAGCGCCGATCTCTGGGTGGCACCCGCTGCTCGTTCCGCGATCTTCACGGGACAGGTGTCGGGCGGCATCATGATCTGTCGTGCTGCTGTGCCTGACCTACCTCGCCGTGACCAATATCTTCGCGCTCCTGCGCCTGCTGCCGATGAGCGATTGGGACAAAGACATCGAGATCCTCGCGCTGCGGCACCAACTGCTGGTCCTGCAGCGCCAGGTCGGCCAGCCCAGGTTCACCGACACCGACCGCGCG
>NZ_JBSFCW010000075.1:0-9007 GCF_053593595.1 Streptomyces sp. NPDC002206
TGCAACGTCGCACCGATGTCCGACGTCCGGGTCGTGGTCATCGACTGCACCGACACCGGCGCATCCCCACCGACCGCCACCGACCCGACCTGGATGCGCCGTGAGGGACGGCGCATCGCGAGCGGCCGGGCCGGCAGCTCGGGGAGACCCAGTGCGACTGGTTCTCCAGTGGTCATGACGTCACCGGCTCCCGGCGACGGTCTCGCGCGCGGCACGCAGGGACTCCTTGAGCGAGCCCATCGTGGCGAGGACGGCAGTGGGCTCGTAGCCGCAGTGCGCCATGCAGTTGGCGCAGCGCGGATCCTTGCCGCGGCCGTACTTGTCCCAGTCGGTCTCCTCGATGAGTTCCCGGTACGTCGGGACGTACCCGTCGCTCATCAGATAGCAGGGCCGCTGCCAGCCGAAGAGCGAGTAGTTGGGGATCGCCCAGGCCGTGCACGGGAAGTCCGCCTTGCCCTCGAGGAAGTCCAGGAAGAGCGGCGAGTGGTTCAGCCGCCAGCGGGCCCGGTTGCCGCCCGCGAAGGACTTCTTGAACAGCTCGCGGGTCTGCTCGACACCGAGGAAGTGCTCCTGGTCGGGAGCCTTCTCGTACGCGTAGGCGGGCGAGATCATCATCTCGTCGACCTTCAGGTCGTCATTGAGGTAGTTGAGGACCTCGATGACGGTCTGCGGGGTGTCGGTGTTGAAGAAGGTGGAGTTCGTGGTGACCCGGAAGCCGCGCTGCTTGGCCTCCTTGATCGCCGCCACCGCCTCGTCGAACACGCCTTCCTTGGCGACCGATTCGTCGTGCCGCTCGCGCAGACCGTCGATGTGCACGGCGAAGGCGAAGAACGGCGACGGGGTGAATTTCTCCATCTTCTTGCGCAGCAGCATCGCGTTGGTGCAGAGGAAGACGTACTTCTTCCGCGCCACCAGCTGCCGCACGATTTCGTCGATCTGCGGGTGCATCAGGGGTTCACCGCCCGCGATGGACACCATCGGGGCACCCGATTCCAGCACCGCGCCGACGGCCTGGGCCACCGGCATGCGCTGCTTGAGTACTCCTGCCGGATGCTGGATCTTTCCGCAGCCCTCGCACGCCAGATTGCAGGCGAACAAAGGCTCCAGCTCGACAATGAGCGGGAATTTGTCCCGCTTGCGGAGCTTCTGTTCAATGAGGTACGTCGCAACCTTGATGGTCTGACGAAGCGGCATGGCCATCTAGCTCACCTCCTGGGGAGCAGCAAAGATCGGTGCCATTCATAGAAAGCCGGCAGGACAGCGCGGAGAACACGGAAAGCCGATATTCCACCGCGTACCGTGCCGATGCGGACGAGCTCATGCTCCGGAGCGTCCACGACCACCCGTACGGCCGCAACCGGGCGTGCCCCGGTGCGCAGGGCGGTGCGGAGGGTGGCGGCGGACTCCATGTCCACAGCGATCGCTCCGGTGGCCCGCAGCTCGGCCCGCTCATGTCCGCGCACGACATGGCCGGATCCGGTCAGCGGACCGATGTGGACGGTGCGGCCCGGCACCGTCCTGGCGAGTGCCTCGGCGAGCAGACCCGCACCGGTGCAGGCCGTCGAGTCGCCGGCCTCCCGGGTCTCGTCGGCGACCACCAGGTCTCCCGGGTGCATGCCGGGCGCGAGCCCGGCACAGAACCCGGAGGCGATGACCGCGGCGCCGAGCGCCCGGTCCTGACCGAGCGCGTGCGCCACGGCCGTCTCGGCGGCTTTCGGGCCCATGCCCGTACGGAGCACGGTCACCTGACCCGGGGCGCCGTCCGCCTTTCCTCTGCCACTGCGCAGGGCGAGTTGCTCGATACCGAGCGCGCAGGCGATCAGCAGCGGCGCCGCGGGGCCGGACGGCCCCGGTGCATCGTCCATCAGGCCCCCTCCCGGACGGCCGTGCGGTCGGCGAACGGGTCGCCGTACACGTACCGCCCGAGTGCGGTGAGCGGGAAGACCTGCCGGTAGAGGTGGTAGTTGATGGAGAAGTCCCAGGGGAACCCGGTGCCGGTGAAGTACGGCTCGTCCCAGGACCCGTCAGCCTGCTGGGCCTCGGTCAGCCAGGCGATGCCCCGGGTCACCGCCGTGCTCTCGCGCCGGCCGGCCGCAAGGAGGGCGAGGAGCGCCCAGGCGGTCTGGGACGCGGTCGACGCACCGTGCCCGATCCACTTCTCCTCCTGGTACGAGCGCAGGTCCTCGCCCCAGCCGCCGTCGTCGTTCTGCGCGGACTCCAGCCAGCCGACCGCCCGGCGGATCGCCGGATGGGCGGCGGGCAGCCCGGCGGCGACCAGGGCGGGCACCACCGACCCCGTTCCGTATACGTAGTTGACGCCCCAACGGCCGAACCAGGCACCGCTCGCCTCCTGTTCGGCAAGCAGCCACTCGATGCCGCGCCGGGCGGCAGGGTGGTCGGACCGCCCCTCCATGGCGAGCATCTCCACCACGTGTCCGGTGACATCGGCGGACGGCGGGTCGATGACCTCTCCGAAGTCGCAGAACGGCAGCCGGTTGGGGAACGGGCTGGTGTTGTCGGCGTCGAATGCACCCCAGGCCCCGTTGCGGGACTGCATGCCGAGGTTCCAGCGCACCCCGCGTTCGATGGCGGCGTCGACGGCGGCCGGATTCGGATGCCGGACCCGGCGCAGCGCGAGGACCACCTCGGCGGTGTCGTCGATGTCCGGATAGTTGTCGTTGTGGAACTCGAACGCCCATCCGCCCGGGTCCAGTTGAGGCCGACGCACGGACCAGTCGCCGGGCCTCACGATCTCCTCGCCGAGCATCCAGTCCGCCGCTTTCACGAGCGCGGGATGGTCGGGTCTGACTCCGGCATCGGCGAGTGCGATGGTGGCGAGGCAGGTGTCCCAGACCGGTGACTGACAGGCCTCGATCATGCGGGCGCCGTCCTCGCGCCAGATGGCGAACCGGTTCAGCGAATCCAGGCCGGCCCGCATCACCGGGTGATCGAGGTCGTAGCCGAGGAGGTGCAGGGCGATGACGGAGTACACGGCGGGCGGCTGGATGCCGCCCCAGCAGCCGTCGTTCTCCTGGCGTTCGATGATCCAGCGGGCCGCCGCATTCATGGCGACCCGGCGCAGCCCGCGCGGGGCCACTTTGTGGTAGACGTGCAGCGCCTTGTCGAGGCGCTGGAAGACGCCGTCCCAACTGGCCACCGGAGCACGGCGCTTGGGCGGGTTGGGGACGAGCGGGTCGGTGTGCAGTTCGTCGAGGGTGAAGGGCGCGGGCCGTACCGGACGCTTCGCCGAGACCACGGTCAGCGGCACAATCGTCTGCCGGGCCCAGCAGCCGAAGTCGTAGATGTTGAGCGGGACCCACTTCGGGAAGAACATCAGCTCCGGTGGGAGCTCGGGCAGGTCGTCCCATTTCCACCAGCCGAACAGGGCCAGCCAGATCCGGGTGAAGACGCGGCTCTCGGCGATGCCGCCCTGTTCCCTGATCCACCTCGAGGCGCGGGCCATGTGCGGGTCGTCCGGCCGGTCTCCGGCCAGCCGCAGCGCGACGTACGCCTCGATGGTGGTGGAGAGCTCGCCCGGGCCTCCGTGGAAGGTGGCCCAGGTGCCGTCGCCGAGCTGTTCGCCGCGGATGAAGCGGGCGGCCGACTCGACGGTGGCCGGGTCCTGAATTCCGAGGAACTGGCGGAGCAGCAGATCCTCGGCGTCCATGGTGACATTGGTGGCGAGGTCGCCCTTCCACCAGCCCTGGTCGTCCTGTCTGCCGAGGAGGTGCTCCACCGAGCGTTCCGCGGCCCGCCGCGCGACGGCGAGTACGTCGTCCGCGACGATGGTTGATTCGGTCGGTTCGCTGGCCGAGGCTGCGCGGGGGTCAACGGCCCCGGTGCTTCCGTCGGTCGTCGCTGTCATGGCTTCCCCTTCGTGCAGTTGGTCCTCTGCTGTGCTGGGGTCTCCGTCGGCCGGCGCCCTTCGAGGGCGCCGACCGGCGACTGCGAGTCATATGCGAATGGTGATCATCTCTTTCGTACGACGACGAAGTCCGCGAGCGCCGTGAGCTGCGCACGCACGGTTTCCGGCATGTCGACACCATGCAGCGCCTCGATGGCGACCGCGTGCTGCCGACGGGCTTCCTGGGCGGTCCACTCGCGGCCGCCCGCCTCCTCGATGAGCGCCGCCCGGGCGGCGAACTCCTTCTCGGAGAAGCTGTCGAAGTCGGTGCTCTTGGCGTCCGCGGCGAGCAGCTCGCCGAGGCGTTCCGAGGCCGGTCCGCCCGCGGCGAGCGCGGCGACGACCGGCAGGGACTTCTTGCGCTGACGCAGATCGCTCCAGGTCTGCTTTCCGGTGGACTCCGGGTCGCCCCAGATACCGAGCAGATCGTCGACGGCCTGGAAGGCGAGGCCGAGGTGGTAGCCGTACGCCTCCAGGGTGTCGGCGGTGCGGTCGTCGGCGCCGCCGAGTACCGCACCGATGGAGACGGCGCAGGCGAGCAGGGCGCCCGTCTTGTTGCCCTCCATCTCCAGGCACTCCTCGACGGTGACCCGCTCGCGGTGCTCGTAGGAGATGTCCTGGGCCTGCCCGTCGATGAGCTTGCGGGTGGCGGTGGTCAGACGGCGGGCCGCGCGGCCCGCCTCGACCGTGCCGAGTTCCAGCAGGATCTCGTTGGCCAGCGCGAACAGCGCGTCGCCGACCAGGATCGCCTGCGCGGGGCCGTGCACCTTCCATACGGTGTCACGGTGGCGGCGCTGCTCGTCGCCGTCCATCAGATCGTCGTGCAACAGCGAGAAGTTGTGCACGAGTTCGACGGCGACCGCGCCGGGGATGCCGGCCTCGGCCGCAGCGCCCGCCGCCTCCGCGGACAGCAGGGCGAGCGCCGGGCGGACGGCCTTGCCGCCGTCGCCGTCGGAGGGCCGGCCCTGGGCGTCGATCCAGCCGAAGTGGTAGGCGGCGACGGTGTCCATGGGCGGTGCGAGCCGGTCAACGGCGGCCCGGAGCACCGGAGCGGACAGGGCCCGTCCGCGCTCCAGAAGCACGGTGACGTCCGCGGTGTCTACCGCGGTGTCGAAAGCCGGATTCGCCGGGGTCACTGACTCTCCTCTTGTTCCGGTGGTACTGCTCATGCCGCCTCCTGCAGCGGAATTTCATGGGTGCGGCCGAGAGCACGGAGCGCGGCGTCCGCGGCGGTGGACCCGCTGCGCACCGCCCCCTCCATCGTCGCGGGCCAGCCGGTGGCGGTCCATGCTCCGGCCAGATAGAGGCCGGGGGCACGGGTGTGGGCTCCGGGGCGCAGCCGGCCGACGCCGGGAGCGGGGGCGAAGGTCGCTGTGCGTTCCCGGGTGACGAAGAAGTCCCTGATGCCGGCTCCGCGGGCGGCCGGCAGGAGCCGTTCCAGCTCGGGCAGATAGCGGCTGCGCAGTTCGGCGACGGGCAGGTCGATCTCGTCGTCGGCCGCGGACTGGGAGAGCGCGAGGTACTGTCCGGGGCCGGTCAGCCCGGAGGCGTCCGTACGGTCGAAGACCCACTGGACCGGGGAGCCGAGCGCGGCGAAGAACGGGCGGCGCAGCACCTTGCGGTCGTAGACGACGTGCACATTGAGAATCGGCGAGGTACCGATGGAGAGCAGCCTGCCCGGCTCGTCGAGTGCGCCTTCGGGCAGCAGGTCGTACGCCTCGCGCTGCGGGACGGCGAGCACGACGGTGTCCGCCTCGATCCGTTCGGCGCCCGTGTCGACGAACCAGCGTCCGTCGCCGGTGCGGGTGACGGTGCCGGCCTTGGTGCGCAGCTCGGTCCGTACGCCGGCGGAGTCGAGCGCCTTGCGGGTCAGCGTGTCGTGCACCTCGCCGAGCGGCACGCTCGCCCAGCCGATGTCGGCGGCGCCGGGCTCGGAAAGGAGCCCGGTCTTGAAGACCTTCGCGGCGAGGGCCAGCGAGGAGTTCGGGGCGGTGGCATTGAGGGTGGCGACGCCGACGAGGTCCCAGAGGGCTTCGATGGTGCGCGGGGACTGCCCGTGGCGGGTCAGCCAGCTGCCGAAGTCGATGGTGTCGAGCGCCGGGTCGTCCGGGTCGAGCCGGCCGAGTGCCAGCGCGGCGCGCCCGACACCTGCCCGCTCGGCGAGCGAGAGATGCGGGTAGCGGGCCAGCCCGGCGGCGAGGTGGAACGGCACCGGCAGGGCGTTGCGGCGCAGCCGTCCGAGCCGGGGCCCCGAGGGGCGTCCGACATCGAGAACGGGCACGTCCAAACGGTTTTGCAGGGGTGCCAGACGGGCACCGCCGACCCGGTCGAGGAACCAGCGGTAGGCGGTGCAGCAACGAAGGTAGACATGCTGACCGTTGTCCACGGTCAGTTCGCCGCGTTTGAAGGAGAAGACGAGTCCGCCGAGTCTCGGCCGTCCTTCGAGCAGGGTCACGTCAAGCCCGGCGTCGGCGAGACGGAGGGCCGCGGTGATGCCGGCCAGTCCCCCGCCGATCACGACCGCGCGGGAGGAACGCGGAGCCTCGTCGGTCACGCGTCCCCCTTTCGCCAGGTTGCTCCGGCCGGCCCGGCCGTTCGGGCCGGGCTCGTCTTTTCGGTCAGGCACGTCGTTTCAGTCAGGGACGCGTCGGACCACCGCAGGGTTGCCCAAGGTCTGGACCGATCGTCCGCGATGCACATGGTGCGCAAGATATCTGCATTACGCATCAGACACGCCCCCGGGCCGTCCGGCGCGAGATGTACCGCGCGTCCAGACCCGACAGGCCGCGCACCGCGACGTACGCCTTCTCGTGGCCCGGCAGCGACACCCGGCCGCGCAGCACCGCCTCGGGGTCGCGCTCGATCCGGTCGAGCAGGCGGCGGTAGATACCGGCCATGGCGGCCACACAGGCGCCGCTGCGGCGGTCCAGCATCGGCAGCAGCCGGTAGCCCTCGGCGAAGAGGGCGCGGGCGCGCCGCACCTCGAAGTGGACCAGGCCGGCGAAGTCGGAGCCGGGCGGCGGGGTGGCCCGGTGGAAACCGGCGGAACAGCCGAACTTGGCGAGGTCGTCGGCGGGCAGATACGTACGCCCGTTGCCCGCGTCCTCGCGGACGTCGCGCAGGATGTTGGTCAGCTGCAGGGCGAGGCCGAGCGTGTCGGCGTACTCCGCGGCGCGGTCCGCGCCGGGTGCGCCGGGTTCCGTACCGAAAACGCCCAGGCTGAGCCGGCCGATGGCCCCTGCGACACACCGGCAGTAGACCTTGAGGTCGTCCCACGTCTCGTACGTCGTGCCGCGCACGTCCATGAGCACGCCGTCGATCAGCTCGTCGAGCCCGCCGAGCGGCAGCGGGAACCGGTTCGCGGCGTCGGCGAGCGCGACGGCCACCGGGTCGGTGTCGTCCTCATCGATCGCGCCGTCCCGGATCCGGTCCAGCAGCGTGCGGGTGCTCTCCAGCCGGAGCCGCTTGGTCTCCGGCTCCAGCTCGCCGTCGCCGATGTCGTCGACCCGGCGGGAGAAGGCGTACAACGCCGACATGGCCTGCCGCTTCTCGGCAGGCAGCAGCCTGATTCCGTACGCGAAGTTACGCGCCTGCTGTCCGGTGACGGCCTCGCAGTAACTGTATGCGGCCTGTACCGGCGCCGACATGTACGTCGTCTGTCCCTCCACGGTCCGGCTCACCCCTCTCTACGCGCTCTTCGCAAGACAACTCCCACCTCGCGCAGCAAGCTGGGCTTGGTGGGCTTGGGCGGTCCGGGCAGTACATCGAACCCGGCGGCCGCGATCGCAGTGAGGGCGGCACGCCCCCCTCCCACAAATCCGGCGAGAAGCAGCTTGAGCCTGCCGTGGACGCTACCCACCAAGGGGGTGCCTTCATTCAGCAGGTTCCGGGCGCGTTCTGCTTCGTATGCAACCAGTGCGCGCACCGATGCGCCCCCGGAGGGGGTTGCCAGGTCGGCCTCGGTGACATGGAACCCGGCCATGTCGTCGGCCGGCAGATAGATCCGGTCGCGGCCGAGGTCCTCGGTGACGTCCTGGAGGTGCTCGACGATCTGCAGGGCGGTGCAGACGGCGTCGGAGCGCCGGATCCGCTCGGGGCTCGCGGTGCCGGTGATCTGGAGAACCAGGCGGCCGACCGGGTTGGCGGAGAGTTCGCAGTAGGCGAGGAGCTCCTCGTACGTCCCGTACCGCCGGACCTTCTGGTCCTGCCGGTTGGCCTCGATGAGCCCGAGGAACGGCTCGGGCGTGAGGGAGCAGCGCCGCACGGTGGGGCGCAGAGCACGCAACAGCGGGTGGTGCGGGCCGTCGCCCGCAGTGTCGAAGACGCGGTGCAGGTCCGCCTCGAACGCGTCGAGCATCGCGAGCCGGTCATCGGTCTGCGCGGGGTCCAGCCCCAGGTGGCGGGCGTCGACGCCGCCGGGGGCGAGATCGCCGTCACCGATGTCGTCGACCAGGCGGGCGTAGCCGTACACCGCCATCAGATCGTTACGCCAGGCGCGTGGCAGGAAAAACGGGGCCACGGGGAAATTCTCGTCCGCGGCCTTGTCGAGCGTGGCGGGTACAGCGGCGTCATGGCGCGCTTGCCGGGTACGGGTCACCACTGACCGTCCGGCGCGGGGACGGCATATACACCTCGGAGCTGGAGATTTTCCGTCATTGCCGTCACATCTCCCGTTCTACACTGCTGACCCAAAACATCCCATTCCGGACACGCCGCCCGCTCTCCCGAGTGCGGAGGACCGCCTACGGGCGGTGCACCCAGGCGGTATCGCCCCACTTGCCACGAATCAGCACCGGTACAGCTTACGTTGTACAACGCCCAGGCATACGCCGGGGTGTAGCGCGCATTACAACAACGCTGCGTTCTCCGCCAACCTTCCCCGCGTGCAAGAGAATTGACGTCATCCGGCGGGAGGAGATCTTCCCCGGGCGTGCGTCGGCGCGGCGCACGCCCCCACGGAGTCCACGCTCTCCGACACCGCAGCGGCCTCTGCCGGAGTGCTCCGGCAGGCCGGACACCTCCCACAACGCGATCGCTGCATCCACCCGCAGCCACAGCTCGTCGTGCGACAGCAGAGCCCGCAGCCGTGGCGCTGCCGCTTCC
>NZ_JBSFCW010000076.1:0-8574 GCF_053593595.1 Streptomyces sp. NPDC002206
CGGGCAGAAGCCGTCCGTGACGGCAACCTGCCCGCTACACTCCCACCGCTCGACGTTTCCCCAGGTCAAGCCACAAAGTACTGCTGGAGTATTAGGCCGTGTCCGGTCGATCATCTGATTCGTTGATCTGGTTATGGGTCGGGGTGATCTGACTGACGAGGAATGGGGGCGGCTGAGGCCGCTGCTGCCGGTGAGCAACGGTCGCTGTGGCCGGTGGAGGGATCACCGGCAGGTGATCGACGGCATCCTGCACCGCGTGCGCACAGGCGTGCAGTGGCGTGACCTGCCAGAGCGATTCGGGCCGTGGAAGACGGTCTACGAGCGGCACCGGTTGTGGTCGGCCAACAGCACATGGGAGCGGCTGCTGCAGCAGGTCCAGGCCGCGGCTGATGCGGCTGGGGAGATCGACTGGGATATCTCGGTCGACTCCACTGCGATGCGCGCCCACCAGCACGCGGCCGGTGCCCGTCGGACACCCCCACCGCCCGTCACCGCTTCAAAGGGGGCAGCGGTGGTGGGACACCAGAGCGAATTACCGTGGACGAGCCTCGTCGCCCGGCTGGTGGAGGTGGTCCAGCAGGTGAGGGACTCGGCCGCTCGCGCGGCGGTTTCACCACCAAGGTCCATCTGAGCGCGGACGGCCGATGCCGGCCGCTGTCGCTGATCGTGACGCCAGGCCAACGGGCCGACTGCACCCAGTTCATCTCCGTCCTGGAGGAGATTCGCGTGCCTCGCCTCGGGCCGGGCAGGCCGCGCAAGAAGCCGGACAGCGTCGCCGCAGATAAGGCGTACAGCAACGGGCCTTGCCGCCGCTACCTGCGCCGACGCGGCATCAAGCACGCGATCCCGGGAAAGTCCGACTCCCGGGCCGCCCGTCTGAAGCGAGGTACTGGGGGCGGGCGGCCACCAGGCTTCGACAAGGAGCGCTACAAAAGGCGGAACGTCGTGGAACGGGTGATCAACCGGCTGAAGCAGTCCCGGGCCGTGGCCACCCGCTATGACAAGCGGGGCCACGTCTTCCTCGGCACTGTGACCGCAGCGGCACTTCTCATCTGGCTCAGGACCTGACCTGCCGCAAGCTCCCACAGTAGAGTTCCTCACCGAGATCACTACTTGCGAAAGAAGAGTCATGCCCCGCAAGACGGCGGCTGCTCTACGTCTGGACGCCCTCTGCCGGTCCCATCTTCGGGGCTACCGGCGCAGGCCTTCACGGCTCTCACCTCACACACTTCGTCAGGCGGCCCGCTTCGAAGCCGAACGCGGCCTACCCATCCGGCAGCTCGAAGACGCCGTCCACTGCTGGCAAGCGTTCGTACGCCGTCCAGGATGGCCTCTCTACCTGCCCGAGCCACACCTGCCCGGCTACGACATCTGGGATGACCGACTCCTGATAGAGCGAGCCATCGGCGCTTTCGACAGACGAGCGGCCCGGGAAATCGCGTCGATCGTCAAAGATGCCGACGCCGACTTCCTGGCACGCACCCTGCCCAACCCTCATGCTCCACGTGCCTGGCCGTGGTGGCGCCGCAGATGCCAGGACCTCGGCGACATCATGCACGTTCCATCACAAACGAACGATCGGCCGGACACGACCTAGGAGCATATGCGGCTCCGAGGCAAGGACTGGTGGCGTGACCCGGCGGACCTGCGGCCGGGTACCCCGCTTGCCCGTAAGCAAAATACGAGGATATACTCCTATATATCGGCCGGTGCTGCCCCGCCCCCCCCCACCACCATCCGGCCTTTGGCCGGGATCTTCGAAGGAGACACGACATGCAGAACGCAGGCAACGGCGATGTCGACCGTCAGGGCCTCAGCTACTACCCGTGGTGGCTGGACAACCTGGCCGACGACGCCACCCTGGAAGGCGCGGCAATGAACGGCACTGCGCGCGGCGCCGAGACGGTCCGCTCCATCGTGGTCAAGGCCCGCGAACTGTACGGGCACCAGGACTTTAGCTACACCGGCGACTTCGGCGACGACGGCTTCCTCGAGATCTACGACTCCTCGATTCACGGCGAGCCCCTGAAGGTCGTCGTCACGGTCACCCGCAACGCCGCCGGGCAGGCCCAGGACCTCGCGGTACTGCACCGCCCGCGCAACGCGATGCTGCTCTTCTCCCGCCTCATGCACGAGAAGTTCGCCGGCACCCCCGTCGCCGACCACTTCCTCGCCGAGGACGAGTCCTGAATCAGCGACCCGGACTGCGGCCAGGTGCAGGCGCCCGACTCGTATAGGCCGACAGCCATGCCGAAGGCGCGGCTCTCCCAGGGTTCGGCGAAGACCAACTCACCGTTGGAGCGCGGCGACGCGGTCGAGGGCCAGGAGCCATTCCTGCAGGCCGCCGTCGCCGCCTTCGAGGATGTACTGGTGCACGCCGTTGTAGACGACGTCGCCGGCCACCACGAGGCCGATCGACGGCACGTGCAGGACCGTGGTCTTGTCGGTGTCGGTGTGACCGACCTCGACGGCCTCGATGAGGTTGCCCTCCAGCAAGAAGCCCTCGGCGGGGACGGGCTCGGCCAGGACCGGGGTGTCGGGGATCAGGCCGGGGAAGCGCTTGTCCCACAGTTCCTGGCGTCCCACGGTGGCCTGCTTGTGCATGACCTCGATGGTTCCGGGGGTCGCGTAGACGGTGACGCCGGGGAACCGCTTCACGAGATCGGCGGTGCCGCAACATCCGCCTAGCTAGAGCCTGTCTCTTTGGTCGTCTGAGCTAGCCATGTTTTAGAGGTTGTCTCACGTGGCAAGTTTCGCGAGCTTCTTCTAGCAGGTCAGGGCGGCGGCCATGGCCAGGCCTCGGCTCTGCCAGTCGTTGCGGACCACGTACGGGATCTTGAGACCACGAGCAGCCCATGGCAGGCTCATGCCGCATGATCGATGAATTCGCGAAGGACAACCTGCACGGGAGACTGCGGCGGGACCGCGAGGCGCTGCTCTGGAAGCTCGACGGCTTGTCCGAATACGACGCCCGCAGACCTTTGACGGCGACCGGGACCAACCTCTTCGGCCTGGTCAAGCACGTGGCCACCGTCGAGGCCAGGTACTTCGGCGAGGTCTTCGACCGCCCTTCCCCGGAACCGCTGCCCCGGTGGCAGGACTCCGACGGCAGCGATCTGTGGGCGACCGAGGACGAGACCCGCGATCAGATCATCGGGTTCTACCGGCGCACGTGGGAACACTCGGACGCGACGATCAACGAGCTTCCCCTCGACGCCCCCGGCCACGTGCCGTGGTGGCCGGAGCCTTATTCCAACACGAACCTGTTCGCCGTCATGGTCCATGTCCTCGGCGAGTCCAACCGGCATGCCGGGCACGCCGATATCCTGCGCGAGGGCCTCGACGGCCGGACCGGGCTGCGCCCCGAACACGAGAAGCAGATCGACGAGGAAGCCCGTGCAGCCTACTGCGCGAAGATCGAGCAGGCCGCCAGGTCGGCCGCACCAATCAAGGCTTAGGGGTCTCTCACGTGACTTGATGTTCGTGCGGCATGCGGCCGGTCGTGGGTGCTGATCTATCGAAGCGTCTGGTTCCTGATGAACTCTGGGAGCTGGCCGCCCCGTTGCTGCCGTCGTTCGCTGCTCGTCCGCAAGGTGGTGGGACCGCTCCGTGTGACCAGCGGGCCGTGTTCACGGCAGTGGTGTACGCGCTGACCAGCGGCTGCGCCTGGCGGCATCTGCCGCCGACGTTCGGCACGTCGCCCGCCACCGCGCATCGCCGCTTCACGGTATGGACCGAGGCCGGCCTGTGGCGTCGGCTGCACCGGGCGGTGCTGGACGAACTCGGGGCCCGGGGCGAGGTGGACTGGACCTCGGCGATCGTCGACGCGGCCTCCGTTCGCGCCAAAAGGTGCCTCTATGGCTTTCGTCAAGCCGTAGCCGGTGTGGGCGGTTGGTAGAAGGTGCCGTCGCGGAGCATGGCGAAGAGGACGTCGATGCGGCGTCGGGCGAGTGCGATGAGGGCGGCAATGTGGTGTTTGCCCTCGCGGCGTTTGCGGTCGTAGTAGGCGCGTGACTCGGGCTGGGAGAGCGAGGCGAACGCGGCGAGGTAGAAGGCTCTTTTGAGCTGTTTGTTGCCTCGCCGGGAGGGGTGTTCGCCGCGGATGGAGGAGCCGGAGCTGCGGGTCACGGGTGCGAGGCCGGCGTAGGCGGCGAGGTGGCCGGCGGTGGCGAAGCCGCTGCCGTCGCCGACGTCGATGAGGATGCGGGCCGCGGTCCTGACCCCGATGCCGGGCATCGAGATCAGGACCTGGGAAAGAGGCGTACTTCTCCGTCGAACACCTGGCCTGGCTGCGCGAGCGCGGGCTCGTCGCGCGCATCGCGCGGCCCGGCATCGAGTCCGGCGAACGCCTCGGTCGGCACCGCTGGAAGATCGAACGATCAATCGCCTGGCTCTTCGGCTACCGCCGCCTCACCGTCCGATACGAACGAAAGGGCTCGCACTTCCTCGCCTTCCTCGGCCTGGCCGCCGCCCTGACCTGCTACAAGAAGCTCGCGAAACTTGCCACGTGAGACACCCTCTTAGACGCGCTGGCAAACGGGGTGTTGCCGACACCGGAGTTTGTCGCCTCGGAGGTCACGTTCACACCCCGTATCGCGGTCACCCCTCCCACCGCTCGTTCCCCCCGCTCTCACCAGCGGACCACCATATCGAGATCAGCAGGGGTGGGACCGTCCAGTTTCGCCCGCCGAGCGCAGATCACCAACAGCATTCCGACTCTGCGACAGAGCCGAAGACCGTACAGACCTGGGGTGTGAGGAGGTTTCCACACTCGACGGAGCACCCAGCAACGGCAAGTCATGTGGGCGAATCGCGGTAGCGGGCAGTCGCGGCGCGGCAATGGTGCCGGCAAGGCGGATGCGGCGCAGCCGCGGGCGACCCCTGGGGATGTTGGCGGGAAGCATGAGGTCGGTCCGTTTCGATCGTGGGGTGCCGTCGGCTGTCTTCACAGCGACCTCCAGTGGGACGAGTGACGGTTCGGAGTGCCGACGGGTGCTCGCCTGTGCTCCCGCGAGAAGCGATGCATCGGATGCGGAAGACGGACCCTCCTGCGGACCGGGAAGGTGCACTATCACATTAGGAGCATATACTCGTATTGCTGAGGTGGCAAGGCCGGACCCCGGATCACGCCTGCCGGCCCACCGTCGACCAGCGGCACCAGTACATCCCCTCTCGGGGCCTCAGCTGGCCCGGCGAGCCGCCCGGCCGTTCATGGGGCTTCAGCCATCAGCCGGGAGACCGGCCACCGCTCTGCACGAAACCCATCCACAAGGCGCTGGAGTTGGTAGCGGGGTGATTGAAGGCGGCTGGTGCCCGGATGCGCCCAGGACCGCCAGAATCCTTCGTACGGCTGCTCCTCGCCGGGCCGGGCTTCGACTTTTGGCTCAGCCGTCGCCATCGGCGCTCTGGCGTCAGGCGCAGCGAGTGTCGCGCACCGGGCGTGATGAAGCTCCTTCGCCTGTATGAGCACTTGCTCCTATAATGAGTGGGAGAGATTCTGGAGGCGACGATGGCCGCTGTATCGATGGATGGCGCAGCCCTGTGCAACAACCTGGCGCTGCGCAAAGCGGCGCGGTATCTCGGAGCGGCCTACGACAAGGCCCTCGCGCCGGTCGGTCTGCGCGGGACGCAGTTCAGCATCCTGCAGAAGCTCAGTGCGTACGGGGAGACGACGATCACCGGCCTTGCCGAGATGATCGCCATGGACCGTACGACGATGGCCTCGAACCTGAAGCCGCTTGCCCGTGAGGGTCTGGTGACCATCGAGTCGTCGGCGGTCGACCGCCGCGCGCGGATTGTCACGCTCACGCCGGAAGGACTGTCCCGGGTCCAGGAGGCGCTGCCCCTGTGGCGGGCGGTGCAGGCCCGGTTCGAGGAGACGTTCGGGGATGCCGACGCGGCTCGACTGCGCGCGTCCCTCGGAGCCGTCCTTGAGACCGGCTTCGAGCCCTGGGCCGAGTAGGGCCACGATTCCCAGAGCCCTCCGCAGGGCCTGAGCCCAGCGCGCCACGCAAGCGTGGTGCACGGTCGGCGGACCGTCTCGGACGACCTGGCCGGCGGTACCCACGGTGAAACCGCGCCCGCTGTCACCCGCGCACTCATCCAAAGCCGAGGGATGCAGTGTTCGTCTGCGGACTCTGCATCCACGACGCGCCTGACTGTCGGCGCTCCCTGCAGTGCCGAAGAGGAGGCGCGTCCAGGGGATCGGCGGGCCCGTGCCACAGGGGTGGCACGGGCCCGGGCAGGTTCCAGGGGGTCTACCACCGGTGATGCTTCAGCCGGCGCTGGAAAACCGTCACCCAGTGCGCTTTCGGGGCGGAGCGGCGGTTCGAGCGCCCGTTGCGCCAGCTCGCCGAAAACGAGTGCGAACGCGCCCCAGAGGGTCGCGTGGGTGGCCACGGCCGAGAGTCGCAAGCGCCACAGCAGCGTGGCAGGTAAGTCCCCGGGCAGCTGCTGGTGGCGACTTACGATCTCGACCTCGTGCTCGCGGGGCGCGGCATGAACCTCTTCGAAGCCGACGGAGCTGTCGACACTCGGCTCGCCGGGAAAGGAGGCGACGACGAGGGCGAGACACCTGCGGCCAGGCGGCGAGCACGCCTCGAGCACGCCTCGAACGAGGGGATTCCTCACGGGTGCGGATTCCATGGGTGCACGGCATCCTCGTCAGTGGCACGGGAAGTCGACCAAGTGGCGGCTGTCATGCACCCACTCATGGACGCCCGCGCCGCTGACGACGGAAATAGCGCCCTGCTCGGCGCCACGAAGTAGAGCAGTACCAGCATGAGGTGCCGATGACGATCGCCCATGGGGGCTATCTCCCTCAGCGGCAGCTTGGCCGGGACAACGGAGGTGGAGACGGACGACTGGGCTACAGGCTGCGCCAGGCAGGTCCTGGATGGGGGTTGAGCTGGCGCGTGGATGCGTCGGTCACGGCGATGCGGGCGGTGTCGGAGGCGTGCTGGTGGGGTGGGACGCCGATGCGGCAGGCGTCCCCCGTCGCAACCGCGGCGTCGGCCCGGCCTGGGTCGGGCCTGAAGGCCTACCGTCGCGATGCCTTGGCCGGCCCTGGCGAGGGCCGGGATGATCGGTGACGCCGTCGGTTCAGGACTCGTCGGCGAGGAAGTGCTTGGCGAGGGGGGTGCCGGCGAACTTCTTGTGCATCTCACGGGAGAAGAGCAGCATCGCGTTGCGCGGCCGGTGGTTCACGACGAGCTGCTCGCACTCGCCGGCAGCGTTGCGGGCGACGGTGACAACGACATGGAGAGTCTCACCTTTGACCCGGGTGGTGTACTCCTCGATGAAGCCGTTGTCGCCGTAGTCGCCGGTGTAGGTGAAGTCCTGGAACTCGTACAGCCCGCGGGCGGCGGTCACGACCGAGTGGACGGCCTCGGGGCCCTGGATGGGGCCGTTGTCGATGAACGAGCCGTTCCCGGTAACATTGTCGGCCAGCTTGTCCAGCCACCAGGGGTAGTAGCTGAGGCCCTGGGTCTTGCTGTCATTTGTGTTCGACATGTTTCTCCTTCGTAGGTCCGGCCGCGAGACCGGGTGTGGGTGGGGACGCCGACCGCAGGTGATCCCAAGCCGACAATTAAGAGCATATGCTCATATTGGCGGAGTGCAAAGTGGCAACGCGGCGTTCCAGCTGTCGTTGCGAAGCAACCGTCCTCGTCGCAGCCATCAACGAGTGGCTGCGACCGGCATTCATGCCACCACTCGAACCATCAACCACAACAAGCAGAACAGAAAAACCCCCTACCCGCTCCTGGTTCGGCTGCCGCTTTCGCGACTGGGTGGACACCCTCGGCATCGGGCACTACGTCGCCCACCAAGCCCGGCACACTCGGGCCACCAATCTCCTGCGCAACGGCGCCGACCTCACGCACGTCAAGCGCTACCTCGGTCAGGTCTCCGAGAAGATGGCCGAGCACTACGTCCACCTCTGGCGGCGGCCCGCTCCCGGAATCCGCACCACGAATACGAGACCGAAGATGACCACGCTCCGGCCGCACCGGCGCACCGTGCGTCGACCGGCTCGCCGCTCGCGTTGCCGCGCCCCGCGAGCCGGTCGACCCCGCCCGCATCGGCCAGAGCATCAGGTTCAGGTGCGGCTGCAACACGTAGTAGACACAGCGCCAGAGTCGGATGTTGCCTCCATCACCACGACCTCGATTCGACGCTCCATCAGCCAGACCAGCAGCCTCCGTGCCTCTGCGCGGGTGGTAGTCGGCGTCGAGGCGGTCCGCATCCTGGGGGCTGCGGAGCCGTCCCACAAGGCCTTCGACGAGGCGGGTGTCGACACGGCCGCCGCGCTCGCGCTCTTCTACAACGATGCATGGGAGGCCGCAACGCCCCGCTGAGCCAGATCCTCTCGCGCCGTCTGCGTCGGCCGGCGCTGGGTGTCGGCTCGGCGGTCCTGACCCCGGCCGTCGCGTCCACCCTCACTACAGGCGACCACCCCCTGCACGCCGCGTATCTGACCCTGCTCGACCTGTTCGCGATGGGCGACCCGGCGATCGACGAATCCGCCGCCCGGCAGGTCATCCAGCTGCTCTCCGGCGTCGCCGGGCTGATGCT
>NZ_JBSFCW010000077.1:0-8108 GCF_053593595.1 Streptomyces sp. NPDC002206
GACGATCTCGAACATCACCGACAGTGATAGTGGTATCCGGGTCCCCGGTGGTCGTGGCTCTATCACTGACTGACGCCCTGCTGGGCTGTCTTTGCCTTGGTCTGTCCGGCTGCCGGGGTCCCTTTCCCAAGGCTCCGGCCGGGTGGATCATGACCTAATAGGAGCCTGGCCAGAGGCCCCCTCACTGTCCTGTCTGCCTCATCCGGCCGGAGTCCACCTCCGGTGAGGAAGGCATCTCCAGCATGACAGGAACAGACACTGCGGACGCTGTTGAGGAGATAGTGGTCGGCGGGGTGGACTCGCACGCCGACACTATTCACGTCGGTGTGGTCACCGACCGCGGTGGGCATCTCGCCGACGCCGAGTTTCCCACAACGGCCGCCGGCCCCAGCAGGCCGGGCACCTGCTCACGAAACGTCTGCCGCGGACAGCCCAGCACCGGGCACGCCAGGCGCCGCACCCTCACCGACACCACCACCCGCCTGCCGTCCACCGCCACGTCCGCCACCGTCCGGCCGTGAAAGCCGTGCACCCGCCCGGTCGGCGTCCCGCACACCGGACACGGCACCGGATCATCGCGGGTACGCGCCACCACCCGGACCAGCTCACCCTCATCCGCCACACCCTCGATGACCAGGGCAGACAGACCCGAAAACACCACACCCACAAGGGCGTTGACCTCAAGCACGCCCCAGCCTGACACGCAGTGACGTACGGTCACCACCGATTACGGTCCAGAGCCGATTACGGGACAGAGCCGTTCGTTTGACAGACCTGACACTAGCGGTCGCACGGTGGGAGGCCGGGCTCGCCCAGCCTCACCGAGGAAAAACCTGCTGTGCAACGGCGTCCTGGTCTTCGAGGACACCGGGGAGCTGCTCCCCGACGGCCAGATCATCGCCCCGCACCGGCCCCTCGCGGCGGTTGCGGCCTGACCCGTTCTGACGGCGGGTGATGCGGCCCTTGTCGTCCATCGTCAGGTCTTCGACGGTGGCCTTGCAGACCTTCATCAGCGGGTTCGTCTTGTAGACGGAGACGACGCCCTGGCGGATGCCGTCGGTCTCGATGACCAGCCGGGACGGGTCGTCGATGCCGAAGGCGGAGCAGATCGCCGTGTGCGGCAGGCGGATCTCTTTGCCCGGAGGGGAGGCGACCAGTGGGGGCAGGCATGAGCAACGGCGAGTCGTCCGGCGTCGACCTGGCCCGCGTCGCGCTGCGGGCTGCGATGGAGCAGGCCCGGAAGAACGGCGGCGGCCAGAAGGCGAAGCAGAAGCTGCGGCCGGTCCGTACGGTGCGGCGCGACAGGCACGAGCCGATGGGGCTTGGTGCTGCAATCGGCGCGCTGGTCACCGAGCGCGCCTGGGAGCTCCCGGCCGCCGGCGGGACCGTGCTGGACCTTCTCTGCACCATGCCGACAGGTGATCTACTCGGTGTGCAGCACCGAGGCGATGGTCATCCGGGCCGCCGATCGGGCCGGGACCAGGGCGCCGAGGACTGCGATCGCCACACCCGCCAGGAGCATCGCGGCTAGCTGCGGCGCGTGCCACACGTTCTTCATATATGCGGGGAAGTCGACCACCCCGACATGGTCCACGACGAGGCGGTGCGCCACGATCCCGAGCGGGATGCCGAGCAGGCCGCCGACCGCGCCCAGCCCGGCGACCGAGGTCACCGTCATCACCACCACCTGCCGGGGTGTCATCCCGATCGACTTGAGCATGCCCAGGTCCCGGCGCCGCTCACGGGTGTTCAGGAGAACGGTGTTGAAGACACCGAGCGACGCGACGAGCGTCAGCAGCACCGTGAACACCGTCGAGAAGGTGATGACGGTGGCGGTGCCGGCGTTGCCGGAGTCCATCACCGACGCGTGCAGGCCCGGGTCGAGCGCCGCGACCGCCTCGGCGTAGGCGCGCGCGTCGGCGCCGGAGGCGAGCCGTACCGTGTACTCGGTGGCGTGGGCGTCCGGTGCGAGTTGGGCGAGGGTCTCCCCAGTGGCCTCCAGGGCCCGGGCGTTACCCTCAATGAGCTGACCCACGACGGTCGCGGTGATCTTCCTGCCGTTCAGCTCCAGCGTGACCCGGTCACCGATCTTCAGCCCGCGCTGGCTCAGGAACGCCGGCCCGGCCACGATCTCGCCCGCCGCGGCCGGCGCCCGGCCCTTGACGATGGTGTGCTCGTACAAGGAATCGTCGCCACGGTAGAAGTCGGCGAAGACGGGCTGAGTCTGCCCGGTCATGTTCACCTGGGACAGCGCGCGGGCCCGCACCCCCTCCGCACCCGGCAGGGACCGCAACCGTTTCTCGATCTGCGGGTCACTGAGCCGGGGCAGGGTCCGGTCGTTGCCCGTCCCCCCGGTCGTCACGTGGATCCTGGCGCCTCCGTCCTCCCGCCCGACATTGCCGTACGCCACCATGGTGCTGGTCAGTCCGGTCGACAGGGTCACTGTGGTGACCCCGAGGACGATGGCCGCCATGGTCAGCAGGGTGCGGCTGGGGCGGGCGAACGGCTGGCCGAGGCCCAGACTGACCGGGCGCGGCAGCCGGGTAGCGCCGAGCAGCCGCTGGACGCGCAGCCCGCGCCCGGTCCGCGGCACGCCGCCCGCGCTGATCGCCTCCGCGGCGGGCAGCCGGTGGGCGCGCAGGGCGGGGACCAGCGCGGCCACCAGGACGAGGGCGGGCATGCCCACGAGGCAGGCCACGGACACCCACGGGCTGATGTCGCCGACCGAGGCTCGGCCCACGTCGATGCCGGTGAACGCGACCTGCAGGATGGGCCCGGCCAACGCGTTGCCGGCCAGAGTACCCAGCACGCAGCCCACCACCGCCGGTACGGAGAGCATCGTCAGGTAGACGCCGACGACCTGGTTCGGAGTGAAGCCCAGGGCCTTGAGCACCCCGATATGCCGGTACCCCGAGACGACCGCCCCGCTGACCACGTTGCCGACGATCAGGGTGGAGACCAGTAGGCCGAGGATGCCGAAGAGCGTTATGAACGGAAGATAAGAGTCGGCCAGCGCGGAGTAAGCCTGCTTGAGGGCGAGCCAGGTCTGTGCGCCGGTCAGCGATTCCTCGGGCAGCCCCGTGGTGGCCCGTGCCAGCCCGGCGCTCAGCCGGGCCTCCGTCGAGGAGTCCGTGAAGCGGTAGAGCATCTGGGCGGAGGTCGGGTGCAGTGCGGCCATCTGCTCGGGCGAGACCCAGGCGCTCGCCGACTTGCTCATGCTGGCGGCGAATCCGACGACGGTCAGCGTCGCTCCGCCGGGGGTCTCCAGCTTGGTGCCGAGCAGCTCGGGGCCGGGGGAGCCCTGGACGGACCAGTTGACGACGATCTCGCCGGGTGCGGTGGCCCAGTGGCCCTCAAGGAGTTCGATCCGGTCCACGGGGCCTGCCGGGTCGGCCCGGCCCACCACCGTGAGGGTGCCGCCCGCCATCCAGAGCCATTCCTTGGGGATGTCGACGACGGCCTGCCCGAACGGCCCGGCTGCGGCCTCCACCCCAGGCTGCCGGGCGGTCCGCGCCAACTGCTCCTGCGAGACCTTCGTGGTGTCGAAGGCCGCCACCGTATGAGCACCGTGCTGGGCGGCGTAGGCCTTGTCGAAGGGGCCCGAGGCGGCGCTCAGCAGCGCCAGCGCGAGCAGGACGGTCGTGGTGGAGCAGAGCACGACGAGCCCGATGACGAAGGTCTGGAGCCGGCGGCGCTTCACAGCCGCGCGTGAGGCTCGCCATACGGCGCTCACGCGGTCGCCTCCAGCGTGCTCTCGCGGGCGACCCGGCCGTCGGCGACTTCGATCAGCCGGCTGGCGCAGCGGGTGGCCAGCTGCGGGTCATGGGTGACGATCAACAGAGTCTGGCCGATCTGGTTGAGGTCGATCAGCAGATCCATCACCTGCTCGCCCGACCGGCTGTCGAGGGCACCGGTCGGCTCGTCGGCCAGCAGCAGGGCCGGGCGGTTCATCAACGCCCGTGCGACGGCGACCCGTTGCCGCTCGCCGCCGCTGAGCGTCGCCGGATAGTTGTTCCGGCGTTCGGCGACACCGAGTTCGTCCAGGAGCTCCAGGGCACGGCGGCGCGCCTGCCGGGCCGGGGTGCCGGTCAGCTGCGCGGCCAGCGCCACATTGTCCAGGGCAGGCAGATCGTCGATGAGGTTGAAGAACTGGAAGATCATGCCGACGTTCCGCCGCCGGAACAGCGCCAAGCCGGTCTCGTCCAGTTTCCCGAGGTCATGACCCTGCACCTCGACTGTGCCCGAGGTCGGCCGGTCCAGGCCGGCCACCATGTTGAGCAAGGTGGACTTGCCGCAGCCGGAGGGGCCCATGACGGCGACCGCGTCCCCCGTCCTGATCTCCAGCGACAGGCCGTCCAGGGCCTTCGCGTCGCCGTACTCCTTGTGCACGCCGTCCAGCCGCACCACCACTTGCCGGGCACTGCCATGATCAGTTGTCATGGCTCGAACTTAGGACGGAGTCTGCGGACGGGGCGTCACCCCCCGGATGTATCCGTCCGGGCAGGTCATCCCGGGGATGTACGGAGCTGCATCCGGGGGCTGATGCGGGGCGCGTCGTGCAGCTGCGAAGATGATCCGGTGTGGGGATCCTGGACGATCTGGCTGGTCATCTCCCTGGCGGCGGCAGTTGGCGCCGCTGGGTGTCTGTGCGTGGCGGCGGTCCGGGCGCGGCGGCTGCACCAGGCGGCCATCGAGGAGCGCGGCTGGCTGCTGGAGCGGGAGCGCGAGAGCGCGACGCGGACCGCGGTCGACGCCGAGCGGGCCAGGATCGCCGCCGAGCTCCACGACATCGTCAGCCACAACGTGAGCCTCATGGTGGTCCAGGCCGGAGCCGCCCGCGAGGTGCTGGCCACGATGCCTGACGAGGCTGCGGCGGCGATGAGCGCCGTCGAGACCGCCGGGCGGAACACGATGACCGAGCTGCGGCACCTGCTCGGCCTGCTCGCACCCGCGCAGAACGGCGACGACGAGCCCTACGATATGGACCTGTCACCGCAGCCGAGCTTGAGCCGGCTCAGCCCGCTGATCGACCGGATCGCCTTTGCCGGCCTGCCCGTGGAGATGCGTATCTCGGGTGAGCCGCGCCCGCTGCCGACCGGGATCGATGTCACCGCCTACCGGATCATCCAGGAGGCCCTGACCAATGCCCTCAAACACGGGGACGGAGCGAAAGCCGAGGTGACGGTGCGATACGCGGACCACTACCTGCGAGTCGAGGTGCTGAACAGCGGACCGAGCATCCTGTCGGACAGCCGGCCCGCGCGGAAAGAGCCGGTCCCGGGCCAGGCAGACGGAACGGGACGCGGGCTGCTCGGCCTGCGGGAGCGGGTCGCCGTCTACGGCGGCGACCTGGACGCCCGCCGCCGCCTCGGCGGCGGCTACCGCGTCCGCGCCCGGATCCCGCTGGACCGGCCATGACGACGCACACCGAAACCGCCCCTCGCGTTGTGATCGCCGACGACCAGGAGCTGGTCCGCACTGGCTTCCGCCTGATCCTGACCGCCCGCGGCATCGACGTGGTGGGCGAAGCCGGCGACGGAGCCGAGGCCGTGGCCACCGTGCGGAGGCTGCGGCCCGACGTCGTACTGATGGACATCCGAATGCCCATCATGGACGGCCTGGAAGCCGCCCGCCGCATACTCGCGCAGGCCCCGGACTGCCGGGTGATCATGCTGACCACCTTCGACCTCGACCACTACGTCTACACCGCCCTCGCCGCCGGAGCCAGCGGATTCCTGCTCAAGGACGTCACCCCCGCGCATCTGGCCGCCGCCGTACGCCTGGTCGACACCGGTGACGCCCTACTCGCACCCTCGATCACCCGCCGCCTGGTGGAGCGCTTCGCCCCCAGTGCCCCCAGAACCGGTTCGGGTCTCGCAACCCCGGCCGTCCACCGAGACCTGGCCGCGCTGACGCCGCGCGAGCGCGAGGTGCTGACGCTCATGGGCCGAGGTCTTTCCAATTCCGAACTGGCGCGGGAACTGACGCTCAGTGAGGCGACAGTGAAAACCCACGTGGCCCGGATCTTCGCCAAGCTGACCCTGCGCGACCGGGCCCAGGCCGTCGTCCTCGCCTACGAGACAGGACTCGTCTCACCGGGCGAGTCCGCTGACACCGCCAACCCCTGCCGATAGCCGACATGGAACAGCTCCGCCGACATAGGGATGACACGTTCCCGGTCGCTCTTGGGCGGGCTGATGACCAGCAGCGCGACTGCCTCCCCGCTGGTACTGCCGGATACTCAGGTGGGTCAGCTCTGCCAGTTCCTCGGCACGCAGGCCGGCCAGCCGCAGGGTCTCCACGGCGGCCCACTGCCAAAAAGCCCGCTTCCTTCCGGTAGTCGTGCTCGATCCGGTTGTCCGGGGGCTCGCCGTTTACGGCTGCCGTACCAGCGGAAGGATAGGCTCGGCGTCGGATCCCGGGCTCAGAGTTTGGGGGAACCGTGCAGCGCACTACTGAGCTTGATCTCTATCAGACCGCTTACATCTGCGGCGGCCGAGAACGCGTGGCGATGGTGGTGCTGATCGCACTGCTGTGGGATGGTCAGATCAAGATCTCGCCGACACTGCATCGGGTCAATGTAGTCCAGCGCGCGCCTCGTGACTGCCTGGAATCTGCCGGGCTCGATCTGATCCCCCGTCGGGGGAGGTTCCTGCGGCGCGTCGTGCAGCTCGTCTCGGACTCCGCACCGGTACAGGAGATCGGCCGCGCAGCGCACGAGGCGCGGATTGCGCCGGCCCCTGGGTGGGGCGCTCTGCGGCAGTGGGGCCGTCTCCTCACACGCCTGAGGCTGCGTCGCCGACTGCACAGGCGGAGTGACCTTCTGTCCGACGCACTCGGCCGAATTGCGATCAGGGGGACGTCCGGGATTTCGGACAGCACGTTGCGGCGTACCTTCGAACACCCCGATCCGCCCCGCGCTGTGAAGCTTCCGCCGCCTCGCGGCCCCAGAATGAGCAACCCGTACGACGCCAACTTGTACCGGTACGACGGGTAGAGGCGGTCAGTCGACGTGAGACGACCGGGTGTCCCCGTTGCTGCGCCGCACCGGCGGCCAACCGCGCAGGGCGTCCAGGCCCTCATCGACGCCGACGCTGGCCTGGCCCCGTATGCCGGCACGGTCACGCTGCAACTGCGTACGCTGAAGCGGTCGTTGGGGTGAGGGAGGCGGGGTTGCGGTACTACGTGTATGTGTCCGGGGCGAAGGTGGAGATGCTCCACGCGCAGATTCCGCAGAAGCTGCTGTCGCGGGGGAGTGTCAACTTAACGGCTGATCCGGGTTGTTGAGGTTCTAGTTGTTGGCGGGGGTCAGGCGTCCTTCGAAGGCGATCTGGAAGGCGTTCAGTGGGGCCTTCCAGCGCATGGTCCACCTCTTGCGGCCCTTGCCGGTCGGGTCGAGGCTCATGAGCGCCATGTAGACGCACTTGAGGGCGGCCGCCTCGTTCGGAAAGTGTCCGCGGGCCCGGACGGCCTTGCGGATGCGGGCGTTGACGCTCTCGATGGCGTTGGTCGAGCAGATGACCTTGCGGATCTCGACGTCGAAGGAGAGGAAGGGGACGAACTCGGCCCAGGCGCTCTCCCAGAGCTGCACGATCGCGGGATATTTCCCGCCCCAGGCCTCGGAGAACTCCAGGAAGCGTTCCGTCGCGGCATCCTCGCTCGATGCCGTGTAGACGGGCTTGAGCGCCTTCGCGATCTTGTCCCAGTCCTGCCGGCCCGCGTAACGGAAGCTGTTGCGCAGGAGGTGGATCACACAGGTCTGGACAATCGTGCGAGGCCAGACGGTCTCGACCGCGTCGGGCAGGCCCTTCAGCCCGTCGCAGACGAGCATGAGCACGTCTTCCACGCCGCGGTTCTTGACCTCGGTGAAGACACGCAGCCAGTGCTTGGCGCCCTCACCGCCGTCGCCGGCCCAGATTCCGAGAATGTCGCGGTGTCCCTCAACCGTCACGCCCATGACCACGTAGATCGGACGGTTCGCGACCTGGCCGTCCCGGATCTTGACGTTGATGGCGTCCACGAACAGGACCGGGTAGACCCGGTCGAGAGGCCGGTTCTGCCACTCGGCCATGCCTTCCATGACCTTGTCGGTGATGTTCGAGATCGTT
>NZ_JBSFCW010000078.1:0-7263 GCF_053593595.1 Streptomyces sp. NPDC002206
ATGCCGGCCGCGTGCAGGATCTCCCACACCGTGGACGGCGCGATCGGATGCCCCAGCCGGGCCAGTTCACCCTGGATCCGCCGGTGGCCCCACCGGGCTCCCACCAGCAGCGATGACTTTGCAAGCCCCACAGGTACCGCGTCGAGCTGGGACCTCTCCGCCGACTCCTCCCTGCCGGTGACGGACCCGCACGTGCCCGGGCACTCCCACGATCACGTTTGCGACATCGGCAAGGAGAACCTCTGCTCGTGACCGTCGCCCTTGATGTGGGAGGCCCGGGCGGTGGCGGGCCGGGGCGAGGAACTCCTCGCCTGGGCCTGCGCGCCGGAGCTACCCGCCCCGCCCCTGTGCCGCGAGACCTTCCGGGCCCCGCGAGACTGGGTGCTGGTCATCACATGGTGGGACCCGCGTACGACACCGAACTGGCCGAACTCCCGGAGTCCGACAGGGGGTTGGTCACACCGGCGGTGTATCAGTGGCGGTTCGAGTCGGTGGCGACGGCCTGACCGGGGAGTACGAGAGCTCCCACGGACTGCCCGGGACGTGCCCCCGCCACAACAGCACGGCGTTCTTCTTCTCCCAGCGCGCTGCGATGCCGGCCCGGATCAGCCAGTCCAGGGACACCCACAGGGGGGTCAGAGACAGCCAGGGGCTCAAAGTCAGTCCCGCGACCAGTGCCGCCACCAGCAGCACGGAGAAGAAACCCTTGTCGACGAGGTTGTGGCGCAGGGAGTAGTCGGCGGGTCGGGGGGTTTCGGAGTCGTCCAGCGGAACCGCTTCCTCGAAGGTGCGAACCACACTGACCCACTTGAGCCGGGAAGCCTCAAGCATCCCGAAGAGCACGCCGCCGAGCATGGAGACGACCACGACCATCCACACCGCGTCGTCGACCACGGCAGGTATCCCGCGCACGCCGAAGGCCACCGGCGCACCGACGACGCAGGCGCACACCGCCATCGCGACGCCCATCAGCTGATGGTGGACGTACCTGATCACCGAGCCCCCGTACTCCCGACGCCGAGGGGCACCCCACCCCCGACATCTCTGCCTCGCACCGCAGCCTCCGGTCCAGGCTCAGCATCCGTAGCGGTCCCGTGAGGGTCAGCCGCGCAGTGTGCCGTAGGTCCGCGCTGGACGCCGCCAACGCTAGTTTCAGCGGCCCGGTTCAACCACCCAGTAGCCTGAACGGTCGGTGAACGCCGAGAGATCTCCGTGGAAGCAGAAGGTCAGCAGGCCCGCCTCGCCCGGCGCCAGCTCCAGCCGCTGCTGGGCGTCTACGAGCCCAGTTGGCCGGGGTTGGCTGTCGACCGCCGTCCAGCTCGGCATGCCGGGCTTCGGGCAGTCCGGAGGAACCGATGAGGCGAGGAGACCAACGCCGTGAAATCAGGAGCGACCAAAGACGGAGATCAAAACGGAACCGACATCCCGGCCTCGCGCAACTTGGACAGAGCCGCGGACATGCACTGTTGCGCAGTCCTCCCATCAGCACGCATGCCATGTTCCAAGGGACCCCCACTGGCGGCGAACGTCCAGGCCGGCGCGTTGTCAGCCACTCTCTCAGCGTCCACCCTGATCAAGGCATTCACGCCCTGCTCACCCAGCCATTCCAGGATGAGTAGCGTCACGTCCTCGATGCCACGATCCTGGTCGGTCTTTGGCCAGCGGCCTCGATTTCCTGTCATTGCCCCGACTCTACCGAGGCCTTCGCGGCGGTCGGGGCGCCCGTTGGTCAAGCTGGGGAATCAGCGCCCGGTTTCCAGTACGGCGAAGAGTGCAGCGCACTCGCTGGCGAAGGAGCAGAGGTGGTCCACGACCTACCGAGACCCCTGCGGATCCCAGTCCCTGCGGGGCGGACCCTCGGTCCACTGGAGGTACCCGACCAGATCGCCTCCCACATCAGCGCGTTCGTCAATCGCCTCTAGCCTCCTTCCCGCTGTGATGACAGAAACCTTGGACGAGCCTCATCTTCCCACCTCAGAAGGCACTTTCACCTTTCCGATCAAGATCCGCACCCTGTTCAGCAGCTCCGCCGATCAGGTCGGCGAGGAACTGAACCGCGCGTCCCGTGTAATGACACCAGCCGCCATTGCGTGAGGCCACGGTGACAGTCCACTCGTCGGGACCAGAGCCTGTGGTGCTCCAGAGGAAGTAGTCGCCCTGGTTCGACGTGGCCCAAGGCAGCAAGGCCCCCAGGGGCAGGAAAGGGGGTGCAGAGGATTGGACATCTCTGCACCCGCACACCATTCAGCGAGAATCTCAAGGTCTTCGGGGTCCTCTGCCCATGCACTCTCCTGCCCGGGGTTCGGGGTTTAGCTACTCTTCTTTCGATGCAAAATGAATTGATCCATATCCTTCATCCAGCCGGAGAGCTGGATTCCAGACTTCCCTTCCTGGACATCCAGAGTCAGCGCACGCCACGATCGACCGGACTCGGTCCCGTCTGGCTCCCCCTTTTATGGCTCGCACGTGGCTGGAGTCGACCACCGCACGCGACCAGTCGAGACGGGCCACCGCGTTGAGCTCGGCCAGCAGCACTTCGTGCAACTGCTGCCAGATGCCGGCCTCGTTCCAGTCCCGCAGTCGCCGCCAGCAGGTCATGCCCGAGCCAAAGCCCAACTCCACGGGCAGGTACTCCCATTGGATGCCGGTGTGCAGCACGAAGAGGATGCCGCACAGCACCTGTCGGTCCGGCAGCGGCTTGCGGCCCGGGTGCCGAAAAGCGGCACCGTGTCCGAACAGCGAAGCGCGTGGAGGGCGGGCAGCCAGGCTGCCCGCCCTCCACGCGCCGGTGGCGCGGCCCCGTGTCAGTTCTGCCGTACCTGTGCCATTTCGGCGCGGGTGTAGATGCGGCCCTGGCGCTTGGCGGTTATGAGGAACAGCACGGTGGGCACGGCGCACACCAGGACGGCGAAGATGCTGGCCTCGGGGCCGAAGTCGCCGCCGGTCAGGGCCTGGGGACCGCTGACGGAGGCGTGCAGCAGGCCGCCGGTGCCGGTCCCGGAGCCGGAGACGGCGGTGCCGTAGATGCCCTGCTCGGCCATGTTCCAGCCCAGGTGCAGGCCGATCGGCAGCCACAGCGAGCGGGTGGCGGCGTAGAGCGCGCCGAACATCAGCCCGGCCTCGACGGCGATGGCCAGCGCGCCCCAGAGCGTCGCGTCGGGGTTGACCAAGTGCAGGCCGCCGAAAGCGAGCCCGGAGACGGCCAGCGCCCCCCACGTCCCGGTCTTCTCCTCCAGCACCCGAAACAGCGCACCGCGGAAGGCCAGTTCCTCAGTGACCGCCACGCAGCTCATCAACCCCAGCGTGGTCAGTGCGCCACCAATCGATCCCCAGCCGTGGATGTGGTATCCGCCGGTCATCGCGACCAGCGCGATCGTGACGGTGAACAGACCCAGCCCGAGCAGGGCGCCCCGGCACAGTTCCGGCCGGGCCTGCGCCGGAGCCAGCTCCTGCGGGCTGCCGCGGCCCTCCAGGTACCGCACGAGCCTGGCATAGGCGGCCAGGGCGAGGCCGCCGGTGGCCACTCCGCTGATCAGAGCGGTCAGCGGAGTGGCGGCGGCGGCGCTGTTGATCGCGCTGGTGATCCCGCCCACGGCCAGCATCAGCACGAACAGCACCGGCAGACGCACCCACGTCGACGTCGCCCACCGCGCGGGGTGCCCGGTGTTCTTCCCGGCCGATCCGGTCCTTTCGGCTCCGCGACCGGCGAGTCGTTTCGGTGACTGGTGGTGGTTGGACGACATGGCTTCCTCCTCAGGGGCCCGCTCCCAGCAGGCGGTCTCCGCTTTCGATGCCGGAAAACTACGGGCCGCGGCTCCTGCGAATCGTCACCACCGGGTGGGCACTTGCCGCATCCTCCGGTCCCCCGAGCGAGCTACCCGGCTGTTCTCTTGCGGGGGACACAACTCCCGCCACAGGACGCTAGATTCACCGAACAGGACCGTCCGGTCCGCGCTGCCGTGTGGTGCGGATGCCGGACGGGGCGTACCGAATGGACCAGGCCGCGGACCACGGCCCGGTCCTCATGCCGCTCAGTGCCGGACTTACGAGATCATGGATGATGACGGAAGACCAAGCAGCTTGTGAACCATCAGGCTCGGCATGCCCCGCGCCGACGGACCCCGCTCCCCGCCCGGGCCGGCCAAGGACCGGCCGGCCCGCGGCGCCCTCTTCCGGGGCCGGGGCCGAACCGCGGGCGCGGGACAGGGGCCCCTCCGCACGCGGGAACCCGGTGGCCGCCGCGACCAGTCGGCTCCGCTGGCTGTCGCGGTGGTGGGGAGCACGCCCCACCGCTACCAGGGACCGCGAGTTCGCGCTCGTCTTCACCGTGCTGTCGTTCGCGGAGCCGCTGTCACGGGTCGGGGCGCGGTTCGGCGACCTTCCCACTCACGGCGCCTCCGTGGCGAGCGTGCTGCTGACGTTGGGTCAGACTCTGCCGCTCGCGGTGCGCACCCGATGGCCGGCCGTCTGCCTCGCGGTAGCGGGGACCTCGTTCGCAGTCCACGAGTGCCTCGGCTACCCGGCGGCCTTCGGCAGCCTGGGGCTGTACATTGCGCTGTACTCCGTGGGTGCCCACCAGGAACGCCTCCGGCGGGCCGTACCGCTGGCGGCGACAGGCGGGTACCTGGTGTTCGATGTCGTCCTGTACGCGCTGGGCTCGCCCGACGGCCTGACCGACTTCCTGGTCTACTACCTGGTCCTGGTGGCGATGTGGGGCCTGGGCGTCCTGGTTCGCGGGCGGCGGGCGCACGAGGCCGAGCGTCGGCGCCTGTCCGCACAGGCGGCCATCTATGCGGAACGCGGGCGACTGGCCCGGGAGCTGCACGACGTGGTGACCCACCATGTGACCGCGATGGTCGTGCAGGCCGGCGCGGCACAGTACCTCACCGGGTCACCGGACCGGATCGGCGAGGCCCTTGACGCCATCAACGGCACCGGCCGCCGCGCGCTGGCCGAACTACGGTTCCTGCTCGGCGTGCTGGAGGCGACCGGCGAGTCGGCGCCCAAGGAACGGACGCCGTTGCCGGGCCGGGTGCCTGACCTGGTGGAGCAGACACGAGCGGGCGGCCAGCCGATCGAACTGGTCGAGGACGGAGAGCAGCGGGACATGGACATAGGCGCCCGACTCGCGGCGTATCGCGTCGTGCAGGAATCCCTGACGAACGCCGTGAAATACGCCGCGGGCAGGCCGACACTGGTACGGCTCACGCACGCCCCCGACTGGACGGACATCGAGGTCACCACCGCCCAAGCGGCCGACGGCGCGCCCGTGTCCGCCGCCCTCCGCGACGGCGGGCCGCACGTCTCGGGCGGCCGGGGCCTGACCGGGCTACGGGAACGGGTGGAGATGCTGGGCGGCGAGTTCGCCGCCGGGCCCCGCCCGGAGGGCGGGTTCCGCGTGCACGCACGCATCCCCACAGAGGGTGCCGCATGAGTGTTCCGCCCGCTGCGATCAGGGTGCTGGTCTGCGAGGACCAAGCCCTCGTGCGCGCCGGCTTCGTCACGATCCTCTCCGCCCAGCCCGACATGGAGGTCGTGGGCGAGGCCGAGGACGGCCGAGCGGCGATCCGGAGCGCGCAGGAGCTGAAGCCGGACGTCGTCGTCATGGACATCCGCATGCCCCTGCTCGACGGAATCGAGGCCACCCGCCGCCTGGCAGGACCCGACTCCCCCAACCCCGCGAAGATCCTCATCGTCACGACCTTCAACGTCGACGAATACGTGTACGAGGCCCTCCGTGCCGGCGCCAGCGGCTTCCTACTCAAGGACGCCCCACCGCCCGAACTGATCAACGCGGTACGCACCGTCGCCCGCGGCGAGTCCCTCCTCGCCCCCGCCGTCACCCGCACCCTGATCGGCCGCTTCGCCGAACGCCTGCGCCCCACCACCGTCCCCACGTCCCCCGAGCGCGACCGCCTCAAGGTGCTCACCCCCCGCGAGCACGAGGTCCTCCTTCTCATCAGCAAGGGCCTGTCGAACGCCGAAATAGCCGCCCAGTTGGTCATCAGCGCAGAGACCGTGAAGACCTACGTCTCCCGCATCCTCACCAAACTGGACCTCCGCGACCGCGTCCAGGCGGTGGTCCTGGCGTACCGGACGGGCGTGGCGGGAGGCGGCGACCGAGCCTGACGACCGTGTGACACCGGCCGGGGCCGTCGGCCCACCCAGGCGTCGGCAACATGCGGTCCCACCCATGGCTGACGTGCGGTTGACGACCTCCTCCTACCTCGTGCTCGGGATCATAGGCAAGCTGGGCGAGTCGGGTGTCGTAGCTGACGGGCCGACCGCCTCTGGAGCCTTTGTTCGCCCGGTTGGCCGCCTGGTCCCTCTTCTCCGGAATGACTGCCTTGATGCCACGTTTCCGCAGGTGGGCGGCGCGGTTGCCGCGGGACGAGTAGGCCTTGTCCCCGGCGACCGCACCCGGCCGGGTGCGAGGACGGCCGACAGGTCCCCGGACCCATATCTTCTTCAGCACCGGGATGAACTGCGGGCTGTCCGCGGCCTGTCCAGCGGTCAGGACGAACGCCAACGGGCGGCACTTGCGGTCGGCGGCGAGGTGCACCTTGCTGGTCAGACCGCCCCTCGATCGCCCGAGCAACGCGACTTTCAGCCGGAGCTTGCGACGGCGCCGGACTTGTCGCCGTTCCTCTCGTGCCGGACCGTCTCCGGCGTCCTGCCCGGCTTGTCCCTCCGCACCGCCCCCCTTTGTCGAGCCTTCTCCTCCTCGGCGGCGGCCTTCTCCAGGGCGGCGAGCGTGTCGGAGTCGAGGCGCATCCCAGCAGCGTCGTGGTGGGCCCTGGCGGTGGTGGAGTCCACGCTGACCAGGGACAAGTCCACCTCGCCCCGCTTCGCGGCTTCAGCGATCAGGCCCTCCAGGAGGGCCTCGAAGACGCCGGCGTCCCTCCACTGCCGGAAGCGGTTGTGGACGGTCGACCAGGCACCGAACTCCTTCGGCATCTCCCGCCACTGCCCCGCCGTCCTGAAGCGCCAGATCACTCCCTCGAACTGCTGTCGCAGTCGCCCGGGGTACGGGCCGTACTCGCCGACCGGAAGGTACGGCTCGATGAATTCCCACTCCGCGTCAGTCAGTTGCACTCGCGTCACGTATGACGATCTACCTGATCAGACTCCGCCACGAGGCCGAATCCGGCAGATTGATCACGACCCGATACGCGCCCTAGTACTCCAGCAGTACTTTGTGGCTTGACCTGGGGAAACGTCGAGCGGTGGGAGTGTAGCGGGCAGGTTGCCGTCACGGACGGC
>NZ_JBSFCW010000079.1:0-6276 GCF_053593595.1 Streptomyces sp. NPDC002206
CAAGCAACGGGCCAGGCGCCACGACGTCGGCAAGACCATCAAACGCGCCGAATCGATCAAGGAACACCAAGCCCAGCGAGGTTAAACGCCAAGCTGAGGGGGTGTCCCGTTAGAGCTTGCCCTGCATCTCCTTCCGAACGGGTGGAGTACCCGGACGGGTGGCCCCCGGATGCGATCCGAGGGCCACCTGGGTCAACCTGCTGTCCGGCTACTGTCCGGCTCAGCTGCCGGTCCGGGGAGGCCGGATCAGATCCAGCCGCACCCGCACGGCACGCCCTCCCATCGGCGCCGAGTACGCGTGTGTGCGCTGATGTTGAACCGGGTTCGTTGGATCTTCACGAGTGAGTGACCTGCGGCGGCGGGGCTGGGCGGGGAAATCCCAAGAAACTGCCCAGAGTTGACGGTGGTACCTTCGTGGACATGCCGATGGGATACGTGGCGACGACCGCGCTCTTCGCCTGGTGCACCTTCTTCGCCGTTGTCGCGCCACGCCGGCCCCGGCCACTGGCGACCATGAGCTTCTGGTTCGGCCTGGGCCTCAACGAGGTGCCATTCGTGGGCATCTATGTCTTGGTGGCCTCCACGGCACTGGCCGCCGCCGAGGGTGATCTGGAGTCACCGGGCGCCAAGGTGACGGTCGCGGTGGCCGCCGTCGTCACCGTCGGCCTTGCTGTCTCCGCCTGGCGGGGCCTGCGCACGGATCGGGTGGTCGGGCGGGCTCTTGAGCAGGGCCTCGGGCCCGGCTGGCGGGATCGTGTGCACGTACCGCTGCGCCGCCACCGGCCCTGGGCCCGCATTCTGCTGCTGCCCGGCCTGATGCGGCGGCGTGACGTGCAGCGGATCCCCAACATCAGCTACGGGGACGCCGGCCGCCGGAATCTCCTCGACATCTACCGCCGCCGCGACACACCGCAGAACGCGCCGGTCCTGATCTACTTCCACGGCGGCCACTACACCAGCGGAGCGAAGAACCGCGAGGCACGGCCCCTGCTCTACCGGCTCGCCAGCCAGGGGTGGGTGTGCATCAGCGCCAACTACCGGCTGCGGCCCCAGACCACTTTCCCCGGCCACCAGATCGACGCCAAGAAGGTTATCGCCTGGTTCCGCGAGCACGCCCCCGAGTACGGCGCCGATCCGTCGAGGCTGTTCGTGGCGGGCAGCTCCGCCGGCTCCAACCTGGCGGCCCTGTGCGCGCTCACGCCGAACGACCCGGTGTTCCAGCCCGGATTCGAGTCGGTCGACACCTCGGTCACCGCGGCGATCTGCCTCTACGGCTACTACGGCCACTACTTCGGCGATGCGCCGGACGAGCCGCCGCCCCCGCTCCAGCCACAGGGATACATCCACCCCGGTGCGCCGCCGTTCCTCATCGCCCACGGCACCAAGGACGCGCTGGCGACCATCGAGGGCGCCCGGAACTTCGTCGACCAACTGCGCCGCACCTCGGACAGCACCGTCGTCTACGCTGAACTGCCCAGCGGGCAGCACGCGTTCGACATTTTCCACTCCCCGCGCTTCGAGGCAGTCGTAGACGGAGTCGAAGCCTTCGCCGCCTGGGTCCTGGCCGCCTCGCAGCGCACTCCCGACTCAACCCGCTAGGTCGATGGGGTGAGCGCGGCCCGCGCAGACTCCTCCACCTCAACCCACCCCCGCTTCCATCCCGTCCGTCTTCGGCCCACATACCGTGGAGCGGGCGTGGTTCAGGGCGTCAAGGTGGAACGCGCCACTGTACGAACGACTGTGAGGATTGGTCATGGCACCGCTCGGCGGCCTGACCCACCGCCCTCGGCTATGGCGGCTGGGAGCTGCTTCGTCCCGCCAGGCCAGGGCGGCGCGGGCGACTGGCTGGCGTGGCGGCTGCCACGTTTGCCGTGGCTGCCCTATTCATCGCCTACGCCTGGTCCTGCACTTGCTCCTGAACGGTCAGGCTGGACACAAGCTTGGCAACCGTCGTGGAGGATGGGGCGCGGACCTCTTCGTCCCGAACTCTCGGCTGCAAGGTCATTGCGGTCCAGGACGCTGGTCATGGGGTTGTCAAAGGCCACTGGAGGTCGGCTGCGGCCGCCGTGGTCGCTGTACTCCGCTGCTGTACAGCAACCACTGCCGCGCGCCCGCAAACTGTCGGTCAGCCGCAGCTGCAACCGGCTGACGCCGAGGCGGTTTCGGTGGCCTGGCTGGTGCAGCATCCGTCACCAGTGGCGTTGGGGTCGGTGCCCTTGCGCGGCAACGGCGCTTTGCCCGCCGGCCTGCGGAGTCCCAACGCCGTGGACGCCCGGGCTGCTGGTGGAGGAGCGCCGTCCGCGACGGTCCCTCTTCTGTGTCACTCGTCTGCACTGTCGGGGGCGACAGCGGGCAGCCGCCCGCTGAGGCTGGGATCTGACTCAAGTGCGACGCGCTGCCTGTTCAGGAGTCAACCGGGCAGATGGGATCGCGGCGCGGCAGGCACGCCCGCTGAAGGAAGGAGAAGGTACCTCCGCATGTCACACCACACCGCGAGGGCGCCGGAGGCTACCTGGGTGGCCAGGTGGGCGGGAGCCCTGCTGTGCCTCGCGGTGGCCGCCATCCATGTCGTGGACCAAGGTGGCATCACTGCAACGAGGGACCCCTACTACATCGGCGTCGCCTACCACGTCCTGGAGATCGCGGCCGTGGTCGCCGCCGTGCTGCTCCTCATCGGCCTCGTCCGACTGGGATGGCTGCTGGCAGCCCTGGTCTCCGTCGGTCCTCTGCTGGGCTACATCCTCTCCAGGGGTCCGGGACTGCCCAACTACAGCGACGACATCGGCAATTGGACGGAGCCGCTCGGGCTGGTCAGCCTGGCTGTCGAAGGAGCCCTGCTCCTGTTGTCGGTGCCGCTCTTCGTGCGGAGCCTGCGCCGCAGAACATACTGAGGCTGCGCCGAGTAGCTCGTACACGCTCGTGCACCGGAGCGCGTCGTCCGATCGCGATGCCGGCGGCATCGCATCGTGGCGGGACATGGTGCGGTGGGGGGTGGCCCGCGGTTTCTGCCAGTGCTGGGCACCCCACAGGCTGGTACGGGCCGGGTCGACCGCGACAACGCTCAGGCCCTGTTCGGCGGTCATCGAGACCAGCCGGGCCTTCAGCTTCCCGGTGGGCATGCCGGAGATGAGCTGCCGGAACCGCTTCCGGTGGCTGTGCTTCTCGCGGGTCTTCTCGGTGAAGTCGAGGTCTTCGATGCCGATCGCAGTGCCCCCGACACCCCGCGCCCAGTTGATCAACCGGGTCAGGGCATGGCGGATCTGTGCATCTCGGTGACCGACCGAACCGGACAGGTCGTAGGGGAAGCGGTGCGGGGCACCGACCGGGTTGCCGTGCCGGTCGAGCCGGTAGGCGGCGAAGTGGTCGGCGTTGGTATCCACGCCGATCACGCCCCGGGCGCGGGCGGTCTCCAGCGGGATGGTCTGGATGACGGGGCGTTGCCAGGATGCGGTGAGGTACCAGCGGCCTCGCTCCGTATCGAGGTGGATGCGGTAGGCCACGGCCCCGGTTCGCGGCGATGCGGTCGGCCCACTCCGCACCCCGGTGCGCGAACGCCACGGTGGAGGCGAGGACGTACCGGCCGTGCTTGGCATTGGCCAGGTGCGCGAGCGGAACGGGCAGTTTGATGCTGACCTCGCCGGTGTCGGTGACGCGGATCGTCTCATTCCCAACGAGCAACGGCCGCCAAGGTCACCCATTCGGCCCCAGAACCCCCGTTCCCACCTACGCGGCCCCGTCTCGCGCCGCTGCCGCGGCCACGCGCTCCACCGCTGGACGCCGGCAGTCCAGACCCGGCACGCGCAGGCCCACGACTTTGCCCGCATCGTCGGCGCGGCGCAGCGCGACGGCCGCCGTGGAGTCGGGGTCCGCCTCGAAGATGGCGGCTTCCTCCGACGTCATGGCGCCGCCCTGGCAGCCGAGGGTGCGGGCACTCTCCGCGGAAAGCACGAGGTGCGCATCAGTGGCGGCCAAGTAGCGCTTGGCGGGGATGTGGAGGGCGACCAGGCGGGCGACCCGGGCGCCGAGGAGACCGACGACGGCCGCCGCGGCGTGCTCGCCGTGGCCGGCCTCGTCGCCGGGCAGCAGGTGGTGACCGATGTCGTGAACGAGCCCGGCGACCTGCAGCTCCTCGTCGTCGGGGTACCGCTCGGCGAGGACCGCCGCAACCTGCAGGCCATGGTCGAGGATGTCCACCGGGTCGCCTGAGCGGTCTGGGGTATCCCAGGCATCCTCGCAGTCGGCCAGCAGTGCCATGAGCTCGTCCACGGACGACAGTCGCTCTCCGTTCATGCCCCCACGCTGCCGAAGTCGTCCGTACGGCGGGTGTACGCGCGGCGTACTCCACCGCTCCTTAATCTGAGCGAGCGACTGCACGTGCGGAGCCACTACCCCAAGGGCCCTCCTGCTCCTCACAATGTCCCGTACGCCGGTAGCAGAGAGCTGTCGGGAGCGTCACTGGGGGAGGGTGATCGGTATCAACGCCATCGATTCCACCGGCTATTTGGGGCCACTGCGCCCCGAGGACCCGCGAGACGTGGCCGATTACCGCCTGGTCGCCAGGATCGGCGAGGGTGGTATGGGCGCGGTTTACCTCTCGTACACCCGCGGCAACCAGCCGGTCGCGCTGAAGGTGATCCGCCGGGAGTATGCGCAGGACGAGGAGTTCCGGCGCCGCTTCCAGCAGGAGGTCCAGTCCGCACGTCGGGTGCAGGGCTACCACGTCGTCCCGGTCGTCGATCATGACACGACCGGGAGCCTGCCGTGGCTGGCCACCACCTTCGTCCCGGGGTTGTCGCTCGACGAGGCGATGGTCGTGTACGGGCCATTGCCGTTGCCATCGGCCTTGCAATTCGTCAGCTGCGTGGCGGAAGCACTGCACGCTGTGCACGCAGCCGGTGTGATCCACCGCGACCTGAAGCCGAGCAACATCCTGCTGGGCGCCAGCGGGCCCTGGGTGATCGACTTCGGAATCGCACGGGCCGCCGACGCCACTCAGCTCACCTGCAGTGGGGGGCTCATCGGAACGCCCCAGTACATGTCACCCGAGCACGTCAACGGCGTGGCCCTGAGCCCCGCAACCGATGTCTTCTCGCTGGGCCTGGTCGCGGCGGTCGCGGCGACCGGCCGTCACCCCTATGGCGACGGCGCGGCCCTGACCGTGGCCACCAGGATCGCCAACAGTGAATTCCGGCCCCCGGACCTGACCGGCTACCCGGAACCGCTGCGGCCCATCCTGGAACGCTGCCTGGCCGCTGACCCGGCCTCCCGGCCCACCCCCGCCGAACTGGCCGAATTATGCGCAGAGGCCTACGGCCGTCCGCTGCGCGACTTCACCCGCTGGCTCCCGGATCCGCTCACGGCAGAGATCGCCCGCCGTGAACAAAGCTCCAAACAACCGCCCCGACCCAGGCCTCCGGTCGCGGCTGCCACTTCCGGGCACCTGCCTACGTACGTGCCGCGCTCACCGCAGTACGACCCGGCCGGTTCCGGGGCGCCCGCGTCGGCCTCGCGCCAGGCACTGCTGCTCATCGGTGCCGTCGTGGCGGCCGTCGTCGTGGCAGCGGTTGCCGTGTCGGCGTTGACGGGCGGCGGGGACGAGCCAGCCGGTCAGCCCAGTGGTGGCCCGACGGCCACCTCGCCGGGGCAGTCGACCCAGGCGCCGACCGGCGGGACATCGGTCAAGCCATCGCCCACCCAGACCGCCGCGGCCGACTACAGGGTGATCTTCAAAAGGAAACCTTTCACAATCCGGCCAGGCAGATGGAGCGACGTGGACCTGGACGTCCCCAAGGCCAACTCGAACGGCGCCTTCGAGGCCGAAGAGGGGACCGAGATCCACTACATCGATTCCTTCGCCTACTCCAAGCCGCTGGTTTTTCTGACCACCATGGGCATCAGCGACGGTACGACGCCGCAGGCCTGCAGGTCGGGGAGCGAGACCAATGTGCTGCCGCCGGACCTTGACCGCGACGAACTGACAACGACGCTTCGCAAGGGCAGGGTGCTGTGCACCGTCACCACCGACGGCAACCTGGCGATGCTGGAAATCACCGACGTCGTCGAGCGCTCCACCTATCCCGATTACGTCACCAGGCTGACGCTCTGGAAGATGCCCTGATGCCCAACGCCCCTTGCAGGGCTGTGTCGTTCAAACCACCAGCTGATCACAACCCAAGACGCTCCCTAGTACTCCAGCAGTACTTTGTGGCTTGACCTGGGGAAACGTCGAGCGGTGGGAGTGTAGCGGGCAGGTTGCCGTCACGGACGGCTTCTGCC
>NZ_JBSFCW010000080.1:0-5226 GCF_053593595.1 Streptomyces sp. NPDC002206
GTGCATCTGGAGGTCCACCGACGAGACCGGCTCGGCGGAACCCTGCATGAGTACCAACATGCCGCCTGAGCAGGTCGGATGATTAATCGGCACCCGCAGGGTCGTGCAGCCTTGCCCTCGTCCTGCGAGGCCGCCGCCGCGAGCCGGGCCTGGACGAGCAAATCGTGGACGCCGCGCGTGTCTCCAGGACCGGCCGCGATTGACCCGTCGGAGTGAAGTTGACCGGCACTCTCGAGTACGCCAGAACCCCTTGGATGAAGGGGAGATGAGAGAAATTCACCCGCTATGCCGACTTGTGGTCCCCTTCGGACAAACTCTTCTCAGAGGATCCTCATGCTGGGCGCCCAGATGCAGTACCGACGGGGCGGCGCGCCGCTGTTCCTGGCAAGCCCGCTCTGAACGAGGTCCCGGGACATCGTGATTCCGCGCCGGAACGCCCGGCACGGAAGGGACGAACGAACAATGAATCGCACCATCAAACGCGCTGTCGTCACCGCGGTCGCCGCGATCTCGGTGCTCGCGGGATCGGCGACCGTCGCGAGCGCCGCCTCCCCGCACGGCGGCCCGAAGCATCACTGCAAGCACGAGAAGTTCAACCAGCACGGGAAGTTCAACCAGCACGGGAAGTTCAACCAGCACGGGAAGTTCAACCAGCACGGGAAGTTCAACCAGCACGGGAAGTCCACCAAGATCCGCCACGGCGGCCGGCAACACCACACGATCCACCTGAAGGGTCACCGACTGCCCGTCAAGTTCTTCGTGGTGAAGGGGCACGCGCACAGGTCGCATTGATTCCGGCCCTCTTCACGGTGCCCCCGTGCGAGTTACGCACGGGGGCGCCGCGGTGTCCCGACATGGCATGCGGCGACAGCTTTGAACGGCGTCCTTCATGCGCTCTCCGGGTCACTCGGTCGCCACGAAGAACCCGCCGCCGATCCCGACGTGCCGACACGGCCCTGACCGGCACGTCGGGCACGCGCTTCTGAGTTTTCCAGGGCCCGCACTTGTCTTGCGCAGTGCACAGATCGGCTTTATGAAGGCCGCAGTTCCGAGATGCGGCAGGCTCCCCATCCAGCGGCCGGTACCACCTCGGGCCACGACCCGCCGAAGCGGACCCGACCGGCAGTCCAGTTGCCCAGATGCTGCCAGGGATGCAGACGCCCGAGCAGATAGCCGACCGCGAGCGCGACGGCCGCGATGACGACGCCCCTCACGCCCAACGCATGCCGATGGTGGAGAGCTGCTCCGCCCGCTCCGGGGTGAGTGTCGAGGCTCGGGAACGTTGGTTGCTGATCCACGCTCCGAGCCTGATGTCGCGCTGTTCCTGGCCTTCGCCGTTGTGTCGGTCGACGGTGATGGTTTCGGTGTGTTTGCGGGGGACGTGGAGGTGTCCTTCGCGTTGGTAGTACTGGGTGGCGGCGGTGAGGTGGAGTGCCCACTTGTCGGCTTGGCTGGTGCGTGGTTTGGGTTTTTCGTCCTTGCTGGCGGGTGTGATTCCGAGGATGTGTTCCAGCATCCATTGCTGCACGCCACTTAGCTTGTCCCACTGGAGGCGCTGCGCCGTCACCCAGTGTCCGAGGTCTTCGCCTTGGTGTACGACGTCGCCCGCCACGGTGGGCAAGGTGCCGCCTGCGTCGAGGTGCAGCCGGGTGAGGTGGAAGGCGCGTTGCCATGCCACTGGCCATGCCGGGCACCAGGACGCGTCGATGTCCTCCAGCTGCTCGCGCCGATCCGACGACAGCGCCCCGGCCGTCGACTTCACCGGCAGACCCTCGGCACGCCGCTGCTCGATCTCGGCGCCCCGCCGGGCGGCGGCCCGCTGGTTCTTCAGCCAGATGCCGACCTTCGCGCCTTGGTGGGTGGCGTCGAGTGGGGCCAGGAGGTGGCCGTTTTCGGCGGCCCATGCGCGGGCGGCGGTGAGGCCTTCTTCCCAGGCGACGTCGTAGTGCGACCAGATCATGCCGAGTTTCTCGAGCTGCGCGGCGCGGTCTTGGTCCATGTCGCCTCGGGCGTGGAAGCGGCGTGCGTCGGCGGTCCATTGCCCGAGCGGGAAGTCGGCGAGGGAGGCCGGCCACACGAGCTCCCCTTCCCCTGCCGCGCCGCCTGGAGCTTCGTTCTCAGCGTCTGCTTTGCTTTTGGTGGGGACGCGGTAGGTGAATGGCACGCGCAGGTCGCTGTGGAGCCGGTGGTAGATGGTGGCGGCTTCGATTCCGCGGCGCCAGTGTTGGTGTTCGGGGTTGAGGACGCGGAGGTTGATGAACGCGGCCAGCGCTGCGGGGTCGCGCGGCGTGGAAAACCTCAGCAGGGCCTTGGCCGGACCGCTGACGCCCTCCCACGCTGCTCCCTGCTGCTGGCCTTCGGCTTCACCGCCCAGCTCGCGGCCTTTGGGAGCACGGCTGGGGGTCTGCTGTTCCGCGAGGGCCTCCACGATCCGGGTGTCGTGTGCGCGGAGTGCTTCCAGCAGCTTGGCCAGTCCGCCGTACGCCCGGGACGTGAGCATGTTGTCCGCCGTCTCTCCAGGCCCCAGCAGTACGGGCACCACGAGGGACGCCGTCTTGCCCTGGCCAGGCTGTAGCCGCAGTGCCCGGCCGACGGCTTGGACGAGGTCGGGCATGGAGCCGCGTACGTCTGCGAAGTACACGGAATCGCATCGGGCTGTGTCGACGCCTTCACCGAGGACTTTCACGGACCCCAGGTAGCCCTTCTCCACCAGGGTGCCGTCACCCGCGATCCCGGCGGTGAATTCATCGAGGACCCGCCGTCGGTGGAGCGGCTTGTGCTCCCCGCACAGCCAGTTGGCCCACACCGTCTGCGGGTACAGCTCCGGATCCGCCACGTGCAACTGCGCGGCGACGTCCGGCAGGCCGGCCGCGAAAGCCTCGGCTTCTTTCACCATGTGGTGGAACACCAGCGTCCTGCGGAAGTTCTCCTCGGCCGACGCCTTGACCAGGGCGGTCTGCAGGGCGGCGAGCCGGGCTCCGCGCACGGCCTCGGACCGGGCCTCGGCACCGAGCAGCTGTGCGGCCTGGAGCTGTGTGTCGGTGACGTCCACGCATACGACCTGGTAGGGGGAACAGATGCCCCGGTCGATCGCTGCCGAGAGTGTCAGCGTGTAGCAGCGGCTGCCGAACGGGCCGTTTGGATCGTCGTCCATCGAGGCCACCAGCTCACCTGGCGCGCCTTGTTCCTGGTCCTCGTCCCCGAGCTGCCACAGCCGAGGCGTGGCCGTCATGTACAGCCGGCGCAGGGCCGGGATTTTCTGGTTGTCGTGGACGACCGCCCACGGCTTCCCGATTCGCCCGGAGGTGCGGTGCGCCTCGTCGACGACGATGAGGTCCCAGCCGGGGAGGCCGGCGGCGTGTGCGCGCTCCAGCGTGCCCAGGCCCAGGGAGGCGTACGTGGCGAACACGGTGACCTTGTCGAAGGGCCGGGTCCACTCCACCAGCTCGTCCACGTCCGTGGTGTTAGGGAAGGCCACCTCCTCACCCCGCAGAGATGACACCCCGATCATGGGGCCGCTACGACCGCCTTCACGCCACGCGGCCTCGGTCTGCGCCAGCAGGTCCAGCGAGGGCACGAGCACCAGCACACGACCCGCGCGGAGCTCCTGCGCGCTGCGCACCGCCACGAGAGTTTTCCCGGATCCGGTCGCCATGATTACCTGGGTCCGGAGCCCTCGCTCGGGCACAAGTGATCTTGCAGGAAATTCGAGATCACGGATAACCGCGTCGACGGCCTCTCTTTGATGCGGCCGAAGTGTTTTCTTTTCCATCGAGGCATCCCTTCTCCGGAATCTCGCTGTCCGTCTCTACCGCCCGTGCTCTTCCCTCAGCGCGGCTCGCCGCGCTTCGACGGCTGCGGCGAGATGGGCGTGCAGTTGGTCAAGGAAGCTCCAGAGGTCTTCTGCAGCGGTGCTGTAGCCGGTCTCGTCGAGGTCGTAGCAGTTGCCGGTGAGGGCGCCGGCGGTCAGGTGGTAGACGTATCCGGTGGTGTGGCTGAGGGCGTACAGGCCTCCTCCGCCGTCTGTGGCGAACACCGACACTGTGTCATCAACGGCGCCGGTAAGCCGGTTGGGGTAGTTGCCCGCCTCGATCTGGGCAGTGAGAGATGAGGCGTCATCGATCCAGATTCCGGTGCCGAGGTCAGGCAGCTCCACGGAGCCGAGGTGGGAGTAGTACTCCAGGAGCGGGCCGGCCACGCCCTGGCGGGCCAAGGCCGCGGCAGACACCACGCCTCCTGCGGCCGGGACGGTGCACACCGTGTGCGCCCCGGACGGATACCCATGGACCGCTTCGAAGCCGGCCGTGAACTCTTCAGCAAGACGAGCCATTTCCATGCCCCAGTCACGCAGATCCATGAAACTGCTCACGTCTCTCACAGCTCTCCATCAGTGGCCCCCTATAATTCCAGACTCTATCAGCAAGTTATTTTGAAGCATCCACACAGGCGCTGCTCACGAATACACCGACAACTCAACAACCCGAACACTCGGCGTCCTTTCCTGGGTTTGGAAGGGCACGGGGGTCTGGGGCGAAGTGGAGGGCCCCGGTCCCGTTTGGTGTGGGTCACCCCTTAGGGTGCTGCCAGACCAGGGTTTCTCATGACGCCTGGCGGTTCATCACAGGGGGATGCGTGAGTAGGCAGACAGAACAACGGCGTCCTTGGATAGAGCGGACACTCTTTGGCACCCCGTTGCGGGTGGCGGTCTACCTGACAGTTCTGACACTTGCCAGTCTGGTGAAACTCGTGTGGGCAGTACAGGACGACCACAGCTTCAAGGTTGTGGTGACCAGCTTCGTAATCTTGCTCAGCACAGCGGGAGCTGTGCTGTTCTGGCGTATCCACCGCAGAGGCCACCGGGCCTCCTAGCCAGCCAGGCCCGCGCAGCGGGTCTAGGTCCTGAAGGCGAAGCCGGAAGGACTCAGGGTGGGGGAGCGCAGCGGACACACCCTCAGGGGGAGCGCGCGAGGGGATCCTCCACACTTCGTCATATCAGCCCCATTAACCGGTAACTGACAACCTGTCCGCCCGACCCCACTGGCCCGCATCGCGGGCCGGCCCCCTGCCCTGGAGCGCAGCGGAGGGGCACGCCCGGCTAAAACCGGGCCGGGGTGAGCGAAGCGAACCACAGACTCCGTGAAACGGAGTCAACTCTGGTGCGAAGCACCAGAGTCCGGGCCCGGCGGAGCGGGGGGCGGGCCACCCCCCCGCGAAGCGCGGGGGGTC
>NZ_JBSFCW010000081.1:0-2498 GCF_053593595.1 Streptomyces sp. NPDC002206
AACACAGTGGACGCGAGCAACTGAGGACAAGCCCTCGGCCTATTAGTACCAGTCAGCTCCACCCGTTGCCGGGCTTCCACATCTGGCCTATCAACCCAGTCGTCTACTGGGAGCCTTAACCCCTCAAAGGGGGTGGGAATACTCATCTCGAAGCAGGCTTCCCGCTTAGATGCTTTCAGCGGTTATCCTTTCCGAACGTAGCCAACCAGCCATGCCCTTGGCAGGACAACTGGCACACCAGAGGTTCGTCCGTCCCGGTCCTCTCGTACTAGGGACAGCCCTTCTCAATATTCCTACGCGCGCAGCGGATAGGGACCGAACTGTCTCACGACGTTCTAAACCCAGCTCGCGTACCGCTTTAATGGGCGAACAGCCCAACCCTTGGGACCGACTCCAGCCCCAGGATGCGACGAGCCGACATCGAGGTGCCAAACCATCCCGTCGATATGGACTCTTGGGGAAGATCAGCCTGTTATCCCCGGGGTACCTTTTATCCGTTGAGCGACAGCGCTTCCACAAGCCACTGCCGGATCACTAGTCCCGACTTTCGTCCCTGCTCGACCCGTCGGTCTCACAGTCAAGCTCCCTTGTGCACTTACACTCAACACCTGATTGCCAACCAGGCTGAGGGAACCTTTGGGCGCCTCCGTTACTCTTTAGGAGGCAACCGCCCCAGTTAAACTACCCATCAGACACTGTCCCTGATCCGGATCACGGACCCAGGTTAGACATCCAGCACGACCAGAGTGGTATTTCAACGGCGACTCCACAACCACTGGCGTGGCCGCTTCAAAGTCTCCCACCTATCCTACACAAGCCGAACCGAACACCAATATCAAACTGTAGTAAAGGTCCCGGGGTCTTTCCGTCCTGCTGCGCGAAACGAGCATCTTTACTCGTAGTGCAATTTCACCGGGCCTATGGTTGAGACAGTCGAGAAGTCGTTACGCCATTCGTGCAGGTCGGAACTTACCCGACAAGGAATTTCGCTACCTTAGGATGGTTATAGTTACCACCGCCGTTTACTGGCGCTTAAGTTCTCAGCTTCGCCGACCCGAAAGTCAGCTAACCGGTCCCCTTAACGTTCCAGCACCGGGCAGGCGTCAGTCCGTATACATCGCCTTACGGCTTCGCACGGACCTGTGTTTTTAGTAAACAGTCGCTTCTCGCTGGTCTCTGCGGCCACCCCCAGCTCATGGAGTAAATCCAATCACCAGTGATGGCCCCCCTTCTCCCGAAGTTACGGGGGCATTTTGCCGAGTTCCTTAACCATAGTTCACCCGAACGCCTCGGTATTCTCTACCTGACCACCTGAGTCGGTTTAGGGTACGGGCCGCCATGAAACTCGCTAGAGGCTTTTCTCGACAGCATAGGATCATCCACTTCACCACAATCGGCTCGGCATCAGGTCTCAGGCTCATGTGTGACGGATTTGCCTATCACACGCCCTACACCCTTACCCCGGGACTACCACCGCCCGGGCTGGACTACCTTCCTGCGTCACCCCATCGCTTACCTAATACAAGTCTGGTTCGTCGGCTCCACCACTACCCTCAACTCCGAAGAGATCGGGCCGGCTTCACGGACTTAGCATCGCCTGATTCAGTACTGGGCGTTTCAAAGCGGGTACCGGAATATCAACCGGTTGTCCATCGACTACGCCTGTCGGCCTCGCCTTAGGTCCCGACTTACCCTGGGCAGATCAGCTTGACCCAGGAACCCTTAGTCAATCGGCGCACACGTTTCTCACGTGTGTATCGCTACTCATGCCTGCATTCTCACTCGTGAACCGTCCACAACTCGCTTCCGCGGCTGCTTCACCCGGCACACGACGCTCCCCTACCCATCCCAGCAGGCGTTGGCCCTATACGCTGGAATGACACGACTTCGGCGGTACGCTTGAGCCCCGCTACATTGTCGGCGCGGAATCACTTGACCAGTGAGCTATTACGCACTCTTTCAAGGGTGGCTGCTTCTAAGCCAACCTCCTGGTTGTCTCTGCGACTCCACATCCTTTCCCACTTAGCGTACGCTTAGGGGCCTTAGTCGATGCTCTGGGCTGTTTCCCTCTCGACCATGGAGCTTATCCCCCACAGTCTCACTGCCGTGCTCTCACTTACCGGCATTCGGAGTTTGGCTAAGGTCAGTAACCCGGTAGGGCCCATCGCCTATCCAGTGCTCTACCTCCGGCAAGAAACACACGACGCTGCACCTAAATGCATTTCGGGGAGAACCAGCTATCACGGAGTTTGATTGGCCTTTCACCCCTAACCACAGGTCATCCCCCAGGTTTTCAACCCTGGTGGGTTCGGTCCTCCACGAAGTCTTACCTCCGCTTCAACCTGCCCATGGCTAGATCACTCCGCTTCGGGTCTTGAGCGTGCTACTAAAACGCCCTATTCGGACTCGCTTTCGCTACGGCTTCCCCACACGGGTTAACCTCGCAACACACCGCAAACTCGCAGGCTCATTCTTCAAAAGGCACGCAGTCACGACAT
>NZ_JBSFCW010000081.1:2593-5201 GCF_053593595.1 Streptomyces sp. NPDC002206
CATGCGACGCTCCCACGGCTTGTAGGCACACGGTTTCAGGTACTATTTCACTCCGCTCCCGCGGTACTTTTCACCATTCCCTCACGGTACTATCCGCTATCGGTCACCAGGGAATATTTAGGCTTAGCGGGTGGTCCCGCCAGATTCACACGGGATTTCTCGGGCCCCGTGCTACTTGGGTGTCTCTTAAACGAGCCGTTAATGTTTCAGCTACGGGGGTCTTACCCTCTACGCCGGACCTTTCGCATGTCCTTCGCCTACATCAACGGTTTCTGACTCGCCTCACAGCCGGCAGACTGTGAAAAAGAGATCCCACAACCCCGCATGCGCAACCCCTGCCGGGTATCACACGCATACGGTTTGGCCTCATCCAGTTTCGCTCGCCACTACTCCCGGAATCACGGTTGTTTTCTCTTCCTGAGGGTACTGAGATGTTTCACTTCCCCTCGTTCCCTCCACACTGCCTATGTGTTCAGCAGCGGGTGACAGCCCATGACGACTGCCGGGTTTCCCCATTCGGACACCCCCGGATCAAAGCTCGGTTGACAGCTCCCCGGGGCCTATCGTGGCCTCCCACGTCCTTCATCGGTTCCTGGTGCCAAGGCATCCACCGTGCGCCCTTAAAAACTTGGCCACAGATGCTCGCGTCCACTGTGCAGTTCTCAAACAACGACCAGCCACCCATCACCCCACCCCTAAGGGCGAGTTCACTGGGGCCGGCAACTGAAGGCAACCTTGCGGCCATACCCTCAGACACCCAACAACGTGCCCGACACGACCCCTCAGATTCACGTTCCACGCCGAAGCAGTACTAGTGATCCCGAAAAACCGTGCCGAATAGTCAACGTTCCACCCATGAGCAACCACCGTCGAACATTTGCCGACGTAGTGGCCTCTGACCAAGCAAGCTTGGTAAGAAGTGCTCCTTAGAAAGGAGGTGATCCAGCCGCACCTTCCGGTACGGCTACCTTGTTACGACTTCGTCCCAATCGCCAGTCCCACCTTCGACAGCTCCCTCCCACAAGGGGTTGGGCCACCGGCTTCGGGTGTTACCGACTTTCGTGACGTGACGGGCGGTGTGTACAAGGCCCGGGAACGTATTCACCGCAGCAATGCTGATCTGCGATTACTAGCAACTCCGACTTCATGGGGTCGAGTTGCAGACCCCAATCCGAACTGAGACCGGCTTTTTGAGATTCGCTCCGCCTCGCGGCATCGCAGCTCATTGTACCGGCCATTGTAGCACGTGTGCAGCCCAAGACATAAGGGGCATGATGACTTGACGTCGTCCCCACCTTCCTCCGAGTTGACCCCGGCAGTCTCCTGTGAGTCCCCATCACCCCGAAGGGCATGCTGGCAACACAGAACAAGGGTTGCGCTCGTTGCGGGACTTAACCCAACATCTCACGACACGAGCTGACGACAGCCATGCACCACCTGTATACCGACCACAAGGGGGGCACCATCTCTGATGCTTTCCGGTATATGTCAAGCCTTGGTAAGGTTCTTCGCGTTGCGTCGAATTAAGCCACATGCTCCGCTGCTTGTGCGGGCCCCCGTCAATTCCTTTGAGTTTTAGCCTTGCGGCCGTACTCCCCAGGCGGGGAACTTAATGCGTTAGCTGCGGCACCGACGACGTGGAATGTCGCCAACACCTAGTTCCCAACGTTTACGGCGTGGACTACCAGGGTATCTAATCCTGTTCGCTCCCCACGCTTTCGCTCCTCAGCGTCAGTAATGGCCCAGAGATCCGCCTTCGCCACCGGTGTTCCTCCTGATATCTGCGCATTTCACCGCTACACCAGGAATTCCGATCTCCCCTACCACACTCTAGCCTGCCCGTATCGACTGCAGACCCGGGGTTAAGCCCCGGGCTTTCACAACCGACGCAACAAGCCGCCTACGAGCTCTTTACGCCCAATAATTCCGGACAACGCTTGCGCCCTACGTATTACCGCGGCTGCTGGCACGTAGTTAGCCGGCGCTTCTTCTGCAGGTACCGTCACTCTCGCTTCTTCCCTGCTGAAAGAGGTTTACAACCCGAAGGCCGTCATCCCTCACGCGGCGTCGCTGCATCAGGCTTTCGCCCATTGTGCAATATTCCCCACTGCTGCCTCCCGTAGGAGTCTGGGCCGTGTCTCAGTCCCAGTGTGGCCGGTCGCCCTCTCAGGCCGGCTACCCGTCGTCGCCTTGGTAGGCCATCACCCCACCAACAAGCTGATAGGCCGCGGGCTCATCCTTCACCGCCGGAGCTTTCAACCCCGTCCCATGCGGGACAGAGTGTTATCCGGTATTAGACCCCGTTTCCAGGGCTTGTCCCAGAGTGAAGGGCAGATTGCCCACGTGTTACTCACCCGTTCGCCACTAATCCACCCCGAAGGGCTTCATCGTTCGACTTGCATGTGTTAAGCACGCCGCCAGCGTTCGTCCTGAGCCAGGATCAAACTCTCCGTGAATGTTTTCCCGTAATCGGGAGACACATCACGAGAGCGGGACGATCAGCCGGAATAAGACCGACCGTCCACAGCGTCCTCGCTGTGTAATTGCCTACCGGAACCACAAGGGCCCGGCAGGACTTTCAAAGGAACCTCGAACCTGCCGAAGCAGG
>NZ_JBSFCW010000082.1:0-5089 GCF_053593595.1 Streptomyces sp. NPDC002206
GGCATTTCTGTGTCCGCCGCCGCAGAGCCAGCCGTACCCACCCTCGACACCCACTACGACACCCACCTGTTGTTGTGCAGTTCGGGCTTGTCTACCAGCGGTACCAGCGGCCTCGCTTGCCACCGCTTGCGGCCGGTCGGATCAGGAAGCCGAGCAGCCAGACCACCAGCACGATGATGGCGATCCACCACAGTGCCTTGAGCGCGAAACCCGCGCCGAAGAGGATCAGGGCGAGCAGAAGAACGAGAATAATAGGAACCATGATTATCAACCTCCGAGCCCTCGTGTGCCCGGGCATCGGGGCTCCACTCCTGTAGCTCTTAGGTAATTTTTATGGCGCGCCCGGTGGCCATAATTTCCCTGTGGCAACTGTGCAGGTTTGGGTGCTGGATGAGTGGTGAGACGAGGGGATGACACTGTTCTCGAATACGGCAGGGTGTGAGTGGTTGTGGCTGCGGACGAGAAGGCTCAGGCCAAGGGCGAGCAGGCCCAGGGCAAGGTCAAGAAGGTCGTCGGAGGCGCCGTGGGCAACGAGTCCATGAAGGCCGAAGGTCGCGCCGAGGAGTCCAAGGGTGATCTGCGGCAGGCCAAGGAGAAGGCCAAGGACGCCATCAAGCCCAAGTAACACCGCCCCCCGCTGATCCCGGCAGCCGCTTCCCTTGGCTGCCGGGATCAGTGCTGTGCCGGACGACTACAGAACCTGTTGCGCCGGAAGAACCTGTTGCGCCGGACCGGACAGAGGCACGGTTGCCGCAGACACCGGGTCGCAACGGCCGCCCCCGCAGCATCTGGCTGCGCTTCGCGGGCAACGGCATCTACCACCCGGCCGGTTTCGCCTCGACCTGTGCTCGACAAGCTCCCCAAAGCGGTCACGCTGTACCGCCCCGCCGACCAGGATCAGTGGCTGCTCCGACACCGAGGATCACACCGGACCGGCAACGGAGGGTGGCTGCGGCGACAGACATTCCTGTCGCCGCAGCCACCTCGCGTACCGCACGGATTCATCGCCGCCTGTCAGACCTTGCGCCAGCGGGCATTGGCCCAGGAGAAGACCCCGAACGCCGCGAGGCCGGCTGCGATCAGCACCAGCAGCCAGGGCCCTGCAGGGGTCTCGGTGAAGGAGCGCAGGGTGTCGTCCATGCCCTTGGCCTTGCCGGGCTTGTGCTGGACAGCCGCCGCTACGGCGAAGACGCCCGCGACAGCGAAGACGATGCCCCGGGCGGCGCCGCCGGACATCCCGAGGAAATCGATCACCTTGCGGGTCTTCTCTGACATCTCGAACATCTTCAGGTGCTTACGGAACTTATGCCTGATCGCCCTCACCGCGATCCACACACCGGCCGCGGCCACCGCGATACCTGCGACGGCGACGATCCACTGCCCGCCGGGCCAGTCCAGCGCTATCGCTGTGACGTCCTGCGAGTTCTTGTCGGAGCTGCCGCTGCCGCTGCCCTTGTCTCCGGCAGCGTAGGACAGCACGGAGTAGGAGACGAATCCGTAGAAGACGAAACGGCCGGCGGCCATCGCCCTCTTACCCGCCTTCTTGCCGTCCGGGCCCGCCTGCCCGAAAGCGGCTTCGGACAGCCGCCACAGGGCCATGCCCGCCAGGGCTATGCCGAGCAGCCAGAGCAGAACGGTACCGAAGGGCTTCCCGGCGATCTCGGCGATCGCACCGCCGCGGTCCGCCTGCTTGCCACCGCCGTCGGAGAGTGCGATCCGAAGCGAGAGGACGCCTATCAGTACGTAGATGACCCCGCGGGCGACAAAGCCCGCACGAGCTGCGGCCGAAACTGCTGTGCTGTTCGCCGCGCGTTGGGCGTGCACGCGTCCGCGTGCCTTCGCCGATCCAGTTGCCATGCTCACCGTGTGCCCCCGCAGGGGCATGCGATTCCTGGAGCCGGCCCTCTGCTTCACTCCCGCTCAGTTCTTAGGAACGGTGGCGAAGTAGTGGCCCTTGTCGAGGTCGTCGATGAGGCCGGACTGCGTCGGCTGCCACCCCAGCAGTTCGCGGGTGTGGGCGCTGGAGGCGGGGCTGTCCATGCCGAGGAAGCCGGCCAGCCAGCTGAAGTGCCCGGGCGCGTCGTCCGGGGAGACCGAGGCCACGGGCAGGCCGAGGTGCCGCCCGATCACTTCGGCGACGGTACGGATCGGCACACCCTCGTCCGCGACCGCGTGCAGCGTGGAGCCGGCCGGAGCGCTCTCCAGTGCCAGGCGGAAGAGGTGCGCGGCGTCGGACCGGTGCGCGGCGGGCCAGCGGTTGGCGCCGTCCCGGATATAGCCGGAGACGCCCTTTTCGCGGGCGATGGCGACCACGGTGGCGAGGAAGCCGTGGTCCCCGTCGCCGTGCACGGTCGGAGGAAGCCGTACGACCGACGAGCGGATGCCGCGGTCCGCGAGGGCGACCGTCGCGTGCGCGTTGGCCAGCCGCTTGGCCGGGCCGCCGGCCAGGTGAGCACCGACCGGGCCGGACTCCTGGCCGTCCTGCTCGGTCGCGACCCGTCCTGGTGCCAGCCCGAGGGTGCCGGAGGCGATGAGGAACGGGCGGTCGGAGCCGGCGAGCGCCTCGCCGAACGTGTCGATGGCACGCCGGTCCGCATCGGCGGCGTCCTCGAAGCCGCCGCTGAACGCGATGTCGTGCTTGAAGGCGAGGTGGATCACGCCGTCGGCGTCGGCAGCCGCGCTGCGCAGGGTGTCGAGATCGTCGAGCGTGCCGCGGCGCACCTCGGCGCCGGCCTCGGCGAGGGCGGCGGCCGAGGCGTCCGAGCGGGCGAGTCCGACGACTTGGTGACCGGCGCCGATGAGTTCCGGAACAACGGCTGAACCGATCCAGCCGGACGCGCCGGTAATGAACACACGCATGAGGAGAACCTCCGGGTAGGTCGACCGTCCTTGCCGCGCGGTACCGGGACACGGGATGTGCGGCGAACGACCCTATGTCAGTGACTGTCATCGACCGTAACACCTCATGTCAGTCACTGTCATCACGTAGGATCGGCGTATGGGTAGATGGGAGCCGAACGCGCGCGGGCGGCTTGAGCAGGCAGCGCTGGACCTCTACAGCGAGCGCGGGTTCGAGCAGACCACCGCCGCGCAGATCGCCAAACGCGCCGGGCTCACCGAGCGGACGTTCTTCCGGCACTACGCCGACAAACGCGAGGTGCTGTTCGGGGGTTCGCACGCGCTGGAGGAGATCTTCGTGGACACCCTCGCCGGCACCCCGGACTCAGCCACGCCGATCGCCGCGATGGCCTCGACGCTGGAGACCGTCGCCGCCTTCTTCCTGGAGCGCCACGAGTTCGCCCGGCAGCGTCAGGCCGTCATCATGGCGAACGCGGAGCTGCGCGAGCGCGAGCTGATCAAGCTCGCGTCGCTGTCCGCGGCGCTCGCCGCCACGCTGCGCCGACGAGGCGTCAAGGACCCGGCCGCGAGCCTCACCGCGGAGGCGGGTATCGCCGTCTTCAAGGTCGGGTTCGAGCGCTGGGTCGGCGACAGCGGGGAACGTACCCTGGCGGACTTCTTGCGGGAGTCGCTCGACGAACTCAAAGTGGTGACCGCGGGCGAGTGACCGCAGGCCCGGTCCGGGCAGCAGGCCACCGCCGGTCCGTCCGCGAACGGCTGACCACAGCCCGTCCGCCCGGGCGCGGTTGACTGCACCCGCCCGCCGCCGCCCATTCGGTACGGCGCGCGCCGCGGGCCGGGGCTCACGAGGTCGGGGCGCGGTGGGACTGGGAGACCTACCGCGCACTGCACGCCGACACGTCGAGCGAGTCGGGCGCCGTCGCCACCGGGCAGAGCGCGCCCTGACTGGTCAGCAGAGTCAACGGCAGGATTGGGTACGCGTGCGGGCTGGAAGGTCCGGGGTCACGGTGTCCGACGCGGCGTAGGGGAAGTCCAGAAGCTTCGAGTGTGCGTCGCCTCCGGCTCTGCCCGCTTCCTCTGAGTGCTGCGGTGTTTCCGTCCGTTGCCGATCGTGTTCAGCCAGTCCAGCACTGCGCCGAAGCAGGGGACCAGGGCACTGGACGCCTCCCGTGACGCGTCCTGCATCTGGCTGGGGCCTTCCGTCTGGACAACGCTCAATTGCAGTTTGCGGTGGGCTGCGCCGGCGGTGTCATGCAGGTATCTGCCGGGCTGCCGCTACAGGACGTTCCAGGCAGAGATGACCGGCCGCCCATGCTCGGTGCCCAGGGCGCTGAGCGTGCCCGGACCCGGGTGGCGGAACAGCCGGCCGGCGGACGCGTCGAGGCCGAGCCAGCGCGCGGTAAGGACGCGCTGGAGGTGACCGTGCGCGACAAGGGCGACGTTGCCGTCCTTCAGCAGCGGCCGAATCCGGTCGAGCACCGCATCCGTGCGCGCAGCCACCTGCTGAAGCTGCTCGCCAGGAGAGCCGGCGTCACCGGGAACAACGCCGTCCCGCCACAGCTCCCAGCCCGGCCTCGTCTCCCGGATCTGCGCCGCGGTCATGCCCTCGTAGCCGCCGTAGTCCCACTCCATCAGGTCAGGATCGGGCTTGACGTCGGTCAGGCCCACCAGTTCGGCTGTCTGCACGGCGCGGCCCAGCGGGCTGCTGAACGCAGCGACCAGGTGGCGGCGGGCCAGCACCGGAGTGAGCGCCCTGGCCGCGGCCACACCTGCGTCAGTCAGCGGAATGTCGGTGCGGCCGGCGTGCTGACCCGACCGGCTCCATTCGGTCTCGCCGTGCCTGATCAAAATCAGCTCACCCATAGCCCCGCACGATATCTGATGATTTGATGTGTGATCAGGCTGCTGCGGCTACCGGACACTTGACCAGGACGCCTCGAAGCGGGCGCCGGCCCGCACCGGCGCGATCAGGCGCGGCGCATCTGTGGTCCGCCAGCGCTCCTGCGCTGACTCGATGAGCTTTGAACACCATCGCCAGACTCGCCACGCGCATGCCGGCGCCCCGGGTGGCCCTGGTCTGCAACCTGACTGCCGGGACTGACGGTCGCGCCTGTCTTGCGTAGGGGGCGCGGATGCTAGTACTCCAGCAGTACTTTGTGGCTTGACCTGGGGAAACGTCGAGCGGTGGGAGTGTAGCGGGCAGGTTGCCGTCACGGACGGCTTCTGCCCG
>NZ_JBSFCW010000083.1:0-4979 GCF_053593595.1 Streptomyces sp. NPDC002206
GTGCATCTGGAGGTCCACCGACGAGACCGGCTCGGCGGAACCCTGCATGAGTACCAACATGCCGCCTGAGCAGGTCGGATGATTAATCGGCACCCCGGGGAGTTCCTTGCCGCGGCGCCGTGCGAGCCGCCCGCACCTATTTCCTGAAAATCCAGAGACGGAGGGCTCAAGATGAAGCGAGTTGCCGCCCGGTTGCCGAGGGCGGCCTGCTGCGCGTCGAGTTGGCCGCACTCGGTCACCACGCCTTCCTCGGAGGCGACAGGGGAATCACTTACCTGATCATGGCGTCGACCCGCCGGCCCTGGACGACGAGTGTGCCGCCTGCAACGTCCTGCATGTCCTGATGTACGCCGGCGAGCAGGCCGGCCGGCCCGCCAGCTTCTCACCAGGGCGCGGACGGCGTGCCGTCAGGATCCAGGCCATAGCGCCACAGGCCATCGAGTCCGCCCGAGCCGTCCTCCTCGTACAGCCGCCTGAGGGCGTACAGGACCTGCGTATCTCCCGCGTCCACGGCTCGGAGAGCAAGAAGCTCCGCTCCCGCACGGTCGTCGTGCCGCGCACGATATACGGCGATTTCGGCGAGGGCGCCGTGATCGGCGGCTTGTGCGGCGAGGGCCTCGGCCGCGCTGCTTTCCCCGGCTCTTTCCAGGAGCTGGGCGAGCCGCTTATGCGCACGCTGGCTGCCTGCTGCCGCGGCCTCACGGTAGAGCGGTTCGGCGCCGACCCGGTCTCCTGCCTTCTCTCGCAGCACAGCCAGGCCGACCAGGCCGTAGGTGTCCCCGGTTTCCCCGACGAGGCGGGCCAGGCGGTCGGCCTCCTGCTGTTTCCCGGACTTTTCGGCGTTCAGGGCGAGTTGATACAAGGCGCGGGTATTGCCCTTCCCGGCGGCCCGGAGAGCGAAGCGTTCAGCCTCTTCCGTGTCCCCCCGTTGCACCATGAGGGCGGCGAGCTTGATCAGCGCATCGGTGTCACCGTTGGCGGCGGCCAGCTCGAAGAGACGGTCGGCCTCGTGCTGGTCACCTGCTGTCTGTCGTCGCAGGGCGAGTTGGAACAGGACGCGGGGTCGGCCGCACCGGGCGGCTTGCGCAGCAAGTTGTACGGCTTGCGCGGGCTCCCCTTGCGTGTCCCGGTGCAGGGCGAGCTCGTGCAGGCGCTGGCTGTCCCCTCTCTCAGCCGCCTGGACTGCGAGCGAGGCGGCCCTCTCGTGGTCTCCATCCTCTTCCCACTGGACGGAGAGTTCGGCCAGCATCTTCGCGTCGTCGGCGCGCAAGGCACGGCTTTCGGCCCCTGCCACGTCGCCTTCCGCGAGCAGCAGGCCGGCGAGGCGGCTCCAGACCGCGGCAGCGGCGGATCCGGTCGCGAGACGTTCGGCTCCCTCCACATCCCCTGCGGCAAACCGGAGTTCGACGAGCCGGAGCAGCGCTTCGGGGCTGTCGATCTCTTCGCCCAGGCGGGCCAGGCTCTCCGACTCCTCATGCTCCCCGCGCGATTCCAGGAGTTCGACCCGGGGGACCCAGGCGTCGAAGTCACCGGCCAGCTCCGCCTGGAGGTAGAGCGCCTCGGCCGCCTCGCTGTCCCCGGCCTGCTCCCACCGCAGTCTTCCGAGGCTGATCAGGGCGGCGGTGCTGCCTCCCGCGGCGGCCTCCCGTAGAAGAGTCTCGGCCCCAGCGTGGTCCCCCGCCTCCATGTGCGCATCGACGAGATGGGCCAGGGCCTGCTCATCGCCGGTCTCGGCAAGGCGACGGTAGAGCCGTTCGGCGCCCTCGCGATCGCCGCTCCTTCTGCGCTCCTCGGCGCGGCGCAGTGCCGTCATGGTGTTACCAGCCCTGGCGGCCTGCTGGTAGTAGGCGTCGGCGGCCTCGCCGTCGTCGGCCTGCTCTCTCAGCGCGGCAAGGCGGACGAGAGCTCCCACGTCACCGGCTCGGGCGAGACGGCTGAGGATGTCCTCCGCGCCCGCCGCATCGCCAGCCTGCTCTCGCCTGTCGGCGAAAAGGCGCAGTGCGGCCATGCTGCCGGAGTCGGCCGCCCGCACCCGGAGGCGCTGAGCCCAGAACAACCGGTGGCGGCCCTCGGCTGCGCGGGCAAGCGGCAAGAGGACGTCCGGATCGGGTTGTGCCAGATGGTCGTGCGCTGCCTCCCAGAATGAGGCCGGAGGACACACCGTGCGGCGCCGGTGGCGCCCGTGCTGGTCGAGGTAGTCCGCCAGACGATACGAAGGGACTGCGGGAACGGTCGCGCTGGGCACGCCGCCCGGGGCGGGGTGGGCGGCACGCGCTCGAACGCGCCTCAAGGGCGCGAGGTCCCCGTGGACGGGGTTGCCGGTCTCGGCGAATGCCTGCTCGAGCCAGTCGTTGTCCAGGGCGTCGTATTCGTCGTCCGTGAGGTATCCCGTTGTGGCGTGTTCCAGGAACTGCCTGGGCAGATGGACCCCGGCACCCAGCCGGGCGGCGTCCATGGCAGCGTGGAGCAGGGCGCGCGCGGGCAGGGTGCCCGCTTCATAGCGGTGCATCAGCTCGGGTGCCCCGGCCAGGAATTGAGTTACGCGCCCATCACTCGTACGTTCCAACGCCAGCGCGAGGTATCCGTCTCCCGCGGTTGCGAGGACTTGCGCGGCAGTGCGGGCTGCCGGGTCGAAGCGGTCGGGCAGGGCGATTCGCCGCCCGGCCAGCAACTCCCGTACACGTGCGTACGGGTCCCCGCCCGTCGCCCGCCGGTCGGGAAGGGCGCAGTACGCGCTCGCGTACTCCGGCCACAAGGTGCCTAGGATGAGCACCGGCCCGCGCCCTGTATCGGTGAGCAGACCGTGCAGCGCGGCGCCGATCGGCTCGCCGCCGCCGTCGGGGTCGAGGTAGTGCTGGGCCTCGTTAAGCCATACGACTGTGCGCGGACCGACGTGTTTCAGGTCGGCTGCCGCGGCGTCGGCACGTGTGGGCTCGAAAGGATGCCAGAGGGTCCACCCCCTCTGTGCCAGGGGCTGGATCGCTTCCCAACAGGCGCGGGTCTTGCCCGTCGACGAACCCCCGACCAGCACTGCCATCTGGCTACGGCCCCCGATGGCGGCTTCCACGAGGGCCGCCAGGGCGTCGTCGTGGGCGCGCCGGACGTAGGCAGGCAGCGCGTTGGTCGTCCCCCGGGCACCGGACCCGTTACCACCGGCCTCTGCGACTTGCCGTCCGGCCGGCATGAGGACAGCCGGGTGGACCTCCAGATCGAGCGGGTCCCAATCGGCGATCGGTCGCCCCAGCCGCGTCGGCTGGGACAACGTCGTCGTCTCGCGTCCGGAGTCAGGTGTCGCAGTCGCGCGCGCCTGCTCCCAGAGGTCCGCCCAGAAAGAGCGGCGAGCCCGCTCGGCGGGAAACGGCGGGCCGGGCACAGATCGTGTCCAGTGGACGAGCACGGTGATCAGGCTCCACAGCTGCTCGAAGTCATCGGCAGCGCGGCCGAGACGGAACCAGTCACTGACCGTCTTGGACTGCAGCAGCGTCAAACGCCGGCTGAGACGTTCCTCGTTAGCGCGCCCGATGGCTCGCGAGCGAGGGCGTGTCCGCGAGCGCGGCTCGCATCCCGCTGCCTTTTCCAGTTCCTTCAGTGCTGCGGACAGTGCCGCTCGGCCCGGGTGCTCGATGTCCCCCACTGTTCCTGTTCTCCTTCCCGATTTCCGGCGTGTGACCGAGGCGGTGTCCGGTACGGGATGCCGGACACCGGCGGTGACCTGGAAGTCCGTTACCGGAGTGTCCGGTGTGTCCGGGATCGGTGACGCTCCTGCCCTCGCCCGTTGTCTTCTGTTCGAACACCGCTGCGGAGCGGGAGGAGAGGCAGGAGCCCACTGATGAACCTCGAACTCGCCTGGTTGATCGGAATCGTGGCCGTCGTCATCATTGTGGCGGTCGCGGCGGTCCTGGTAGCCCGATTCGCGCTGAGCGGCACTCAGTCGGAGCACCGGGCCGCCGTCCTGTCCGGCGTCGCCGAGGTCGTCCGAGCCATCCGCGGCAAACGCTGAGCGGCTGCTGGTGGAGTGGGCGGCCGCGGTCCGGGCGGATGTCGTCGAGGCGGTGTGAGCTGCGCGGCTGCGGTCGGTTGTCAGTGCCGTCGTTCACGGTCCCGCGGTGGTGAAACCGAGTGACGAACTGATCGAACTGGCGCGTGCCTCTCTGTCCGCGCAGGAGCAGGCTCTGAGTGAGCCGTACACCGAAGAGAGCTCGGTGCCATGGCGCAAGGCGGCAGAAGCGTTCCAGGCTGCCGTGACCGCCGAGGCCGAGGCGACCGAACAGGGCCGGTACGCACTGGAGATGGCCGCGAGGAAGGCGGTGCTGCACCCGGAGTCCGAGGGCGACGCCTCCTCCTGACCATCTCCTGATCGAGGAAGTAACTGACGCAGCTCCGCCGGTGTGCGGCGGGGTGGTACCCAGGAGGTTTCGGCTGGTGCTGGCGGGGGGCATGTCTTCCGGCCAGGCAGGTTGTCCTCGCCCTACGGCACCGACGCCTGCTGCGGCGTCAAGCGGCGTTCTGGCTGGTGCGGTTGCAAGGCTTGTCTGAGCGAGGCCTGCGAGCTTGATGTCTTGCAGGGTGAAGAGCCGGCCGGTGTCGAACGGCTTGTCCGGCAGTGGGTCTACGAGTGGTTGCTCGGCTGTGAAGTACTTGCCGATCGTGTGGTGCCGGGCCGGCCCCGGCACCGGCATCTGAGCGTGGGTTGGTTCGTCTGCCGTCACCGGCCGTGTCACATGCCTCAGGGGTGCGGTGCCGGGGCAGTGTGGTAGCTGGAGCCGCCCGGCGACCTTCGCCAGCCGACCGGGCGGTTCTGTGTCTTCGCGTGCTCTGCTCTGCGCTGCTGGGCGCGCCCGGTGGGGCCGGCTGGTTCTGGTTGCTTAGCTGAGGTAAGTACAGCTCTGACCCGAATCCGCAGGTAGTGGCCGATGGCGAGTTGGATGTGCTCGCCGTCGGCCGTTGACGTGTTCGAACGGCTGTTGTGCGGATGGGGG
>NZ_JBSFCW010000084.1:0-4933 GCF_053593595.1 Streptomyces sp. NPDC002206
GGCGCTGCACCCGTACGACGCGGTTGATCAGCTCGACCCCCCCCCCCCCGGTCGCGGCCCAGTGAGACGGGGAGGGGCCGGTGTCGCCAATACAGCCATCGCTGATCGACCGGGCCGACGCCTTGCACGCCGTCGACAACCTCCTCGGCCGACTGCGCGGCGAGCTGTCGGCCGACACCACGAGCCCCGAGGCCGGGGCAGCCGATCGCACGCTGCTCCTGCTGGGCGAGCCGGGCATCGGCAAGACGTCACTCCTGGAAGCTGCCGCCACCCGTGTCAAGGACCACGGTGGTCGGGCCCGTTGGGTCGCGGGCAGCCCCGAACAGGCCCGACTCGCCTTCAGCGGGCTCGACGCACTCGTACACCCGTGGCCCGACACCCTCGCCGACAACGTCGAGGACCAGCTGATCATCGAAGCCGCCCTACGCGAGGGAGAGACGACCGCCAGCGGCACGCTCGCGCTCGCCGGTGCCCTGGTACGGATCCTTTCCAGCCGGGCTGCGCTGAGCCCTCTGCTCGTCATCGTCGACGACCTGCAGTGGCTCGATCAGTCCACCCAGGACCTGCTTTCCCTGTGTGCCCGGCGTCTCCAGGGCGAGCCGGTCGGTTTCCTCCTCACCTCACGCCCGTCGGGACTACCCCCGCTCTGGGTGCGGCAGAGCACCCTCCACCGTCTGCACGAGCTGGACGACATCGGGGCCGCGCGGCTGCTCGACTCCCTCGCCGTGCCCCCGCAGGGCCGCATCCGCCGACAGATCATGCGGCAGGCCGGAGGCAATCCCCTCGCCCTGGTCGAACTCGCCCGCGCCGCATCCATCCGGCTGCTGAGCGAGAACCCGGTGGATGCCGAACTCCCGCTCACCGAACGCCTGGAGCAGCTCTTCGCCGCAGACCTGACCGCGCTGCCGGAGCCGACCCGCCGCCTGCTGCTGCTGGCCGCGGTGGCGGACCTGCCGGACATGGCCGCTCTGGCGGGGATCCTCGGCAAAGCCCTGTTGCCGAGCCACCCGGGCCGGCACGGCAACAACCCAGCCGGACCGGCGCAGGGCGCCGCGAGAGCCGCTGCCACGCCCGATGACGGGATCCCGTTGGTACACGTGGCGGATCAGGCGTGGTCAGCGGCGGAGAAGGCAGGGCTGCTCATCCTGCGCGAGGGAGTGGTGCGATTCCGCCATCCCCTCGTACGGTCCGCCGTGCTGTCCGCCGCCTCCTTCGACGAACGTGCCCGGGCACACCGCCTGATCGCCTCCGCGCCTGACCTCGACGAGGACCGTCGGGCATGGCACCGGGCCGCCGCCACGGTCACCGCGGACGGCGGCGTCGCCGATGCCCTGGAGGCCACGGCCGAACGCGCCCGCCGCCGGGGCGGCTACGCGGCTGCGGCAATGACCCTGGAGCGGGCCGCCCAGCTCAGCCCGCGCACGCACGACCGGGTGCGCCGGCTCAACGCCGCCGCCGAGTTCGCCATGCTCGGCGGCCATCCCCGCTGGGTTGCGGACCTCACCACCGCCGTCGCGGCCGTCGCCGACACCCCCGGCGCCAAGGCCCAGGCCGACTACCACGCGGGCTGGGCCCTGGCGCTGACCAGCCGGCACGACGAGGCGATGGACCGGCTCATGGCCGCGGCCGACGCCTGGGAGGACGAAGGCCCCGCACGGGCGGCGGGAGCACTCGCAACCGCGGCCATGGTCGCGTACACCAGCGGCGACCCGCGCTTCCGCCGCGCCATCCTGGACCGCTACCGGCGCCTTCCCCCGCACGAGCCGGATGCCTCTACAGCGTGGATCCTCGCCGGCTGCGACCCGCTCGGCGCGCGTGACGAAGCGCTCGCCCACCTCCGCCACGCGACCGCCGAACCCGACTTGCCGCTTGATGCGTTCTCGATGCTCGGCGCCGCCGCGTGGGCGCTGGACGAGACCGAGTTGGCCGTGCAGCTGTACGGGACCATGCTGGAGCTGTACCGCCTGACGTCCACGGCGGGAGCGAACGCGACGGTCGCCTCCGCCCATGCGATCGCCCTGTTCGAAGTCGGCCGCTGGCCCGCCGCGCTGGCCGGCGTGAGCGAGGCGGAACACGCGGCCGCCGCCGGCGGTCTCGAACTCGCCACCGTCAGCACCCACATCCTGGCCGCCGCACTCGCCGCCGTACGCGGGGACAGCTCGCGCGCGCGGCAGACGATCGCCAACGCTACCCGGGACTTCGACGTGCGGGGCACCCGCACCTTCGAGATGCGGACCCGCCAGGCCCACGCGCTGGCCGCACTTGCGGAAGGCGACCACGACACCGCCTACTTCCACCTCAGCCGGCTCTTCCGGAGCGACGGCAGCCCAGTGCACTTCCACAGCTCCTTCCATGCGCTGGGCGACCTGGCCGCGAGCTCCGTACGCATGGGGCGGACCGAGCAGGCCCGGGCCGTGCTCGACGCGTCCCGGGCCTGGCTGCCCGCCACAACCTCGCTGCGGCTGCGACTGATCGTCTGCCGGGCACAGGGGCTCCTCACCGACGACGCCCGGGCCGAGGAACTGCTGCGGGAGGCGGCGTTCACCCCCGGTGGGGAATCCTGGCCGTTCGAACGCGCCCTCGCGCTCGCCGACCTGGGCGAGTGGCTGCGCCGCCAGCAGCGACCAGCCGACGCGCGAGCCCCGCTGCACGAAGCACAGGAACTCTTCCAGGGCCTCGGCGCCGCCCCGTGGGTGCACCGCACCGCCGCCGAGCTGAGGGCCGCAGGCGTCGACACCGCCGAGGCGCACCGCCAGGACGCGGTCATGGAACTGACGCCGCAGCAGCTGGCAATCGTGCAGCTCGCGGCCCAGGGCCTGTCGAACAAGGACATCGCCACCCGGCTCTTCCTCTCCCCCCGCACCGTCGGCTTCCACCTCAACCGGGCATTCCCCAAACTCGGCGTCACCTCGCGCTTCCAACTGCGGGACGTCATCTAGCGCTAGCTACGTCGCATGACGGAATCGAGGCGGCCACGGCCGCCCCTAGCGTGGTTCGTGTGACCTCATCAACCCGACGGACCCAGGAGAAATGATGAGTGGGAACGCGCACGTCAAGAACGTCGTACTGGTCCACGGCGGCTTCGTGGACGGCTCAGGGTGGCAGGGGGTGTACGACCTGCTGGCCGACGAGGGCTACCACGTGAGCGTCGTGCAGAACCCGACGCTGTCGCTCGAGGGCGACGTCGCCGCGACCCGGCAGGTGCTGGACACCCTGGACGGGCCGGCCATTCTGGTCGGGCACTCCTACGGCGGCGTCGTGATCACCGAGGCCGGCAACCACGACAACGTGGCCCGCCTCGCCTACATCGCGGCGTTCGCGCCGGACAAGGGCGAGTCAGTGAGGACGCTGATCGCCGAGCCGCTGCCCGGAGCCCCTGTGCCGCCGATCCTGCCGCCGCAGGACGGGTTCCTGTTCCTGGACCGGGAGAAGTTCGCCGCCTCCTTCGCCGCCGACCTCCCGGCCCGGACGGCGGCATTCATGGCCGACTCCCAGGTGCCCTGGGGAGTGAACGCGCTGGGCGGGGCGGTATCCCAGCCGGCCTGGCGCACCAAGCCGGCCTGGTATCTGGTGGCCACCGACGACCGGATGATCCCCCCGCAGGCGCAGCACGCGATGGCCGAGCGGGCCGGGGCCAGGACGGTGGAGGTCCCCGGCAGCCACTCCGTCTACGTCTCCCGGCCCGACGCGGTGGCCGAACTGATCAAACAGGCCGCCGGCGCCTGACCCCCGGCCGTCCCGAACCCTCGTCGGGACGGGTGCGTCCCTCGTATCGGGCGCACCGCCGCAGCGCCCGATCGTCCTCACCAACGCCACTGCGGGACACGGCCACGTCTTCTACGTCTCCCGCCCCGCCACCGTGGCCGCCGTCATCACCCAGGCCGCCGAAGGCCGCAACGGCAACGCGTAGCGGTCCCCCAGGGCGCGGCGCCCGCGCGCCCAACGCTCCGCCCGCCCGTAACCCAGCACACGACGCAGGAGAGAACCGTGTCCGAGCGCCCCACCTTCACCCGTCGCAGAGCGATCGCCACCGGCGCGGCCGCCGCGGCGTCTGCCGCCCTCCTCACCCCGGGCAGCGCCACCGCCACAACCACCGGCGACGCCAAGCCGGGAACCAAGCCGACCATCGTGCTGGTCCATGGCGGCTACGCCGATTCGTCTTGCTGGAACGGAGTCATCCAGGAGCTGCAGGGCCAGGGTTACACCACGATCGCGGGGTCGAACCCGCTGCGGGGTATCCCGACCGACGCCCCGTACATCGGGAGCCTGCTCGACTCCATCAGCGGGCCGGTCGTGCTGGTCGCACATTCCATGGGCGGAACCGTCATCACGAATGCCGCCGCCGGAAAGAGCAACGTCAAGGCGTTGGTCTACATCGCGGCGTTCGTGCCCGATGTGGGCGAGACCCAGGGGGAGCTCATCGAAAAGTTCCCCGGCAGCGAGGTCCTGCCCGTGAGCGTTCCGGTCCCCTACACGAAGCCCGACGGCACCACCGGAACCGACCTGTACCTGAGCAAGGACGGCCAGGCAGCCTTCGCCGCCGACGTGTCCCCGGCTACGTTCCGACTCCTGCAGGCCACCCAGCGGCCCTTCGACGCGGACTCCTTCACCTACCCGACCAAGGCCGCCGCGTGGCGGACGATCCCGTCGTGGGGACTGGTCGCCGGCCAGGACAAAGCGATCCCGCCCGCGGCCGAACGCTGGATGTACAGCCGTGCGAACTTCCGCAAGGTCATCGAAGTGCCGACCTCGTCCCACGTCGCGATGATCAGTCACCCGAAGACCACCGCAAATCTGATCGCGGACGCCGCCAGAGCCACCAGCTGACCACCGCCGCCCCCTGTGGGGCTCGAAAAGTCATCGCTGCAGCTCAAGCCGCGTATCGGTACTCGTTGATGACCCCGCCGGGGACGCGGGTGCGCAGGAGCCTGCG
>NZ_JBSFCW010000085.1:0-3366 GCF_053593595.1 Streptomyces sp. NPDC002206
GGGCAGAAGCCGTCCGTGACGGCAACCTGCCCGCTACACTCCCACCGCTCGACGTTTCCCCAGGTCAAGCCACAAAGTACTGCTGGAGTACTAGGTGTTGGCTGCTGCGCGACGTGCGCCACCGCAGGTTCTCCTGGGTCCGCGAGGGACGGTCCCACCGTTGCATCCATCGCCACATGCACGCTGCGCTGGTCAGCCCAGACGGTGAGGATGCGCCACCACCGTGAGCTCACCGCTCGGCGCCACCCGCGTTTCGAACTCGGCGACACCAGCTCCCGCCGGCGGCGGATGCCGGCCTTCCGGGCAGGTCAGGTCTTGTGACAGAAGCGGCGTGTTCCCCAGATGCCGCAAAGTGACGACACCGGTGTACGAAGGGCAGCGGGCGCGAACTGCGGCAGATCGCATCCCCGCGCTGGCGGGTCAGGGGGTGAAACATGAGCGCTACGGAGCAAGGCCCTGAGATGGCCTCACATCTGAGGCCCGGAGGCGGCGGGGACCTGCCGGAGCTGTTGATCGGCCGGGAGGCAGATCTGCGGCGTATGGACGCCCTTCTCAGAGGGCTTCCGGCGGCGGGCAGCGCCCTAGTGATCTCCGGTGAGCCGGGGGTGGGCAAGACCGCGCTGCTGGCGGCGGTAGCCGCCCGGGCAGTGGCTATCGGCGTGCGTGTCCTGCATGCGACAGGAACGCCGTTCGAGGCCCAGACCGGCTTCGGGGCCGTCCGTCAGCTGCTCACTCCGGTGCTCGACGAGATCGACGCACTCGGCCGGCGCCACAGAGAGGTGCTGACGGTCGCCCTGGGACAGGGCACGGGGCTGGCACCCGGTCATGAGGACGTGACCAGGGCGGTGCTTTCGTTGCTGACCGGAATGTCACGCCGGCGCCCTTTGCTGCTGATCCTGGACGACCTGCAGTGGATGGATCCCACCAGCGCCCTGGTCCTGGGCGGCGTGGCCCGCAGACTGCTCGGGACGCGGGCCGGTCTGCTGGCGGCTGAGCGCCCCGAGGTGGGTGGCTACTTCGACCACACCGGTTGCGCAACCCACCTTGTGGAGCCACTGACCGACGATGCCGCTGAGTTCTTACTGGTCAGCCGCTTCCCTAACCTGGCCGCCGCAGTCCGGCACCGGTTGATGGCCGAGGCTCAGGGCAACCCCCTCGCCCTCCTCGAACTCCCGGTGCCGCTCACACGCGCGCAGCGTACAGCGACGACGCGGCTTCCTGCGCACCTTCCCCTCAGCGACCGCCTGCAAGCGGTGTTCGCCTCACGCGTCGAAGCCCTGCCTGCGATCACGCGCTACCTGCTGCTGCTCGCTGCTCTTGAAGGCACCGGCGACCTGGACCTGCTGCAGGCCGCCGTGGCGGGCCGGTCCAGCGTCAAGCAGCTCGGACCCGCCGAGCATGCCCGGCTGATACGTGTCGACGACCGAACCGGACGCCTGACGTTCCGCCACCCGCTGATCCGGCTCGCCGTGGTCGACCTGTCCACGAGCGGGCAGCGCCGCAGCGCTCACCTGGCCTTGGCCCGGCCACTGGACGATCAGCCGGAGCGGCAGGCCTGGCATTTGGGCCAGGCTACCGTGGGCGCCAACGAGAAGGTGGCCGAACTGCTGGAGCGTGCCGCACGCAGCATGAGCCGTCGTGGCGACGGCACCCTCGCCATCGCCGCGCTGCTGCGCGCCGCGGACCTCAGTGCCGACCGGCCGCAGCATGCCCGCAGGCTGGCCGAAGCGGCGCATCTGGGCGCCTGCATCACCGGGGATCTGTACGAGGTGCCGCAGTTGCTCGACGACGTACGGCGGGCGGCGCCCGGACCTGCGCCCCTGGCTGCGGCCGTGGCCGGGGCCTCATACCTGCTCAACAGCGCAGGCGACATCGACACCGCCCACCATCTGCTCAGCTCAGCCGTAGCCTTGCAACCCACGCCTTACGACCCGCAGGACCCCACCGCCGTCGAAGCCCTCCACACCCTGCTGCTCGTCTGCTTCTTCGGCGGCAGACCGGAGCTGTGGGGTTCCTTCGACGCATCCCTTGGCCGCTTCCGCGCTGATCCGGGGATCCTGACCGTGACGAGAGCGACCTTCGCCGACCCGGTGCGCTGCGGCCGGGAGCACCTCGCGCAGCTCGACGCAGAAATTGCGGGACTCCCGTACGAGTCCGACCCGGTCCACATCATCCGCGTGGGCATCGCGGCCGCATACGTCGACCGGCTGGGCGGATGCGTTGAGGCGCTGACGCGCGTGGCCGAGGCGGGACGCAAGGGCCAGGCCGTCGCCCTGGCGATCAACGCACTTTTCCTGCGTGGCAACCATGCCCTGCACACCGGGCAGTGGGAACAGCTGGGTCGCGTGGTCCACGAAGGACTCGCGCTGTGCCAGGACCACGGATTCCCGCTGCTGGCGTGGGCCGGGAACTTCCTCCTCGCTGCCCGTGCTGCGGCCCAGGGCGACTACGCCGCCGCTGAGAAGCTGACCGACGAGATGGACCGGTGGGCCTGGCCCCGGCAGGTCGGCGTCGTCCGCTTCTACGCCGCGCATGTACGAACCCTGGCCGCCCTCGGCCGAGGAGACTACGAGGACGCCTACCAGCAGGCGACGTCCGTACTGCCCGCCGGCAACTTCCCGCCGTTCGTCCCGCATGCCCTGTGGATGCTGCTGGACCTCACCGAGGCCGCGGTACGGGCCGGCCGCCGCGACGAGGCACGCGCGCACGTGGCCGCGGCCCGCGAGGCAGGCATCGACGCCCTCTCCCCGCGGCTCGCGATGCTGCTGCACGCCCTTGCCGCTCTTCCCGCCGACGGCGACGCGCGCATCCGGTACGAGCGGGCGCTGGCGGTCCCTGGGGCCGAGCGCTGGCCCTTCGACCTGGCCCGGATCCACCTCTGCTACGGCGAGCACCTGCGCCGCGCCAAGGCCACCGCCGAGGCACGCCACCACCTCGCTGTCGCAGCGGACGCCTTCCGTCGGCTCGGAGCCGTTCCGTGGGCCGCCCGGGCGGCCCAGGAGCTGCGCGCCACCGGCGGCCACCGGGAGAGTCCGCAGCTCCTCACCGGGGTCCCGCTGACGCCGCAGCAGCGGGAGATCGCGAAGCTGGCGGCGGCCGGCCTGACCAACAAGGAGATCGGTGAGCGGCTGTTCCTCTCCCCGCGCACTGTCTCGACGCATCTCCACCAGCTCTTCCCCAAACTCGGAGTCACCTCCCGAGCTGCTCTGCGCGACGCTCTTGACCGTCTGGCTTCGGACGACGACAGCACCCCGGCTTCCTGAACGCACGTCGCTCACCAGCCTCGCTGGGCTAGGTTGGTCTCGCGGTCGCGTGGCGGCGAGGCGGGGCTGCCCCCCCCCCCCCCCCCCCCCCCGCCCGGGGGGC
>NZ_JBSFCW010000086.1:0-2746 GCF_053593595.1 Streptomyces sp. NPDC002206
CTGATGCCCATCATGCCGATCCACGGGAAGAGCACCATGGTCCAGCGCGGTCTCCGCATGATGTCCCGGTCGGACTCACCGAGCCGGAACACGCGACCGTTGCGGTCCGTCACCTCCCTGAAGGGGACGGATGTGGAGATGTCTGTCGTTGTCATGATCGATCGAACCCCTCGCGTGGAAGAAGTCTGGCCAGCGCCCCCTGTCCGTTCCCACTTCGCGTCGCCCGGGGTCTGCGGCCGAGCGGTTCGCCGCAGACCCCGTGGTTCGAGCTCTCGCTCTCAGGTCATCGATCACCGTCCAGCAGTCCGGCCGCACGGGCCCATCGGTACTTGGCGCCCAGTACGGCCACCGGCTTCTCCGTCGTGTACGGGTACGCGGCGACGCCGTGCTCGAAGAGGTACTGGCACGCCTCCTCCACCTCGGTGTCGCCGGCCAACGACGCCACCACGGGCTTCTCGATCCCCCGCTCGCGGAATTCTGCGACCACCCGGGCGGTCAGCTCGGCGAAGACCATCGGGGGAGTGACGATCGTGTGCCAGTAGCCGAGGACCAGCGCATGGATGCGGGGGTCCTCCATACCGAGGCGGATCGTCGCTTCGTACGTGGACGGCGGCTCGCCGCCCGTGATGTCGATCGGGTTGCCGGCCGCACCGAACGGCGGAATGAACGCCTTGAACGCCGTGTCCAGATCCGGCGGAATCTCCATGAGGGAGAGCCCGTTGTCGACGATCGCGTCCGACAGCAGCACGCCCGAGCCGCCCGCCCCCGTGATGATGACGACATTGTCGCCCTTGGGCGCCGGCAGCACGGGCAACGCCCGCGCATACTCCAGCATGTCGTTCAGTCCCGGCGCCCTGATCACCCCCGCCTGGCGCAGGATGTCGTCGTACACGGCGTCGTCGCCCGCCAGCGCACCGGTGTGCGATCCCGCTGCCTTCGCGCCGGCGCTGGTACGGCCGGCCTTCAGCACCACGATCGGCTTCTTCGGTACGGTCGCCCGCGCCGCCTCGACGAACGCACGGCCGTCCTTGAGATCCTCCAGGTGCATCGCGATGCACTTGGTGTTCGGGTCCTCGCCGAACCAGGTCAGCAGGTCGTCCTCGTCGATGTCGGACTTGTTGCCGAGCCCGACGATCGCCGACACCCCGGTCTTCGTCGAACGGGCGAAGCCGAGGATAGCCATGCCGATACCACCGGACTGCGAGGTCAGCGCCACCCCGCCCTTCACGTCGTACGGGGTGCAGAAGGTGGCGCAGAGGTCCTGCCACGTCGAGTAGTAGCCATAGATGTTCGGGCCGAGCAGCCGTACGCCGTACTGCTCGCCGATCGCCACGATCTCGTCCTGCAGAGCCTGTTCACCGGTCTCGGCGAATCCGGAAGGGATGAGGACCGCATTGGGTATCCCCTTGCGCCCCACCTCTTCCAGCGCCGATGCCACGAACTTGGCGGGGATGGCGAAGACCGCCACATCCACCTCACCGGGAACGTCCGTGACACTCTTGTACGCCTTGCGGCCCAGAATGTCATCGGCCCGGGGGTTCACCGGATGGATCTCCCCGGAGAAGCCGCCGTCGATGAGGTTGCGCATCACCGAATTGCCGATCTTGCCCTGCTCGTTGGAGGCGCCGATCACGGCGACCGAGCGCGGCTCCATCAGCCGGCGCATCGATGCGAGGATCTCCTCGCGCGAGTAGGTACGCCGGGGTTTGACCGTCTCCGTCGCCAGCAGGATCCGGATGTCCGCCGCGATCGCACCGTCCGGAGCGGCGATGACCGGATTGAGGTCGACCTCCGCGATCTCCGGGAAGTCCGTGACCAGTTGGGAGACCCGCCGGATCTGCTCGGCCAGCGCCCACCGGTCCACCGGCGCCGCACCCCGCACCCCGCGCAGGATCTCGGCCGCGCCGATCGAGTCGAGCATCGACAGCGCCTCGTCCGCACTGACCGGGGCCAGGCGGAAGGTGATGTCCTTGAGCACCTCCACCAGCACGCCGCCGAGCCCGAAGGCCACGACCTTCCCGAACGTCGGGTCGGTGACCGCGCCGACGATGACTTCCTGGCCGGGCGGCACCAGCTGCTGCACCTGCACACCGTCGATCCGCGCGTCGGGCGCGTACGCCCGCACGTTCTCGATGATGCGTTGGAACGCGGCACGCACCTGAGGGCTGCCCTCCACCCCGACGACGACACCGCCGGCATCCGTCTTGTGCAGCACATCGGGGGAGACGATCTTCAGTACGACCGGTCCGCCGAGCCGGTCCGCGAAGGCCACCGCCTCGTCGACGTCCTGCGCCAACTCCTCGCCCGGCACGGCGATCCCGTACGCATCGGCGACGATCTTGCCCTCGGGTGCGGTGAGCGCATTGCGTCCGGCGGCCCGGACGGAGTCGAGCAACGCCCGTACGGTCTCGCGGTCCTGTGATTCGACCATGTTCAGATGACTCCGTTCGTCTTGAGCAGCCGCAGTTCCTCGTCGCCGAGGCCCAGCTCACCTACGTACACCTCTTCGTTGTGCTCGCCGAGCAGCGGCGAAGTCACCACATCCACCGGGGAGTCGGAGAGCTTGAGCGGGGATCCGACGGTGGTGAACATGCCGCGCTCCGGGTGCTCCACCTGGACGACCATCTCGTTGGCGACCAGGGACTCGTCCGCGATGATCTCCTTGGTGGAGAGGATCGGGCCGCACGGGATGTTGTGCGCGTTCAGCCGCTCCAGCACCTCCCACTTGGGGAGCGTCGAGGTCCAC
>NZ_JBSFCW010000087.1:0-2715 GCF_053593595.1 Streptomyces sp. NPDC002206
GCAGAAGCCGTCCGTGACGGCAACCTGCCCGCTACACTCCCACCGCTCGACGTTTCCCCAGGTCAAGCCACAAAGTACTGCTGGAGTACTAGGAGCGAGGTGGGCCGAGTTGGGGTCTGACCTGCGGGATGCCGACTTCGGCCTCTGCTGGCTGTGACCTCCATCGGCAGCCGCACTTCCCCGTAGTTCCCCGCCCTGGTTCGTGCGTGGTGCAGGGTCGTGCGGCCCAGTACGAACGCTCGTGCAGCGCCGCACTGACCCGGCGGGGGTCAGGTGGCCTTGAGTGGGGTGCCGTCGTAGGTCCATCGGAAAGGGCGGGTTCGACCTGCAGCCCTGCCCCAACCTCAGCAGGAAACGGACACCAACCCCGCAAACCACCGTCTGGTGTCTTCCCCTTGTGCGAGCCTGGCCGCACCCGCGGCCCATGTCCCGGGCTGCTGGGTGCGGTAGGTTTGCGCCCGCACATCGAGCCCTTGTCTGAGGTCGCTCCAATGCAAGGCAGTGGAACGAGAGACGACAGGCGGCGAGATAATGAACGTCCAGACCAATTTGCACATACCGGATGTGGGGAGTGGTGCGACCGGAGGGCGGCGCCTCCTCTGGTCGAAGGGTGCGATTGGCGTTGCCGTGTTCATCGGGTACCTGGTGGCAAGCGTCCAGCCCAGGGCCCCGGTCTGGCGCTGGGCGGGTGACCACTGGCCAGGCAGCGGATACGCGTTCGCGATATGCGTGGGGATGGCGGTGCCGCTGAGCGGAGCCGGGGCGATCTTCGCGTACTCCCGGGGCGGCTGGTACCGGCTGCTCAGCGCGCTCGGCGGCGTCCTGGCCGTGCTCTCGTTCGTGCTGCTACTGCACACTCTGCCGAACAAGCGGGAGCGGCGCTGGGGCTGCAGGGACCGCTGCTGGCTGGTGTGGAACTACCCGGCGGCCTGGTTCTATGCCCTGCTGGGCGTGATCGCGGGCGGCGTCCTGGCGTACGTGCTGGTCAAAACGAGGTCCCGACGCCGGGCGGCACATGCCGCCGAGCCGGTCCGACAGGCCCCGCGGTCCCCGGAGGTCCCCCTGACCGCGGACCGGCTGGCAGCACAGTGGCCGATGCCCTCGGTCTTCAAGGTCATCGCCGCCGCTGCGGGCTTCACCTTCGGGATGATCGCCAGCACCGTCGCCGCCTATGCGGAGTCCCAGCGGCACGGCTACCAGGCCCTGGCATTCGCCCTGCCGATCTGGGCCGCCAGTATGGCGCTCATGCTCTGGTTCGGCCTCCGGGTCCGGGTCACCGGCGACACCTCTGGCCGGCACCGGCGGGTGGTCGGCGGGATCGGCCTGGCGCTGCTGGTCCTCGCCCTATCCCCCTTCGCCTTCATGGGCGGGAGGGACTCCGTGGAGGGCTGGTCCGCAATCTTCGCCCTGCTGTCAGGTGTCATGATCGGCAACATGTGGGCGTTCCTCCGGGTCCGCCGGTCACTGCGGGCGACAGAAGGCGTCGGCATCCTCACCGGGATCGACTCTGGCGGCTTCGCAAGGAAGCAGTAACCGACTGAGGCCCTGTGGTGGGTCTTGGGGTGCCGCTACTCGTCGACCTGATGGAGGAGCCTGGTGCGGATCTTCTCAGCCCCAGCGGCGGTGCCGGCCTGCTCGGTGAGGCGGATGTCCTTCTTCGTGAGCGGGTCACGCCCGGCGTAGACGCGTACCCGGAAGCCGTCCCCGTGAGGCCGGATGCCGCCGCGGTGACGTCGCTCGGTTGTCGTGTTCGCCATGACAACGGAACCTATTCGTGGCCACGGCAGGATTCGAACCTGCGACACCCGCTTTAGGAGTTCGGTCTACCCGCTGTCAGTCGGGCTCCACCCGCGCACACTCGGGCCGTTCGCGACCGCTGAACGCTGTGGCTGTCCATAGTCGTTGATGTCAACGCTGGATGTCAGCGGAAAAGCTCCGGCATTGGGCAGACCTCCAACGGCTCATCCGGTCGGCCGGCCCATTTCCACCACACATGGCGACTGGTGCACTTCCACAGCGCACGGCACGTCCGCTTGCCATCGTCTTCCCGCACACAGTGGGCTTGATCCGCTTTGGACCGAGATTCGAGATCGAGCGTGGCTACGCGGTGCCGGATTGCCGCGCGGAATGCCTCTAGGGCAATGACACGTCGTGGGGCAGGTGACAGACGTCGTCACGCAAGTGCATCCTGCGAACGTCCTGGACGAGACCGACGGGGAATGGGTACAACCTCCACTTGGCGTGATAGCCAGCCTCGCCGTGCTCCGCCAGCACGTTTTGGGCAGCTTCCAGAACGGCGTGGGCGAACAGTGGCCGCGGATGCACCGAGCTCCAGACCACCGTGCCGTCGGAGTCAGGCAGATCGGGGCTGACGGCAACGTCAGGGAACTCGTGAATGGTCACCTCGACCGACCCGTCGGTCGGGCGGAGTACCCATCGCAGCTCCTGCGGCTCGCCGTCAAAGAAGAACCGGGTTGTGCGTCGTTGCCCGTACAAATCTCCTGTGCCGGCCACAAGGTCGGCCAACGCGTCGGTGCAGTAGCTGGCGGTCAGCGACGTCTTTCGAGATCCATTGACCAGTAGGCATCTCGCCCAACCAATGCTCTCCAGCTCCCACCTAAGAGGCCGCACGGATAGGCGGGGCTCATGGGCGGCGCTTCGGGCGGTCGTCCCAGCGGTGGGTGGTCCAGGCCCGGCGGAGCAGGCTACGGACGG
>NZ_JBSFCW010000088.1:0-2638 GCF_053593595.1 Streptomyces sp. NPDC002206
CCCCCATCCGCACAACAGCCGTTCGAACACGTCAACGGCCGACGGCGAGCACATCCAACTCGCCATCGGCCACTACCTGCGGATTCGGGTCAGAGGTGGGAGGCTTCCATCATCACGATTGAGACTGCACCGTCCAGGGCGTCTCGCCAAAGCGCGGTGCGCTCCTCGTCGCTGGCGACATTGATGACCAGGTCAGCGAGCTTATGAGGTTCGGGCTGGGCAGCGGGCCGTCCGCCCGGGGCTTCGACGGGTTCCAGCACCAACCTACGGAGGAGACGGCGAGTCCTGGCATCCAGTTCCTTGAGTACGACTGGGGGGAAAAGCTCGTCAGCGGTGTCAGCCGGCGGAAGGCCCTGAGAAGCACGTACCTGGGCGTAGGAGCACAGCCAAACTGCGGTTATCAACACGGTCAAAGTACCGTCATCGAGCGCGGCCCGCCTCTCCAGGTCCGCCTTGCACGGCTTGCAGCACTCGTAAGCGGCGGCGAGCGCTTCGGAGATGCCATCCTCATCTCCGGTGATCATCCCCTCAGCACCATCGGGCAGGACGTGGCGGCCGCCCTTAGGGCACGCGAGGGCCTCAGGCGCGCGGACTGGGCCCGTTACTGGTAGCCAATCGGAGCCCTTGCTGGTGTCAACTTTGCACAACATCCAGGAGGGGATGCGAGTTCCTTGGTCGCAGGTGATGCACCACCACTGCTCGCTGTTGGTGCGCCGGTAGCCGTTTGTGCTCCCGCAGTGTCGGCAGCACACCGGAGGTGTCATTGGACTCCTTCCCCGCTGTACCACGCTATCTCGAGGGGCAAGTCTATGGCCCCATACGTCGCTTCACAGGGCCAGCCTTCGTGTACTCGCCCGGAGGTCTCGACTAGTACTCCAGCCGGACTTCTTCATTAGCGCTGGTCAACGGCTTGGGTGTGGGGAGTGTAGTGGGCTGGATCGGGGGTGGGGTGGTCTTTTCCGGGGCGTCCTACAAACGTGTGGGCGCGCTGCTTGTAGTGGCAACGGCGGGCGCGTGCTTGGTGGCGGCGACGCCGGTGGGACCACGCCATCGCGTGCGACCAAGGGCGGTTGCGTGATGCTGGGCGGGAACACCGCGGGACAGAACCTCGGTGACGAGGACGCCGCGCCCGAGCCCACGCCGACGGATGAGCCCACTCGTCTCCTGCGGGCCCCTGCCGGTCATCTGACCGGCGCGGCCTGCCAAGGTGGGTCGCGCACCGCACCACGCGCCGTCCGACCGTGCACCCAGCACGGACCGCACCACAGGAGGGGACACCATGGGCAAGCAGCGCATCACCGTCTGCCTGCCGCCCGTCGGCCCCGACGGGCTGAAGCAGGCGATCGGGCAGGCCATGGCCCCCTTCTGGTATGACCGTGAGGATCGCCCTCACCCGGACTGGGTGGGCGAGTGGAGCTACTGGTTCGTTTCCGGGGCGGGCTGTCTCTTCGACGTACTGCCCGGCCACGAGGACGACCCCCGGCTCGTGCGATACGACGACTGGACCAAACCCCCCGAGGACCTGCCGCCCTCCTGCTGTCATGGCGGCCCGCGCGGCATCCTCGACTTCGACACGCCCCGCGCCGCCAAGGCCCGCCGGGCAGCCGGCAACTGGACGGCGTACCGCGCCTTCGCTGACGGCTACCCGCCCGCGCTGCCTTTCCACCACTTCGCCGAGCGGGCCAGGAATCTGGAGCCGGACCACGCCAGGGAGGCCGCCGTGGCCGCCTTCCGTGAACAGCCCCTGATCCAGGCGATCGAGGCCGACCCCGCCCTGGAGGAACGGTTCACCTCCGACCCCGCCCTCCACCTCGACGAGGACCTGGAAACCTACGTGACCCGCCATGTGGCCGCCGTGCTGCCCACCCCCGCCCTGCTCACCCTCGATGGCCGGTGGGTGGAGGCTGGCGGCCCCGACTACAAGCGGATGTTCAACGCCTACCTGGACGGCCTGCCCGGCGACACGATGGTCGTGCGGGTGCTCTACCACTCGTGACGCAGTGGTACTCCAGCCGGGCTTCTTCATTGGCGCTGGTCAGCAGCTTGGGTGTGGGGAGTGTAGCGGGCTGAGACGGGGGTGGGGCGGCGTTTGCGGGAGTCGTCCCACGAAGGTGTGGCCGTGCTGCTTGTAGTGGCAACGTTCCGGGCAGCCCGCTCGCATGAGCGATGTACCAACGGGCCTGTGGGAAGAGGGACTTGCTGAGCTGCTCTTGCGGATCGGAGGATGTTTTGCCCGCGTGGAATCCCGGCGTCGGATGCGGGACTACGTCCGTGGGCTCCTTGGTCCGGTGGGCCGCAAGAACGGCTGGCAGCTCGCCGAATACGCCGGCCACGCCACCCCCGACGGACTGCAGCACCTGCTCTCCCGAAGCCGATGGGAGGCCGACGAGGTCCGCGACGACCTGCACGCCTACGTCGCCGAGCACCTCGGCGCGGACAACGGCGTGCTGATCATCGACGACACAGGCTTCATCAAGAAGGGCGAGACCTCCGCCGGGGTGCAGCGCCAGTACTCCGGCACCGCAGGGGCCCGCATTTCAATAAGTGCTCGGTAGGGGGGTGTTGGTGGGAGTCTGAGATATGACTGCGTGTCTGCCAGGCCGCCTCGCTGCACAGGCGCTGCGGGCCAAGTTCGATC
>NZ_JBSFCW010000089.1:0-1820 GCF_053593595.1 Streptomyces sp. NPDC002206
TCAGCCCTTGCGGGTGTTGACCTCGTCGGTGAGCTGGGGGACGACCTGGAAGAGGTCGCCGACGACGCCGTAGTCGACGAGGTCGAAGATCGGGGCCTCGGAGTCCTTGTTGATCGCGACGATCGTCTTCGAGGTCTGCATGCCGGCCCGGTGCTGGATCGCGCCGGAGATACCGGACGCGATATACAGCTGCGGCGACACCGACTTGCCGGTCTGACCGACCTGGTTGGAGTGCGGGTACCAGCCGGCGTCGACCGCGGCACGCGAGGCACCCACCGCCGCGCCGAGCGAGTCGGCGAGCGCCTCGATGATCGCGAAGTTCTCCGCACCGTTGACACCACGGCCACCGGAGACCACGATCGCGGCCTCGGTCAGCTCCGGACGCCCGGTCGACTCACGCGGGGTACGGGACAGCACCTTCGTGCCGGTCGCCTGCGCCGAGAAGCTGACGGGCAGGGCCTCGACCGCACCCGCGGCCGGGGCCGCCTCGACCGGAGCCGAGTTCGGCTTCACCGTGATGACCGGGATACCCCTGGAAACACGGGACTTCGTGGTGAACGACGCGGCGAACGCCGACTGCGTGGCCACCGGACCCTGCTCACCGGCCTCCAGGTCCACGGCGTCCGTGATGATCCCGGAACCGATCCGGACCGCGAGACGGGCGGCGATCTCCTTGCCCTCCGCCGACGAGGGAACCAGCACCGCGGCCGGGGACACCGCCTCGACCGCAGCCTGCAGCGCATCCACCTTCGGCACGACCAGATAGTCGGCGAACTCGGGGGCGTCTGCGGTGAGAACCTTGACCGCACCGTGCTCGGCGAGCACGGACGCAGTGGCCCCGGCACCTGCACCCAGCGCGACAGCGACCGGCTCACCGATCCGACGCGCCAGCGTCAAAAGCTCCAGAGTGGGCTTGCGGACGGCACCGTCCACGTGGTCGACATAGACGAGAACTTCAGCCATGGGACTTCAATCTCCTGCAAGTAACGAAGGAACGAGGGACGGACGAAACAGCCGGCTCTAGATGAACTTCTGGCCCGCGAGGAACTCGGCGAGCTGCTTGCCGCCCTCACCCTCGTCCTTGACGATCGTGCCCGCCGTACGCGCCGGACGCTGCACCGCGGAGTCCACCGCGGTCCACGCACCCGCCAGACCGACCTCGTCCGCGCCGATCTCCAGATCCTCCAGATCCAGCGACTCGACCGGCTTCTTCTTCGCCGCCATGATCCCCTTGAACGACGGGTAACGCGCCTCACCCGACTGGTCCGTCACCGACACCACCGCCGGCAACGACGCCTGCAACAACTCCGACGCACTGTCACCGTCACGACGCCCGGTCACCGTGCCGCCCTCGACCTTCACCTCCGACAACAACGTCACCTGCGGCACACCCAGACGCTCCGCCAGCACCGCCGGCAGCACCCCCATCGTCCCGTCCGTCGACGCCATCCCACACACGACCAGGTCGTAACCCGTCTTCTCGATCGCCTTCGCCAGCACCAGCGACGTACCGATCACATCCGTACCGTGCAGATCGTCGTCCTCGACATGAACGGCCTTGTCCGCACCCATCGACAACGCCTTGCGCAACGCGTCCTTGGCATCCTCCGGACCCACCGTCAACACGGTGATCTCCGCATCATCCGCCTCGTCCGCGATCTGCAGCGCCTGCTCCACCGCATACTCATCCAGCTCCGACAACAGACCGTCGACATCCTCACGGTCCAGCGTCAGGTCATCGGCGAAATGCCGGTCACCGGTGGCGTCGGGCACGTACTTCACACAGACAACGATCCTCAAGCTCACGCCGGCTCTCCTAC
>NZ_JBSFCW010000090.1:0-1751 GCF_053593595.1 Streptomyces sp. NPDC002206
CTCTGACCCGAATCCGCAGGTAGTGGCCGATGGCGAGTTGGATGTGCTCGCCGTCGGCCGTTGACGTGTTCGAACGGCTGTTGTGCGGATGGGGGCAGGCCAGCAGCCCGGCTGTCGTGCCGGGTGGACGGCGTTCCACGGCGGTTCGAGGTGTTCGGGCACGGGGATGGGCGGCTGTCAGGCAGTCAGGAGTGCTTTCGCCGCGCGGATCCTGGCCAGGGTGGTAGCGATCAACTCGCTGGCGGTGGGTGCGAACCGGAGCCGACGGCGGCGGGCGGTGGCCACCAGGCGGGCCGCGCGGGCGATGAGCAGGCGGCGCATGGTGGCGATCCGGCGGCGGGTGCTGCCGATGGGGGCGAGTATCTGCAGCCAGGCGGAGAGGTTGTAGGCCAGCAGCGCACCCCACATCCACATCGCGTTGACCCGGTGCGATGCGGAGGGAAGGTGGTTGAGGCCGGCTCCGTGGGCGGTGTCGCGGAACAGTTCCTCGATCTTTGTGCGGCGGCGGAACTCCCACTCCGCGAGCGCGACCTCCTCGTCCAGGTCCAACGCCTCGTTGGTGGCGAAGAAGGAGTAGGCATACGCCTGATCGGCCACGCCGTCCAGCACGAGGGCGAGTTGGTCCTTGCCCACCGTGCGTGAGCGGCGCGAGCGCGGGTCCGCGGACAGTTCGGCGGCGTCGTAGCGCACCCGCCGGGCGACCACCCGCGTCCCCTCGGGCCAGCCGATCGGGGCGTAGTCCAGCAACGCGACCTGCGCCTTGGGGTAGTCGACCGCATCGATCCAGTCGTCCTCGTGCGCCGTGGTCACCGCCCGCCACAGTGGCTTGCCGCGCGGCACCCCGAGCCGGAACAGGCCGCCGCGGGCCACGATCTTTTCCGCGACCTTCCCGGCGTAGTAGCCGGAATCACCCTGGAACAGGATCCGCCCGGTGGCTTGGGCGGCGCGGACCGCGTCCACCGCCCGGTCGACCTGGTCGGGGGCGTGGGTGCGCCCGTCCGAGCGGCCGTCGAGTAGGTCCGCGACCAGCACCGCACCGGCCTGGGCCCAGTGGGCGGCATGCACCCGCCCGACGATCTCGCCCTTGTACGAGCGGACCACCTGCTCCTTGCGGGTGGAGAACACCTCGATGTCCTTGGCGTCCAGGTCGATCGTCACCCGCCCGTCAAGGATCCGGGCCCGCTTTGCGACCGGCAGCGCACCCAGGGCCCGTCCGGTGAGTTGAGCGCACGCGGTCTCGATGCCCTCGCGCTGCGCCTGGCCGAACCGGGCGGCCAGCGTGGCCGCCGTGGTCGCGGCCGGGACCGGGGCAGGCAGCAGCCCCTCACCGATCCGGTCACCACGCAGCCGGTCGAAACCGACCAGATGATCCTCGCCGGTCAACTGCACCACCGCGGCGGCCAGCGCGAACTCCCCACCAGACAGGCCCCGGTCCCGCTCCTTGACCGGGCCGATCCCGGCATCCAGCGCCGCGGTGATGCCCAGCACTTGATCCAGCTCCGCCACCAGCAGCAGGCCGCCGTTCTCCGTCAACGACCCTTCCGGCAGCCCCACCTGGGCACGCAACCGGGTCCACCGCTTGCCGGGAGTACGGGAGGTGGTGCGACGACGCGATATCTTCTTCACTCGACGGGTGTCCTTGCGGGTAGAGCGATCAGGCGTAGAGAACCTCGATCATCTCAAACCAGCAGGGACACCTGTCGCCGTATCAGCCGCCAGCCCCCACAGCTACCTGCGGATTCGGGTCTGAC
>NZ_JBSFCW010000091.1:0-1731 GCF_053593595.1 Streptomyces sp. NPDC002206
GTGGACCTCGACGCTCCCCAAGTGGGAGGTGCTGGAGCGGCTGAACGCGCACAACATCCCGTGCGGCCCGATCCTCTCCACCAAGGAGATCATCGAGGACGCCTCGCTCGTCGCCAACGAGATGGTCGTCGAGGTGTCGCACCCGCAGCGCGGCTCGTTCGTCACCGTCGGATCCCCGCTCAAGCTCTCCGATTCCCCCGTCGACATCACCAGCTCGCCGCTGCTCGGCGAACACAACGACGAGGTCTTTGTCGGGGAACTCGGCCTCGGTGACGAGGAGTTGGCCCTGTTGCGCACCGGCGGGGTGATCTGATGCCGCTCGGACCGGCCGACGGCGTCTTCGTGCGTACGTGCTGTCGTCACGGCCACCGTCATGGCCACGCCGGTCGACGTCGGTCGCGTGCTGTGCACCGCGTTGTGTCCCGGATCCACGGGTATCCGCACTGCGCCGCCCGTACCGCCCGTATGACCTCAGACTGAGGCGTCGGCCCCCATCGTGCCCGCGGCGACGGACCCCGTCCGCCGCCGCGGCGCGGGTGCGAGGCCGGACGGTGTGTTCTCAGGCGCCCCCTGGCACCGTCCGGCTCGCCCACCCGGCGTCATCCCACCCCACAACGACACAGTGGAACGGCAACGCAAAGCCATGAGCGTCAGCGTGAGCGCCATCGACGACCCGTCGCACGATCGCACGATCATACGGTGTCCACCATCCGCGAGGTCGTCAATTGCCTTGAGCTGTACGGCAATACGACATCGGCAGGCCCAGGGACGGGGTGCGCCCTGCGCACGTCCACAGCAACGTGCGGAGCGACCGCACCGTAGGGGTGCAGCGGCCCCTCTCGACGCGCTCGGCACGGAGATCGGCTTCACGTCGCCGAGCCTGCGCGGTCTCGACTCCATGAATGCGATCCGGTCCTTCCGCGACGGGAGGGCCAAGGGCTTCCTCGGGGGCGCGAGCATCTTCGTTCGAGCGGCCCCGGGCGGCGAGGGTGTCTGAACAGGCCCTGGCGCTCCCGCCCGGCGGCCCGCCTCTCCATATCGGCCGGCGGGTCGTCCTCGGAATGTGTGGCACGACGGGGTGGAACGCCGAGCTCGCGGGTTCCGGCTCGTCGGCCGTCCGACGCCGCGCGGGTCACCACCCGGAGCCCCTGCGTTGGTGCCGCCGGGCAGCGTTGCAGACCTGAGTAACACCCCGACGCCCAAAGGAGATCGTGGTCCGATGGGAGTCCGCCGCGGTCCGACGCGGCGGACGCGGACCTCCGCGTGACATCCGGGCAAGAAAGACGGAGTGCAGCCCCTAGACAGAGTGACGCCCCGTCTACAGAATACGGTCTACTCCATATCGTATGCAAAGTCTTCACGTGTGGAGTGGATCACTGTTCCCGTCGTCGTGGAGGGGGTTGCACATGTGGTGACGCGAAGTCAGGACTCGTGAGCGCACGCGCGCTCCGGGCCGGGCCAGGGTGCAGGGAACCCGGCCGGCTGTGGGGCGGATTGCGGGGCGGACTGGTCCTGACGGCACAAGGGAACCGGACAGGGGGCGCTGATCAGGGTTCTGCGACGTAGGGGAAATGGCATGACGACAACTGACATATCATCACACATTCCGTACAGGGAGGTGACGGACCGCAACGGCCGCGTGTTCCGGCTCGGTGAGTCCGACCGGGACATCATGCGGAGACCGCGCTGGACCATGGTGCTCTTCCCGTGGATCGGCATGATGGGCATCAG
>NZ_JBSFCW010000092.1:0-1626 GCF_053593595.1 Streptomyces sp. NPDC002206
CCCTTCAGTTGGAGATCGACTGGTCCGCTGTAGTTCGGTGATCTGTCGGTGCGGGTAACTGGCCGGTATGCACGCGAAGTTGCTGGATGTGCCGCTGGACGTCACGGATCTGGAGCGGGCCGAGGAGGTCGGTGACCAGCTCGAGCTTTTGTTGCTGGAGGTCGGCGGGTGCTTCCCGCGGGCGGATCTGCGGCGGCGGGCGGCGGCGTGCGTGCGAGGGCTGCTGGCGCCGCTGTCGCGCAAGAACGGCTGGCAGTTGGCCGAGTACGGGGGTGACGCTGAGCCGTGGGGGCAGCAGCATCTGCTGGACCGGGCCCGCTGGGAGGCGGATGAGCTGCGGGACTTCGTGCGCCGTTACGTGGTGGCCGGCTTGAACGACGGCGGGAGCGGGCCCGGGCCGGGCGGGGCCGGGGTGCTGGTGGTGGATGAGACCGGCTTCGCGAAGAAGGGCCGGGCCTCGGCCGGGGTCGCGCGGCAGTTCACCGGCACGCTGGGCGGGGTCTTCCCCTGCCAGATCGGGGTGATGGCGGCCTGGGCGACCTCACGCGGACAGGCCCTGTTCGACCGGGAGTTGTACCTGCCCAAGGAATGGACTTCGGACCGGGCGCGCTGCCGGGCCGCCCACGTCCCCGACGAGGTCGGCTTCGCCACCAAGCCCCGCCTGGCCGAGAAGATGATCGCCCGGATCGTGCCCGACCTGCCGCAGGGCAGGGTGTGGGTGGCTGCCGATGAGGTCTACGGCCGTGACGGCGCCTTCCGCGCCTTCCTGGAGGAGCGGCAGCTGCCGTACGTGGTGAACGTGCCGTCCGATCAAACGGTGCTGCCGCGTCCGGGCTGGCGTCACCTGGCCCGCCTGATCGAGCGGGTGGCCGCCGATGAGGACTGGGTCCAGCTGTCGGCCGGCCCCAGCCAGTTGGACTCCCGCTGGTGGCATTGGTGGGTGCGCCGCCTCCCGGACCCCGAGGCGCTCATCGGCACCGGCGGGCAGGACTGGGCCCGGTGGGTGATCGCCCGCCGCCGCCCGCGTGAGGAAGATCCCTCCAAGCGTGACTACTACCTGGCCTGGGGGCCGGAGCAGACCACCGTGGAGGAGCTGGTCCAGGTGCCCGGGGCCAGGTGGCGGGTGGAGGAGGGGATCAAGCTGGCCAAGTCGGCGGCGGGGATGGCCGATTACGAGGTGCGTTCCTGGCACGGCTGGTACCGGCACGTCACCCTGGCCCAGCTCGCCGCCGCGTTCCTGGCCGTCCAGGCTGCCGCAGCCGCCAACGAACAGGATGGCGGTCTCGGCGCTGACAGCGATCCGCTCGAGCGCCTCGCCCGGCTCGCCGAACCGGCGGCGCAGAGAGGGGGCCCACCCCGGCCCCACCAGCAGCAGCAGTCTCGCCCCGGTTCCCCTGACGGCCTATGAGATCCGCCGCCTGCTGGCGATCACGACCCCGCAGCCCATCCCGGCCCAGCGCATCCGACATGCACTGCACTGGTCAAGGTGGCGCCGATGCCACCAGGCCCTCGCTCGCGCCTGCCACCGCCGACGCAACCGCAACAAGGCACTCACGAGCACCGATGCACGACCACCGCCTCACCCTCACCGAACTACAGCGGACCAGTCGATCTCCAACTGAAGGG
>NZ_JBSFCW010000093.1:0-1583 GCF_053593595.1 Streptomyces sp. NPDC002206
AGCTTGGCGTTTAACCTCGCCGGTTCACTCGACCCGCTGATCTCGTGTTCTTCGAGGGACAGCAGGGCGGCCGTTCTTCACGCTTCGAGGTGTCGAGCAACGTCGCGTGAAGGAACGGCCGCTGGTGAAGAGTCTCGCTCCTGCAGGTCCCGCCGACGCCGCACTGGGCGTCCTGTCCCACTTTCGTGTCGAGTTCTACGACTGCCTGTACAGCCGCGCGGACGCGCTCTTCGAGCTCACCGACGCGGTGCTGTGCGCGGACGGGCCGGTGAAAACCCTGGTCGAGCTCTCCTTGGCGGTCGAGCACCGGCGCGGGCACGGTGCGCTGTACGCGGCCCTGGACCGTGGCTGGCTGGAGCCGACACGGTTGCGCCGCGCGCTGGCGGGCCTGCCGCTACCGAAGGCGGCCGACGGGCGGATCGTGCTCGCCGTGGACGTGTCGCACTGGCTGCGACCCGACGCTCCCACCAGCAGCGACCGGCTCTTCTGCCATGTCTACGGACGCGGCGACCGCAAGACGGACCAGCTGGTGCCCGGCTGGCCCTACTCCTTCGTCGCGGCCCTGGAGTCCGGCCGCACCTCCTGGGTCGCGATCCTGGACGCGGTCCGCCTGGGGCCGGCCGACGACGCGACCACCGTCACTTCCGCCCAACTCCGCGATGTTGTCGAGCGGTTGACGAGCGCAGGCCACTTGAGACCGGGCGATCCGGACATCCTGATCGTGATGGACTCCGGCTACGACGTCGCCTACCTGACCCACGCTCTCGCCGACCTTCCCATCGTGCTGGTCGGGCGCCTGCGCTCGGACCGGGTCATGCTCCGCGACCCCGGCCCCGCCCGGCCGGGTCCACGGGGCGGGCGCCCTCGCCGGCATGGCGGCGTCCTCACGTTCAAGAAGCCCGACAGCTGGCACGAGCCCGACGTCACGACCGCCACGGACACCACCCGCTACGGCACGGCCACCGCGACGGCCTGGGACCGGATGCACCCCCGGCTCACCCACCGCGGCCCCTGGCTGAACCACGCAGAGGAAGAACTCCCCGTCCTGCACGGCACGTTGATCCGCCTGAAGGTCGAGCGCCCGCCCGGTGACCGCGACCCGAAACCGGTCTGGTTGTGGTGCTCGGCCACCGCCGCCGCGCAGGCGGACGTGGACCGCTGGTGGCAGTCCTTCCTCCGCCGCTTCGACCTGGAGCACACCTTCCGGCTGATGAAACAGACCCTGGGCTGGACCGCCCCGAAGGTCAGGAATCCCGACACGGCCGACCTGTGGACCTGGCTGATCATCGCCGCCCACACCCAGCTCCGCCTCGCCCGGCCCCTCGCGGAGGACCTCCGGCGCCCCTGGGAACGGCCCAGCGAGCCCCGCCGCCTCACCCCCACCCGGGTCCGCCGGGGGTTTCGCAACGTCCGCGCGACAGCAGCCCGCCCGGCGGCCGCACCGAAACCGTCCCGACCAGGTCCCGGACGGCCTCCCGGCTCGAAGAACAAGCAACGGGCCAGGCGCCACGACGTCGGCAAGACCATCAAACGCGCCGAATCGATCAAGGAACACCAAGCCCAGCGAGGTTAAACGCCAAGCT
>NZ_JBSFCW010000094.1:0-1411 GCF_053593595.1 Streptomyces sp. NPDC002206
TACTCCAGCCGTAGATCGTGATCTTGCAGGATTTTCGGTCGCATGGGGCGGTTGCGAGCTGGCACGCTGCCTCGTGGACGTGCGCAGAGGCACTGCTGGGGGGACAACCAGCGGCGATGCCCGCGCTGCGCAGAACCGCTGATCCACGTCGGCTCCGCGTTCGCCGCCCCACGCATGCTTCTCTCGGCGTCGTTTGAATGCGCTCAAACGACGCCGAGGAAACGCCTGATCGCGGAGGCAGTTTTCTCGACGAACCCCGGCCGACGATGGGGTGACAGCGATGCCTCGTTGGTGCGACGATCCTGGCTTCGCACTCGTATCTACCCAGGTCAACCGGAGACCCATGTCCGCCATACCGCCGTCCACGCCGTCAGAGTCCGGCATCGCCGCGCTGGCATTGCTGCGCAGACTCAACGGGAGGGGCCGCGGACTAGCTATCGCTGGTGTGGTTTCTAGCGCGGTGCTGGTGCTCGGTGGAGTCGCCCTGGCGATGGGCCCGATCGGCGGGTCGATCTTCGGCGGCGTGGACGCGGATCCGGACAAGCGGGTGTCCGGGGCGGGTGACTGGTCGGCCGCCAGCCTCGCGGTGGGCGCCTGTTTCACCAGCTCGCAGCGGGGGGAGGTCTACTCCGCGATACGCGTGGCGTGCTCCCGACCACACGACGGCGAGGTGTTCGCCACGGTCTCGCTCACCGGACCTGGCGGCACCGACGTTGCCCTCGCGAAACACTCTTACCACCAGTGCAGGAATCGGCTGACCGACTACATCATGGACGATTGGTCGATGCCCGACACGCTGGGCGTCAACTACTTCTATCCGACCCGGGAGACCCGGCAGTCGGGCAGCACGACCGCCGTCTGCTTCACTGCCGACACACACGGCCGGACCGCCAGCAGCGTACGCAAGGACGAGACCAACCTGCCGGAGGACCAGATTGCCTTCCTGAGGCTGGAGCTGGCGTCCGGGCGTGTCTGGAAGACCTATCCGGACCTGGGCAGCCTGGCCGCCAACCGCGCCTGGTCTGTGAAGTTGGCGGCCGCGCTGGACCACGAGGCGGACAGCCTCAAGGCCGCCACCTGGCCGGTCGGCGCCAGGCCAATGGTCGCCGCTTATGTCGGGGAGCTGCGGAAGAGCGCCGAGCTGTGGCGCAAGGCTGTGGCGGCACATGGCTCGGACAGCTACTTCGCCCGCTCCGACGATGCCTGGGGCCACCCTGACTACAAGTACCAGCGGGATGTCCGCAATGCCCTGGGGCTGGCTTCGGACGTTCCCGCCACCTCCTTCGGGCCGCCGTTCTAATAGCCGGTCGGTGAGCACGATGTGGCCCACCGGCTCGGCTGGTCGGACTGGCGACGCCGCCATCAGGCCCGGTCCAGAGCCAGCCATTACCGACGACAGGCCGCGCAGTCG
>NZ_JBSFCW010000095.1:0-1325 GCF_053593595.1 Streptomyces sp. NPDC002206
GGTAGTGGCAGCGGCGGGCCACCGCTTGGCGTCGTCTGCGCCAGTGCGACCAGCTCAGCGCGTGGGTGTGGGTGCGGGAATCTCGGGGTGCATGAGCTGCCAGGAGTCGCCGCACTTCTGCCACAGTGAGCTCGATGACCACGGCATCCTCACCGGCGGACCCCCCTTTTCGGCCGCTCGCGTGCTCATCGCCGCGAGGAAGGCGTGGGCGAGCATGGCCAGGGTGATGTGCCGGTACCAGCCGACATAGCGGCGAACCTCGTACTCGTCCAGGCCGCACTCGTTCTTCGCGGCCTGGAAACACTCCTCGATCGCCCACCGGGCGCCCGCGACGCGGACCAGTTCGTCCACGGTGACGTCCAGCGGCGCGTAGGCGAGGTAGTAGGCGATCTCGTCCGGCCGGCTCAGGCTGCGCCGTGCCAGCGCCCACCGTCGGCGGATCAACACGCCGTCCTGGTGGTCGTATTCGTCCACCGGGCGCAACTGGACCCCCGCCCAGTCGTACTCGCGCTGTCCCTTCGCGCCCGCGCCGCAGGAACGGCGTTCCCATGCCTGGTCGGGGGCCTGTTCGAAGGCCCTGTCGATGCGTGGTCCGGCCAGGGAGAACTGAGACCTGGGGACGGCCAGGACGTAGCCGACGCCGGATGTTTCCAGCATCCGGCGAAAGCGGTTGTCCTGTCCGTAAGCAGCGTCCGCCGTGACCCAGGCGATCGGCAGCGGCGAGGCCAGAGCCCTGCGGACGATCGTTGCCGCGAGGGTGTTCTTGGTGGCGAACTCCCGCTGATCTGGGACCTTGGCGGCGCGGCAGCGGTCGCGGTCGTCGGTCCAGGACTTGGGCAGGTAGAGCTCGCGGTCCACGAGAGCACGGCCGGCCGTGCTGGCGTAGGCGGCGAAGACGCCGATCTGGCAGTTCTCGGTGCGGCCGGCGGTGCCGGAGTACTGCCTTTGGACTCCGGCGGAGGTGGTGCCCTTCTTCAGGAAGCCGGTGTCGTCGATGATCAGCACCCCGTTGGGGCGGCCGAGGTGTTCGGCGACGTAGGCCTGCAGGTCGTCGCGGATGCCGTCAGGGTTCCAGCGGGCTCGGGAGAGCAGGTGCTGCAGTGCGTCGGGGGTGGCGTGGCCGGCGTGTTCGGCAAGTTGCCAGCTGTTCTTTCGGGCCACCGGGCCGAGTAGTGCGCGCACGTAGTCCCGCATGCGGCGGCGTGGTTCGACGCGGCCGAAGTGGTGCCCGATGGTGGTGAAGAGGTGGTCCAGGTCGCGGTCCCAGGTCTCGCCTGCCTGTTCTGTGATCACGACGTGAGGCTTCCCCGCCCCGGGACGACCTT
>NZ_JBSFCW010000096.1:0-1309 GCF_053593595.1 Streptomyces sp. NPDC002206
CCTTCCGTTCTAGTGGTCGTCACAACACCCCAGCTCAAGGGGTGCGATGACGTTCGAGATCCGGAAGGATCGGAAGCCACAAGGACGCCGGATCCTGGTGCGTGAGCGGGAGGAATACTTCCGACTCATGGACCAGGGGGTGGGTAGTGGGGAAGCGTGCCGGATTGTCGGCATCGACCGGCGGACCGGTATGAGGTGGCGTAACGGCTGGCGGCCGTCGGGCCGGCACAAGGGAAGCCCGCCCGTGACGCGTCCGGGGACGCCTGAGGGCCCCTCGCGTTACTTGCGTGAGGCCGACCGGATCCATATAGCGGACCGGTTGCGGGAGAAGGCCTCGATTCGCACGATTGCCGCGGAGCTGGGCCGCAGCCCGTCCACGGTCAGCCGGGAGATCCACCGCAACTGCACTCCCGGCAGAGGCGGCCGGTGGCACTACCGGCCTCACGCCGCCCAGTCCCGTGCCGATGCCCGCAGGCCCCGGCCGAAGCCCGGGAAGATCGGTCAGAGCCCTGAGCTGCGAGAATTCATCCAGCAGCATCTGAGCAGGCGCTGGAGCCCCGAGCAGATCGTCCAGCAGCTCCGCCGGAACTTCCCCGACCGCCCGGAGATGCATGTGGTGCACGAGACGATCTACCAAGCCCTCTACGTCCAGGGCCGCGGAGAACTCCGCCGCGAACTGGCCAAAGCCCTGCGGACCGGACGGGTTATGCGCCGGCCGCACCGCCAGTCCTACAAGCGTCAGCCCCGCATGGCCAAAGACATGGTGATGATCAGCGAGCGTCCCGCAGAAGCGGCGGACCGGGCCATTCCTGGGCACTGGGAAGGCGACCTCATCATCGGCAAGGCCAACAAGTCCGCAATCGGCACACTCGTCGAGCGCTCCAGCCGCTTCGTCGCCCTCGTCCATCTGCCCGACGGCCGCCAGCCCGCCCACATGCGCGACGCACTCATCCAGACAGTCTCCACCCTCCCCGCTCAGCTCAGACGCTCTCTCACCTGGGACCAGGGCTCCGAGATGCACCTGCACAGTGAGTTCAGCACCGCCACGGACATGCCGGTCTACTTCTGCGATCCCGGCAGCCCCTGGCAACGCGGTTCGAACGAGAACACGAACGGCTTGCTCCGGCAGTACTTCCCCAAGAGCACCGACCTGGCCCGCTACGGACCAGAAGAGCTGGACGCCGTGGCCGCCGAACTCAACAGCCGCCCACGCAAAACGCTCTGCTGGGAAACCCCAGCCGAGCGTCTCGCTAAGCTCCTGGCAACAGCCAGTTGATCACCTGTGTTGCAACGACCCCTGGAATTCGCC
>NZ_JBSFCW010000097.1:0-1276 GCF_053593595.1 Streptomyces sp. NPDC002206
CGCGTGTTCCGGCTCGGTGAGTCCGACCGGGACATCATGCGGAGACCGCGCTGGACCATGGTGCTCTTCCCGTGGATCGGCATGATGGGCATCAGCTCGTCGGAGTACGCGTTCACCTCCGCCGAGGAGACGCTGCACGACGCGCACATGTGGGCCAGCGGCCACATCTTCTGGCTGATGGGGGTCTGGATCTTCTTCCAGGCAGCCGTGGCCTTCCCGGCCGGGCAGCTCCGCGAGAGCGGGAGACTGCCGGCCAGGAGCGCGATGATGCTCGGAGCGCTGGGCACCCTGCTCGGCTATCTCTCGCTGGCGTACGCACCGCATGTCATCGTCGCCTACTTCGGCTTCGGCATGTTCAGCGGTATCGGCGCCGGACTCGTCTACGCGACCTGCGTGAACATGGTCGGCAAGTGGTACCCGGAGCGCAAGGGCGGCAAGACCGGCATGGTCAACGGCGGTTTCGCCTATGGCTCGGTGCCGTTCGTGTTCCTCTTCACCTCGTACATGGACCTGTCCAACTACCAGGGTGTTCTGGTCTCCGTCGGGGTCGTCTGCTGTGCGGTCGTCGCGGTCGCCGGCTGGTTCTTCAAGGACCCGCCGAAGAACTGGTGGCCCGACCACGTCGATCCGCTGAAGGTCTCGGACGACCCGCGGATCGTGCGGTCGCTGGCCAAGAACCCGCCGGCGGTCAAGCAGTACACCCCGCGTGAGGCGGCCCGGACCCCGGTGCTGTGGATGATGTGGTTCTGTCTGCTCTGCACGGCAGGCATCAACATCTTCGGTATCGCCATGCAGGTGCCGTTCGGCAAGGAAATGGGGTTCGCCGGCGGCATCGTGGCCACGGCCATGTCGCTCAAGGCGATCGTGAACGGGACCGGCCGGGGTGTCATCGGCTGGATCTCCGACCGGTACGGACGCCGCAACACGCTGATCATCGTCTGTCTGGTCCTGGGATCCGCGCAGTTCGGGGTCTTCTTCTCCGGCGACATCGGCTCGATGCCGTTCTTCCTGTTCTGCTCGATGGTCTCCGGCTTCGGTGGCGGCGCCATCTTCCCGCTGTTCGCCGCGATGACCGCGGACTACTTCGGTGAGAACAACAACGCCTCGAACTACGGAATGGTCTACAGCTCGAAGCTGATCTCCGGCCTGGTCGGCTCCGGCGTCGGCGCCCTCGTCGTCCATGCCTGGGGCTACGGCGGTGCCTTCGCCCTCGCGGGCAGCATCGGGCTCGCCTCCGCGGTCCTGGCGGTGTTCCTGCGGGCGCCGGGCCGGCCGA
>NZ_JBSFCW010000098.1:0-1134 GCF_053593595.1 Streptomyces sp. NPDC002206
GCAGGGTGCGGATGCCCTTGAACCGGCCGTACTCGGCGCCCTGTTTCGCCCGGCCGTAGACCCGCTTGTGGGTGGAGTCGACATCGATGAACGCCTTCTCTCCCGCGCCGGGCAGCAAGGGGGTGTGCGCGGCCAGCGCGGCCAGGAACCGGCGGTGCACGGCGTGGAGTTGAAGGGCATGACCGTGGGTGAACGCCCGCAGGAAGGTGCCCAGCGTGGACGGGGCACGGGCACCTGCGAACACGGCCGGCATCGCCCCGTGTTGCAGCATGCGGAGGTCGTCGATGCTGTCCGCACCCGCGGCCATGCCGGCCACGATGCTGGGGACCTTGGCGTCCGCCGCGGCCCCCGCCCCGTTCTTCGTCCCGGTCAGCTTCACCTTCTGCGTCACCAGGTCCGAAAGCCCGCACCGCTCGGCCAGCCGTAGCACCGGCAGCAGCCCGGCATACGCGATCAGGTTCGGGTTATCGAACACAGCGGAGACCGCTGCCGGAGTATGGGAAACTTGCATCTACGAGGTGCCTTGCTGATTGTGCGTGCTGGAAGCGTCAGAACTCCCATCATCGCAGGTCAGCAGGCACCTCTTCTTGATTGCTCATCCACAGCACGCGAGTCACTCGGTGGATCGAGGCTTAGAGGCCGCGCAGATAGGCGGCGTGTGGAGCCCCGGCAACAAGGTGGGAACAGGTCCCAGTGATCATGGAGTTGCGACGCTCTGTGACCACTGGGGAGATCTGTGCCCGTCCTTCCATCATGGCTGACCGACCCGCTCTGGGATCAATTCGCGGCACTGCTGCCCAAGCGCCCTGCGGTCGATCCCGCCCACCCGCTGGGTTGCCACCGCCGCCGTATCAGCGACCGGATCGTGTTCGACAAGCTGCTCCAGCTCCTGCGGTTTGGCTGCTCCTACCAGGCGGTCTCCGACACGACCTGCTCGGCGACCACGATCCGCAACGCCGCACGAGTGGATCCGGCTCGGCTTCTTCGCCCGACTCAAACAGATCGCGCTTGAGTCCTACGACCGGATCGTCGGGCTCGTGCTCGACCAGATCGCCGTCGACGGCTCCATCACCAAGGCCCCCGGCGGCGGCGAGGTGGCTGGGCGCTCGCCGGTCGATCGCGGCAAACAGGGCC
>NZ_JBSFCW010000099.1:0-1032 GCF_053593595.1 Streptomyces sp. NPDC002206
ATCCAGGTCGGGTCGGTGGCGGTCGGTGGGGATGCGCCGGTGTCGGTGCAGTCGATGACCACGACCCGGACGTCGGACATCGGTGCGACGTTGCAGCAGATCGCGGAGCTGACGGCGTCGGGCTGTCAGATCGTGCGGGTTGCGTGTCCGACGCAGGATGATGCGGATGCGCTTGCGACGATTGCGCGGAAGTCGCAGATTCCGGTGATCGCGGATATTCATTTCCAGCCGAAGTATGTGTTCGCGGCGATTGATGCGGGCTGTGCTGCGGTGCGGGTGAATCCGGGGAACATCAAGCAGTTCGATGACAAGGTGAAGGAGATCGCGCGGGCGGCGAACGATGCGGGGACGCCGATCCGGATCGGTGTGAATGCGGGTTCGTTGGATGCGCGGTTGTTGAAGAAGTACGGGAAGGCGACTCCTGAGGCTCTGGTGGAGTCGGCGTTGTGGGAGGCGTCGCTGTTCGAGGAGCACGGGTTCCGGGACATCAAGATCTCGGTGAAGCACAACGATCCGGTGGTGATGGTGAATGCGTACCGTCAGTTGGCGGCTCAGTGTGATTACCCGTTGCATCTGGGGGTGACGGAGGCGGGGCCGGCGTTCCAGGGGACGATCAAGTCTGCGGTGGCGTTCGGTGCGTTGTTGAGTGAGGGGATCGGGGACACGATCCGGGTGTCGTTGTCGGCGCCGCCGGCCGAGGAGGTCAAGGTCGGGCTGCAGATTCTGGAGTCGTTGAATCTGAAGCAGCGGCGGTTGGAGATCGTGTCGTGTCCGTCGTGCGGTCGTGCGCAGGTGGATGTGTACAAGCTGGCGGATCAGGTGTCTGCGGGTCTTGAGGGCATGGAGGTGCCGTTGCGGGTTGCCGTGATGGGCTGTGTCGTCAATGGTCCGGGTGAGGCCCGTGAGGCGGATCTGGGTGTGGCGTCGGGGAACGGCAAGGGGCAGATCTTCGTGAAGGGCGAGATCATCAAGACGGTTCCCGAGTCGAAGATCGTCGAGACGCTCATCGAGGAAGCCCTGAAGATCGCCGAG
>NZ_JBSFCW010000100.1:0-1021 GCF_053593595.1 Streptomyces sp. NPDC002206
CGTCCGTGACGGCAACCTGCCCGCTACACTCCCACCGCTCGACGTTTCCCCAGGTCAAGCCACAAAGTACTGCTGGAGTACTAGTACTCCAGCCGTACTTCGGTATTTGGGCTGGTCAGCGGCCTGATGGCGGGGAGTTTAGCTGGGGCGTCACAGGCGTGCGAGGGCTTTGGCCATCTGGTGCCGGCGAACAGGTAGCCGCGCCGCGCGTAGTGGCAGTGGCGGGCGCGCGCCTGGTGACGTCGCCTCCACCGCGACCAGTTCACGGCGTGATCACGGTGTTCTCGGGGTGGAGGGCCAGCTGCCAGGAGACGGCGGATCTCGGCCGGTGTGAGGTCCACGAGGTCGGGCGTGTCGTCGTCCCGGCCCCCTTTTCGCGTTCCAGAGCGGCCACGGCCGCGAGGAAGGCGTGGGCGAGCATGGCGAGGGTGATGTGCCGGTACCAGCTGGTGTAGCGGCGGACCTCGTACTCGTCGAGCCCGCATTCGTTCTTGGCGCTCTGGAAGCACTCCTCGATCTTCCAGCGGCACCCGGCGATCCGGGCGAGGTCCGCGAGAGTGGCGTCGAGCGGGGCGCTGGCCAGAAAGTAGGCGATCTCGTCGGGGTTGGAGATGCTGCGGCGGGCGAGCATCCACCGTCGCCGGGTGGGCTCGTCGCCGTCGCGCTCCCGGACGACGGGCAGGAGGGCACCGGCCCAGTCGTAGACGCGCTCGCCCTTCGCTCCGGGGCCGGCGGGCAGGCGTTGCCAGGCTTCCGGCGGTGCCGCGCGGCGGAAGCGGTCCTCGATACGAGGCCCGTGGACCTGCTGGGACTTGGGCACGGCCACGACGTAGTGGAGCTGGAGGTCTTCGATGAAGCGGCGGAAGCGGCTGTCCTGTCCGTAGGCGGCGTCTGCGGTGACCCAGCTGAAGCGGAGCGGGGAGTCATGGGCCCGGCGGATCATGTCGCGGGCGAGGTCTCCCTTGGTGGCGAAGACGCGGTGGTCAGGAACGTGCGCGGCCCGGCAACGGTCCACACGGTC